>JAUNBG010000022.1 GCA_030527205.1 Planctomycetia bacterium
TGTCCTCTCCGATATGGGTCGCGCCGGGAAACGCCACCACCTCGGTGGTGAATACACGGTCAGCATAGCTCGCTCTGGGCGGCATAAGGCAGTTGGTCGTGTAGAGAATCGCGGCGGGAATGCCGTCAAACTCCTTCTGTTGATTCTGCCATGCAGTGCCGAAGTTGCCCTTGAGATGGCTATACTTCTTCAGATCGGGATAGGCGTGAGCGGGCAGCATCTCACCATGGGTATAGACATTCACACCCTTGCCTTCCGTCTGCTCTAACAGGAGCTGCAAGTCCTTGAGATCGTGGCCGGTGACAACGATGAACGGGCCTTTTTCTACTTTCATTGTCACCGTAGTGGGAGTGGGCGTGCCGTAGGTTTCGGTATTCGCCTTGTCAAGCAGTGCCATACATTTCAAATTGACTTCGCCCACCTTGAGAACGGTAGGCAGCAGTTGCTCTACTGTCAGTTCCTTCCCAACGGCAAGCAGCCCCTCGGCAAAGAAACCGCTCACCACGTCATCGGTATAGCCCAGCATCAGCGCATGATAGGCGTAGGCGGCCATGCCGCGCAGGCCGAACAGGATCAGGGATTTGAGGGAGCGAATATCCTCGTCATCCTCCCACAGTTTGTTCATGTCGTAATCGTCGTTGCGTTCGCAGGAAGCCTCGCTGCTGCCGCACTGAGGCACAAGTCCCAGCTTCACTTTGCGGGTTTTGTCGATCTGCTTTTGAATTGCTTCATTGTCAAAGCTCACATTGGTGATGGTGGTAAACAGTCCCTCGATGAGCAGGCGGTGTGTATCCGCAGTGGGGTTGGTGTTACCGTCGCAGGCTCTGGCAAGACCGATCAGTGCGCCGGTCAGCTTGTCCTGCAGATTCGCCGTGTCGGACTTTTTACCGCAGACGCCTGCTTTGCCGGTACATCCAGTGCATCCGGCAGTCTGTTCACACTGGTAGCAAAACATTTCATTCATTTTGGTATTCTCTTTTTTAATTATAGTTTTTGGTTAAGCCATTCGCAAAGAACGTCAACATTGTTTCTAATTTCATCTTTGACACCGTACAAGAGCGTTATATGAGCGTTATGTTCTGTGTGCATAGCTCACTTGCGCATATAAGGGAAAGTCATGTGCTTGCGGGATCGCTCAAATCACTAAAGTATTCTCGCCTGAATGCTTTGAAGTTTTTTTTCTTGTGTCCGAACTTTTTTCGGAGATGATCAGACGGTGCAATTTCACGCTCCCACGCCATGATTTGCGCTCTTTTCTTTGTTACACCTCGCAGTCAAAGACAGTCAACAAGCACACGATACCCGTCTGAGATTTCCGGAGCATCGTAAATCCGCTTGACTTTTATGCGGTTCACGCCTGTACGCCAGGAAAAATAACGGTGAGGAACATTTTGAAATCTTCTTCAGCATAAACGGCATGAGGTTTGTGTGCGGGCATGACCACCATTTCACCAGATTTGCAAATATGCTCAGCTCCGGTCAATCGTTAGCTTTGTAGCGCTTTGTCATCGTTAGAAAATGGAGTAACGCGGCGTCGGACTTCGGTAAAAATATCGCGACCGATGATTTATTACCCGCAGTTTTGATGTTTACGGAGCACTACGCCCCTATTTAACCAAAGTGACGTTCGGATCGGGAGTCATTTTGGGCGGTCTTAAGACAGGATCGGTAATATAGGATGTTTAGGCAAACATGTTATTCAGATCCTGTTTCTTTCTGGCCGCCTCTCGGCGAGATCAGTGATTCAAGCCCCAAAAAGTTGACAATCTTTTTCAGTCAGTTATCGGTTCGAGGCTAAATCATTCGACTTAACGTTTGGAAACGCTTTTAATAACGACGGGACCGATCAAGCCGGATTTCTTCAAGGGGGAATTCGCTTGCCAGGAATTGATCGGACACCAAGTTTTGCGCTGATCTTCCGGAAGATTTTGGTCGCCAATCAGGCGGTTGACCCAAAGATTGACAACCTCGATTTCGATCTTGTTTTCGCCCTTTTGAACAAAGTTCGTAACATCAAGTTCATAAGGAAAAGTCCAAACGCCGCCGACATATTGTCCGTTAATTTTGACTTTCGCCATTTCCGCAACGTCTCCGAGCGATAAAATCAGAGAATCGTTTGAATCGACGTCCGTCAAAGAAAACGTCGTTGAGTATTGAGCCGTTCCGCTGAAATATTTGACGTCGTCCTCTTTCGACTCCGCCCAATTAATCAATTGATCCCAAAGAAGCGGTTCTTTGGGGCCGCGAGCAATTTCTCCTGAATCAAATTGAACGGTCCAATTTCCTTCCAAACGGGCAATCTCTTTTCCTTTCGGGAAGTTCTCGCCCTTATTTTCCGTCAAGTCGGTTGCCGTTCGGAAAACGATAAAATAACTTTCAAGCGGAGCAAAATTCAAAGAAATCGACGTTTGATTCTTTTCGCATTTCCAATCGGCGAGCGGTCGAATTATTCCGCTGACAGGATTCCAGAGTTCCGGCGTTTTTCCTGACGTTCGAAATTCAAAAGGAATATTATTCAACGTTTTTTCGCTCTGATTGGCAACGAAATAAATGTCCGCGTTATCCAAAATTCGATGTCCGTATCGAATCGGAGCGTCCTTTGCAAATTGACAATCAGGAACGGAACCGATTAAGGCCAAAAGTTCGTTCAATGTCATTCCCGAGGCAATAATTCCCTTGTCAACGTTGCGATATTTAACCTTATCGCCGTCAACATTTCCCCAAAGTTCGTCCGCCCATTTTTTGACTTTTTGATCCGCTTCCGGCTGATTTTGCAAACTTGGGGAACGATTCGGTTTGGGACCAAGAACAACGGCTCCTTGACGAACCAATTGAGCGATTTTTTCCAAAACTTCCGGTCGCATTGTTTCCAAAGGCGGCAAAACCAGAACTCGATATTGGGTTCCGTGCGGCAAGGTTAAGAGCCCATTTTCAACGGTCATCGTTTCGACCAGAACTTCGGCATTCATAAAGTCATATTGATAACCCGGCGGCAATTCCGGTTCCGTGAGCCCCATCATTTTCGGAGCGTCTTCGCCAATAAAATAAGCAACATCGGCGACATTCAAGCCCTGTTGAAGCATATAATTGACCCGTTTTAAATAAAGCGTAAACAGATCCATTTGTGAGAACCAAGTATTGTGCCGATTGAATTCGTTGCCAAACCAGGCATTCATTCCCGGTTTGCGTTCATCGGGCTGCAAGATATAAAGATGCAACAGCGAATTGTTGATTCCTTCTGAAAAGAATCGGTCGGTTCGCTCTTTCATATGAACCGGGCTGAAATTGAATGGCGCTGCGGCGCATGTATTCGATTCAGCCCAAATCTGTTTTTTGCCATAAATATGCCCGCAAGACGACGCAATTCGGTTTTCGATGTCGCCGAGCGTTCCTGTGCTCCAATATTCTCCTGCAATTTCGTCAGATTGGCCGCCATATTGCAGCCATTCGCCCGGAAATCCCCAATGTCCATAACATTCGAGCCAGGTTTTAAAGCCGTTTTCATTGCTGATGTCCCGCAAACCGCCGACATATTCATAAGCGACTTCGTTGGCAATGAAACGTCGCAAATCCCAAAGAAACCGGTCGGAATCGTCCGGGTTCCCAACGACATAACCGAAATAAGTCGGAAGATAGGGAAGCGGATCATATCCAAACGTATCTTCAAATTTCCGCAAAAAGTCGTCAGTAAAATTCTGGCCTCCGACTTCATAACTGTCTTGAACGACAATTTTAAACGATTTTCGATCTTCCGCCGGAACCCGTTTGAGCAGCTCGCCCAAATAAGAATCGAAATGATAAGCGACATGCTCGCGACTCATTTTATCGACTTCATAACCGGTTGCTTCCGGAACGGCGGGGGCATTGGTCGTTTTGGTCGGGGTCATTCCCATTCGCAAAATAACCCATTCCCCTTCGGGAACGTTCCAATTCAAAGTTCCGTCCGCCGCCATTTTATCGGAAATATCCAAAATCGACGAGGGATCAACGATCGCTTTCAGATCGTCAATCGGCGCTTGACGTTCCCATTGATATTCCGACCAGGGGGGCTGTGGCGTTTGATGCATTTTCGCTAACGTTTTCTCATAAACATTTTCAATTCGCGGCTCACCGGAAAAGGTTACGGATTTCAAAGCGGAATTTGCCCGTTCGCTTTTGAGAACAAGTCGCAGGCGATTCGTTGTAACCGCCGGAAAAGACGAAACAATCGGCGCATAAGGAATAAATCCGACATTAATTTCTGGATTATAACGACTTATTTCAAAGGAATCGATTTTTTGCATTTTTCCGTCGATTTCCGCAAGCAGTTCGGCATGCGCAACAATCGGCGATTCCTCCGGCTCAACGATAATGCTTCGATATGTCATTGGAATATTTAAGGCAAATTCGATTTCATATTCCTGATTTTGCGGCAAAACTTTTTCTTTGCCGTTTCCTTCAAAAGAGACAGAACTGCCAGAAGGAACAGGATAAGCAAGAACTTTAACGTCCTGAAATTCTTCTTCGGGCTGAACCAGTTGTTTCGATATTTTTTCTGGTCCGGTAACGCGAAGTTCCGAGCAGGTTAAATAGCGCATCGCCCGATCATATTTGATCCAGGGACCGCCCGATTGACTCCAGCCGGGCGAATTAAAAATCCCCATTTCAATATCAAGTTCTGTTGCGGTTTTCAAAGCCGTATGAATGGCGGCCCACCAATCGTCGGTCAGGGTTCGAACAGCGCCGCGTTTCAGTCCGCTCGGACCGATATCGCCGATAAAAGCTCGATTGATTCCCGCTTTTTTCATTGCTTGAAGGTCTTTGACGACGCCGTCTTGCGAAATATTTCCGGAAAGCCAATACCAATAAGCGCCGGTTCGAATGATTGAGGTTGGATCCAGAAAATTCTTTTGTAAATCTTCGGAAGAAACCGTTTCTGGAATCAAATTTGTTTCTTGCGGCATTTTGTGAACGAAATTTGATTTGGATTTGGTTTTCTGTGCGAAAACCGACTGATCTGTTGCGCCGATCATTGCCAAAATGAAGAAAGCGGCAATCGTCGCCCAAATAATAAAAAAAGTCCTGGAAAATGAGATTTTGAATAACGACATAAAAATTCTCCTTTTGGATGAAAATTCAGAAATATAAAATTGTTTGCCAGTTTTTCCCATTATCATATTCAAACGCTTACAGGATTCAGGCGTCAATCATTTGAATATTGATTAATGACAAATTAACAATAGAAATTTTGATAAACAACCAACTAATTCAAAATTCCAATTAAATTGTCCCCTTGAAATTGTTGGATCATAACGGAAAGAAGATCGCCATTTTGAACGGATGCGGAAATCGGTAAAACAATGTTCATCGGCAAATATTCGTCCGTTGTTCCGACAATTTGTTTTTTAGAACATTTTTCTGATTGATCAGAACAATTCAAAACCGACCGATTCAGGGAATTAAATGCGTCGCTGTTTGTTGAATCAAGCGTCCGAGGCCTGAAATTGCTTTTCAACGAATCCGAAACAGGTCGAATCTCTTCGACGAGAAGTTGAGTTGTTTTTCCCAACAGAGATTGAGCATAATTTCGTCTCAAGCGATCGGAAATTTTCAATAAATGAGCGGCGCGTTCTTTTTTAACGGATTCAGGAATTTGTTTTTCCATTTGAGCCGCAATTGTTCCGGTTCGCGGGCTGAATCGGAAAACATGAATTTTTGAGAACCCTATTGCTTCGGCGACCTCACAGGTTCGAAGAAACTGGGATTCAGTTTCGCCCGGAAAACCAACAATAATATCAGTTGTCAATGAGATTAAAGGAAATCGTTCTTGAATCTGCCGACATTTTTCAATGAAAGGGCCGCTTAACCAACGACGTCGCATTTTATGCAAAACAGAATCGTCGCCGCTTTGCATGGAAAGATGAAGATGATGACATATTTTTTGCTGATATTGGGTCAAAACATCCAACAAACGATCAGAAACTTCAACCGCTTCCAAACTTCCCAATCGCAATCGAAACGGTTCCGAAACATTCGATAAATGATCCATTAAATGCGAGATTAAAAAAGCCAAATCAATTCGTTGATTCGTTGCAAGTTTCTCTTGCGCAACGAGATAATCGTCCAATGTCCAAACGGATTCTGATTGTTCCCCATTCTTCATTTTGTCGGATTCAGGTTGAAACTCTTGTTGGTCAATGTTTTGATTATTTCCGCCATTATTTTTTTGATCAGTCGACGAATTTTTATGAGATTGATTCGACAAACCAAACGAATCAGGATCGTTTCGAGCGTTAAAATCAAGGCCATAATGTCCTAAATGAATGCCGGTCAAAACGATTTCCCGATATCCATTTTGAATAAGTTTTTGCGTTTCCAGAATAATATCCGGAACCGTTCGACTCAATAAATAATGACGGATTTTCGGAATAATGCAATAAGCGCAACCAACGCGGCATCCGTCTTGAATTTTGACATAAGCTCGATGACGTTCGGAAAAAGTTTCGATTCCCGACGGAATGATCGCTAATCCCCATTGTTTTAAAAAATCGATTATCTTGCGTTTATCGTCGACAACATAAGCAACCTTGGGAAATGAGGCAACTTTTTGAGGATTCGCCGTTGCGTAACAACCGAGAACGATTATTTTGGCCTGCGGACATTTTTTTCCCCAATACGAGATCAATTTTCGACTTTTCGCATCGCTTTCGCCTGTAACGCTGCAAGTATTAATGACAACCCAGTCGACCAATTCATTTTCGTCTTCCGCAGCCTCACAAAATCCGTTGGCTAATAAAGCGGTTCGAATATATTGCGTTTCATATTGATTGACTTTACAGCCCAGCGTTGCCGTTCTAAACAGCATTCATTTTCTCCCCCGAAAAGGTTTTGTCATTATTCTCAAGCCAATTAAAATCCCAGACCATTCAGTTTAAAAATCGGGAAACAGCGCGGATATTGAATTCAGTTACTCATTCCTGATTCGATATAACATTAACGAACGAAAGATCTTTGTTGACGTTTGCGATAAATAAAAACGACAAAACCAATCAACAGCGGAAGAATCGGCGGAAATAAAACGGAAAAAAGTTTATAACGGCCTTGAACCTGACGAATGAGTTCGGCAACTTCCCGTTGAGACAGTTCAACTTTGCGATCATATTGTTGTTTTTTTTCGTCAAGAATTCGATCCAAATGTTGTTGCGAAGCCTGTAAGGTTGATTGCAATTCCAGCGATTCTTCATTGGAGAAGTTTTTTTGGTCGGATTGATTGCGATTAACCAGTTCTTGAATTTTTTGATTGAGTTTTTCTTCCTCTTGTTTGCGTTCGTTCTCAAACTCTTTCAAAAATGCGATTTGATCTATTGCGGCTTGATCACGAATTGATCTCGTTGCGTTTTCAATGGTTGTTAAAGTTCGATGTTTTGGCCGACGCGAACGGATTGATATCAGTTTTATATCTTGCGCAACTTGATCAATGGCGTTCAGGACAAAAGTGACGTTATCAAAATCGAACGAAACGCCGGTTCGCGAATCAACGCCCAATTCTCGAAGTTTGAAAAAACCGTTCGTCAAGAGATCAATGTCGGCGACGACAACAACGTTCAATTCTGGAATCTTCGACTCGTTTTCCGAGGTTTCCGGCAATCGAAAAACTTTGGGAACTTCTCCGCCAATTCGACAAGCCAAATGATAAATGTTGTTTTTTTCCGTTCTCTGCTGACAAAAACTTCTTAAACCAATCGGACGAATTCCTTCAATTTTGCCTGTTCCTGCGGCTTCTGTTCGAATTAATGGGAAAAATTTTGTTTCCGCTCGGGGATTTTCCGATACGGAACCAACAAACGCGAACAAAATATGTTCCAAAGAAGAAACGGAAATCTCGTCTTCGGAAAATGAATCCAATGTTATCGAAGCCCCAGAAATCGACTTGTTGTCCGATTGAACAGCAGAATTCGAAGAGGGGTCGGATGAAGAATGATTGGCCTTCTCAGAATACAAAATGGGGTTGGCGTCAACGAAAACAAATTCTTCCGATAAAAAAGCCCATTTCGGATAAGGATTATAATTTTTCCAAAGGACATTTGAGTCAAAAAGAATTCCGAGAATTGCCCAAACAAGGTTGATTTCTCCTTTGGGTTGCGGATAGGGATTGGCGGGATTGATCGGTTTTGCTATTTTGGTTCCAACCAGAAAATCGCTGACAAAAAGAGGATAAGGGTCTTCAAAAATAACCGTTGACTGACCTCGACGCAACGAATCGGCAAAGTTTGCCATTTCTTCCGGATTCAAAGAAGAAGGTTGAACGGCCAAAATTGCGTCATATTTTCCGTTTGGTATAGGTTGAAGCGGATCTACGGATTCTATTCGATATTGTTTCGCAAGTTCATTAATAATGTCCCATTGCGGAGCTATCTGATTTCCGTAAGCATCGAAACGCCCCAAAAGAGCGGCATCTGTTTTTAAAATGCCAAGATTCTTTTTCGGACGATTACCGATATTGACCCAGGCATTGACCAATTCATATTCAACCGAAAGTCCGCGATTCATAAACGGAATAACGATCGATTTTGGACCGCAGCGAAAAATAATCGTTAGAAAAATAGCGTCTTCCCGAACTTGTCCCCGACTGTCAAAAAGAACTTTTTTGGGGCGAATATCATATTGCCGCTCAAGACGCCAGGCGTCCGATGTATTGGGGCGAATATCAAAAATATCGAGAAAAACCTCATTTGGAGATTTTTTTTTGATTTCGTTGAGAACGGAAATTATATTGAGTCGCGTTTGAACGAGTTCCTGAGGGACTTCTGGGCTTAAATAGGCTTCAATAATGATTGGATAATCCGTTTTCTGTTCCTGAATCATTTCAAGCGTTTCTGACGACAGGGAACTCAATTTTTCTTCGGTCCAATCAAGCCCCAAATTGTTTAATCGAAGCAAACCAGTTAAAGAAAAAACGGCGATTAAAAAAAATATCGTTCGAAAAAAATAATGGCCTGCAAAAAAAAGGGAATGTTTTGCCGTCCATAAACGTCGATTCAACAGAACAACGCAACAATAAATCATAACACAAGGAATCAACAAAAAGAAAAGCGAATTGGAAAAGGAGACGATTCCGCGTCCAAATGATTCAAACAGCCCGTTCAAACTGAAACTTTTGAGAAACGTTGCCATTTGATGCGAAACGGGAGCCGCGTCGGCCCATTGGAGAGCAATGAGCGGAATATTCAAAAGAGCGCCAAAAATATAAGCGATCGTTAATTGCGTCGTCAAAAAAGAGGCGACCATTGCAATGGCCAACATTGTTAAACCAATTAGCCAATAACCAAAATAGGTTGCCAAAAAAAGTCCAATATCCGGATTTCCCAAAAATTTCAGAATAGCTAAATTCGAGCCGGCAGAAAACAAAAGCGAAACGGAATAAATGCCGACGCTGGCGCCATATTTCCCCAAAACGATTTGTTGAGCGGACAACGGCATTGTCATCAAGAGCTCTTCTGTTCCTTGGCGTCGTTCATCTGCCCAAATTCCCATTGTTATAGCCGGAATAAAAACAAGCATAATCAACGGAAACCAAAGATTTAATTGCGACAAATTGGCAAGATTCGCATTGACAAATTCGTCTGGCATAAACGCCGCTATTGAACTGAGCAATACGAAGACGCAAATAAAAACATAGCCTGTCGGATTTAAAAAATAGGCAACAAAATTTCTTCGAAAAACAGCAAACATTGATTAAAGCAGCAATAAAGAGGTTATAACAACAAAATACAACAGAACAATTGAGACGAAACCTGAAAAATAACGTCAAACAAAGTTTTTGAAACAGGATTGATCCATACAAAATTCCTCATTTCATTTTATCTTTTATCATTCATATTGTCAATTGATATTAAAAAGATATACTCAAATTTAGAGTTCTTGTTCATTATTAAAGGAAACGAAATCAAACTTTTTTCAAATATTCCAGAAAATAACCGAGATTTCAAATCCTTTTTATGACTTATGGTTTCAAATGGCAAAATCAGCGTTTGTTGTCCCGTTTGGCTATTTTAGTCATTTTAACAAATCCAGACAATCAACAAAAACAACCCCCCCGAAAAGAATAAAATGACCTTAAAAAGCGTCTGGTCGAACCAGAATTGATCATTTGGAAACCGAAAAAAGCTCTATAAATCAATAAACGAACAAATTTGTAAAATAATCAACAGTTTGACGAAAGTTATCCTCATTGACCCCCAAACAACAAAGAATTTTAGGCGTTGACCCCGGTTTGCATACAACCGGTTATGGAATGATTGAAATCTCATCGAACAAGGTTCGACTTCTTGAAGCGGGCGTCGTTCGCAGTCATGCGGCAGAGCTTTCGCAACGAATTCATGATATTTATAACGGCATTGTTGAAGTCATAAACGCGTTTCATCCAGAAGTTCTTGCTTTGGAAGAACTTTATTCTCTTTATAAACGACCTCGAACTGCTATTTTGATGGGGCATGCCCGAGGGGCAATCTGCCTGGCGGCAGCTCAAGCCAATATTTCCGTCATTCCTTATGAAGCGACAAAAATCAAAAAAATATTGACTGGAAACGGACGCGCTTCGAAAGATCAAATGCAACGGGCAATTCAACTTGAATTTCGGCTCGAAAAATATCCTGAACCGCCTGACGTTGCTGACGCGTTGGCTATTGCTCTTTGTCATTATTATCATGGCAAAATTAACATGAACAATTCAGGTTTAATTTTCAAATGAGGAAATGAAGCAATCAACTCGCTTCCGAAAGGGCTTTTATGCACAAAAAATTTACTGATCTGTTTGACTGCCATTTTTATTGGTTCGTCTTCTTTGATTCAAACGGAACAGCCGGTTCATGACATTCCTGAATTTGATCATCTTTTAAAAACAATCCCGTCGAACGCAACAGAGTCGAATCCGGCAAATTACAAAGTTCCCAAAACTGCAGCAAAATGAAGAGATATAAGATCATCGAAGCGTTGATCAATGGTCAAACGCAGTCGTTTTTAACAAACAACGGCTTGGAACGAAAGAATGCCAACGCGTGTACAAGAAATATTTTTCGAAACATTTTCGACAATTCCCAACATTTTTGGGGCGGACGTCTTTTTTAAAAAGCCGCGTCCCAATGCTGTTCAAGATGTTGAGAGCCTCAGAAACGGCAAGAGAAATTATTGGTTAACGGAACATCGTTCAGGAAAAAGAATTTGGAATTTTTGCTTTTTTCTCTTAATTTCAATGGGAATCGGTTTGATTGGTTGCCATTATTTTAGCGATCAAGAGCCGAAAAGCTCCCAAGAGATCAAGTCGTCTGACGACTTGATTTAATTTTCGCTTATGTTAAAATCAGACGAGTATTTTTCAATAAAAAGGATAACAAACCGCGATGAACGGAGAAATATCTTTTTTGAAACAATAATAAAGAGACAATTATGTCGCATTAAATAAAGAGGCCAAAAATGTTGAATGTGATTCTTCCGGATGGATCAGCCAGGACTTTTGAACAACAGGTTCGCGTCATTGATGTCGCTTCAACGATCGGAGCCGGTTTGGCAAAAGCGACGCTTGCTGGGGTTTATTCTGTTGACGGAGAAAAGGATCAAAATGGCAAACGGATCGAAAAAGAAATTTCAGCAGATCAATATCTTCCCGAATCCGGAATGATTTATTTGCGATTGCTGACGAAAAAAGATCCAGAATCGCTTGCCATAATGCGACATTCCGCCGCTCATATTATGGCAAGAGCGGTTATGCGACTTTTTGAAAACGTTCAATTGGCGTTTGGGCCAACTGTTGAAAATGGTTTCTATTATGATTTTTGGAAAGAAACTCCTTTTACTGAAGACGATTTTGCCAAAATCGAAGAGGAAATGAAACGCATAATCAAAGCAGATGAAGCGTTTGAACGAATTGAAGTCAGTCACGAAGAAGCGATTCAAATGCTCAAATCGATGGGCCAAACCTTGAAAGTCGAACATTTGGAAAGCGGTTTGTCCCAAGAAGAAAAGGTCTCCTTTTATCGTCAGGGCGAATTTCTTGATCTCTGTCGCGGTCCGCATATTCCGAGTCCGAAAGCAATTGGCGCGTTCAAAATTATGTCGGTTGCCGGCGCTTATTGGAAAGGCGATTCTTCCAAGCAGCAGCTTCAGCGCCTTTATGGGACCGCATTTTTTGAGAAAAAAGAGCTCGACGATTATTTAACTCAACTGGAAGAGGCTAAAAAACGAGATCATCGCGTTTTGGGAAAGCGTCATGAGCTTTTTATGGTTGATCCGCAAGTTGGCAGCGGATTGGTTGTTTGGCTTCCGAAAGGGGCGATTATTCGTCGAGAACTCGAAAATTTCCTTTACAGCGAACTGATCAAACGCAATTATCAGCCGATGTATTCGCCGGTTATCTGCCGCGTCGAACTTTTTGAAACGTCGGGACATTATCCTTATTATGCCGACAGTCAATTCCCGCCAATGGTTTTGGACGACGGCGACCGTTATCTGCTTCGTCCCATGAACTGCCCGCTTCATGTTATGGTTTATCAATCGAAGCCTAGGAGTTATCGCGATCTCCCGTTGCGATTGGCCGAATTTGGAAACGTTCATCGTTTCGAGCAATCCGGCGAACTCAACGGTTTAACCCGGGTTCGCGGTTTTACTCAAGATGACGCTCATATTTTCTGTACGGAAGAACAGGTTGAAGACGAATTTCGACATTGCATTGAAATGACCTTAATGGTTCTGAAAACAATGGGGTTCAACGATTACGAAGTTCGACTCAGCTTTCGCGATTGGACAAGCGATAAATATGTCGGCAATCCAGAAAACTGGAAAAAAGCGCAAACCGCTCTTGAACGCGTTTGTCGCAATATGGATCTGCCGTCGCTTGATATCGTTGAAGGAGAAGCGGCTTTTTATGGCCCGAAAGCCGACTTTATTGTCCGTGATTGTCTCGGTCGAAAATGGCAGCTCGGAACGGTTCAGCTCGATTACAATCTTCCTTGCCCGGATCGTTTTAATTTGGAATATGTTGGCGCGGACAACAAACCGCATCAACCGGTTATGATTCATCGCGCCCCGTTTGGGTCGTTTGAACGTTTTATCGGCATTTTAATCGAGCATTTCGCTGCGGCTTTTCCGCTTTGGATTTCTCCGGAACAGGTTCGTATTTTGACGGTCAGTCAAAAATTTGACGACTTTGCGAAAAAAGTTGAATCCCAACTTCGAGCCGCTGGATTACGAGTTTCATGCGATTTACGCTCGGAAAAAATCGGCGCTAAAATTCGAGAAGCCCGTTATGATCTCGTTCCTTATCTTTGCGTTGTCGGCGCCAAGGAAGAGCAAGACGGTTCCGTTGCCGTTCGCAGTCGAAAAGAAGGCGAACTCGGCTCCATGCAAATCAACGCTTTTATCGCAAAACTTCAAGAGGAAATCCAAAACAAAACGCTTCCTTTTTAGCGAAATAAGGTTTATTTTGATAAAAAAGACAATTTCAACTGTTTAATCTTTTTTCGGGACGTTAATGACCTAATGAGTTAACGTCCCAATGATTTTTATCCAGCAGAGATAATAAAACCTTTCTTTATTCTTTGCTGTATTTGCGCCGTTTTTTCTTTTCGCGACACCGAATAGAAAATTATCCGTCGAAAAAAGGATCTTCGCGCGGCGGCGCAGCGAGCAGGATAAAAACTCCCAAAATGAGCGACAATAACGAGCGACAAAAACGACTCTTTTTCAAATGAAACTGCCGTTTTACAAGCGATTTGAATAACGACGAACTCGAAAGTTTTAAAAAAGAAAACGTCCTTGCGTTTCCGCCGCGTCGTTGCGCGAAAATTTCCAATATCATTACAAAAATCGGGAAAAATGCCGTTCTTTGTGTGAGATGTTCTTGAACATTATAAGGAAGTTCCAAAAAACAGCTGGGAACGCGGACTCTTGTCCGCAAGAACTGTTTTTTGCGACGCTTCCTGAATTGAGTTTATTGCTAAAAACAGATTTTTAGAACTTCCTTATTTTTCAGTTAGCAGGAAACCGGAAGTAAACTTGAACATCCGCGACAAAAAATTGCATTAATGCGACAAAATTTGTTTTAATGCGACGGCATTCATTGTAAAAAACGTCGTCGCCAACCGTTTTTATCTAAAGGATTCTGCAATGAGACTTACAAAAATATTGGCGTCCGTCACGCTTCTTATCTCGACGGTCGGAACGCTTAACGCAACAGAAATCACGCGCGTCGAATGTCCGAAAAAAGGAGAGACTCCGCCTTATTATCTCGCAAACCGCGCGCCATTGACGCCGTCGCCCTTCTTGAAATTGCCGCTCGGCGCCGTTCAAGCCGAAGGTTGGCTCGGTCGTTATCTCGAATTGCAACGCGACGGACTTACAGGCAAACTCGGAACGTTGAGCAAATGGCTTGAAAAAAACGATAATGCCTGGTTGATGAAAGGCGGAAAATATGGTTGGGAAGAACTTCCTTACTGGTTGCGGGGTTACGTCGATTTGGCGTATTTATTAAACGACGAAGAAATGATCGCCGAATCAAAAATCTGGCTGGAAGCGATTTTTAAAAGTCAACGGGCTGACGGTTATTTCGGTCCAGCAAACCCAGACGGGGAAAAAGGTTGCGATCTTTGGCCCAATATGCTCGTTCTCTTCTTAATGCAATCGTATTACGAAGCAAGCGGCGACGAACGCGTTATCGATTTCATGTCGAAATACTTCGCCTGGATTGCAACATATCCGGAAGAAAAATTCTTGAAAACATATTGGGAAAACAGCCGCGCTGGCGACTTGCTTTACAGTTGTTTTTGGCTTTATAATATAACCGGCGACGAATTGCTTTTAAAAGTTGCTGAAAAAATCAATGCCAATACGGCGAATTGGAAACAAGGATCATCGCTTCCGAATTGGCATAACGTCAATATAGCGCAATGTTTCCGTCAACCGGCGATTTGGTGGCAGCTCTCCCAAAACGAAGACGATAAAGCTGCCGCTTACAATAACTTCTGGCTGATTCGCGCCTGTTACGGACAGGTTCCCGGGGGAATGTGGGGCGGCGACGAAAATTCCCGACCGGGTTATATCGATCCTCGCCAGGGGATCGAAACCTGCGGAATATTCGAGCAAATGACCAGCGATATGTTTCTTTTCCTTATAACCGGCGATCTTGCCTGGGTTGACCATTGCGAAGACGTTGCATTCAATACAGCGCCAGCGGCTGTTATGCCCGACTTTAAAGCGTTGCGTTACATCACATGCCCAAATCAACCGATTTCCGACAGCAAGAATCATCATCCGGGGATCGATAACGGCGGTCCGTTTATGGCAATGAATCCTTTCAGCAGCCGTTGTTGTCAACATAATCATTCGCATGGTTGGCCGTATTACATCGAGAATCTTTGGACGGCAACTCCTGACTGCGGCTTGGCTGCAACGCTTTATGGCGCGTCAAAAGTCTCGGCAAAAGTCGGCGACGGAACAGTCGTTTCGATTAAAGAGACGACGAATTATCCGTTTGACGAAAAAGTTCGTTTGACCATTTCGCTTCCTCAAGGCATTGAAAACGTTGAATTTCCGCTTTATTTACGAATACCGAAATGGTGTGCCGATGCTTCGTTGACCATTGCGGGCGAAGCGGTTGTTTTTGACGATTCGAACGCTCCGAAACCACAAACCTGGATTCGTATTAATCGAATCTGGAAAAATGACGACGAAGTTGTCGCGACTTTTCCGGCTCGATTTTCATATCGAAAATGGCAGCAAAATAAAAATTGCGTCAGCGTTGATTACGGACCGCTTACTTTTTCGTTAAAAATAGCGGAAAATTATGTTCGACAAAGCGGTAAAGAAAATGCGATGGGCGACTCTGGTTGGCAAAAAGACGCGAATGAAGCGGATTGGCCGTCGTTTGAAATTTTGCCCGAATCGGATTGGAATTATGGCTTGATTGATCCGGCAACGCTTGATCTTTCAGAAGTTGAACTCATTCGTAAAGATTGGCCTGAAAACGACTTTCCTTGGACTGTCGACGCGGTTCCCTATTCGATTAAATTGCAGGGCAAAAAAATCTTGAGTTGGAAAATCGATGAATATGGACTTTGTTCGCCAGTTCCGGCCAGTCCAGCCAAAACGGATGAACCGGTTGAAGAACTTGAATTGATTCCAATGGGCGCAGCCCGTTTGCGAATCTCCGCCTTCCCGACAGTTGAAGAATAACCGTTTCTCTTGTTTTTTATCTCGCTTGTTTTTTTGCGGAGACGCCGAGGAGAAATCGGAAATATTTTAAAAAGTCAACGAGAAGGAATTTTTTTCCCTGCGTCTGAAGCGAGAGATAAACAAAACGTTATTTGACGTTTGCGAATGGAACTGTTTTTCGCAACATTTCTGCGAAATGAGTAAGAGTCTTCTCCCCAAAGCGGACAAGAAAATTTTCATGGAACCATTATTTGATCAAATGAACAAAGAACGGTTCCAAAAATCGGTTCCAAAGAACGGTTCCAAAAATCGGGCAAACGGATCATCATGAAATCGTTCGTATTATCGTTGAATCACAACAAACGGTTCGAGAAGTCCATAAGGAATAACGTCGTAAACAATGCCGCTCGGTTGACTTGCTGGAGCGTTAAAGAAACAGTGTGGCCAGGCGGATCCGCGAATTTTGCCGGAATGATGCGGTCCAAAAAGATTTTTCGGCGTTCCGACAATAACAACGTCAATGACATTTTGCCCTTTCTGAATCCATTTTGTTATCTCGCATTCACAGGGCTCACAGAAAATATATCCAACAAGTTCTTTGTTGACAAAGACTTTCGCAACAGCTCCATTCCATTTTGCCGACAGATTGAAATCTTCCAACGAACCGATTCGCGGAAGCTTGACAAAATATTGGTTCGTTTCCGAATGTTCTTTGATATCAAACGTTTCGGAATAGGATACTCCGTTTGAATAAAACGGCATTCCCTGATTGTTCCAGGTCGGAAGAAAGTTGTTTGAATATAAGCCGCTTCGATCAACAAGATATTTCGCTTTTCGATCAAAAGAACGAAAGACGAGTTCACTGGAACATTTTTCAACTGTGACATCGGGAATAACGCTATATTCTCCCTGATCGTTTTGCGTTAAAAATTCAATTTCGGATAATCCAACAAAAGCGTTGTCATTGTTTGTATCTTTAAAACGATCAGACATAATGTCCGATTCGGGAACGGGATAAGTTATTCCCGCATGATTTGAATCAATTTTAATAAGAATGCAGTCCGTTTCCTCAACGGATTCATCAAAGGAAATCATTTCGGGATAAAACGGACTTCCTGTTCCCCCTGACGGCGCTTCGTTCAAACTGAATTTCCCGAGAATAGAGAATTCTGACCATTCATTCTCTGTAACCTTATCTAAATGCTCATTTTTGGACAAGACGGTCATTTTGGCAATGCCGCGTTTTGTCTGATTGATTTCTACGTAATTCCAAATTTTTGCCCCGCAAACCTTATATTTTTTGCCGAGATTAAAAAGAATGTAAGGGGCAAGATCGTTTTTCCCCTTTTCATAATTGATGCCGGAAGATAACCAGGAAACGCCTTCCTGTTCTGATGAATGACCCTTAAAATGCTCGGGGTCCGAACCGTTTTCAAAAACAAATTGAAGAGGTTTCGACGGGCAAATCAAAAATCCCTTCTCTTGATATTTCAGCGAAAAATCGCCAATGATAAAAATGGGCATGATTTCACAAAACATATTCATTGGAGATATTTTGATGGACAAGGAATTTTCGCCGCTTTGAATAGCGCCGGAAATATCGATTTTGCCAAAAGATCGATCAAGAAACCAGTCGCCTTTTTGGGGGGCAATTGATTTCCCGTTACACGCAATGTCATAAAGATGAGCCGCTTCGACAACGGCATAAAGGCGGTTCTCGTTGTCAAGAGTTGTCATAAACTCTTTATCAATATTGAATTTGTAAGTTGCTTCAAAACCAGATTGAGGATCAAACGTTTTCGAAATCAGAGAGTCGCGAAATTGAACGCTTGTATTCCAGGGATTCCCGCCGGGAAAACCATGATTTTTCCATAATTGATCGTTTGCCGCATAAAAATAAGCGTTTTCCAAACTTTCATTTCCAACTTTCAAATCACAATAATCGATAACAAGAACATTGGGGTCAACTCGTTCAACTTTCGGAATATCCAACGGTTCAATGATAACGTCTTTTGACGTTGAAAGAGTTTGGGATTCCCATGGACTTTCTCCATATGTCATCAAAAGGGCAAGACTTCCGCAGGGAGGGAGATCAAAGTCTAGAAAAATAACGTCTTGAGATTGATCATAACTCGATTTTAAATAAGGCGAAATCGTTCCAGTCTGTAAATCAAGTTGCTCAATTTTCGACCAATAAACAACTTGATCCAGAGATTTCAAGGGGCGACAGAGAATTTTCCCTTGAACTGCTTCTTGATTATTGGTGTTGCAAATAAATATAAATTCGCCATTTGCAAGATAACGTCGTTGATGAAAGACCTGATTCTTATTCAAACTGCAATTTTGATTTTTCGCTTCAATATTCGAAAAAGACGTTCCCGTCGTTGCGGGTTCGTTTTCGCCTTTTACAAAGAACATCCGATGCAGAAGAGCCATAAAATAAACAGAATCGACATTGAGACGAACAAGACCAAATCGTTCAATTTTTTCGGAAAAGTCTCTGAATTCTGTAGCAGAATCCTGATCGGAAGAGGCAAGCAATTCAGAATAAAGAGCCGAAGTCGTTTCGTCCAGAGAGTCAAGAGTTTTTCCATCAATAACATTCGGAAGATCAGAGAAATAGAATATTTTGCCCCCTTTTTTGACGAAATCACAAAGAAGCATAAGGGTCGATCGATTAAGATTTTCCAAAAAGGGCGGAAGAACAACATATCGATAGGACGCTTTCCCAACACAGAATGCCGTCTTTTCAACGGTTAAGCCATTTTTGTCCTGAAAACTCCCTTTGTCAACTTTCCCCAGACGTTCAATAATGTCTTCGCTTCCAAGATCATATTCAATTTGGGCCGCTTCCAGTTTTCGAATAAAATCAGCAAATGAATTACCGATTTCATTCAATTTTGAATTGCCTTGATACATCCAGGCGGTTGTCGTCGGCTGGATGACAAGAATGTCATTTTTTTGAACGCCTTGCGAAATCAAATAAGAAATTCGTGTGTGATAATTTGCCATTGCGTTATAGGCGTCCCACCAAGACGCGTGATATGAAAACGATTGCGGATGATCATGCTTTCGAGCTCCCCGAATCGTTATATAAGAAAGATGTTCATCTGTTGTATTGACTCCCAGAGCGTAAGACCAATCCCCGATACGTTTCATATCTTCGAAACGCAAATCCCAGCCTCCCGCTCCGTATGTTTCGCTTAACGTTCGAGAATGTCCGAGTTGATTTGCAACGGATCCCAACTCTCGAACGGCCCGATTATTTCCAAATTGCGCGTTAACGCTGTCCGACCAATTGTTCATTAAAAGATCAATTGCCGGACGTTGATGCCAGGCATACATTGCCATATTATCAGGCCCAGAACTAACGCCAGGCCAGCCATGCTCCCAATAATGACCAGTAAACTCGAGCTTGTTTTCTTCGCAGAAGTTAAAATTGGGTTTGGACCAGCGCTCAATAAACATTTTAAGTAATGTTTGTTGAAAATTATGTCTTGCCTGTTTCCAAGTGACGACAGAACCATTGCTTAACGTCAATGTTGATTCGCAAATCAAAAGAGGAAGAGCATCAATGAGAGAATAATGAAATTTATTTTCAAAAAATTCCGGGAGATCTTCGGTCCATGTAAAATGGCCTGCGCTCTGAAGATGCGGTTCATCAGTAAAAATCCCGGGAAGACGTTTTGCAAACTGGTCGCCGACTTCGCGTTTATAAGCTTCATGAGTAATTTCAATAAATTTTTCCGTAACCCCTTTTTGAAGAAGATCAACATAAAAGGTTCCGCCAAACCAACTGCTGCTTCCAGCCAAAGCAGTCTTTGCGACAAGCCATTCCCCCTTTGGAAGCGATTTTGATTTCTTCATTTCCTCTGAAACGTTTTGATATTGACCATTTGCGTTCTTTTGATAAATGAAAAGAATGTTCTCATCAATAGTTTCAAGCGAAGAGACAGTTTGCAAAAGAAGTCCCTTTCCTCTTGATTCGGGAAGCGATTCTGGAACCAATCCGCCCGCAAAACCGCTTGGATACGAGTTTTCATCATAAATCCATATGTTCATGTCAAGTTTTTCAGCTTCGTCAAGAGCAACTTTCCAAAGGCGAAACCAATCCGCAGAAAGATAGGGCGTCATCAAACCGGGACGCGGATGAACAAACGCTTGTTTAACCTGTTGCGACGCCAAATCTTGAAGCGTTTGACGGATTTGTTCTTCGGTCAGGAAATCATTCCAGACCCAAAGCGGGGCCGTTGAAAAATGACGTCCCGGTCCTTTGAGAAATGTCTCTTTAACTTCAGCCGTTGTCGGATTGGTTGATAAATTTAAACTTGATATTTGAGCGAATATTGTATTGTTCGTTATCGACAACCAAAAGAGCGCCAATATCAATAAAAGCTTTAATATTTGCTTTTGAGTCCTTTTCATGCTTCTATTATCCTTCTTTAATCATTGTAAAGTTTTTCTGATTCAGTTCATTTCTATTATTTGCTGAGTTTGCGAATTCAATAAGTTCCAATCTGTTCTATTGTTTTAACAACGTCGTTCCCAAAAGAATTATACATAACGGCAGTTTCATTTGAAAAATATTCGTTTCCGTCGCTCATTCAGGTTTTTATCCTGTTCGTTGCGTCGCTGCGCGAAAATTCTTTTTTCGACGGATAATGTTCTATTCGGGGGCGCGAAAAGAAAAAGCGGCGAAAATACAGTTAACTTTATTTTCCGAAATAATAATTGAAAATAAATTTCTGGCAAAAAGTTGAGAATAGAAAATATAAAGAAACAACAGATTGTTTGGAATACAAACCGTTGTTCTCAAAGGCGTTCGGGATAATGTTGAAATCGGAATGCTTTAACTTTGAACTTCGTTGCGATTTTCATCAATCCATTTTCGAGAATAATTAACGGCTTCCAAATCCATATCACAGAGCGGCGTACAATGGAAAATCAGTCCTTCAATTTCGCCTTCGCGGAATTTTCGGAGAGCGAACTCAAGTTGAATTTTCATCAGTTCGTTTGTTACCGGTTGTCCGTTGCCAAAGTCCCACATATAAACGCCCAAAAGCGTTCGTTTGTCTGGAACGATCTGGCGATAACGACGAAAATTGTCTTCCAGATGAACCAGGTTGGTTGCGTGCCAAGTCCAAAAGGAAACGACATCACAGAGATCAATATGATATTTTATTCCAGGGTCAAGTTGATGGGAATACAGAACAACAGAAATATCGGTTTTATGAGGCAAAGAGCAGACTTCGCGACGAAATTGTTCGAGTTGCGATAATGTCAAATGGGCAGGAGAAACTTGTTTGTTGTCTTGAACCGAATCTTGATTCGGTATTGCAGAGTCGATATAGAAATCGTCGAGAAAGAATCCAACGAGATTGGGCATTTTTTGACAGAGGTCAAAAGCCCATTTTTTCTTCTGTTCATAAGACTGCGGCGCGCCGTCGATGACGCTCCATGCGACTCTTTTGACGTTTTTGAATTGTTGAACATAATCGTCGAAAGGAGCGTTTGGGGCATTTTCATCAGGAGCGGGAAGTCCCAACCAACGAATAACGCAAATGTTGGGAATTCCCATTGAGCGAATTGCGTCGGCCATATCGATTCCGTGTCCTTCTGGAATATTATAGAGCCCTTTAGTTGAATTGGGGCCGTGTCCCCACATCCAAAGGCGATCGCCCAAACAGGGATCATATTTACATAAATCAGTCGATTTTTCGTTTGCCTGAAACGAGTCAGACATCGAAAGGAAAAGCGGCGGAATGACCGCAGATTGAATGACCGTTTGAAGAAAATCTCGTCGCTTGATGATTCGTAACTTGTTCATTGTTTCTGCTTTCTAAATAAACGTTTGCGTCAATAGCGTTCGAGTTTTCAAACGATTCTCGAACATAAATAATAGACGTTTTCCCTGAATTTTTCCGAAATGAGGCGATTTATGGAGCCGCATTACCAAAGGTTATGGGACGGCGAAGCGGAAAAATCTAAGCGTCGGCATTATAAAAATTATATAGCATGGAGTCACTCAATTCAAGACGTCAAGAACGACCATTGAGGAATCGTTTTTTTCTTTATTGTTTGAGTTATGAGTTTCTTCCCGAATATGAATCTATGTCCAAGTCAAACCAGATTTTTTAAATACGCGTTGCCTTATAAACGTCTGTTTTGGCGGGATTGTCTTCAAAAAATCATGACGATGAATTTTGCGATAACTTTATAAGAAAACAGGATAAATCAAGCGTCAACAGAACGATCAGAACAAATAAACAGAAGGAATTTAACGAAATTTCCCGAACGGATGAGTCAGAATTTTGAGAAATGTCGCAAGATTTTATTGAAGACGAAGGAGTCGATAAATACGAAACGGATTCTTGAATTAAAGGGACAAAAACCGGATCAAGAGCCATCGAACTCATTGAAAAATCAGGGCAGGTTGTCCAGCAAAGAATTCGGGAGATCGGCGATAATTGAGGTTCTTCGTTGTCCGTCTTTTTTTGACTTTGAGACGAATCGCGCTTTGAAGAAAAAGCAGTCCATTCCAAAAGCAACGGAAATCCGCTTTGTTTATCCGTCATTAATATTCGTTTTGATCGAAAAAACGGCGAAGTTGATTCGGATAAATTCGTTTTTGGGGCATCGGACATTTTTTCGAACCATTCGTTTGAAACGGAAATGTTGCTCAAAGGGAAAAATTGAAAAACCGGCAATCTTTCGATTCCGCTGGTTGAGTTTTCAAGAAAAGGTTGAAGTAACGGATGATTTGAAGAAACAATCGTTTCCGGATCATTTGAGGAAGGGAAACGAGAGCGGGAATCACTCATTTCAATGTCGGGAGCAAATCGCGACCAAAATATCTTGTTCCATTGATTTGTAACGGTTCTGCTTCCCCAAAAGATCATCAATCCCTTTGATTTTTCGGACGATAAAAAACTCTCGATTTTTTCTGTCTCTTTCTCCAATAAAAAGGATAAATCAACCAAAATCAAAACGTCAAAAGAGAGCAATCGGCGCAAAGGAAGTTCCGAAAATTGATACGAACTCATTATTTCGACGTCAAAAAGATCTCTTTTGTCAGAAAATGGGTAAGGATTTGAATCAGAAATCGTTTCGTCAGAGTTTTTTTCATCAACAAGGCGTTTTTCTTCTCTAAAAGAACGTTGAAATGGATTGAGAGCCAAAGCGATATAATCGGCAGGAAAATAAAATGTCGAGACATTCAATGGAGATTTGAATTGTTGAGAACCCGAATCTGAACCGTCAACAACAAGAACGCTGATTTTGGAATGCCTGGATTCCGCTTTAATTTCGTTCTGTAAAACGACATTTGCAAGATTGCTTTCCTTAGCGTTCCATTGCCTGTTGGAAATGAGAAGTTTTGGACGAGAAATGAAAAATGTCAAAAAGAGAATGAAAAGCAAACGAAGAATCAAGAGGAAAATTTCCCTTCGGCGCCGATTTTGTTTATGTTGAATTATCAACGGCGACAAAATCGGCAATGTTGCCAAAATGACTCGCGTTACTTTTGGATGTCGAGGCCTGAGATAGAAAAACCAGGGAATCAAACAGGCCAAAGCAGCCCAAAGATTCCATGGAAATTCAAATATTAAAGATCCGCTTCCAACCGTCAACGTTTATTTGCCTTCATTATCAAAACCGCTTGCATGCAGCATAAGATTAAAAATGTCCGTATTATCGATGACATTGCCTGAAAAATTCCAGAATTCTCCCGCTTTGGGATCGTTGAGACGAATCAGAGAATCGACATAATCGACTCCTGCTCCTTTGGCCCATAAGGGAACGAGTCCAAGAGAATGACCGCTTCCGCCATACTGAACAGACGGAAGAACGCTTTGACCATTATTGACCACAGGATTAAATTGTTTGAAGACATCCTCTTTTTTCAGACTGAATTTTCCATTTTCATCGGCATCGAAATAAGTCTCAGGTCCCCAAAGTTGACCCGTTTCATGATCTGCCGTTATAATAACGAGCGTTTCATCCCAACTGCTATACTTTTCGACCCAATCGCAAACAGCATCGATTGCTTTGGAAAATCCGGTATGCTCAATGACTGTTCCAGCAATATTGCGACTATGATTTGTATGATCAATCAGAGCGCTTTCAATCATTAAATAGAAACCGTTTTGATTTTGTGAAAGAACATTTAAAGCTGCAATCGACATTGTTGAAAGCGTTGGAACAGAACCGAAAAGCGAAGGATGACAATGCTGTCGAACGGCTTCCATTCCTTTTTCATCGGAAGCGCCATCGACAGCAAAAATAATACTTTTCGTTCGAGCAACGCCCAAAACCCTCTCCGGAAGCTCAAGTTTGTTTTGAGCGACAAGATCAGGCGTTTCAGACGCCAATTTTTCAAAGGACGCAAGATCATCAAAGAAAGTCAAGTTAAGATAACCGTCGTTTTTAACGATTTTTTCCCAGGTTTCCTGGCCTCCGACATATTTATAATCAAGTTCCGGGTCGGTTTCGAGCTCAACGGCTCCTCTTTTGTATTCCGGATGACCTGCGCCAAAAAGGACTTTGACGTTTTGATTATTCAATTGTTCTTGACAAATAGCGAGAAAATCTCCTCGACTTGACTGATGAGCAACGACAGCGGCAGGGGTTGCGTCGACAAAATTGGTTGTCGTTACGATTCCGATCGAACGCCCGGCTTCTTGAGCGTATTCGGAATAAAGTTTTAATGGTTGCCCATTAAAATCAATTCCCAATTGGGAATTTTTGGTTTTTTGACCGGAGTTCAATGCGGTTGCTGCCGCCGCAGAATCCGTTATTCGCGTATACTCGGTTCCTTCAAGCTGACCGTCAGGATTTTTCCAAATTGTTTCCGGATTATAGCCCTGAGCTTTGTCTGGAGAATAATCTTCTTTCGAAATGGAAAATGTCATAACGCCCAAATGTTTGGGAAACTTATGATAGGTTTGGGCGTTCGCTTGACCATATCGCCAATAAGTTCCAGCGATATCGGTATTAAACCCAAATCCGTCGCCGATCATTAAAATGACATTTTTGGCATTTTGTCCAAAAGAACAGGAAGCAATGATAAAAAAAATCAGCAATGCTCCCATAACAAACCGTTGTCGAAACACAATACTTTTCATGAAATTCCTCATATTTAAAGAAGGGGCAAAGTCGCGTCAAATTATTTCGTCCAACTTCGCAAAAAACGAAGGCTTTCGCCATTATTTATATAGAAACAGCTCAAAATTGAAAACAATTTTTGAGTTTTTGTTTTATCGTTCAAATATTATTTTTGTTACAAAAGGTTGTCTATTCCAAATTATTCGCTGAAATGTTAAATAAATGTTTCTTTAATCTTAGCTTTCCTTTTTTTCGGCATCTTTGCCGTTTGAGTCAGTTATTTGTTGAAACGTCAAGAGAATCGCATACGACACGAAAACCGACGTTGAACATTTTTTGCCATTGTTGATAAGGACGTCGAACGGAGGCGGTCGATCCCAACGGACGATCGCTCCAGGAGCCGCCTCGGACAACTCGACGTTTTTCTTGATTTAAATCGTTGCAATTCAAATGATAAGGATACTCGCAATAAATGGAATCGGTCCATTCAGCAGCGTTTCCCAACATATCAAACAATCTCCAGGGGGTTGGTTGAAAAGATCCGCAAGTTCCGGTTACAAGCATTTTGTCGTCGACTCCTTCAGCGCGAGGGAAAAACATATCCCATTTGGGAATGCTGGGATTAAAATAAGGGCCAAGCCCATCGGAGGTCCAGTTAAAATCAACGGCGAACTCGCAAGTTGTTTCATCGGCAAAATTTTCAAATGGACTGAAATCATCGGTTGGATTTCCAAACCACATCGGCGAGTTGGTTCCGGCTCGGGCTGCCCATTCCCATTCCGCTTCTGTCGGAAGTCGAAAAGATAATCCGGTTTTTTTTCATGAAACGGAATTTGAGCAAGAACGCCTTCCGTTTCCGTTCGACTGATTTCCGGATCGAAAAGATATAATTCCCCTTCCTGCATTGAACCGTGATGACCAGAAACAATCGCGGCAAATTTCGAACTGCCATTTGGAACTGGTTTGGCAAAGAAAAGCGTATTGGGCCAATAAGAACCGCTTCCATAATGTTCGACCTGATTGGTTCCATCCGGATTCATTGTCATAAGAATTCGGCTGTAATAATGCGAAAGATCGCCATATTCCCAACGCAAATACATGATTCGGCCATTGGGGAGTATCGTCGGATTCCAGTCCTGATCCTGTTCAAATGTCAACTGACGAACAGTTTGACCGTCCGGTTCCAAACGAAAAATATTTCCAACCGGACTCAATCCGGCAATGCAGGGAACGCCAAGCATACTCGCCGTAGAAACAAAAACAAAAGAACCGTCAGGAACATAACATCCTTCAATATTACTTATATCGTTGCCCATATCCGGCGTAATTTGCCGAGACGATTTGGTTTGAATGTCGTACTCAAAAACCTGTAATTCATTGTCAACCGAAGAAGTATAGAGAAAACGATTGGCGTCCCAATGAAGTCTCAAATCGGCGATCATTTTTCCGTCATTTTCAAAAAATATCGTTGCAGAATCGTTTCGTTTTTTGGGATTGAAAGCAATAATTGCGTCATGATAATCGTTACCGACAGGTCGTATGGCGGACGATAACCAATTATTGACCAAAGCAGGCTGATTGGTTTGGCGAACAAGAATCGTATTGAAATCCAAAAGAGGATTGTTTTGAACCAGACATTCAAAACGAATCGTTTCAAGTTGTTTTTTTAGATCATAATATTTTTGACAATATTCCTGAACTCGTTGTTCAAAAGCATCGAGATCAAAATCTTTTCGATTGATGCCGTCAGTATTTCCCGAAGCGAATTGAGTTTCCGCCTTTTTTAAATCGTCCAAAATCGTTGTCTCGATGACGCCCAAACTGTCTTGAATCGATTTGATTTGAGCGATTATTTCATCTTGTTGAACGGAATCCAAAGAACCATAATGAGTTGCAAGATAATCGACAGCTTTATATAATGCCTCGGGACGAACAGAATCAAACGTCGGCTGTTCTTGCGTAATGGATCGAAGAAGTTGAACAATCTGATTTAAACGAACCCAATCCGCAGAAACGAGAACATTGGACGTCCATTTCATTTGGATAACATGCGGAAAAGGCCCGCCATTTTGTGTTGCCAGGCGAACAATATGATTTCCAGCAGAAACAGGAATCGAAACCGGCTTATCCCAATGAGCGTCAATTGTATTCCAGCTTGGCGTTGTTCCGTCGAGACAAACGGTTGCCATTTGGATTCCGTCCAGAAAGAGATTCAACGGTCTTGGGGATTCCATAGCGACAAAGAGTTCAAGCGTATAAATCGCATCAACGGGAAAAGTCATATCATACTCCGCGTCGTTTCCATAAAGAACGGCAATGGGACCGCCCTGACGCCAAGCATTTGGCTCAGCGCGAACCGAACCTCGATTGAAATCAACGGCATCAACAAGAATGGTCAAAGCTTGATTGACTTCTTCTTGGGGAGCTAACGGTTGTTCCGCTAATAAATATGTCGATTTCGTTATTGCAACAAAAATCATGCATATCGTCAGGAGTTGTTGACACAAAGATTGCATGATCATTCTCTCATCTATTTTGCATAAAATGGTTAAAACCAAAAGGTTCCTGGAAGCTGCCACATAATCGCGTTTTACATTTTGGGGCCCGCTTCTTGCGGAGTCAAAACGGCGCCAAAGGTTGATAAAAACAATTTCGATTCAAAAAGCATTCAATCTTCAGGAGTTGCCTCGAAATAAGCGCGTTCCTGTTCGATTCAAGAGACGTTTTTTTCCGACAGGACGAACGGTTCGAGCAAAATGACGAACCGCTTTTCGTCATCGTCCATGCTTTCGAGTTAATCTGTAACTTGAATTGGGTTTGACCCCTGTTATCTGGTTACTCATTTTGCGTTGCTGATCATTTGTCAGTCGCTGTAAAGGCTGTTATTGTTTATATTTTCATAAACAGATCATATCCTGTTTGCGATTGCTTTCAAGAGGAATTCGCACAAATGAGAAAAAATGGTTCAACTCAATAATAACCGCCGTCAATATTAATTGATGTTGCTGTTATAAAACGACTTGCGTCAGACAATAAATAAACGGCCAAGCTGGCAACATCTTCTGGCTGACCGAAGCCGAGCGGAAGATGAATCGCCTGTTTTTCAACGGACTCCTGATCGGTTGCTTCCAAAACTCTTTCGACCATGGGCGTTAGAACTTTTGACGGTCGAATTGTATTGACGCGAATATGATCATTGGCCAATTCAATTCCCAAGATTCGGGCGGCTGCATCCAAAGCAGCTTTGCTCATTGCGTAAGCGGTTCGATTTTTGCCCCGGATTTCTGATGCAACTGAACTCAAAAAAACAATCGACGTCCCCTGAGTATTATAAGAACCAGCTAAGGATATCCCTTTTGCCAGCATAATTGCCGTTACAGAATTCGTCGTCAAAACGTTTAAAAGCGTTGATGACCGCAAACCTCGAAGCGAACTTAAATCGGTTATTCCAGCGCAATGAACAAGTCCGGAAAATGGGCCATATTGTTTTGCCAACCGACGAATCCATTTGGGGATATCGTCGAGATCAGCAGTTAGATCATAAGGTTCGAAGGCGCATTGGCCATTTTGATCAATGATTTCTTTTGCGGTTTCTTGAAGACGCTCTTCATTTCGACCCGTTAAAACAACAAAGGCGCCCGATGCCGCAGCATTGACGGCAATCGAACGTCCAATTCCCGACGAAGCTCCAGTTACTAAAATCGTTTTTTTCGTTAACTCAAAGGAAATCATTAAAAGGATTGTCTCCTGTTCTATTAACCCAACCCATAAAAAACGATGTTTTATCTCTCAACTCATTTGACACGGAAAAAGACGAGGTTCAAAACGAAAAAAGAGTTTGATGCAACAACTTCCCGTTGATTCTGATTCAACGTCAGATTTTCCATTCAAAACGGATTGATACATTTTGATTAGGGAGAAATGGATTCCCTGGCCCACTTATTTTCCAATTACTTTGACTTCATTTGTCTTTTTTAATGAATTTTCCGATCTTGCCAAGACAAAAATCAAATCGCTTAATCGGTTCAGCCAAGCGATAATAATTCGGGAAACTGTTTCATCTTTTCGCAAAAGAGCAACAACCTGACGTTCGGCTCGACGGCAAACGGCTCGCGCAACATGAAGCATGGCGGCTGATTTGCAACCTCCAGGCAGAATGAATTGGGTTAAAGGAGGAAGCTGATTGTCCCAAATATCAATCAGGGATTCAAGCGTTTGAACTTCCGTATTCTGAAGAGTCGAGATGTCATGACGCGACGGATTCAATGTCATTAATTCGGCCGAAACGTCAAATATTTTTTTTTGAATTTCGTAAACAATTCGATCTATTGTTGGAACCAAACCTTCTGCTCTTGCCAGGCCCAGAAAGGAATTCAACTCATCCAGGGTTCCACACGCAACGATTCGAAGTTGATCTTTTCCGACGCGAGGGCCAAAACAAAGCGACGTTTCGCCCAAATCGCCCCGACGACTATAAAGGCGTCGTCTTTTGACTGAACCAGAAGCATCCAAATCGATTCTCTTTCCCAATTCATCGGATTCATTTTTCGCAACAAACGTTTCCCTGGTTACTCCGTTTGAACCCTCTTCGATTGAATGAGATTCGTTCGAGGCGTTGATTTTATTCATCTTCATTAATACTGGTTTTGCGATTGATAAAACTTTTGATTTGATCGATGGTTCCCTGATCGACAAAATCCGGAACCATTCCGATAAACCCTCCTGTCGGAACGGAAAGGCACTCCTGAACATTTTGAATCTGATCGAGATTATTTTCGGCAAAAAGTTCATCAAGTCGGACAGCAAAAGAGAGTTTTCCCCGATAAAGCCGACCGATTGATCCTATTTCCATAAGCGAAGGCTTTCGGATTCGAACAACGCTGACCCCCATATCTTTGAAATCGCCGAAAAAATCAGCGCTTTCCGACGACGTATTGAACCAGATATCCAAACCCAATTCTTTCGCATAACGAAATTGTTTGGCATAATAGGACTTCAACTGTCTTCGCCAAAGCGACAGAGTCATCTTCGAACTTTGTCGAGGTCCCCAATCATCGCAAAACTCTATTGCATGAAAACCTTTTTTGGCAACGAGATCAAACATTGATGTTTCAAAATTAAAGATTAGTTCCATTAATTCAAGAAAACGATCTGGCTCAATCAAAAAATCAACAGCGCTATGTTCAGCGCCTCGAAGAGAGCAATAAACAGAGAAACCGCTCATTCCCAGCGTTGCCAGTCGATATCGATCCTGACAATACTTTGCGGCTTGAGCTATTCCGCCCAATCGTCTGGAAAAATCGAGTCGAGGCGCCTGATAAACATCGACTTCTTTCCATTCTTGAAGCGTTGCTTTGGTTTGAACTTTCCAATTTCCTTCCTCATCTCGAATACGTTCGAATCCCCATTCGCTCATAAAAGAATCATCTTCATCAGGCAAAGAGAGGTCGTAAGTAAAAATATCGCTGCTTCGGATTTTCGTGCCATTAACCCAAAAGGGGATATAAGGCGGATTTTTAAGACGAATGGTTAGATCAACAATCGCTTTTCGGCTGAGCATGTTTTGGCTCCTGAAACGTTATTAAACAAAAAGCATCAAAATTAATTGTGGCAAAAAACCGTTTCATTTAATAAATGTCGATTCGATACTCCTTCATTGTAATCAGAGGAAGAAAAGATAACAATATTCTATATTCTATAAGGAATTCCCCAAAAACCGCATGAAACGCAGGCGTCTCGTCCACAGGAACTTTTCTTGCGACGCTTTCTTAATTGAGTTTATTGCAAAAAAGAGTTTTTTAGAACTTCCTTATCATTTCTCAAGTCGAATTTCCAAATCTTTTCTTTTAACGAACCCTAATTCAGAATAACAAATCTGGATATTTCTGTCAACAGGCCGGGAAAAATATTCCTTTTCGAAAAATAAGTTTTTCTAAAGAAAAATCCCCCTTGACAGAATAATCTCTTTGTTTATGATATAAGAGAGAATTTGAGAAAAAACTTGACGCTTCTGCAGTAAGCTTCAGTTTTTCTTCAAAATCAAAAAATAGATTAAGGAAGTTCTAAAAAAACGCTGTGAATGGACGTCTTATCCGCAGAAACTGGTTTTTATGACGTTCTCGATCGAAATTCATTGCAAAAAACAGATTTTTCGAACTTCCTGTTAAATTATTTTGTTCATACGCATTTTTATCAACGTTTCTCATGAGTTTTTCCGAAATGCGGCGATTTATGGAGCCGTATTATCAAAGGTTATGCGTCGGAGAAACGGAAAAATCTAAGATCGGCATTATAAATGCCCATTTGAAATGCCCGCGTAGCTCAACTGGCAGAGCGCAGCATTCGTAATGCTGAGGTTGTGGGTTCAATTCCCACCGCTGGCTTTTTTCAAGTCGTTTTATCTCAATGACTTAGGAAATGGGTGACTCCGGAGTCGAACCGGAGACCTTTGCTGTGAGAAAGCTGATTTCTTTACTCTGAAAAAACATTGTTTTGTTCCTGTTTTTACGGAACAAATAACATCTTCCTTTTTTTAATTTTGCTCTTTTTTATTATAATATATTAATTTATCGTATTATACAACTATTGTATACTTTTTGTATTACCTAATTTGAGAAAATTGAGAAAAAAGTAAAATCTAAAAATTCGAGAAAATTTCCTTGACAATCGAAGCAAGTTCAATTAATAATAGAAAAATGTTCCGGAATGAAAGCCGGAATAAATTGACTTGAAAAAATTTCGGGCGGTTGATCGACGCGAAGATTGCGTTTATGACCTTTTTGCGCGACTTGTGTTCGTTTTTGTTTGCTTGCGATTTTTATCCGGCGATTTCGGCAAAATAATATCGGACGACGGCGGTTTCGAAGAGTTCGACAAGTTCTTCGAAAGTCGCGCTATGATCGCTTTAAGTTTTTTGATTTCCGTAAAGATTACAGAGAAATTTTAGATTACTGGCAAATATTTCCGCCGTCCCGGTCGAGCGTCCGTTTTCCGATAATAGACTTTCGCATGGTCAAGGAATTGAACGACGAGTTCGTTGGTCGTTAAAAAATCATTTATAGCGTTAAAACCTGTTTCGTTTTTTAATAAAAAGACAGCCTTTCGCTTTTCGTATTCGAGATGTGATTTTGGATCGTTCCAATCTCCGAAATACTCGCGTTGATAAACGCCTTGGGAAATTTTCCAGTTGATGTACAGCAGATCGCCGTTTTTCCGCTTTTGCTTCAACTTTTGAGGGAATTTCATTTCAGCTTCTTTTTTAAAATAAAAATTGTATAAAGTATACAATTAATGATAAAAGAGCTCTATTTCAAAACAACTACAGAGAATCAAATCGTTGGGATAAAACAATTTGGAAAATGGGCGACTCCGGACTCGAACCGGAGGCCTTTGCCGTGTGAAAGCAACGCTCTAACCAACTGAGCTAGTCGCCCGTTATGAACTTATCTGATTTTGTAACATTTTAACAAAATGAACAAAAATCAGGAAAATCTAAAAATAGGTTGTTTTGGCAAGCAGAAAAAAGTTTTAGACTCAAACTGTAAATGACGATTTTTGGGCCTCGGCAAGATGTAATAATTGGAATGTTTGCTTATTAAGTCATTTATATTCGAAAACGCATTAATGTTTAAAAAAACCGATTTGAACGTTTAAATTGGTTTCTTTGCCAAAATGAACTCATTTCGCTCGTTTGTTACGTTTTTTCGTTATAATTGTTATAATGCTTTTTGGAGGTTGGCAAAAATGCATGGAAAACAATATATAAATCCGAAAAGGAAAAATAAAACATATAGAAAAAAAAGGAAGTTTGGGGAGTTTATATGATGAAGCATTAATGGGCAATTTGTCCTGAGCTTTTTCTTCGCTTCGTTTCATTTGCAAGTCAAATCAATGCGATTTTTTCCCGTTTTCCCTCTCTCTTTTTCCATTATAAAAAATTTTTTTCGAAAGTCAATCCATTATTTTGCGGTTCGTTTTTGTTCCCATTTCAATTGGCCAGATTGGGACAGAATCAAATGAGAATGGTTGCTCGGATCGAATCGAGGAATCGCCAATAAAGAAAGAATGCCAGGCGAACCAAAACCTTTCGATCCAATGACGCTAAACGATTCAACTTTGTTCCGAATCTCGTTCGAGTTGAGCATCGCGGTTAAATAATGAGCTTCAGCAAGCGACTCAACCGCAATCATAGAAATCGTTTCTTGAGGAATGATCGGTTTGCGCAGAAATATGTCGGTCGTTATGACCGCAGCGCGAAGAATTTTGTCCATTCGGCGCCAAACAACTTTTATTGGAGCAAAAGTCAAGGGATTAATATTATACATCGACCAATAAACGGCGCGCGCCTGGAATTTTTGATAAGCGGCACGAGATTTTAGGATTGTTTCATAATTTGATAAAAATTGCAACGATCGAGGAAATTTTTCCTTCATTCGCTCAAAACAGATTCCCTTTCGGGTTTTTGAATCTTGAGGAATCAGAATGAATGAAGATGGGTCAGCATAAAATTCATCGACATCTTTCCAACGAAGAAGAGGATAAATCAACTCCGATTCCAATTCCGCTTGATTTAATTCAACTTTTTTTTTGCCAACGTCAAAACAGTTTTGAACTTTTATTAACGATTGTGACGTTTGTTCTAAAATTTCCAACCAATAAACGCCGTTTGCGCCTGCTGTATTTGCTCCCAATTGAGCGCGATAAGAATGGTCTATTTTGCCGGAATGGCCAAGATTATCGGAATTGCTCGATTTTGTCAAGTTTATTGAAGCCGTTTCGTTGTTTGGAAAGTTTAATGAATTTGAGTTGTCCTGGTTGATTGGATCGACTTTTTGGCCGCAATAATTTTTTTCTGTTGAACAACTTGATTGATATATGTTTTTTGTGACAGTTGAGTCGGTTGGGTTGATGTGACAGTTTGGAATGTTTGGGGAGCTTGAGAAGAAGTCAGGATTCTTTTTTTGATTCGATATTTTTAACGGAGAACCTTTCCGATTTTGATCAATTGGCTCGGCCCATTTTTTCTCGCGCAAAGGAGTCGCTTTTTTTGAAATGAAATAGGGAATCGGAAACTCAGTCGGCTTGTCGCTCTTTTGGAGTAACAGAGTCGCAACTTTGCTGTTGACGTCAGGAAATGGATTTGTTTTTGAAAAATCGTTAATTTCAATCAATTTTAAATAAGAGAAATCGCCTTCTTGAGAACCAGGAAGCAAAAAACGTCGGAATCCTTCTCCCGCTTTGGGCGTTTGAAATAATGCCTGAGGAAGAACCATTGCTAAAAAACCGTCCTTTTTTAAATAACGATCAGCCGATAAATAAAGAATGAGAGCAGCAAGCTCCTTTTTGCCTCCGCCGTAACGAGCTTCTTTTCCCGATAAATTAAAAAGTCCATATTGGATCCAAAGCGGTTTCGTTGCGTTTCGATCTGCCGCAGAAAGTTGATCCCAATTCAGCCAAGGCGGATTGCCTAAAATAATGTCAAAGTCGTTGTCTTTGACAAAATTTGAGGATTGATCTTCTTTTTGAAGAAATACATTTCGGATTGTATCGAATAAATAAATGGGAACGATTGGCTTTAACGTTTTATTATATTGGTCAGCGAGATCATTGATCGCATTTTGACGTTTTTGAATGGAAAAATCTCGAAAAAGTTCCAATAATATATTGACGCGAGCCATTAAAACAGAAACAGGATTCAATTCGAGTCCAACAAATAATGTTAAAATGTCTTTCCAAGACAGCTTTTTTTCTTTCCAATGACGGATCATCGATAAAAAAAAGACCCCGCTTCCGCATGAAGGATCGAGTATTTTCGGATAATTTTTGCAATTCAACTTTTCATTTTTACTGAAAAGAGGCGATGTCCAATCGTTACTGTTTGCCCAAACTTTCTTTTTTGTTAAGAAGCTCTTTTCCGCAGTTGCTCTGTTTTGATTTTGAAAATTGGCTTTTTCCTGTTGTTGAAGCCTCCAATCCTCGAACGATTGGTTTGTCCGATTCGATAACTCGTCCGCCAACCATAATGGCGTAAAAAATTCGCCTCGAAGTTGACGGATTGATTTTGGAACAGTTTTTTGATATATTTTTCCTAAATAATCATCTGTCTTATCAAATGAATAATGATCTTGTAAACGAATTTTGTTTTTTATATCGTTTATTAAGTTTTGAGGGAAATTCGGTTGAAACAACCAATCAAAAGAAAGTTGATCGGTCAAAAAACGACAATGTCTAAAATCCGAATCGAAAAATTCCTGAAATAATATAAGACAATAAAGGCAAAAATAAGAGTCAATCAAAAAAAGCAATCTGTCCGGATGCTCCGCAGCATAAGCAGCTAAAATTGGGGGTTCGCAGAAAATGCCTGAATGCAAATGAAACGAATTTTGCGATTTTTTCCAAATTTCAAAGTCTTGGGAAAATAATGAAAAAGAGTCTTTATGAATCAACAAGAAAGAGATTAGAGAGTCAAATTCATTTCTGTTTATCATATTGGGTCAACAAGAGCTTTGAATAAAAAGAAGAAAAGTAATTAACAAAACGATAATAAGATATATCAAAAGAGCAAAGATATTTGTTTGATTGCAGGCAAATAAATAAATTCCCTTTGGAAGAGATAATTCATTATCCGGACTTTTAGCTTTACAGTTAAGGAAAACTTCAAAGATTAATCAAAATCCAAGACTGAGAATAATAACTTCCAAAAGAAGAAATGACGTTTTTTTGCAAAGGAAGGGAAAATCAAACTCGATGAATGACGTTTCGGACGACTCCCCAAATGTTTAATTCTTCCTCATCTTTAAAGGAAATAGGATTAAACTTTTTGTTTTCCGGTCGTAATTCGATTTTTTTCTGAGAAATGAACAATCTTTTAACGGTAAATTCTCCATCGACAGCGGCAACAACGACATCGCCGTTCGTTGCTTTGATGCTGCGATCAACAACAAGAAGATCTTCGGGGAAAATACCAGCGCCAATCATTGATTCTCCGGCAACCTTGACAAAAAAAGTCGAGGCTGGATTTTGAACTAAATAGGAACCAAGATCAAGTTTTTCAACGGGAGCGTCATCCGCCGGCGAAGGAAACCCCGCTTGAATTTGATCAGAATACAACGGAAAACAAAGACCTTTTTGATCGATGAACGTCATAATTCTGTCTATCATTGAAACAGGCAGACGAATTGCCTTTGTTGGTTCACCAAATTTGCCGGTTCCCTTTGGACGGCCAGCCCCTTTTCTTTTTCCTCCTCTTGCCATATTTTTTGCTCCTGAAAATGCTAGAGGGTCAACAACATTGCTTGAATCAACAATGTTGAACAACTACAATTGTATGTATATATATATATATATATATATGAACTGCGCCTGATTTACTCCGACACAAGACAAGAGTAATTCGATGAGCAACAGAACCAAACTCTATCAATTAAATGATATGAGTATTTTCATATTTATATATAAGTAATATATTGTACAAAAGACTAATCAAAACAATAAATGATTTCTGCCTGATTATCATCAGACGAGTTATATCAAAATTAATATTGAATATTGGTTTAAGTATCAAAGATGTATTTTGATCTATTCATTGACAAAACCGAAATCGAACATTTTAAATTTCAAAATAATTACTGGAACTTAACTTGATATATTACAAAGATATAATAACTCCTTTTTTGTATTTTTCAAGGCCAATCCTCGATTATTAAGCTAAAAAAGACTTAAAATCTCAAAAAAAATAAAAAATTTGATAATAACAAATGTTGACGAGACGAATAATCGTCAAATTTTACTCAAAACAATATTTTAAAAAACAAATTGAAGGGGAAGGTTCCGACAAACTTTTTCAATTTGAAACTTTTTTGAAAAAACAGCGACATAAAATTAAGTCAAAAGTCATATAACAGATTAACCCGAATAATTATTGTTAAAATAATTACTTTTTTTAATTTTATTCGACGATTCAATAAAAGTCAAGTCGTTTGAAAAAAATTATTATAATAGTTTTATGTTATTGCAAATCAGTGACGATCATAATGATTTTAATGAACCTGAGGCAAAAAACAAACGATATTTCGAAAACGTCTGTTCTGATTGCGACTCAATCGGCAACGAGAAGCATTTTGCGGAAATAATGGACAAAACGTTTGCGTCAGGTTTTGGAACCGTTTTTCTAAATCAGGCGATCTTTTAAAAACGACCGTTGATTAATTGTTGTATGCGGCAAAACCGATAAAATCAGTAAGGTTATTCTTTTCGTTTTCCCAATTCGTGATCGAAATAAAATAAAGGACCGGTCATTCCGTTGATTGCTTTCAATCGTTCCAAAATGCTTAATGAAGTTGCTTCTTCTTCGACCTGTTCCATAATAAACCATTGCAAAAAAACAGCGGTTGCGTTATCATTTTCCTGATGGGCAAGATCATAAATTTCGTTGATTTTTTGAGAGACCATCTGTTCATGCGTTAAAACGTTTTCAAAAAGGTCAATCATCGAATTCCATTCGTTTTGAGGTTTTTGAATTTCTCCCAAAATGATTTTTCCGTTTCGGTCCTCAATATATTCAAGGATTTTTTTCCCATGCGTCTGCTCTTCGTTCGCTTGAAGCTCCAACCAATGCGCAAATCCCAATAAATTATGCTGTCTTGTTTGAGCAGACATCGAAAGATAAAGCCAAAATGAAGAATATTCGCAAACTAATTGTTTATTTAATGCTTCGTTGATTGTTTCACTGAGCATGACGACTCCTTTTTAGCGGGTTAATGTTTATTGAATCTGTTTATTTTTCGAGAATCTGTTTATTGCTCAAAAAAGAAGTTGCCTGGAGATTTCGAAACGGAACGACTCGACAAGCTGCGAAACTTTCAACTTTTTTGACGATAAACCGGATTCGTTATAAGAATAGGTTAAAATCAAACAAAATCATTGGCGAAGTATTTTTTACTTTGATTTTTTTTATTAGAATCGGATTCTGTTTTTGAAATATCTCGATCGAACTTCGTTTTTTTATTTCGACGGTCATTGCCAGTTTTATGAACGCAGGAATCCGGGATTTTCAGCAAGATTGGGCATAAAAAGGGGAATATATGAAAAATATTTTTGAAACTTTTGCTTGATTTGCGCGAAAAAAAAAGTAAAATGATTGAAATGGATCGGAACAATTTCCTATAACAATTACAAAGACTCAATTTTGAGAGATTTTCAACAGAGTTTGAGCCTGTTTCAACGAATTTTGAGAAAATCATTTGAAAGGATCAATTAATGAACAGACGAAGTTTTATGAAAACGACATTGGGAACAGCCGCTCTCGGTTTGGGAACGGGATCAATCATGAATTGGGCTTCAGCGGCAGAAGGCAAAAAAATTCCCATTGCTCTGGAACTTTATTCCTTGCGAAATACGGCGCCAAAAGACGTTCCAGGAACGTTGAAACTCGTCGCGGAAATGGGCTATGAAGGGGTTGAATGCGCCGGTTATTATGGTCTTCCAGCGCAAGAACTCCGGAAAATGTTCGACGATTTTGGACTTAAGGCTGTCAGTACGCATACGGGGCTCGGCTCTCTTTTAGGCAATGAGTATGCCAAAACCGTTGAATTTAATCAAATTTTGGGCAATAAATATTTGATCGTTCCCGGCGGTTTGGTTCCAGCCATTTTGGCCAATGACAGCAATCAAATGGCGGCTCATTTGTTTAATGAACTTTCGATCAAAGCGGAAAAAGACGGAATGTTTATCGGTTATCATTGTCATACAGCTGAGTTTGGTAAAGTTGTCGGAATGGAAGAAAAAACCGGTTGGGAACTCTTCTTTGAACGAACCCGTCCAGAAGTTGTTGCTCAGGTCGATATCGGTTGGTGTAACCATGCCGGCCAGAATCCAGCCGAAATGATCCGCAAGTTTCCCGGACGCGAAAAACTTGTTCATGTTAAAGCAGACGGAGTTCATGGAACGGTTGTTGGCGATCCTGACGATAAAGTTGATTGGAAAGCCGTTATTGCCGCTTGTTCCGAAGTTGGCGGCACAGAATGGCTCATTGTTGAACAGGAACAATTCAAAGTCTCAGAAATTGATTCGGCGCGAGAATGCCTGGAAAATCTTAAGAAGGCCGGTTTTTAAGCGTTTTTTCGATATATTGTCCCGCATTTTCAATAGGACTCCCTTCCTGATCGACCATTTGTAAAAGTTTGTTGAGTTGATCAACTTTTTTTTGACGACTTTCAGAGTCCGTCAGCCATATAATGAGTTGACGGGCAACTTGATCGCTTTTGTCTTTTGAGGTCAGGAATTCCGGGAACATCGCCATTTCTTTTTCCTGTTCGCTGAGTTCAGCAGGAATGAAATGAACTTTTTTTTCATAAAACAGCGAAGCATGATAAAAATGGTCGACTGCGAGAAGATTAACGAGAGTTATATATTTGACGCGTCGGAAAAATCGTTGAATAAAAAACCCCAATCGACTGACTCGATAATAAATAATGGCAGGTTTTTTATGGGCGAGTAATTCCATCGAAACGGAACCGGAAACGGCGAGGCAACAAGTTGCGGCATTCATTAATTCGGAAGTTCGTCCAACAAAAACGGGAATTGACAAGCAACGTTTGGTTAATTCATAACGAATTTGTTCCGCTTGAGTTTCTTTGAACGCCGCAATCATCGGACGAAGATTCGGAACAGCAATCATTGTTTTCTCGACTGCATTTAACATTTCGTTTATATTGGCCGAAACCTCTTGATTTCTTGAACCAGGCAAAATAGTTAAAATGGGACGAAAATCTTCGTTTTGAGAACTTTTGTCAAATTGAGAAGAGTTTTTCGTTTCTATTAAAGAATTTTCCGTTTTTTGTGAAGAAGTCTCTTTTTCTTGCGCAAAAAATTCATTTTGTTGGGAATCATCCTCAACTTTTTGGAAAGAATTTTCTGTTTTTTGAAATATTTTTTCTGTTTGTTGGGATAAATTTAAATTATTCTTTGAATTTTTTGTCAAGAAGACATTTGGTTCCGATTTTGAATTGATCAAGGAATCAATGAATTGTTGATCAAGCTTTTTTTTTCGGACTTCTTCGAAGAAAGGATGACCGATTCGATAAGCTTGACAATCGCGTTCATTGAACCATTTTTCTTCAAATGGAAGACAACAGAGAATATGGTTGATGAGGCGACGCATTTTTTTGATTCGCCATTGTCCCCAGCCCCAAATTTGAGGCGGCATAAAATAATAGACCGGAATATTCGCATTTCTTGCTTTTTTGGCAATCAACCAGTTAAAACCAGGAAAATCGACTAAAATGACGGCATCAGGATGTTCATTTCGAAAATAAATTTCCGCATTTTTGATATGTTTTAAGAAAGTTCGAATGTTCCAAAGAACTCTTCCGAACCACATAACGGCCAATTGAGTCAAAAGAATATTGTTGCAACCCGCTTTTGCCATTTCCGGACCGCCATATCCAACGAATTGAGCATCGGGAAATCGTTTTTTTAATTCCAAAATCAGTTGAGCTGCATGAATATCGCCGCTTGGCTCTCCTGCGGAAAAAAAGAATAAAGGTCGTTTATTTGTTGTCATCATTGTTTTTTTGTTGTATTTTTATACAAAATTCGTTTTCCTGATAAGGATAATCAAAAAGGCTGAAAACCGATAATTGTTTCGGAATCTTGGTATTTGTTAAGTTCAGGAATTTCTGTTATATTATCGCTTAATCAGGAATTTTTATGAATTTTGTATGAAATGGAATTTCTTTATTGGTTAAAGTTTTGGGGATTATATATTTTTTTCGGAAAAAGAGAAAGCCCAGACATTATTATTTAAAATTAATATTGGTTTTGAAATATGATAAAGAATCCTTTTGCTCAAGATAATCAGACTGGATTGCTGAATTTTTGTTTTGTTGCGTTCGGACTTTTACTGTTTTTGGGAATTCTTGTTTTTATTTATTTATTTTCAGAATTTTTCAGCTCAATTTTTCCAGAACAATTTCTTAATTTGTTCGATTTGACAAAGTCCGGAAATCTTTTTCAATGGTTTTTAGCGGCGATTTGGCTGAAAATTGCTATTGATGCCAGAATTATTTTTTTGTTGTCAAAAGGAATCGAACCCCAATTTGTTAAACGGTTTCTTTGGCTTCTTGTTGCTCTCTTTGCCGTTATATTGAGTATGAGCTCAGTTTGTTCGTTAATTTCGATTTCAGGCAATTTGATTTGGGATTATTTTCTTTCGTTTTCGCCCGACAAATCAGTTATTCAAATGATGATTCGTTGTTTTCGTTTTCTTTTGATGATTTCCGTTGCGATTTGTGTTTGTTTGTTTTATAATTCATTGTCTTGCTTTAATTATCAAAAAAAGTTTCTTTATTTGATTCTAACAATCTCTTTTTTGACCTTCGGTCTTGCCAGTTCCGTTAAAAATTCAGCTTCTTCATCAACTCAGAAAGAAGTTTCTCCCAATTTAGTTGCCGACTTAAAACCCGAAACCGAAAACAAACCAAGCCTTGAAATCTCTCAAAAAGATCATTTGACTTCCATTCCTGTTCTTAACGTTTCCGATTCCAAAGAAGTCAAGGAATCAACGCTTGAAATTTTGGATGATTCAAAAAAAACTGACCATTCAACCCAGAATCCGCAAACAAACAAACCGGCAGAATCAGAGTTGTCGGGCAAACCAGAGCAATTGGCCAATTCGTTCTTAAATTCCCAGGATTTTTCTGCTGCGAATCAGAAAGAAACGAAAGAATCTCAGAGCGATAATGTTTCAATTTTCGTCTCAATCGAATCGCAATCTGATAAAAAACAGGGAAAAGATATTCGTTTTGAAGAATTGCTGGGCTGGCAACTCTCTTTGGAAGAAAATCTCAATTTGTCGAAGCAAATCGAAGCTTATTGCGGTCTTCAGGGATCGGTTGAGTCTCGAATCATTCCGCAAGAATATTATTTCGACGTCTTGCGTTGTAACGTTTCGCTTTATTACGGATTTTATGGTTTTGCCGTTATTTTGTTTTATTTTGTTATTTTTATGATTCTTCGCTCAGTAAGAATGAGCCACAAATTTTTGAAAAATGAATTCAATCATAACGCAGCAGTTTTGAGTCTTATGGAAAATGAGAAAAAATTTTTCAAATTGTAACCGCGAATGTTTGCGATTAACCAATCTCCGTTATAATAATTTTTTGGCAATATAATAATGGAAAAAGTGAACCGCTGAAATATTGCAACAACAATATAATTATAGCGAAAATATTCTTGTAGGAAGTTCTAAAAACCAGTTTTTTACAATAAACTCAATTTGGAAAATGTCACGAAAACCAGTTCCTGCGGACGAAATCTCTGCGTTCCCTGCTGGTTTTAGAACTTCCTTTGTTTTATTTCGTTATTCAGAATATAATGGATCGACTATGACAATCAGAACTCGTTTTGCTCCGAGTCCAACCGGTTATCTTCATATAGGCGGCGTTCGGACTGCTCTTTTTTGTTATCTGTTTGCAAAAAAACATAACGGTCAATTTATCCTTCGAATCGATGATACGGATCAAATGCGTAACGTCGACGAGGCTCTTTCGCCGATTTTAGAAGGTTTAAAATGGCTCGGTATTGACTGGGATGAAGGGCCGGAAATCGGAGGTCCTTTTGAACCCTATTATCAATCGAAGCGTTTGCCGAAATATCAGGCGGCGGTTGAAAAACTGCTTCAAAGCGGATTTGCTTATCGGGATTATGCTCGTCCGGAAGAGTTGCAGGCAGAACGCGAAACAGCGCAAGCGGAAAAACAAACTTTTGTTTATAGTCGACGTTTTATGGCGGAAACCGAAGCTCAACAGAAAGCCTTTGAAGCGGAAGGACGTCAAGCGGTTGTTCGCTTGAAAATGCCGCGCGAGGGCAAACTCATTATTCATGATCTTATTCGCGGCGATGTTGAATTCGATTGGGCAATGGAACAGGATCATGTTATTCAGCGAGCAGACGGTTCCTGTCTTTATCATTTGGCAAATGTTGTCGATGATGACGAATTTCAGATAACTCATGTAATTCGAGCGGAAGAACATCTTTCCAATACGCCGCGTCAGATTTTTATTGCGCAATCGCTGGGGATTCCGCTTCCGATTTATGCGCATTTGCCCGTTGTCGCGGAACCGGGAAGCAAGACAAAGCTGAGCAAACGCAAACTCGATAAATATTTAAAAAACAAAGATTTTGCCAAATTGGTTGAGCACGGAAAGAAGATTGCGGATCAAGTTGGGCTCATAACAACAGCCGACGAATTTAATCCTGTTATCGTTGATTTTTATCGTTTGGTCGGTTATTTGCCTGAAGCAATCGATAATTATATGGCGCTGTTAGGTTGGTCGCTTGACGATAAAACTGAATTTTTCAATAAAGATAACTTAATCGACCTGTTTTCTCTTGATCGTATTAATAAAGCTCCCGCTTCATTCGATCCGGCAAAATTGATTGCGTTCCAGGAACGTCATATGTCAGCGCTGAGCCTGGAGGAAAAATATTCGAGAGTTCTTCGCTATCTAATCGCGGCTGGACTTCTGACTTCGCCAATGACGACGGAAACTTCTCTTTCTGCTCTTCCGGACAAAATGGATATTCAAACGCCCGTTAAGATGCCGGCTCATCCAGAAATGTCTCCGGATTCTATTCGATTAATGATTGAAAAATTGCTTGTTGCCGCAGGCGACCGAATCAAAGTTTCAGGCGATATTCTCGATTTTGGGGACTTCTTTGCTGATGATCTGACGTTTCCAATTGACGAAAAAGTTTTTGAGAAGCGAATAAAAAATGATGAAAACGCCGTTTCTTTGCTGAAAGAATTTGAAGAGGTTTTAGAAAAAATTGAGAACTCGGATTTTTCCGCAGAAATGCTTGAACAAGCAATGCAGATTTTTCTTGAACAAAAACAGATCAAAGCGTCTCAAGTTATTCATGCTCTTCGCGTCGCAGTAACAGGAAAAGGCGTCGGTCTCGGAATGTTTGAAACATTGGCGATTTTGGGAAAAACGCGAACCATAATCCGAATTCATCGCGTTTTGAATAAAGTATTCAATTAATATGTCGCTGTTTGATAATCGCCTTTTTATTGTTGTTTGTGTTGCAATAATTTGAAAAGGTTTGATATAAAAGATACAAACTGCTTTTCAAATATCCTGTAATAAAAGGCGATTGAATTATGGTCGAAACATTGATTGTTGTGTTTGAATAACAATCTGGAATGATCAACAAGTTTCGCTCTTTTTATCCTTTACCGTTGTCAAGTTTGCGAATTCAACAATCAGATTTTTTAACGGACTTGATATATTTCGATTCATATAAACATTGAATTATGTTCGCCTTTATGAAATATTAATGCAAATAACAAAAAAAGAAGAAAGAATATTCTCTTTTTTTGAATAATCAAGAGTCCCCCGGTTCACAAGATTATCGATATGTTGTAAAATAAATAGATATTTAAGTCATTAAAGTTTGATTTAACAAAATATATTTCGTTTATTAAAAGTAAAACCAAAAATCAAAATGGCGTTCGTTTCCTGATTATTTTGCAAGATATTCTCTTTGTTTAGACGATATTTATTATAATAATTGTCAGAATAATTCGGATGAGTTGCCATTTTTGAACAACCGGGTTTCAACATCCAAAATGAATCGAAGTTCCGGAAAACTTCTTGCTATCGAAACGACAGATATGCAAGGAAGTATTGCCTTTTGCGAAAATGGCCATCTGATAATTGAGCGAAAACTTCCAGTCGGACAACGCAGCGCTCAATCATTAGTTCCCTCAATTCATTCAGCTCTCGCTCAATTGAATTGGAAAACGACTGAAATCAATTGCGTCGCCGTTGCCATTGGCCCCGGTTCTTTTACAGGTTTGCGAGTTGGTCTGACGACAGCAAAAATCATTGCCTGGGCAATTCAGGCAAAAATAGTTGGCGTTAATGTTCTTCAGAGCATTGCAGCAGGAGTTCCTGTTGCAAATGACGATTTTGTTGTTTCTGCCGCAATGGATGCTCAAAGAAATGAAGTCGTCGTTCAACATTTTTTGATAAGGAATCATTCCCCCTCCATTCCCATTGCAATTGAAAAAAACTTCCAAATTCTTTCTGTAAAGGATTGGTTGCAAAACAAAAACAAGATAAAATTATCAGAAGTCAAAGTTTGGGAAAATAATACCGAAAACAACTTTTTTTCATTTGTTGACTTATTATCTCCAGAGAGGAATATTGATTCAGAAGTTGATTGTTATCTCTGTGGGCCTGTTTTGAAGCGATGGAAAAATATCGTTTCAGAAACGCAAAACAAATTTTGGTTGCCAGCGGCCTATTGGTTTCCGTCAGCATCCCAAATAGCAAAAATTGCCTGGGATCGTTTCTCAAAAAATGATTTTGATGATATTTGGAAAATCAAACCGATTTATTCGCGACGAAGTGCCGCAGAAGAAAAAATGGATTTAATAAAAAGTTAATGACAGACTCGCCCATTCGTCTTATTGATAACTCTTTTGTTTATAAATATATTAATTATTTAATGAAACCAATAAATAATCGAATGCAGGATTTTGTTATTTGAAACGATAAGAAATACCGATAATAATACCGCATATAAAATAGAGGAGAATGTTTAATGATGACATCCAATGTTGAGGTTCATTGGCAACAACCAGCAGTAACGCGTTCAGAAAAAGAACAACTTAACGGAAATAAGGGATGTATCGTTTGGTTTACCGGTTTAAGCGCCAGCGGTAAAAGTACGATTGCCAATCTTGTTGATCATAAATTGCATAAATTGGGAAAAAGAAGTTTCGTTCTTGACGGCGATAATGTTCGACATCATTTAAACGCCTCTCCGGCAATTCTCCGACAGGCTCATGACGGAGAGTTTGCAACGCGCTTTGGTCTTGGTTTTTCGCCTCAAGATCGCGAAGAAAATATCCGTCGCATCGGAGCTGTTGCAAAGTTGTTTGCCGAGTCAGGAACAATAGCTTTGACCGCTTTTATTAGTCCCTATCGAGCAGACCGGGATCGCGTTCGAGATACAATGTCTTCGACAGATTTCTTTGAAGTTTTTGTCGATACGCCCATTGACATTTGCGAACAACGAGATCCAAAAGGAATGTATAAACGAGCTCGCTCTGGCGAAATTAAGGGTTTTACCGGAATTGATGATCCTTATGAAAAGCCTCTCAATCCAGAACTCGTTCTCAAGACAGATTCAACAACCGCAGAAGAACTCGCTGACGAAGTCATTTTCTTCTTAAAATCCAAAGGAATTTTGGTTTCATAATCTGTTAATTTTTAAGAAGAGAAATCGTTTGGGTATTTCTCTTCTTAAAATGACTTTATTCAGCGACCCAAATGGGCGAGTCGCATTGTTTTCAACGCTCAGATTATTGTTGTCCCGTTTTCGAAAGAACGAATTCGAGCTCATAAACAGGCTTGAGAATGGTTCTGAACTGAACTTTTTCGCTAAAAGCGAGACATTTTTCCGCCAGGCTTTTTTGCGAAGAAGTTTGTTTATTCCGAGTTGTTATCGCCAACAGCTTCGCCCTCTGTTGTCCGTTCCGTTTTGGCCGAAGTTAAAACTCAACGCTTTGAGTTTTATAATGGGTTTGAGTCTCGATCATTTGTTGGCGGAAAATATTCTTTTTTTCCGCAGATTCAAATATTTCTTATTGATTTTCTTTGTTTTTTTCAATTGACGGATCAAGCGAATCTTCCATTGAATCAATATAACGGCGAAGGCGTTCAAGTTCGTCGCTGAAATTGCGCAATTTTAACATATTTTCGATTCTTTTGAGCAATTCGTATTTTTGAATCGGTTTACTTAAATAATCGTCACAGCCAGCAGAGACAGCTCTTTCAATATCGCCGAGCTCGCTGAGAGCTGTGACCATTAAAATCATAATATTTTTGGTTGATTCGCTGTTTTTAATTGTTTCACAAACTTCAAACCCGCTTAATTTCGGCATCATGACATCAAGCAGAATCAAATCCGGATGAAAAGATTCGATTTTTTGCAAAGTATCCATTCCGTCATTTGCGAAAGCCAGTTCGTAATCTGTTTCTGCGAGATAAGCTTCCAATAATTCCTGATTGACAAGATTATCGTCCGCTATCAGAATGCGATTTTTTCTATTTTTCTGCATTTAATGATTCTCCTGATTATATCAAAAAGGTTTGTTAAAGAATCGATTGGTTCGCAGGCAACAAATCTGTTTCTCTCGACGATTGATTGATAACAACCCAATCAAAAACTTTTTTAACAACAAAGAAGCAATTCGCGTCTTTGTTTCAAAAGGTTGTTCGCCTCATTTCAGAAGAAAAAGTTCATGATTCCTGAAGTCAACTTTTTGCATTTAGGATTAAAAACTCGATGAACGCTTCGTTTTGAAATCAATCGCGATTCCAAGCAGTTCCGCCAGGTCGATCTTCCAATGTAATTCCAAGCGATTTGAGATCGTCTCGAATTTTATCGGCCGCAGCGAAATCTTTGTTTTTCTTGGCTGTCAATCGAAGTTCAATCAATATTTGAACCAATTGGCCAATTAAAACGTTATTTCCGTCATTCGATTGAGAAGATTCAGCCAAAGGTTTCCGGAAAAGTCCAAGGGTCAGAACAAGTTCTTTCAGGACTTGAGACGCCTCCTTTAATTGGGAAATTTTTTCTTGAACAACAGCGTTTTTAGAATCGCTTCCTTCCAATTTATTTGTTTCAATAAACTTATTCAAACCGCGAAGCATTTCGAAAAGAATGCCGATCGCGCCGCCTGTATTGAAGTCGTCGTCCATTGAGTCCAAAAATTTATTGCGAAACATTTTTATCTGATCGCCGAAATCGCCAGCTTTTTTCAGTAATTCCGATTCAATAAATTGATCGCCTTCAGATCGGGTTTGAGGAGCATTTAATGAATAAAAAGTTTCGCCGGAAACGAATTCAAATCGTTTGAAAAAACGATAAAACGTTTCCAATCCCCTGGCGACATCAAAAATGCGTTCCTCACTGAAATCAATCGGACGACGATAATGACTTGAGACCAGGAAAAAACGAATCGTTTCAGCAGGGATTTTCGCCAATAAATCGCGAAAGGGAGAAGCGCCTTTGGATTTGCTGATTTTTCCGGCCTCTTGAGAGACGATGTCGCCTTCTTTTGCCATTATTTCAGAATCGTTGGCTGAATGGGTTTTGCGTCCGCCAACTTTGCCAACTTCGCTTGACGCTTGCATCAAACCGTTATGAAGCCAATATTTTGCCATTGGTTTCCCGTGACGCGATTCGCTTTGAGCGACTTCATTTTCGTGATGAGGAAATTGCAAATCAAGACCGCCGCCATGAATATCGAATGTTTCCCCCAATAAAGCGCAACTCATAACGCTGCATTCAATATGCCAGCCAGGCCGGCCATTGCCCCAAGGACTTTCCCAGGAAGGTTCGCCCGCTTTTGCCGACTTCCAAAGGGCAAAATCAAACGTCGAACGTTTACGGTCAGCCGCCGAACCTCCTTCGCCAGCCATTTGTTCCAGCGTTCGATTACTCAATTTCCCATATTCTTTAAATTTTTCGACCTCAAAATAAACGTCGCCCTCCGATTCATAGGCAAAACCTTTGTCAATCAAATCCTGAGTAAATTGAATGATTTCTCCGATATATTCGGTTGCTTTGGGGAATTCGTCAATCGAATCAACGCCCATTGCTGAAAGGTTTTGTTTATAATCATCAATCATTTCCGAAGCGACATCTGACATTGGAATGCCGCGATAATTGGATTCAGTTATCAATTTATCGTCAACATCGGTTATATTGACAACCCATTTGACATTGAATCCAGAATAAGTTAAATATCGCTTTATTGTATCGAAAATAACTGGACCAACCATATGACCAATATGACTCGGTTTGTAAACGGTTGGTCCGCAAAGATAAATCCCGACTTTTCCTGACTCGACCGGTCGAAATTCCTCTTTGGAACGACTTAATGTATTAAAAACGCGAATCATTTGAGGCTTCCAATCTTAATATAATCCAATTTGAGTTGATTCGTTGGCAAACAAATTCTTTTGAATATTATTCGGTTTTTCAATATCGGTGATTTTGAGTTCATTTGATTCTATAAAAATAGAATGATTTCAATTCATTTCAGAAAAAACGAAAAAATAACAAGAAGAAACTTTTATGAAACCATAAATTGCTTTCCATTGTATCGAATTTATGTTTGACGTCAAGTTTTCTCAGCTTGAAAACATTTCGATTCAATGATTCTCATCAAATAGTATTAGACAAATTGAAATAATTAAAGAAAATAATCTGATTATTTACCAGGCAAATAGATCGCTCGGATATCAACGTTTTCAATTGCTTGCTGTCGAATATTGTTTGATATTGCAATAAAAGCGTCAGTTTTAAATTATTGATTCGAAATCATTCTGGCAAATTGATCATAATGATCTGAACAAAAAAAAGATGGCAATTTCAACTCGCATTCTGTTTGTTTCAGATCGTCAAATTTTAAATAATCCAAACATTTGTTAATGTCAATCTGCTGTAAAATTCTTTTTGTAAAAGGACGCTTTGCGCTGATTAATGTTAAACTCTTAAGAAATTGTTGAACAATCGAACTGTTCAACAGCAACATGACAGCATATCCGATTTCATAGCTATCTAATGAAATGGAATAACAAGTATCGTCGAGCATAAAAGGTTTTGAGGAATAAATCAATGAAAAACGAGGTTTTTTGTAAAAACCGGAAATGCCAACCTTGCATTTTGAAAAAGAATAATCGCCAATACCAAACAAGCTAAATAATGGTCGGTTTTTATAAATGGAGCTTTTTCGTTTTGAAAACCAGTTTTTGTGCTGGATTAAATATTGCCAAGTTCGCGGCAATGTTTCATTTTGAATCGATAAGTCATCCTGAATTTTCTTTTGCGTTACAATAACAAAATGATTGGTTTTATTGATAATATAGTTTTTGAAATCTCGACTCTTTATTAACGGATAAATGCAGGCCTCTTCAATATCGACAAGTTCATTGATTTTGTTTTCAAAAACCTCATTTTTCTTTGATAATTCCAAAATGCTGGCGCAATCATGTTTTATGCCCTGACGCCATTCAAAGCAACATTTTCCGCTTAGATCAATAATATGATCGTTGAGATTAGAATAAAAAGTCGAATTCTTAAAACCAAATTTGCTCAAACAACGATTATTCCAATCAAAAACTTCTCCGAAGTTTCGAGAAGTATCCAAACGAGACGAAAAGTCCGAAGAATCAACAGAAGAATCATTAAAAGGGTCAATTAAAGAAAAATGCTCAGGAACGTTAAATTGAATTGTTTTTTTGCCGTTCTCGGACTGAGCTTTCCATTGAACGATCAAAAGACAGGCTTCCGTTGCAACTTGAAATATTTTGGCTGCCTTGAAATTAATAATTCGAAATTCATGAAACGGCCAATTATTTTGAACCATTTCGCGAAAAATTTTGTGAGCAACGTTTGTTTTACAAAGCATAGCCAAGGTCGTTGTTTTTTTTTGAAAATGACGAATCAATTTCAAAATAATTGACTCACAAATATCAAAATTGGAACTTCCCGTTAAAGCGTCAAATCCTTTTAACTTTTTTTCATTGTTTTTTAGCGGGATATTTTCGCTGTTCCAGCTTGAAAGATTGCTGTTGTTGACCCAGGGCGGGTTTCCGATTAACAAGATATGATCGTTTTGTTGAAGAAAACTTGAGAAATAATTCAAATCAAAATGAAAAATATCGGCATGAAGCCAATAAATATTTGTATTGGTCGACAACTTTTGGGCCTTTTGAAGATATTTCTCATTAATTTCCAAACCGAACATAAACTTTGAGTCAAAAAAATGAGAACAGGCATTTAAAAACGTCCCGATGCCGCAGGTTGGTTCAATAATAATGTTTGGCGAAACATTTAAATAATCCCATAAATAGAGGCAAACTGTATTGGCAAATGATTGAGGCGTTTGATAATCCCCAAATTCTTTTTGCTGTTTTGATTTCATAAAATGCTGAATCCGTTCAGAAACTTCGACCAGTCAGAACAATTGTTTGACCGTTTTTTGAAAATAATAACTGACAAATGAATCGCAATTGCTCAAATCGATAACAAATGCCAAGTCAGCCAGCGATTATTTTTGCAAACAAAAAAATCAAACGAATACAAAATAATGTTTCAGAATGCTAATAACGACAGGCTGACCTTGCAATTGCGAACCATAAAAAGGTTGAAGTTTATTTTGCTTTTTTTTCGTAATAATCGCGGATTGCTTTCATCGTTTCAATTGGATAATCAGTTGCAAAGCTGGCGCAACCGAGATCCATTAATCGCCAATAAACTTCAGGAGAATCGCCTTGAGTCCAAGAAAGCGTTTGAAATAATATTCCATATTTTCGAAGTTCTTCTCCCGTTTTCTTTAAAAAATCTTCGCTTGGCGAGAATTTTCCGTCTTTGTCAACATTGACATGAATTTGAAGTTGGTCAATTCCGGCAAAATGAACCGCTCGAAGAGCTGCCAATCGTTCGGCCAATTTTTCTTCTGATCCGCCCATCCAATGGAGCGTTTTTGAACGCGGAGCAACCCGTTTCCATTCTTTGATCTCATCATATTTCGTGCTCGCCAAAATATATTGCGAATGAAGTCCTTCGGTTTGCCGGGCAAGAAGCTCGAAATCAATCTGTTTAATGTCAATATAAAGCATTCGATCAGGATGTTCGCTTAAAACTTGATTCATTGTTTCAAGATTGATAATTTTTTGTCCAATAAATTGTTCGCCTCGAAACGCTCCGATATCAAGTTGCTGTGTTTCCTCAAAAGTCAGGTCTTTAATCCCCTTTTTTTTGAAGTCGTTAGACGCATTCGGAATAATGCGAGAAAAATCATTGTCATGAAATGAGACGATAACAGAGTCTTTGGTCATTCTGAGATCCGCTTCCGGAACCATATCCATTCCCCAAGCCAGTTCAAACGATTCCAGAGAACCTTCTGGGGCCATATTGCCCGCGCCTCGATGAGCCTGAACAATAACTTTATTGAGCGGAATATGATCTCGCAAGTTCCAGTTTTCTTTCGGCGGGTTTTTATAATATTCGTCTAAAGCAGCAAACGCAATATCAGGATTGTCCGTTCCAATGCCAGCAGTTCCTAAATCAAAAAGTCGATGATAATATTCTATTTTATCGGTTGAAACGCCCCAAGGCATTGTTTGAAATTCGATTTTATGCTGACGAAGTTCTTTGCCAATTTTCTTTAAATAATCCGCTGACGGCTGCATTTCGCCATTTTCCAAAAATTTAACATGAATCTGTAAATGAGTAACGCCTTCAAATTGAGTTGCTCGAAGTTTTTCAAAACGTTTTTCAATATCGGCATCAGTTGCCGTTCCGAGTCCCATCCAAAGAAGCGTTCCGGAATCAGGCGCGATTTTCATCCATTTTTGCGCTTCTTCATCTTTTCCTGTTGCCAAAATAATTTGTTCATGAAGTCCTTGAGTTACTTCGGCCAGTTTGACAAAATCGACATTTTTAACGTCAATGTAAACGCGTCGCCATTTGTCTTCTTTGAGAGAGTCACAAATTTCTTCCAGGGAGACGATTTTTTGTCCAGCGAATTGTTCGCCGCGGAACGCTCCAATATCAAGTTGCCGCGCCTCTTCAAAAGTTAAATCTTCAAGACGTTTTTTCTTCATTTCCTCAGAAGCGTTCGGCAAAATTCTTGCGAAATTGGCGTCATGAAACATAACAATTCGATCATCCTTGGTTGTTCGAACGTCAACTTCGGGAATGCCTCCCAAACTCCAGGTTAATTGAAGCGACTCGAGCGCATTTTCCGGCGCCAAATTTCCCGCTCCCCGATGAGCGACAACTGTTACTGTTTCTTGAGGGACATCTCGAATATTCCAAAATGGCTCATTTGCCCGAAGAGACAAAGATGTCGCAAGAAGAAAAAATGAAAAACAGAGACTTTTTGGCCAACGAATTTGTTTCATAATCATAACCTTATACATTATATAATTTAAAAATCTTTGCAGACGATTTCCTGATTATATCGCATAACAAAGATTATTGTCAATATTATGCGCTCATAACAGAAGTTTTTTGAGCTCGCTTTTAAAGAATAATGCAAATATGTCAGGAATTAATAAGATAAAATCGCGTCGTTGGTCATTTCCCATTTGAAATTGAATGGTTAATAAACAGCGTTTTTGATTGATTAAATAATATATGTATTATCGCGCAATAAGTTATTGACTGTTTTGTCTTTTGTTGGACGTTGCGATTTCGTATTTTTGGGCTTGAATAAAAGAATGTTTGAAGATTATTAATCCAAATGCAAAAAAATAAAAAAAAGACAAGATAAGCTGGAGAAAAGACAACGCTAATGACGATTAAAACAATTATAGCGGTTGTTCTGGTCGTCTTGCTATTGATGATTGTTTGAACAATGAGGGAGAACTTCATTTTTACTGACCGTTTTATCTGGAAATCTTGATCGGTCGGAGAGTTTTTTAGCTAAGATTTTCTTCTTTTTATGCCGATAATACTTAAGTCAAGAATTTTCCTAATATGACTAACTTTTCAACATTTGACAATTAAAAGGACTCATTGTGGATCAGGATATAAATGTTTTAGCGCTTGTGAAAGGGTCTGAACGATATGTTTTTCTCTATAATGATGAACATCGAACAGAAATCCTTAGAACCTTAGGTCGATATGCTTCTGATTCGGAACTCAGCTTTTCCTGGTATGACGCGGCGGTTTTAAGTCAAAAGATTCGCCGAGGAGCTCAAATGGAAAATATTCCAATTTTACAGCGTCGAAATATTCCGATTCCTTCAGAAAACCAAGCGGAATTTTAATCACTAAATCTATTCGAAAAATGAAACAAGCAGAAGGCAAACAGTTTAGGCTGTTTGTCTTTTTTTGATTGTTATGAATATTGTTGCGTTTTATTTGTTTAAAATTCTTTTAGCTGAAAGTTGCAATTCGTCGCTTAATTTTCTGTCAAAATGAGGCATTTGTTGATCAAGTTCGAGCGCTTTTTCCGCTTCTTTTTGAGCTTTTTGATCTTGAAGCAAATCAAGAGTTTGAGCCCAGTGAACGCGATATTCTGCATTATTGGGCGAAAAAAGAACTGCTTGTTCAAAAACGTCGTTCGCCCATTTCAGGAATGTTTTTTCCTGAGTTGTTTGATAAGTTGCGAAATCTTTATTGCCGACATCAAATCGAATCGGCGCTGAGTTCGGCGATATTTGCAATAAATGGGATCGCGCTTGATCAAGGTCTTTGAACGCTGTTTCAAGCTCAATGCTCTTATTTGTTCTTTTGCGCTCATTATATTGATTTTGATAGTTTTCGAGTTTTCTCAAATAATCATTTTGAGCAATTGGAATTGAATAAAACAAATCGGAATCAATGATCGAATCAAAAGCTTCATTTTTGAGCAATTGACGCTTTTCAGACAAAACCGGTTTTAATCCGGTTATCCAAAAAAGTCCAATGAGAATCGAAATAAAAATGAGATTAGTCAATAAAATCAATGTCGGACAAGGAAACAATTTTTCCGAAAAAACAGATGTTTTAGATTCTTGTGTCTCATATGATTTTTTATGTTGATTTGTTTGTTCATTGTTTTGAATATTATTGAGAAATAATGCGGAAAAAAACCAGAAGCAAAAGATTGTTGAGGGATAAGAAATGCCGCCTGCGGCGCTTAAATTTGTCAGAATACTGATTAAAGCAGCAATTAAGCCGGAAGAATAAAAATGATCGCTCATTCTTTTTTGACGTTTTTCTTCGCTTTCCCAAAAAGAGGAAAAATCAAAAGTTTGAGTTTGATGATCAATCGGATTTGAATTTGTTTTATGATATTTTGCTTGAATATCAATAATCGATGTAATTATCTTTTGACGCTTTAAAGAAAGCGTTGTCAAAAAGGAAAAAAGTCCAAAAGTTATCGGAATGACAATGAAAGCGATAAAAACAAAATCAAGATCAAGAGGCGCTGACATCGATAACGATAAAAACCAACCGACCAACAAAGCGACCAAACTTCCCAATAAAATCGAGCGAGAAATAAAAGAGCGTTCTAAAGAAAAAGGGTTGTTCTTCTGAATATCGATTTGATTGTCCGTCGATGTTTCAATATTAATTATTTCTGTCTTTTTTTCAATTATTGAAGATTTTTGTTGAGAAATTGTTGAATAATCTGAACAAGCCAATATATTGGGAAACTTTTTTGAGTCAACCAAGTTTGAATCATTAAAATGGGATTTGCGACGAAGATAACAGTGACAGAAAACAAAAAGAACGATGAAAATGAATCCAAGAAAGAAAATCAAGGCAGGAATTCCAAACAAAGAGGCGATTTCAAACGCCCAATGATGCGGGTCGGCAATAAATTCGCTGGCTGTAGGCAAGATATATTGGGGATAAATTGTTTGAAAATTGCCGGGACCGATGCCAAAAAGCGAATGATCAAGAATGATTCGATAACTCGCAATCCAATAATCAAGCCGATATGAAAGCGATTTTCCCGCTTCCGTAATGACTTCGCGATCAATTAAACCGAAAAATAACGCCCCGAAAAAACTTGTAACGATCAGAAAAAATAAGGCAAAGAATCCAATTTTGACTTTTCGATAAAAAACAGAAGAATCAGTTTTTATGTTTTTGTGTTTTATGAAGCAACAAACAATAAATAGTAAATAAATCATAGCCCCCAAACCAAATGCGATATAAGCAGAACGACTTTTGGTCAGAGACAGGCAGATCCAAATTGGACAAAACAGTATTCCCGAGATTAAAATCGTTAGATAATTCCATAATAACAGATTTCCCCAAAGTTTTTTGGTTTCTAAATGAGAAGAAAGTGCTGATTTTAACGAATAAGGAAGAAAAGACGGCAATTTTAAGCCGGAAGAAGGAATCGAAAAAACAAAGAAACCAAGCCAACCAACTAAAATTATCAAATTTGGCGCTAAAAGTCCGGCAAGAGTATTCGTCAATCCAAATGTTCCCAGCGGTTCCAAACTGTTGAGAAGCCGATTTTCAAACAAGATTCTTTCGGCAGAACCCTCAGGAAAATAGAGCTGATTTTCAGCAAGAATTTTCTCGGGATTATTCAAATATTGTTTCCGAAATTCCGGATCACGCACAGAATATGTATAAATACTGAAAACTGATTCTGATAAACAAATTCCAATGATTAATATTAATAACGAACGAATAACAATCGTTGTCAAAATGGGACGCAGATAACGAAAAAGAAAAAAAACGCCGATGATTCCAGACCAGATCCAAAACATATTAAACGCATAACGGATATTGCCTGAATGAGTCTTGAGAAGAAAAATCAACGAAATTGACATCCAAACAATCAAACAGAAAACAAAAAACTCGGCAATCCCCGGTTTTTGCCAGACTTTTTTCGGAATCGCAAGATCTGGTTCCGGTTTAAGTCGATTCATTTCCTTGTTCGAGAGAGAAAATGGAGAATTTAGTTTTTTGCCTAATTTAACAAAAATAAACGATAACGGAAAAAGGAGAAGCCAAAGAAAAGTTATCGGCAAAAAATCGCCGTTTCGAACGTTTCCTTCTGGGGGCAAAATAAGCGTCAAAACGACCAGGAAAGCGAGAAAAGCCCAAAAACAATTAAGACAAAATCGATAAAAAAGCGTTGCCAATTCAAGCGGACGGTCAATCTTGGAAATTGTCTTTTCGTTGTTACGAAAAGCCCGTTTAGCCTTTATCATTGAATTACAGCTCCGTTATCAGATGTTTTTCATTTATGAAGAAGTCCCGCTTTAGCGTCGAAATAATCCCGAACTTTTTATAAGAACAATTATATTCAAACTAATGGGAGTTGTCTTGATTCAACGTTAAAACAGATAAAATACTGACGAATCTTTTGTAAAAATAAGGAATTGGGCTTTGATTAAAAGCTCCTTTTAGTGAAAAATTAAGAATCTGTCTTCAGTAACGTTTGAGTAAAGTGTGCATATGTAAGATAATAAGTATATTTTAACATACTTTTCTTCTTATGTCAACCGCCTGTAATGTTTTTGGAACCTCCTTTAAAGAATCTCAAAAAATGCCATCCAAGCGAACGTTGTCGCTTTAAAAACAGGGAAAGGTCAAGGATTTCGTTGAACGTCTCAAAGGATCTTTGAATTTCCGGACTTGACGCAATTTCGCCATTTCTTTGACGTTCCTGATCTTCAGGAAGATAAACGCCATAAAAAATCGCGTTCATATCAAACCATGCAGAAAGGCGTCGCCATTCGGAATCGGTCAATTCGACATTATAATCTCCCAAGTCATGAATTTTCATCAGACGATTCCCAATGGAACCATAATGTCCCCCTGGTTCAGCGACCCGAATTGTATTTCGGCCTCCAGAACGCGGACGTCTCATCCCAAGGCCCCAAAGAGTCGTCTCGACTCTTTGGAAAAACCAACCGACGTCTATTTATAATATTCACAAAACACTAAACTTATAATATTCACAAAACACTAAACCTCATGCGAGCGGCGAGAAGGTTTATTTTGAAACAATGGAATTTTATGC
>JAUNBG010000005.1 GCA_030527205.1 Planctomycetia bacterium
TGGGGTTGACTTTTATCCATTTTTATTATTCATAAAAAAGTTGAAAAGTCAAGCTCTTGAAGTTTTTTTTAAATCGCGGAAAAAGCAGAGATGTTATTCAAATAGATTGCGACATCGAACAAACGTTATTATCGGAGGTTACGCAAAATTGGCGATTTGATTTGTCAAAACCGCGACAGCAATTGCGTTGGGCTGATTCAATAATTCAATAACTGAAAACGACCTTTTTAACGGGACTTTTTAATGACTCAAAAAAAGAGATGACGTTGCAACTTCCGCAGGACAAATTTGCGCAAAAGGTCCCATTTAAAAACATTGCTTGATCTATGCGATTCGTCGATTGATTTCTTACGGAAAAGTTGTTCGGATGGATCACAATTTTTCGGATTCTTTCGAGTTGATCAAAACTGAATTATGTCGTCGGCAAAATGTCCAAAAAAACAATTAAAAGTCACTGAGATATTTCCTATTCGACATATATTCTGTAGGTTTCCCATTTTCTAATAATAGCCGTCGGTATACTCGGGAAATTTTGCGGCAAACTCATTGATCATTGGCGATTTAACTTTGATTTAGAATTTGATTTTTTATTCAAAGAAAATAGAGATTCGCGGCTCTCAAACTCAAAATGAGAATTGGACTCGTCTCCGTTTTCAAAAGATTCGCATAGATTTTTGCAGTCAAACTTCCCAATGATATTGAGATAAATGCAACGGTATTGATTTAGTGTAACAAGATAAAGCGAAAAAATATAGACTCTCTTTTCAATTGAAAAGATTATCGTTCAGCAAATCAGAAAAAAGAAGCCTGTTTTAACGTTCAAACAATAACGCAAGTTATTGAGACAGAAAAACTTAAAAATGGAGCAAATGGGAGTCGAACCCACGACCTCAACATTGCGAACGTTGCGCTCTCCCAACTGAGCTATTGCCCCTTTTTAATAAGCTTTATTCTTCAGATTTGTCCTTTCAATGACCAAAATCATTGCGAAATGACAAGATCAAAATAAAGGTTATTAACTTTCATGAATCAATTATAAACTCGTCGCTTTTTATGTCAAGAGGCAAAATTAATTTTCCATTTTTCTCCTTTCTTATTTTAAGGAAGTTCTAAAAACCCCGATTTTTCAACAAACGCATTTCGGATAACGTCGTTAAAACAAGTTTTTGCTGACGAGACGTCCTCGCTCCTCTGAAGGCCTTGAACTTCCCTTTGTTTTCAAGTTCATTTAAAAACTAAGATCAAAAGTTGGCGAATTTGGTAAAAATAAGTTAAATGCGAAAAACGAAACTTGTTGAGCATTCGATTTCAGTTAGACCATTTATTTTGAAAATTGCTTTGCTGCCCAAACAGCAAGCTTTTCTCGATTAATTTTGGCGTTATGACGAACGTCAACAGGAAATTTTGGGCAAATTAAAACATTTTCAATCGAAGAGGTTATTGCCGAGTTTTGCAATAAACGCAAAACATTTTGAGTCAAAATATTTTGGTCGGACTTTGTTTTCGGAAAACGATCGGCAAAAGGTTCAACAATAATGACCGGTTTTAAAAAGGAACGCGATTCCGATTGGCCATTCAAAGAAAAAGAATCAGGCGTTGAATCGTCTTGCTGTCGGACAATATCATCATTTGACTGGCTGGATTGTTTCGGCAACGTTTCAGGAATGCCAACTAAAGCAGAGCGAAAAACGTCCGAATGTTCATTGGCTATTGACTCACACGGAATCGAAAAAAGCGTTCCTTGACGCGTTTCAACCCGATGAGCTTTTCGACCACAGAACCAGAAACGGTCCAAATGATCCAAATAGCCGACATCGCCGATTCGATGCCAAATTCGTCCGGAAGAATCGATCATTTTTGCTAAGGCGTTTGCTTCAAGTCGCGTTACATATTGTTTCGTAACTTGAGGACCAGTAACGGCCAGTTCGCCTATTTCTCCAGGCAAAAGCGGTTGAACGTCTTCCAAATGAGAAATGGGCGAATCGGTAATCGGCAAAATGAGCCATTCAATCGAATCAAAACGTTTGCCCACGCAAATTCCTGATCCTGAACGAGTTTTTTGAGCTGTTTCCGCTAATATGATTGAAGCGCAATTTGACGCAACCGGCAATGATTCCGTTGCGCCATAAGGCGTATGAATATCGCCGTCGGCTGCGATACATTCTTTAAAACGTTCCAATAAAGAAAACGGGACCGGAGCGCCAGCGATTATTGCCCGTTTCAGAGTCGTCATTTTTCGATGTTTTTCGCAACAATAGCCAACAACGCGATTCCATAAAGCAGGCGAACCAAATGATTGCGTGACCTTCCAATCTTCAACAGCTTCAAGAAACAGTTCCGGATCAACGCTGGCCGGTCTTGTCGAATCCATATCCGGAATGATTGCCGTTGTTCCCATTGCGGCATTAAAAAGTCCAAAAAAAGGAAATCCGGCCAGATCAATTTCGCCTGGTTCGATTTTATAGCGACGACTAATCTCTTCGACTTGCGTATCAAAAATTCGATGCGTATACAAAACGCCCTTGGCTGGGCCTGTGCTTCCGCTTGTAAAAATAATCGCCGCAGGGTCATCCGCTCTCGTTTCAGTTAAAACGGCCTCGCCAAAAGGTTGCTTTCGAATTTGCGATAACGAAAGACCTCTCCAAAACCAGCGTTTTCCAACAGTCAAATTGATTTTCGCATGCGGAAACCAATGAGACATCAAAGTCCGAACCGCCTGAACTTCCGAAATGGCAACAAATCCATCCAAATCAATTTGTCGCAAACATTTTAACATTTTCGAAATACCCATTCCGGGATCAATTAAAACCAATACAGCGCCTGCTTTATAAAGGGCAAAAACAAGAGTTATAAAATCAATTCCCTGTCGAACCATAATCGCAAGTTTCATGCCGGGAACCAATCCTTGATGACGCAAGGCAAAAGCAATACGGTTGCTGTCTTGATCCAGTTCTTTAAAGGTTATGACTCGATAAGTTCTTTTGCCATAAGGATTTCTGACTGCCTTGCCTCTTTTGTTTATCGGTTCGGCGATCGCAATATTATTTGGAATTTTAGCTGCCATATTGACAAGTCGTTGCGCAACATTTAATTTCAAGTCGTCCATTTTTCGCTCAATAATTCAAATAGAGTCAATACGCTGCCATAATATTCGTCGATATTATGAGTTATGTTACATTTATATATTATAAGGAAGTTTTAAAACCAGTTTTTTACAATAAACTCCATTCGGGAAACGTCGCAACCGTTTCCTGCGATGAGATGTTTGCGTTCCTAAGGGGGTTTAGAACTTCCTTATCGTTTCATTTATTCCTAATTTTCAGACCATTGTAAAAAGTCGAAAATGAGCTTTATTCTTTCTTCCCAAGGAAAAAGGTTTGCTGTATGCCCCTGAGAATTGTCAAGATAAAGTTCAGTTCGAACTCCAGCTCGATTGAGCGCTTCATAAAAAAGACAACTTTGACTTGGAATAACAGCCTGATCGCGAGTTCCCTGCAAGATCAGGGTTGGCGAAAAATCGTTGTCGACATAAGTAATCGGCGAATATTTTCGGGCTTTTTCAATGATAGGGGCAGCTCGTTCGCTATTGGAAAGATTATTATCTCTGCTCGCTCCCAGAACGCTATAAACCGGTTCCGGAGTCTGCTCCGGGGAACGTTCAAGATAAAAGGCCATATCCGCAGTGCAGCAGAGATCAATGACAATTTGAACTTGCGACGATTGTTCAAGATTTTCGCCGACATCAAAAAGTCGGAATTTATCGGAAATGCCAAGCATTGAGGCCATATGCCCGCCGGATGACGTTCCATAGGCGGCAATACGATTTGGATCGATTCCGTATTCCTTCGCATGGGCTCGCAAAAAACGGACTGCGGCTTTGATGTCTTCTATTTGAGCAGGAAAAATACAGTCCGGCGCCACGCTTCGATGGGCAACGCTTGCAACGGCAAAGCCTCGCTCAACGCTTTTGCAAGCCCGCCAAAATCCGCCGTCGCCTGGACCTGGGCTGTTCCAGCCGCCGCTGACAATATCAATCAATAACGGAGCATTTGAAATCGGCTCTCCTTCCGCAGTCGGCAAAAAGAGATTCAACTTAATTTCCTGACCTTGCGCAACTTTATAAACAATATTATTGATTTCTTTTGTTGCGTAAGGCTTCTTTTCGACGTCATTCTGAGCAAAGGTTTTTGTTGAAAGAATTAATGCCGCAGCAAGGATCAACCAGACAGTCAAAAGAAATATCCCATTTTTAATATAGAAGCGCATTTTTAAACCCTTTCTGTTTTAATCCATATAATTCGACTCCTGGCTTCGCGTTCTTTTTTTGACCCATTCAGAAATCCTTAACGTTTTTAGCAATGATAACCGGGAAGATTATTATAGCAAAATTGATATTTTTAAATAGATTTCAAAATCGAAGTCATTATGAGCAACAGGCTTTATTTTCAAAAGTTTGCTCATTGACCGCTGACCTGCGAACCCAAAGATCTGGAATTTTCAACAGGTTTGAGTATAATGTTTATAAAGACAAAAGTCAATCGAATCGCAGAAAAGTTCAGTTTTTTTGATTTTTAATGAGAGTCAACATTTTTATTGAGAATCAACGATTCTGGTTTCTCTTTATTTCGGCTTCGATATAATCAATCTGATTATCAAGCCAACTTTCATAATCTCGAGAAATATATTCGATTGGTAAAGCGACAATTTGCGGACATTCATAAGAATGAGCCTTATTAATTTCTTCAGAAAGCATATTAAAATACGAAGCTCTTGTTTTGGCTAAAAGGAGAAACTCTTCGTCGTTTTCGAGCTTTTCTTTCCAATAATAAAAACTTTGAATAGGGCCAATAATTTGAACGCAAGCAACTTTATGACTTTCAACTAAACGTTTCGCGATCTTTTCGGCTTCGTTTTTATTCGGAAATGTAATTTGGAATTGAATAAAGTTGCTCATAACAATAAACTAATCAAAAATCAGGACGCAATCGTTTGAACAGTTTGAATAAAGTCGGGATCATTTCTTAACGAATCGAAATCGGGCACACTTTTAATAAGTTTGCCAATATTTCGATCCAGATCAACGGCAGTCGATAATTCTTCAAGGGTTCGATATTTGTAGCCCAATAAAGAATAATAACAGGCAAGGTTGAAATGATGAATACCGGAATTGGGTTCCAATTCCAATGCCCGTTTCATTGAAAGAGCCGCTTTGTCAAATTGACCAAGGTTTTTATAACAGGACGCAATCAGACTATGTAACAAAGCAAACTCTTTTTTGCGATTCAATTCGCGAAAGCAAATAATAGCAGATTGAAATAAATGCAATTGTCGCAAAGCCTCTCCTTTTAAAAGGAGAAGTCTGGGATAACGACGAATCGTTTTATCGTCGAGGCGAGTTAAAGTTGAAATGGCTAATTTAGGAAGACCAAGTTCGAGATATCCTTCTGCTTCTCGACACAATTTATACAATCGAATATGTTTAATGGATTTCATAATTATTTGACCTTTTCACATTATGAATTTTATACATGAAGGAAAAAGGGCAAAGGGGGGATTTATTTTTTTTGACTTTTTTTTTTCATGGGTTATACTCAAACCTATAAAAAGTCTTGGATTTTGGAGACACAATGCCGATAACGACGACGAATCGCGGAACGACGAAACCTGTCACGCATTCTAGGTTCAGTTTAATTATGATTTTTATTGCCGATATCAGTTTTGGGGATTCTAAAAACCTGTTTTTTACAATAAACTCTATTCGGAAAATGACGCGAAAACCGTTCATGCGGACGAGACGTTCGCGCTCCCTGCGGGTTTTTAGGACTTCCTTTTTCAATCATTGCGGAATATTGCAGAATATTGATGTTCGCAACTTTTGAAACAGAACATTCCTTTCAAGAATATCCGATATTTTGGGTTTTCTTTTTTTGATGAAGTTATTTTGATGAAACAATATTTTAAAACAAAAAGTTTATGGTTTCTCTTATTGATTTTTGCGCTATTCATTCGAATTATGGCAGCCCTTGCCTGGGAACAACATTTTGAGCTTTCTGATTATTCTTGCATTGAAAATCAAAAAGGCATTGATGATCAAAAACCGTTTTTTTTTGGCGACAGCGATTCTTATTGGACGCTTGGTCGCGCTTTGGCTTTTAGCCGTCCTTATCAACACGGAAAAGAAAACTGGACCATTTTTCGAATGCCCGGATATCCCCTTTTATTAATGCCGTTGTTCTGGTTTGGCGGAGAGAATCCGCCTCTCTTTTGGGCAAGATTAGAAAATGCTTTTTGCGGAATGTTGACTGTCGCTTTGGTTGGTTGTTTGGGATTTCTTCTGTTTCGGGATCAGCGAATAGCTTTGCTTGCCGCCTTTTTTGCTGCCGTTGATCCTTGTTCAATCGTTGAAAGCATTCTTGTTTTGGCTGAAGAACCTTTTGTTGTTACAATGTTGCTGCAATTAATCTGCTTTGTTGTCCTTTTTTATAAAATCGACGAAAATAATGGAACAAAAATCTTGTTGTCAAACAAATTTTTATTGCGTCCCTTTTGGTCAATTGCCTTTTGGACGTCAGCTCTTGGTTTGACGTCTGCTTTGACTGTTTATTTCAGACCGGATTGGTTCTATTTTATGCCGTTTGTTTTTCTCTTTATGTTCGTCTATTTATTGAGCGATCAGTTTAAAACTTCTTCAAAAAACAGATCGAAAAAGCGAGAATTGATTTCCTCAAAAACTGCGCAAAAAACTGTTTTTTATCGAACAAATCGATTAGAACCATTTTTGAAATCGGAAAAAAAAGGACTTTTCTCTGTTTGGAGACAAATTCGTTATAAAAGAATGATTTGCGTTGTCATTGGCGCAACGGTTGTTTTTTGGACTGCGCTGTTGCCTTGGATATTGCGAAATGAACGTTTAACCGGACGTTTTATTCCAACAACGCTTCAAATGGGAGCAAGTCTTTATGACGGACTCAATCCGAATGCGGACGGATCAAGCAATATGAATTTTGTCGAGCAATTTCGATTAATGGAACAAAAATATCCTTCCGATGATCCTTCCGTTCATTTTGAGGTTCGACTTGATCGACGCTTTAAAAAAGCTGCTTGGGAATGGATTCGCGAAAATCCGCAAAAAGTTTTGGAGTTAGCTGTTATCAAATTTTTGCGACTTTGGAATTTTGTCCCAAATGAACCCGCTTTTTCTTCGACGCCAATTCGAATCGTTCTTTTAATAACTTATTTGCCTTTACTAATTTTAGGGATAATCGGCGCTTGGGGGACATTAGGGTTAAGATCAGAACGCCCTTGGGATTCTGTTGAATCAGATTGTCAGATCATTCAACCCAACGACGCTCAGGACAAAAATGAATGTTCAAACCTTTTAAAAAGCTCGAAATCTGTATTTGTAAGCTCAGAAACAACAAGCGGATTAAGGAAGGCAAAGTCTGTTGCCCCAGTCAGTTTCGATATAAATCGTTTTCAATATCAAGGGGGATTTCCTTATTGGCTTCTCTGGCTTCCCGCTCTTTATATAACGTTGCTTCATATCATTTTCGTTAGCTCGATTCGATATCGAACGCCAGCAATGTTTGGAATAATGATTCTTGCTGCGGCAACGATAATTTTTGGAGTTGACTATTACAGAACAAAAATATTGCAATCGAAACAATAATCTCGTCAAGATTGTTGAAAAGTTTTGAGTGACGGCTTTAAATGCCTGGAAAACGGGCAAATCCTGTTGTTCATATCGATTCTGATATGAATCATAAAGTTTAATCTCATTCTTTCAATTGAGAAAACAGGAAAAGAAGAAAAAAATCGTATTCGTTGCCTTCTTGACAAAAATAGATTATATTAATAATTGAAATTTCCCTGGTTTTTGATGTTGAGAAGAAAAATTCGGAGCGATTGACTCCCAAAAATTCATTTCTTGTTGGGGGACTCCTCGGAAAATCGTAACGACAAGTTGCCCATTAAAAAATAAGGAAAAAACAGTTAATAACCAAGCCTGTTAAAAAACTCTTCTCTTTTTCGGCCTCAATATTAGCTGGCTGAAAACTTGTTTTTTTTATAAAAGGAACAACGCCAGGTTAATTGATAAATAATATTAGAATCATAAATTGCAATGCGAGACAGAAAGTTTAAAATGACACAAAAAAACGAAATTTATGTCTGCGATATCTGCGGCAATATTGTTGAAACTTTAGATGACGCCAAGGGCGAACTTGTTTGTTGCGGTCAGCCGATGACGCTTCAAAAAGCGAATACAATTGACGCCAGTCACGAAAAACATGTTCCCGTTGTTACAAAAGAAGGAAATCGGATTAAAGTTAAAATTGGTTCAATTCCTCATCCGATGCAGCCCGAACATTTTATTCAATGGATTGAACTGATTCAAGGTTCAAAAGTCAAACGAACTGAGCTCAAGCCCGGCGATCTGCCAGAAGCGGAATTTTGCGTTGATGAAAACGATTTTATCGTTCGAGCTTATTGCAATCTTCATGGGTTATGGGCAAATCAAGAATAAACATTGATCGCATTCTTTTCAAAAGCGTTTTATTTGATTTGTCCATTTTTTTCATACTCAAACCTGTTGATAAGTCTGGTTCGGGTTCGACGGGGCGAATGTTTTCAACTCTCAACTCAATAACAGGTCAGGTTCATCGGGGCGAAAGCCTGGCAACGACGATCGGATTGCAAAACGCGAATCCCGTTGCCCAAATTGATTTCGATCAAATCCAGAAACGCCAAAACGCAAAGAATGTTTTCCGTTGTTTTTAATCTCAAAACGTTCTTCCATACTGAAAAAAATAAAGAATTTCGGAAAGAATAGCAGACAGCTCAAAAATGTTTGTTGATTTAACGCGCAAAATCGAAAGCGGAATGCCTGTTTATCCGGGCGATCCCTTATTTCAATCGCGAATCGTCGCAGACCATTCTTTTGACGGTTTTCGTTGTTCCTGTTGGACAATAGGTTCTCATCTCGGAACTCATATCGATTCCCCCTTTCATCAATTTATCGACGGAGAAATCTTTGACGATTTATCTCTTGACTTTTTTGCTGGAAAGGCCGCTGTTATTGATTTGTCTCAAGATATCGACATTTTTTATCGAAAAAATATTCAAAAATCATTTCATATTGAACCAGAATTATTAGAACCGTTTGAAAAAATATTTGAAAATGTTTCGCGAATTCTTATTCGAACAGGTTGGGATCGATATTGGAAATCGTCCGACTTTTATCGATTGTTTCCTTCTTTTTTGCCGGAAACAGCAGAATGGATCGCTGATTTTCCCATTAAATTACTCGGATTGGAAACGCCCTCTCTTGCCGCTTTATCGATCGATGTTTCCGTTGATTCGCTCTCCGTTGATTCTCCTTTAAAGGAAGAGGTCAAAGATCGTTCCAAACGCTTACAATTAAAATTGAATCATTTAAAAAACAATTCTTTGAATTTTGGTTTGAATGAAGACGAATCCCCAAAAATCGAAACAAACGATAAAAGAAACAAAAAATGCAATATCGAAACAAATGACAGTCAAGTTGATAAATATTTAGCAAAACCAAAAGACCTTGATCTTAATCTTTCTGCTGAAAGAGCTCTTTCTGACGAAACAACAAGAATTGCCGATTTCTGTGAGGAAACGATTAATGAAGTCCAGCTTCATGCCGATCAGGAATGTCATCGCATTTTATTAGGACGTCGTCCGCCCATTTTATTATTGGAAGGTCTGGTTCATTTAGAACAACTTCCGGCTTTTAAATTATCAAATGGAATCGAAAAAAAAGCGTCAGACTGTCAAAACGTTATTTCGTTTGACGAATCAAAAACATTTGTCCTGTATTGCTTTCCCTTGAACATTGAAAACGCAGACGGTTGTCCTGTTCGAGCCGTTGCGGAAATAAAATGATGTTTGATCCAATCAATTCTCAAAAGTATTTTTTGAAATTTCCTGATTTCTTTCTCTTCTCGCTTGGCATTCTTTGACTAAATGGATAAAATGAAGATTTATAAACTCAAGCTCGTTGAAAATCCCAAAGCATAGGTCCGCAAACGAATAGACGGATTAGGAAAAAGCGAAGCCTGTCGCGCTTACAGGTTTCGATATTTGGGTCGAAATCAATAGAATCTTCAATGATTTATTCTTTAAGGAAGTTCTAAAGACCGAGATTTTTTAACAAACGCATTTCGGTTAAAGTTGTTGAAACTGGTTTTTGCGGACGAGACGGCGATCCTCTGGGAGGGTTAGAACTTCCTTTTATTTAATTGCAAACCAGTCCCAAGTTTTCTTAAATGTCGTTTTTTATCCCTGTCAAGAATGAACGATTGTTTTTAAAATAATCTGTTGCTTCTTTAACAAATAATTCAAATAAGTTTTAATAAATTTTTATGAATACATTTCGTCATTATCTAACAAAGTATTTATTGCTTTGGCTTGTTTTGGCCTGTTTTTTTGCCTTTTTCTGGAAAAAGTTTTGCGGAGCAGAAATATCAAATCCGTTTTTGCTTTCCAAATGGGCAATGCAAATGTTTATCGCCTTAACAATGCTGATGATTGGTTCTCTTTTGCCAATTGAAGAGGTTAAGCAAGTTGGGCGGCGCTGGAAAACAGTTTTTGGAGGAACAGCAGTTCAATTTATATCAATGCCGCTTTTGGCCTTTCTGACGGCTCATCTTTTTCATTTGAATAACGCTTATTTTATTGGAGTTGTTCTGGTCGGCTGTGTGCCGGGCGCAATGGCTTCGAATATGTTGACAATGATAGCGCGAGGAAATGTCAGCTATTCAGTCAGTCTGACAACATCGGCAACTCTTTTATCGCCCTTTATTGTTCCGTTTGCTTTGGTTGTTTGCCTTGGAACCCGAGTTTCCCTTAATGTAACGGAAATATCGCTGACTTTGCTTTTAACTGTTGTTTTGCCCGTTGTTTTAGGATTTTCCTTTTCCAGAATTTCTCAATTATGGCAAAATTTATCAGAGAAAATAGGCGAAATAGTTGCAAATATTGTTATTATCTGGATTATAGCGTCTGTTGTTGCGCAAAATCGAGAACTTATTTTTCAATTAAATCCGATTCTCTTTTTGGCTTTGCTTTTTTTGAATCTCGGAGGTTATATGGCGGGCTATTGGGGCGGTTTTTTAATGAAAATCGACTCAAAAATGCGTCGAGCTCTGGTTCTGGAGATCGGAATGCAGAATGCCGGCTTGGGGACTTTTTTGGCAACGCAATATTTTCCAAAAACGCCTGAAGCCGCTCTTTGTTGCGCAATGTATACATTCGGCTGCATGTTTACCGGAATTATTCTGGCTCAGGTTTGTCGAAATTTCTTTTCGAATGATTTATTGACTCTTTCTTCCGATGAGATTGCGTCAGTTCAAAACGAAACGCCCTCTTTATCGAAAATGACTTCAGTCAGCGATACAAATGTTTTGCCAAATGATTCCCAAAAGGACGCAAGCTGATCTTTGTTTTGAAAAAATTTGGAGATTTTGTTTTTGGGATTCGTTTGATTATGAATTGAAATAACAGAGTCAGACTATTAATAGACTTCAGAATATAAGGATTCAATCAATCGTGATCGTTTTACTCCCTTGTTACAGTTTGGAAGATTTTTCTCTTTATCGAAGCTCGGAAGAATCAGATGAAATCTTTTCCGCCTGGTCGGCGCTTTATCATCCCGCATTGATTGAAAAAATGAATAAAATCCCTCGTTGGGAACCTGCTGGAAATCCAATGTCAGGGCGAAGTTATTCTTTAATTTTGATTCCGCCCTGTTGCGAGTCAAAAATTCCTGCAAGTTGGCTTAAGGAAGTTGAAGCGTCTGAGGCTATTTTAGTCCGCGGAAAATCGTCTCGCTCTGAAATGATTGCCGACGCATTGAAACAGCTGGGAATTGACAATTCGTCTTTCGATTCGGAAACGGTTGAGTCTTTTTTATCTTTAGGTTTTTGTCATTTGTTGACTGAATTGTTGACTCGAAAATTGCGATATATGAGCAATTTGGATGCACAAAATTTTGAGAATCGAATATTTGATGCGGTTAAGGCGGCTCAACAAAAACGCAGCGACGCCGTTGCCGATGGATTGCAAAATGCCTTTGATCTGCTTTGTCAATCGAAAGAGTATTTCTTTCCAACGGCAGTCAAGTTTCTGGATTTGACTTGGATTGAAGAAGATGATTTGGCAGAAAATCTTCCCGCGATGATTCAACGTCGACAAAAACGTCAGGAAATAACGAATCTCGTTCTTCCTGAACCTTTATTGGAAACGTTGCAAAAGAATCATCCGCAAACGTTGGATTTATTAAAAGAAGAAATTAACGCCGATCGGGTTCATTTGATTGGGAGTGACGCAGGCGAATCGCCTTTATATTTGTTGTCAGCAACAGAAATGGCAGAAAAAATAAAGAAAGGGCGTCAACATTATTTTGATTTCTTCAATATTTATCCAACGGTTTTCGGACGGCAATCAGCCGGTTATTCTCCGATTCTTCCGCAAATTCTGAGACAATGCGGTTATCGCGGCGCTTTGGCTTGGACGAATGACGGTTGGTCCTTAAATGGAGAACGGCAAAGTCTCATTTTCTGGAAGACGCCAGACGGTTCCTGTTTTCCAACATTGTCCAAGCAACCGATTGACGCTGAATCGGGCGAAAATTTTATGCTTTTGCCCGATTCGCTTGGCAATACATATTATTCGGATAAAAATATTTCTGCCATTTTTGCTCATCGTCCCAATAAAGAATCCATTTGGTTGGGGGATATTTTTCGAATGAATCGTTTTGCCCCGGTTTTAGGACAGATTTATTCTATTGAAAAATATTTTGAGATTGCCGGAAAAACGGGACTCAAAAAAGAGTTCGAAAAAGATGACTTTCGAACGAACTTTCTAACAAGAGCTTCTAAAAACAATATTGCGGACTCGGTTTCTGTCTGGCAAAAAAATCATTGGAAAAATTTTGTTCAGCAGAATGATAAAGGAATCGAAATAGTTTCTTCATTGATATTAAAAAAAGATAAATTTATTTCGTCGCAAATATCAAGTTCAATAGTTTCGAACATTTTAAAGGAAGCTTTTGAACAAACGTTTCTTTATGCTTTGGGCAATGATTGTTCAAACTCAACGACCCCATTCCCTATTGAGCCTCAAAACAACTTTCGTTCGTTTCCGGTCGAAAAGACATTTGAAGCAAAAAACAAAGATTCGGAAATTGGTTATTTGATCGTTAATCCGTCTTTGAGCGAAGAATCAATCATTTTGGATGAGCGTTTTGGCGAAATTTCTCAAGAACATTCGCATTTGATTTCTGTTTCGATTCGGGAAGAAAAAAACTATCGATTGTTGAAGCTTCCTGCAATGAGTCGAATTTGGATTCCGCAACGTTTGCCCAATTCTTTAAATGAAGAAACGCTTTTGCAAAAAAACGAGAATAAATCAAATTTTTTAAAACGCCCAAGAGAAGAACAGTTGCCGATTGCAAAAACAAGCTTTTTCAGAAAATTGAAATCAAAATGGTTGGGAAATGAGGACAATTCTGATTCAAAAACCCCTTCAATGGCCGATTATTTTGAAGAACGTTTTTCCAAAACAGAAATCGATCAATATTATCGCCTTTGTAACGAATTTTTTGAAGTTCGAATTGACCCAATAACAGGGGAAATGCGCCGTTTGACAACATTTTCGCAACCCGTAATGCGAGGGGACGCCTTAGCCAACGGTTTGTTGCGACAACCGAGTCGCGGAAATCGGTTTGCCTTTCAGCTTTGTTTGAAACTTTCCGATGAACAGCGGATATCTGATCAACGATCAAAAGAGGATGCTAATTTTGGCTATTCAATAATGTCGGCAGATCAAATTGAAATTCTTTCAACGGGACCATTTTTCGGAAGAATTCAAATACAGGGACGCTTGATGGCTCCTGACGGCGAAATGCTCTCTCGTTTTACGCAAATTTTAACGATTCAACGGGCCAGTCGAATTATTGATGTCTGGTTGAAATTTGATCCAGTTAAACTTCCAACCAAACATTATTGGGACAATTATTTGGGTTGTCGTTTTGCCTGGAAAGATTCTTCAGCCGATGTTCTCGTTGGAAATCATCATTCGCTTTGGACAACTTCCCGCGATTATTTGCAAGCGCCGCATTGCGTCGATATTCGAAGCGACAAGTTCTATGGAATAACAATTTTATCGGCTGGCCTTCCTTTTTATCGACGCTTTGGATTGCATCGGCTTGACTCTGTTTTGATTCCAGCCAATGAATCGCAACGAATTTTCCGGTTTGGCATTGGCGTCGATCTGGCGAATCCGATTCAGGTTGCTCAACTTTATGGAAATGATTCTATTATTGTTTTAGATAATTGTCCTAAACTCAAATGGACTTTTGAGCAATTTATAAAAGTTGAAGTTCCCAATATCATTCCGTTATCAATCGAACCTGTTTATGAAAATAAATCAAATATTGGCTCTCTTTTGGGAATCAGAGTTGTTTTTCAGGAAACGGAAAATAAAAAAACAGTCTCAACCCTTAAACTTTCTGTTCCTGTTAAAAAAGTTAATATTGTCAATATGGAGAATATTGTTTTGGATGAAATTTGCTTGAAGAATCATCAAGCGTTTGATTTGTCATTGAACCCGAAACAGATTTTGAAGATTGAAATCTGTTTTAAATAAATTGTAATCAATTATAATCAAGCCAATTGAAAAATCAGATATTCAGGTTCGGAAATATAAAAATCGATTTTTTCAGCAAGCTTGAGCCAATTTCAGGTCAAAAAATATTTTTTTAAATTAGTTAATATAATAACTGAGTTTTCCCTGGTTTTTGAAATTGAGGAGAAAAGTTTGGAAACTTGTAATGACTGTTTTCGGGACGGGCGAAACGATTGCCTTTCGGATGGGACAGGGCGACGGTTTTTCGACTGATTTAAACGTCGTCCCTTTTTGTGAAACATCGAATCGTCTTTGCTTTTGACTTTTATTGGATTATTTTTTGACGAAACAGGTCAAAACCAGAACTCTGAAAAGGTTAAAGGATCTCAAAACGCGTCAATTCGAACTTAGATTGATCATTTAGAAACTGGGGAAAGATTAGATTATTCGGATTATAACGACAATAATTTAAGACATTTTTGAGAAATAGTCTTATCGCTTGCAAAATCTTATCCATATTTTAACTGAGGAAAACAATGCCCAACAATCCAGCTCAAATTGGTCCTTATTGCTGCGGCCAAGATCAACCGCTCCTGTTAATTGCCGGACCTTGCGTTTTGCAACGGGAAGCCGCTCTTATTATTGCCAAACGGCTTTGCGAAATTGGAAAAACGCTTTTAAATCGGGGGTTTGAAATTCAAATTATATTCAAAGGGTCGTTTGATAAAGCAAATCGAACGAGTCTTTCCGCTTTTCGCGGGCCGGGACTCGAAGAAGGTCTCGAAATTCTCTCTGCGGTTAAAGCGCAAACGGGACTTCCCGTAACAACGGACATTCATGAAACCAGTCAGGCAAAAGCGGTCGGAGAAATCTGCGATCTTATTCAGATTCCTGCTTTTCTTTCTCGTCAGACAGACCTTTTGATTTCTGCGGCTCAAACAGGCAAGGCGGTTCATGCGAAAAAAGGTCAATTTATGTCCCCCTTCGATATGAAATATGTCGTTGGAAAACTTGAGGAATCTGGATGCTCAAATATTCTTTTAGGAGAACGAGGAACTTTTTTTGGTTATGGACAACTGGTTAATGATTTTCGCTCTTTAATTGTTATGCGGCAATGGGGGACGCCAATTGTTTATGATGCGACGCATAGCGTTCAGGAGCCTGGCGGCAAAGGAAATTGTTCTGGCGGAAATAGAATGTTCGTTGGTCCGTTGGCCAAAGCGGCAGCGGCGATTGGTATTGACGCTCTTTTTCTTGAAACATTTCCCAATCCTGACGATTCGCCTTGCGACGGGCCAAATATGATTTCGCTTGATCAACTGGAAGGGTTGCTTGTTCAGGTTTTGAGGATTAGAAATATAGCTTAATCGGGAGGAGATCAGAGAGTTTTTTTGATCCCGAAACGAATAACAGGGCGAGCAACGAACTTCGCTTTCTGAGACCGTTGTTATTATTGCCGGGCTTGCATACGCAAAATCAAGAGGGTTAATGGTTTGAAAAAAGGTTTAAAAATCATTTTTCCTTAAAAAATTTCTTTAAGAAAACAAGGTTTTCGTTTTTCAAACTTAAAGAATTACGGAATTCAATCGTCTTCAATTTGGATCTAATCGGAGCGTCGTTTGGTTGAAATGCTGTCCTTATTGGTTGCTTAGTTCTTCGAAAAGACAGGCAATATTAAGAGAAGAAAACTTCGAAAAACGGGATTCATTCCCCCTTTAATTATTAAGGCGGGCTTTTGAATCATTGTTTTAGTTTTAATAATTTGAAACAAAATAACGAATTACAGAACATTGGCAATTTGTTTCTGACAACTTGAGACAATTTGGACAATTTAAGGTTTATGGACAAAATAAACAGGGCGAAAAAATGAAGCAATCATTTTGCAATGGATCAACGACTCCCCGTTGGACAGGGGAAGTTCAGGTTACTGAAAATCGAAAAATCGCAGAAAAGACTTGGAGAATTTCTCTAAAGGCTCCAGATTTTATTCCTTTGATTTCTTCGGGACAATTTGTTATGCTTCGACTTATTCAGCGGAATGATCCTCTTTTAGGTCGACCATTTGCGATTTATTCTATTGATTTGCAAACAGAAACTGTTGATATTGTCTATTTAACTGTTGGGAAAATGACGCAACAATTAACAGAAATTCGTCCAGGCGATCGACTCGAACTTTGGGGACCGCTTGGGAATGGTTGGAACGAAATGAAAAAAAGTTGGACGCGTTCAAATTGTCCGGAACATTTAATTATGGTCGCAGGGGGCATTGGTCAGACCCCTTTTTATTTATTGTCTCAGGAAATTCTGGCAGAAAATCAGAATTCGGAAAAGGCAATCAGAACTTTTCCTTCAAAATTGTCATTGTTATTTGGCGCTCAAACGAAGTCTCGATTTTCCTGTTTGGACGATTTTGAAAGATTGGGAATTGATGTTCATTTGACTACAGAGGATGGGTCGGCGGGACAAAAGGGGTTAATAACATCGATTATTCCGAATATTGTCGAAAAGTCAGGCTGTTCCGAAGCGAAAACTGTTATCGCTGCTTGCGGACCTCATCCTTTGTTGAAAGCGGTTGCTTTATTGGCTCAGAATCAAAAAATGGAATGCTGGACTTCTTTGGAATCATCAATGGCCTGCGGACTAGGAATCTGTTTTAGTTGCGTCATCAAATATCGAGATGATCAAGGTCAATGGGATTATCGACGAACTTGCGTCGATGGGCCTGTTTTTAACGCCGCTCGACTTTGTTGGGATTAGAGTTGCTCGCGCTGTTGCCGCCTTAAGAATTCGATATTTCAATTGACTTGAGTTCAAGATTATTTTGATAAGCCTTAAATTCAATATTGCTTTTGAAAACATTAAAATCAAACAAAATCATACAACCGGACAAAATTTTCAGACTTTCGCAACTTTTTTGCGAGGAATCTTTTCTTATGTTAAAATTTACATTATAATAAAAACAGGAAGAATAAGGCTGATAAATATTTTGGGTAAAATTTGCCGAAAGGAATATTATGCAAAGCAACGGAAGAAACGGTTTTTGTTCAGGAAGACCGTCTAATAATTCAAACGACGGCGTTATTTTAAGATCGGCTTCAAAATCGTGTCCGTTGTTTTGCGATTTGCATAGGCGCGAAACATTTTTTTCCGTTTGCTTGAAAAGGTTGCTAATGGGATTGTTTTTGAGCTGTTTCGCGCTTGGAACCGTTTGGGGACAGACAACTCAACCTTCTGACAATTTGGCCGATGCCTTGAATAATCCAGAACTCAATAACGGAGTCGCCCTTTATATGACGGGCGATTATGATCAATGTTATAAAGAGTTCAAAAAAGCGTTTGAATCAAATCAACAATTTCCGCCTCCGGGAATTTTATTAGCGCGACTTTTTTCCGACAGCGGCAAATTTATCTTGATGCGTCAATATCTTGAAAAAACGGTTGACGAATATCCCAACGATCCGGAGGCTTTTTTTCAGCTTGCCGGAATTGCGATTCAGGATCAGCGATTCGTTGAGGCGGCTCTTTTGATTGAAAAAGGAAAAGTTATTCTTGACGCTTTCTCCAAAAGTCGATCTTCATCGACAGAATCTCAAAAAGATTTCCGGCTCGAGTATTTAATGAACGACGCCCTTTCGCTTCAAGCCAATCTGGCTCAACAAAAAGGGGACACAGAGAAAGCGATTCAGTTTTTAAAGAAAATTCTTGCGGTTCATCCCGATGACGATTGGGCTCAACTGAGTTATGGCTATTTGCTTTATGAACAAAATCGTTTGGATGAATCGTTGGCCGCTTTTTCCAAAGCTTATGAACTTAATGCGGAACATCTTCCCGGTTGGCTCATTCTGGCTCTTTTGTTGGAAAAATCAGAAAAGACAACAGAATCCCAACAATATATTAAGGACAATTTTAAAGAGGAAACCGCAACCATTATCCAATATTATAATGTTATTCAACTTTATATGAAATGGAATCAGGTCGAGAAAGCTCTTTCAATGGCGGAAGAACTCAAGACAACATTCCCGAACGAGATCGAAACCTGGCTTCTTTTGGGACAAATTTCTCTTTATTATCATGAATATAAGGTCGCGGAAGATTATTTTCGGAAAGCGCTGTTGATTTCCCCTCTTCGTTTTGATGCCAATAATGGAATGGTTTTGGCTCTGTGCGATCAGGGAAGTCAACAAAAACTGAAACAGGCTGTTCAAATGGCTTATGCCAATTGGCAGCGAAACAAAGATTCCGATGAAGCGATAACAACTTATGCCTGGATTCTTTATCTTTCCGGGCAAAAAGATGACGCAGAACTTATTTTTTCCCCATATTTGCAAAGCGGTAAAATAACGCCAACCGTTGCATATTATCTCGCGGAAATCGCTCATGACAAAGGGGACGACAGTCTTGCGTTAAACTTTATCGATCTTGCCTTAAATCAGGCGACAAACTTTCCGAAAAAAGTTGCGACCAAGGAATTAAGGGAAATTATTTCTCCTTCGAAAGCCGATTCCAAAGAAGAAACTGCAATTCCTTCGGAACAAGATTCGCCTGAAAAAACAGATTAGATTTGCTGTTAAAATTGTTGTGATCCGCATGTTTGTTGTTTTTATTAAAGTTGGTAAACATCCTGAAGGAATTATAAAAAATGCTTGATATATTTGAAACCTTTGGTTAAAATGAATAGATAAGAATATTAGCCAATATGAAACGAATGACGAACGCTAATCTTCTTTTTCTTTGAAATCATCTTTTGAGAAATCTTTTTCAGATCGATTTCATTCAAATTGCAGAAAAAATCGTTTGTCCCTTTTTTATTCATATCGAAAGAATATTCGAAATGAAAATATTTCATCTTTTCAGTCAAGATCATCTCTTCGAGTGGGAAATGAGTCATTTTTATGCCAAGCCGATTAAAATTCGGAATCGTTGGGGGCACAAATTTGTCCTCGATATGCGGATGACGAAAAGGAAGACTGTTTCTGCTTCGGCATATCATTGATTAATATCTTTTGAATGATTGCTGAAGATGTCCAGCTTATAACATGTATATTTTAAAAAAAACAATTTTTCGATAAAAACATTATATTCTTAATGATTGGTTCCAAATTTCGAGAGAATTGAAAAAATAACAGATTTTTAACAACTTTATGATAGACGTAAAGAGTTAATCCAAATATATTATAAGTTAAGAGAATTTTTAAAAGTTTCTTGACTCGACAACTTTTTTTCGTAATTAATTAACAAATAATAAGTATATTAGGGCACTCGTTAAGAGTGAATTGATAACCTGAACCTGGGCGAAGTCGCAATATAGGTGATAAACTATGGCATTATCTGGAACGAACAGACTGTGGAAGTTAGCAGAAGCAATTCGGGATCGTATTGTCGAGAAAGGCCGACTCATGAAAATAAAAGGAGTCAATCCGCAAAAAACGAGAAAGCTCATTTTTGATCCTTTGGAAGAGCGACAACTTCTCAGTTTGTCGGTCGGCACAGCAACCGATATCCTGGTCAATACGGAATGGCAGGATATTCGAGGAAACAGCGCAACGGGCTATAATGACTCCGGAGATGCCGTCGTCGCATGGACGGCTGCCGATCGTTTAAGCAATCCTTTTTATTCTTATCTTAATGAAAAAGGAATTGATCCCTCTTCTGTCACCAAAATCATTTATTATCCCAATGATGACTATGATGGCGAACAGGTCAATTATCCGAACGGGATTGACCGTTATTATTATGTTGAAACGGTCGATGAATACGGGGACGTATCCCTGAATTATGTCGAGGATCTCAATATTTATGCCCGTTATTTAACGGATGAAGTTCAGGTCATTACGCTTCCGACAACCAATGTCGGAGGAAAATTTTATATGTTATACGGCGCCAATGAAGTTCAACGACTTTCCTTCTTTGCCGCGACAGAACAGTATACAGATTCAGATTATTATATTGACGACGAAGGAAATATTGTTCTCAGTCAGGGAGAGAAGATTTCCGGAACCGTTGATCTTCAGCTTTACAGTCTTCAGAACGGCGAATATATTTCCTTTACTTATCAATATGACCAGAACCTTCTTCCTGAAGAGAACGCCGCCAATTTACAAAAAGCGATTCGGCGCGTCGATCCGGAATTTGCCGATTTTGAGGTTACTGCTTATAGCGATACGGAATTCGATATTACGTATAATTATACGGGCGACTTTGAAAAATATAAGGGAACCAATGTCGCGGAAATGAAAGTTGCTGTTGGAACATCGAATTTTGAATCCGGTTTTATTGCCGGGGCAATTGTTACAACAATCAGTGAGCCTACTCTTATTACGAATTACAGCGCGCAGACCAGCGTCGCAACTGGAATCGTTGTTGACAGTGATCCTTTGGTTACTGCTGCGAATATTCAAAAAGCGTTCAACGCCGCCTCGGGAGGAAACGTCCTTTATGCTCCGACGGAACGTATTTGGGTTTATGATGAAGCAACTCATTTATATATTTCCCAGAATACCCCAACCAAGCCGCTTTCCTCAACGGGAACTTTCAAAACGATTGATGTCAAGGTTCTTCCCGTTGAAGGTTCTGGAGGAATGCAATTTTATATTACATTCACAGGCAACAGCGGTCTGTCCGATCAACAGGAACTTCTTATTTCAACGAATAAGACGCAATGGACTGGAAGTTCTGATTTTGTAAAAACAATCAAACAGTCAAGCCCGGTTTTTCGCGTTAACGCTCCGGAAAAAACGGAAATTTCTGAATATTCAACTGAATCCTATTACAAAATTGAAGTCTATACAAAGGATTTGTCCGGCCAGGGATCGTTTAAAACAATTTATAATGTTGAACTTCCAGAAATCGTTCAAACCGGAAAAACGAATCAATCGCGTCCTGCTGTAACGATGGACAACGACGGCGAATTCACTATTGCCTGGCAAAGCGCCGTTGACGACGTTACCGATACGATGAATACCTATGATATTTATGCGCGTCGTTTTACTGTTCAGGGAATTGTCGACGACACAGAATATAAAGAGCTGGTCGGCTTTTATGTCGATGGCGGCTGGGAGATCGGTTCAACTTATGTTCCTGTTTCGGCAAATGATTTGTTCTCTTCGTATGATTACGGCGATGTGATTCAAACAGTTCAAGGCGTTCGACCTTTGGGAGAAGAGTTCCGCATCAATGCAACGACCAATGGCGCTCAAACCGATCCGGCCATTGACAGTGATGACGATGGGAATTTCGTTATTTCATGGACGACCGATGGTCAATACGAAAGTTATTTCGGCGGAATTGTTGCCCGTTGGTATGGAAAAGACGGGCTCTCCATTTCGGGCGAAGTTTATGTTTCTTATATTGACAATCCTTATGGCGTTCCTCATTATGGCAAATCTCAGGTTGCGGTCAGCCCGGAAGGTTATGTCGTCATAACCTATGATTGGTCAAATTCCTCGGTTTATAAGAGCGTTTATGCGCCGGGATCGACGACTCCTTTTGTTGATGATGAACTCGTTTCTCAGGATGCGTATGGCTCGTCGGTCGATTTTGATGATAATGGCCGTTATGTTCTTGCTTATACATCAACTGCGGAAGAAGGCGCCTGGCCCTATTATACCGATGTCATGGCGCAATATTTTATGATTTCACGCTCTGATGACGGCGTTTATTCCGAGACGGCCCTGACGGGGGCTTTGATGGTCAATAATGCAGACAATTCAAATTGGACGGACCATGACGGCGATGATATTATTTATTGTAATCAAAGCGGCGTCAGTGTCGGTATGGATGCGGACGGCGATACGTTTTACGCATTCCAGGGATTCGGTATCGATTATCAATCAGGCCAACAGATTTATTCTCGTAATGATGAAGGCGATAATCGATTTGATACAAGCCGGGATATTTATTTGACCGTTTCGGATTTCGTCGATAATAATCTCATTTATGGAGAGGATCATGCCGTCTGGGTCAATGGAAAATGGGCCTATCCCTGCAAAAATATCGATCTTTATCGATATTTGCCCGATATTTTGGAGAGAGCGAGCGGTTATATATATGATGACGAGGGATATATAATCAACTATAATTACGGCAGCGGAACCGATGTTGATACTTATATTCGTGCCTGTTTGGTTGCGGCTCGCAAATTATTCGAAGCGGATAGTCTGACCGAAGCCGATATTCTTGACAAATTATCGCGACTCAATGCCGCCTTGGAATATCAACTTCAGTATCTTCGCGGCGATAGCAGCGGAATTCTCTATTCAAGATTCGGCCATTCGCCAAGGGATATCACAAACGATGACAATAGCAATAATACAAATGACAACGATGATTCGGAAACAGAAACGAATCTGATGGAAACGGCATTTTATGTCAATACGGGTTTTGTGAGCGGAACGGTTAATAATGCCCGCGATGGTTCCAATTGCCATTTTTATGTCCTTGTTCCTTTTGCCTCAAATCTGGCCAGCGCAAGTTTGACTTTGTATCTCGAAAGACTTGTTGAAAACCGATTGGTTGGCGCGGAAGTTTCTGTTACGGTTGATGCCGCTCTTTATGCCGATACAAATATCTTTGATCAAGGGCTTTTTGCCGACAATCTTGCGTCCAATTTAAACGATATTGCAAAATATAATACCGGTTGGGATGGATCGTTCGTTGTTAATGTCATTGATGATATTAATTATTATGATGGCACAGAATACGAGTTTCCTTATTCTGATTATGTTAATTCTTATGATTGGGCTGTTTTTGAGGTTATTTGCCAGCAAGGGGTTCATGATACTCCGATGCAAATATGGACAACCGATTCCGTAGCTGTTAATACGGCTGACGTTGAAGGCTATATTCGTGTCCTTACTTCGCAAACTGGCGATTACGGAAAGAAACAGATCAACGCTCAAACCTCAATGACCTCCAGCGGAAACGTTATCGTTACCTGGCAGAATCAATCCGACCAAAATTCTTACTATTATAATAATTCTGGTGGCGGCGAATATGCGGCTCTTGGAAATCCGGAAACAATTATCAGCGAACAAATTTATATTCGTTCCTTTAAAGAATCGACCGATACCGCAGGCGCAACGGTTACGCAAGTTGCTCTTGCCGATGGATCCCGTATTGAGGACGGCGATACGCTGACTTCCGCGATCAAAAATCTTATCGTTACTTTTGACGAAGAGTTGATGACTACCGAAACCTATACAAATGCGTATGGACAACTTCATTCGGTCGATAATGTCAATAATTGGGTTCTTCAAAAAGACGGCGTCGTTATTACGAACGCCATCGAAAGTATTCAATTCGGCTTCAGCGCAACAAAAGAACTGGCCAGAAACGCGACTGATCCTCGCGTCAACAAAAGCGTTCTGACGCTCGGATCAAATAAATGGGAAGCGATTATAACGTTCGCCGATGGTTACGAACCAACGTCGGGAACTTATACTCTTGCCCTGAAAAATGCTGTTCAGGATACATCTCGAAACGCGATGTACAGCAATGGCGTTCGACGGGAAGGGCAGAACTTTGAAATCAGTTTTCAAGTTATGCCGTTAAACGAGCCGCTCGGTTTTGAAGAATTTGAAGCGCCGCAGTCTCCGGAACAATCGTTGACCGATTCGACAACCGCGAATCAGGTAACCCGATCCGATATAACGTCCGGCCTTACTGCCGATTCGCCGAATACCGCAAACGCAGTTGCTTCAGACGCAAACGGAAATTTCGTCTCTGTTTGGACAAGCGAAGGAGAAGGAATTTACGCGGCTGTTTATCGCCAATATTATATTTTGGATGCAACTCGTCAACGCGTTTTGAAGTCTGAAGAAATTGCAAAATTCCTGGTTGCCAAAGACGGTCAAACTTATGCGGAATCCGAATATACCGATTTGAAACAGGCTTCTGTTGCTATGGACGATTTGGGACGATTCATGGTCGTTTGGGACGCGCTGGACGCAAACGGCGATCGAAATGTTTATGCTCGACATTTCCATTTCGATTCCGTTGGAACCATTACTTCGCTTGATATCAACGATTTTGTGACGACCGATACGAATCCTTTCCGCATCAATATCGAAACCGAAGAAGCGCAACAAAATGCCGCCATTGCAATGGATTCGGATGGCGATATTGCCGTCGTTTGGGAAAGTTATGAACAGGATGGTTCCGGCTGGGGAATCATTGGACGTCGTTTCTATACCGATAATAAAGAATGCGTCTCCTTCGGTCGAACCAATGCTCAACAGCTCGTTACAATCGGCGGAACCGTTGAAACGGGCGCCTCGTCCTATACAATTTCCGGCGTTGTCAATGGCATTGCCTTTACAACCGATACCATTTCGCTTTATCAAGGAACCGCTCGAAATATCGATGCGATTCGCGAAGCTCTTCTGGCCGTTACCTACACCGATCAGGGTCAGGAAGTCAACGTCTTTGAATTGGGCGATTTCTTTATTTCCGCTTACAGTTCCAATCAACTCCTGATCGATTTTGCCGGAAAATACGCTTATAACAATATTGATACATTTTATGGCGAAATCAAAACCGGAACGAATACCATTGATTTCTCCCTGATTAATAATGGCGCTGCCGGGGCGGAATTCGTTGTTAATGAAACAACGGCCAATAATCAACGCTTCGCTTCCGTCGGAATGAATGCTGATGGCTCTTTTGTCGTTTCCTGGACGAGTTGGGGTCAGGATCAGGACGATTGGTATGAATCCAATATTTATGCCAAGCAATTCGTTTCCAATCATTCGTTGCGGAATACGTCAACGGTTATTTCAACTTATAACGCTTCTATGAGTGATCAGGTTACGCCGACCATGATCGTTAATGATGAAGATGTTTCCCAATATGAAATAACCGATCAATCTTATGCCGGCGTTGTTCAGATTCTTATCGGAGGAACTGATGATGAAACGAACAATGACGACACGAATGACGATAATGATAATGCGGATACTTCGTTGAATGGAACCGGAACGCTTCTTATTTCCGGATGCCATATTTTGACCGCGGCTCATGTTGTTTGGGATGAAGCTGCCGCAGAAGCTTATGATCCTTCGGAAGTCTTTATCAAATTTGAACTCGAAGACGGAATTGTCAAATATTATGAGGCTGCCGCGATTTATGTTCATCCTTCTTATATGGGCAATGTGACTACTGATGTCGATTTGGCCATCATTCAGTTGCGCGAGGTTGCCCCGGAAGGCGTTCAGGGTTACGATATTAATCGCGATTCCGACGAATTGGGCCAAGTTTTCACAAAACTGGGTTATGGCTATGCCGGTCAGGGAGACGATACAGCGGACGAGCTTGTCGTACGAACTTACGGCGATAAGGTTCGCGGTCAAAATGTCTATGAGGTTACCGGTTCCGATGTCAATACGCTTTATCGAACCAGCGGTTTGATCGCTTATGACTTCGATGACGGAACTCGTAAAAACGATTATTTTGGAAATAATCTCGGAATCCGCGATCTTGGTTTGGGGAAAACAGAAGCGATTGCCGCTCCCGGCGATTCGGGCGGGCCGTCCTTGATTAATGGCAAAATCGCTGGCGTAACCAGTTTCATTGTCGGAACGACTGACAATAATGACGAAACTTATGGACCAACAGCCGGAGCTGTCGGCATTGATGTCCGCGTTTCGACTCACAGTGATTGGATTGATTCCATTTTGGTCGGCGGAATGGGAACTGAGTTCCTGGTCAGTACTGATGCCAACAATACCGTTTTGATCGATTCAACCGATGATGAGTCAACCGGCGACGATACAACCGACGACGATACAACGATCCTCACTAACGACGTTGCTCAAAATGGCGATCAAATTTGGTCTTCCGTCGCCATTGATTCTTCCGGCAATTTCGTCATTTCATGGACTGGTTATGCCCAGGACGCCAACGGCGACGCCGATACCGGAACAACCGCAAACGGTTTGGGAGCCATTTATGCCCGTCGTTATTTCAATGCCGGAGCGAGCACAGTTTTAACCGGACCGGTCTTCCTCGTTAATGATTATACTGAAAATGACCAGGTTCATTCGCAAGTTGTTATGAGCAGCTCCGGCGATTTTACAATCGTTTGGGAAAGTTATCAGGACAATCAATATCTTAACGATGTGACCCGAATTGATCCGCCGGCAAGTTATGGAATTTATGCGAAACGTTTCATCAATACGAATGTCTATATTGACGCTCTTGTCGCCTTGAATACAACAACGACAACGGACGATGACACAACAAACAACGATGACGATACAAATACAACCGCAATAGGCGACGACAATACTGACGACGATAATAGCAATGATGATAATGCTGCCGATGACGAAACGCCCATTATGACCATTTTCCCGAGCATTCCCGGCGGAACAACGTCCTTGACGATTGAAAATGTCGGAACGGTTGGCCTTGAGGGCGAACGAGGCTCCGAATTTCGTATCAATCAGACGATTCTGGCCAATCAGCTTGGCGGAAGCGTTGCCATGAATAATAATGGCGATATCATTTTCGTCTGGACGGACGCTTACGATCAGAATTTGCAGGGAGACCTTCAATATGTGATCGAATGGACCGGCTTGGATAAAGTTAATTTCCAGAATTTCTATCAATTAACCTTAACGATCGGCGACGAAGTTTATACGGCAAATGTTCAACTTAAAAATAATGCAGCCGATACAACTCAGGCTGTTATTGACGCGCTTTATGATAATTTGATTGATTCCGACGGAAATGTTGTTGCGTTATTCGATCGAAATGCTGGCGATTTGGATAAATCATATTCCGAAAATGGCGAAACGATCATCGTTTTTTCCAGCGACAGCGTTCAACCGGATTATTTGACCGGAAAAATGTCTCCCGAAATGGTTGGAATTAATGCAATCCTCAGCAAAACATCCTATACGCAAGTTCGTTATCGAACCATAATATTGAGTTCCGATGATATGCCTCCTTACGTAACTGCGGTTGACGCGAATTATACTGTCGACTCAGTCGAAAAATCAATCTCGCTCTTCAATAGCAAAGTTATTTTTGCTGAAGATTGCGGACCGATTTCCTTGACTTACGATTTCAGTGAGTTAATGAATTCGACGGACTTCATGAATTATTTGAGAACGTTGGATAGCATCAATCATTTTGAGGCGGACCTTTACATTTCGCAATCGGGTCAATGGGACACCGGCACAAAAAGCGTTCTCAACGTTTCGAACTGGACTCTCCTCAAAGACGGAATTGCGGTCACAAGTTCCTATATCAAAAGCCTTGCTTATGATACCAGCACAGGTTTATTGACAATGACCTTTACTCAACAGCTCGGCAAAGGCGTTTATATTTTAACGCTCAAGGATAACGTAACCGATCTGTTCAGTAATAAACTTGACGGCGACTATGACTATATCGAAGGCGGTTCCTTTACTGTTCGTTTTAATGTTGGCATTTCCATTTCCGGCGGATCGGAAGACGATACGGAACTCAAAGAAGATTTGGTCTATTCCAATCGCTATTATGGGCATTCGCAGCCTGCTGTTGCTTCCCGGAGTTATACAACTTATGATCCAAATGACTGGACGAAGACAATAACTTCGACCGAATTTGTCGTTGTTTCGACGGTCTCTTATACGGATTCGGATACAACAAACGATACAACTAATGATGACAATACTAACGATACAACGGATGATACGAATAACTCAAATAATGAATACAGCGATATCGTCATTCGTAAATATGTTCAGGAAGACGGACAATTTATTCCCGCTGGAACAGAAACAATCGTCAATGTTTATACAAACGGAAATCAAATGAGTCCTGATGTCGCAATGTCCGATTATGGCGATTATGTTGTCGTTTGGACGGGAACAGGCAGGGAATCTCAAATGGGAGCATTCGCCCGATTCTATCCCGACGGTTCCGCTCAAGCGGTTCAGGTTTTCGTTAGTTCCGCAGATCGGCTCTGCTATGACGCCAAGGTTACGATCGACAGCGATCTCGGATTGGTTTTGATTACTTGGCGCGAAGGAAGCAAAAATTATACAATCGAAGGCGACAAGGTTCTTGGACGTTATTATAATTTGAGCGGAAAAGCGCTGGGGAATCAATTTGAACTCCTCAATGAGGGAGTTTTCTCCGTCGTTGATTATGATATTGACTCAACAAATATCGATGGCGAAGATACCTTTGTCGTTACCTGGTCTGTTTTGAACGCAGAATCTCGTTACGATAAAGATGTCTATGCGAAATCGTTCCAAACATCGTCTGTTTATACGCCAATCGAGACATTGCCAAAATTCCGCGTTAATCAGACAATACTGGGAGCTCAATATGATCCTCAAGTTGCCGTTGAAACGGATGGCGATTTTCATATTGTCTGGGTCAATACCTTGGATGGCTTGACTGATATTTATGGACGAAGCTATCAAAGCAATGGAACGTCTAAAACATTGCTTGGAACAACCAACGAAGTTCTGATTAATGTAACAACCGCAAATCGCCAATTTGAGCCCGCTCTTTCCGTTTCTCCCGATGGCGGCGGATTGGTCGTTACTTATACTTCATTTGATTCTGAGCCTTATAATTATGATGAAGACACAAATGAAAACCTGCATGACGAATCGATCCTGGCTCGCGTTTTAACAGCTTCAGCGGACGGCTTTGTTGCCATTGACAATACGACTTTGAAGGCAATGGTCAGTTATTTGACCTTATCGCCCAACGAGGAAAATAAAAATGGCGAGTTTTTAGTCAATCAGTATTATAATAAAGACCAATATGAATCTGCGATTTCCGTTTATGGTTGCGGTTCCATTACGGATGGAACAACCAGCATTCCGTTGTTCGTCACAGCCTGGACAGGTCCAAATCCTCTTTATGGCTCTGATCTTGCGAATGACGACAATAGCGACGACAACGATACTGACGACAACACAAGCGATAATGACGATAACGAAACTTATTCGCCAACGGATAAGGACGTCTATTTCATGACATTCCCGACGAGTACTTTTGGAAATGGTTCAAATGTTCCGAAAGTCGAGGACGGCGTTGTTTATTTGTCAACGGTATCCCGTTTCAATGAAAATGACGACGATATACAAAGCGGAGCCAATGGGTTCTATCGACCCGTTGAAACGTCAACGGACAGCAGCGGAATTGTCGTTGACACAACAACCGCCTATATCATTTCAGGAACAAATGACGATGACGTTTTGAGCGTTTCGTTCACAAATTCCGGTTGGGATATCAAACTGAACGGCATACAAATTGAAGTTCCCTCAGGAACTAAAGAAATCGCGTTTAATGGGTTAAATGGTTCGGATAAAGTTCAATTCACAGGAACGAATCGAGCGGAAACCGTTATTATCAACGCAGCAACAGAAACCGCTTCTTTTGCTGGAATCTTCGCCGATGGTTCCGCATTTACTCTTTCCGCGTCAAAAATCGAAAAAGTTTTTGTCGATGGCCAAGCAGGTTCCGATTCCGTAACGTTGTATACTTCCCGCGGAAATGATACGATTATTGCTGAATTAGCAACTGTTGAACTTGTTTCAGCAGAATTTGAAGCCGAAGTTTTGAACTTCGAAAAGGTCGCTTTCCGAAGCACAGCCGGCTCCGATTATCTCCTTTTGAAAGATTCAGAAGAAGATGATGTTTTGACTTTGAGCAACAATTACGCGAAACTTGTCGCGGCTGACTATACTTTTGAAGCCAAGGGATTCAGTTCGGTTAAAGCGATTTCGTCATCTGGAAACGATTTTGTTTCCGCGTCTGGCGTTAAAAGTCTTTACAGCATTGTTGGGGCTGTCATTGCTCAAACAGCGAATTCAACCAATACAATAGTTGGTTTCGACGCAGTTTCCGCTAACGCTATTGCTGCTTCTTCCGCGACAATTTTTGGTTCGACCGGAAATGATATTTATCGCAGTTTGGCCGATTCTTCTGAATTTTTCTATTCGGATCAAACAAAATTGACAATGAGCGGCTTTAAATCGGTTGCGATTTATGGAAATGGCGGTTATGACGTTGCGGTTATGAGCAGCGGTAACCAAAACGCAAAGTTCATCGGCAAAGAAAAAGAATGTCAGTTCGGAAATTCAAATTTCTCGAATATTCTGAATAACTTCTCTCATGTCATCGCGACGGGGTTGGAAGACGCATTCCTTGAAGCGACTCTTTATGATACAACAGGGAATGATACATTAATCAAAAAAGACAATTCTGCAGTCATGAAGGTTAATGACAATGACCTTTATTCCCTTTTGGCCTTTGATGTTGTTAAAACACAAAATGATAAAGGAATTGGAACAGACGTCATTTTTGACGACGATGAATGGAACGTTTGGGAATAATCTGACTTTTGCGATCCCTCATCAAATGAATCAATTTGTCGGGGGATTGCTCATTCTTTGACGGATTGATTTTTGGGCTTTTTCCAAACATTTCAACCGAAGTTTGGAAATTTTGCCCTTTTTTTATTTTGTGAAGAAAAAAATTTTTTGCCCAAAATGAGCCGTTCGTTAAATTGTTCCTCTCCAGTTTATTTTGAATAAGTCCTCTGTTTTTAAACAATATTTCTTGTTTTGTTGACTGGTTCAAGATTCTATTCTTTTTGAGAATTGATCGTTTTAAAACATTTTGCGCTTGCGATCCTTTAACTTTATTTTTCGCATTTATGTTCAAACCTGATTGCAAACAGGATCGTTGGTTCGCAAGTCCAGTTTAAAAAGGTTGAAGCTCGTTGTCCTTGTCGGCAACGAAATATTTCCCATTTCGTTATTACAAAAATGAGTTATCGCGTAAGTTAATTTTATAACAGGAAAAGTCATGTCAAAAAAGGAAGAACAGATTTTGGTTGTTCCGACTTCGTTATTTCATCAGTTGGGACATTTTCAGGGATTCTCGACAAACGTCGAACTTTATCAAAAAACGCTTTTAGCCCCGGAGAATATATCGGCGCGACCGCGAGGAGAAATGGAAACAAATCCAAATTTCAAACAATTGATTCCTTATATGATTTTTTGTTATACGGATTCGCAAAATGGCGAAACGTCAATTTTTACTTATATCCGAGGAAAAGGCCAAGGCGAAAAACGACTTCATAGCAAAATGAGTCTTGGCATCGGGGGACATTTAAATGTTCAAGATTTTGATCAAAGCGAAAAAATGTCTTGTCGCAATTTTTATGAGGAAGGAAAAAATCGCGAATTGCATGAAGAAGTTCAAATCGAATCGCAATGGACAGAATCTTGCGTCGGTTTGATAAACGACGACGAAAATGAAGTCGGAAAGGTTCATTTAGGAATTGTTCATCGTTTTGATCTTGTTCAACCCAAAATGCAAGCCAATGAAACTGAACTTGTTGAATCAGGATTTCGATCAGTTCAGGAACTTTTAACGTTTCCAGAAGATCAATTCGAGAGCTGGTCCGCAATTTGTCTGAATGCATTATTTCGAAAACGTTGATTCCGGATCAAATTGCAAGCAGAATAAGCCATTGATTTTCTTCCTATCAGTCCGTTATTGTCGCTTATTCGAACGGCAAATTGAGATTTTCAACGGCTTGAATTGAACGGTTATTGATTCATTTGATCAAACAATTATAACATATCCAACGGATCAACATCGACAATCCATTGAACATCGGTCGGCGTTTTCATTTTTTTCTCTGACATCAAACGAAATGCCCCTCGAATCAGTTCGGGATCGTTTGCGAGAATTTGAATATGAAAACGATAATTTCCTCGCAATTTAACGAAAGGGGCAGGGGCAGGTCCGCGTAATTTGGCTTGAAGTTTGAGTTCCATTTGATTCGTTGGTCGATTTCGATCGAATGAAGAAAAGATAAAACGATTTTGTTGCAATAACTCATTAACTGTTTGAATAGAAAGTTGAATCTCTTGAGCAAGTTGTTTGGCAAATTGAATCGTCTCCAATTCATTCGGTCCGCGAATAACCAAACGAATCATTGTTGAATAAGGGGGATATCCCAAGCCTTTTCGTTGTTGAAGTTCATATTGAACAAATTGTCGATAATTATGAGAACTTGCCGCAATAATGGCAGGTTCATCGGGGCTAAACGTTTGAACAATGACTTTTCCCCCTTTTTCTCCGCGTCCAGTTCGACCAGCGACTTGCGTAATTAAATGAAAAGTTCTTTCCGCAGCGCGAAAATCCGGAAGATGAAGGGCTGTATCCGCATTAATAACGCCGACAAGCGTCACATTAGGAAAATGAAGACCTTTTGCAATCATTTGCGTTCCGACCAAAATGCGATATTGCCCGTCCCGGAATGATTCCAAAGCGCGTTCATGCGTTCCGTGTCCTTGCATTGTATCGGTATCCATTCGCAAAACAGGAACGTTTGGAAAACGTCCTTCTAATTCCTGTTGCAAACGTTGCGTTCCGAATCCGGAATAACGAATGCCAAAAAAACCGCATTTCGGACATTTTGACGGCGCTGGAATCTGATAGTCGCAATAATGGCAAAGCGCGATTTGTTGCGTTAAATGATGCGTTAGAGCAACGTCGCAATCGGGGCATTTTAAAACTTCGCCGCAAGCCGGACATTGAATATGGGTCGAATAACCTCGCCGATTGAGGAATAAAATGATTTGACCGTCATGACGAAGCGCCTCTTTAATCCCTTGAAATAAATATTGATGAATGGCGCCTCGAGTAAAACCAGCAACGGCCTGACTTCTTAAATCGACAATTTGAACTTTGGGGAGCGGCAAATCCAAAACGCGTCTCGGTAACGAAAGAAGTTGATATTCTCCCGTCTCTTGGCGAAACCAACTTTCCAAAGCAGGCGTTGCGGAACCCAAAATCAATGGAATGTTTTCCTGTTTCGCTCGAAATTCCGCAACCTCTCTTGCATGATAACGGGGCGCAACGTCCTGTTTGAATGAATTTTCATGTTCTTCATCAATAATAATGAGTCCCAAATGAGGCAAGGGAGCAAAAATGGCGCTTCGAGCTCCAATGACAACTTGAACCTTGCCCGAGGCAATCCGATTCCATTCAAAATGACGTTCCGAATCGGTTAAATGACTATGCAGAACAGCAATGTTGTCAAATCTCTGTTTGAAACGATTGACCGTCTGGGGAGTTAAACTGATTTCGGGGACAAGAACAATTGCCTGTTTCCCATAAGAGACGATTTCATTGATTGCCTGAATATAAACTTCGGTTTTGCCGCTTCCGGTTACTCCATGAAGCAAAAAAGTTTGAGATTTTTGTTGACGAATTGCCATTAAAATGAGATTCAAAACATTTGTTTGATCCGCATTTAAAACGAGCGGTTTTGTTCGAGGAACCGGCATTAACAACTCTTCGTTTAAATGGCTTTGTCGTCGAACATATAACTTTTTAAGAAGTCCAAGTTTTTTAAGTTTATTGATCGGAACCGTCGAGCATTTGGCCATTCGAGTCAATTCGGAAAGCGTCATCGGTTCTTCCGCTTTTTGTAAAATCTCGAAGACATAACGTTGCTTGGGCGTTAAAAGTTCAATTTTTTGGGAATCATTGATCTTTTGGATTTCGAAAATTTTTTGATCGGCATTTTCAATTATTGTATAAACGGCAGTTAATCGAGTTCCTGCCTGATCTCGAACGCCCGCAGGAAGGACCGCGTCTAAAACCAATCCCAACGGACAAAGATAACGTTCCGATATCCATTGGGTCAACAGAATCATTTTCGGCGATAAAAGCGGTCGTTCGTCGATAATCTCCAAAACATATTTCAAGGCGAACGATTTTTGATTTGTTTTGGCAAAAGAAGAATTTCCATTAAGCGAGTCATTTTGATCGATTAATGAATCATTCAACGATAAATTATTTTTTGAACATAATGAATCAGATTTCAATTCAACGGAAATGCAATAAACAACAACGGGTCGATTTGCTTTTCCCAACGGAACCAAAAGGCGTTGTCCAGCCTTAACCCGATCAAGCAAATGATCTGGAATGCGATAATCAAAAATGCCGTCGAGTCCTGTTGCGAAAACGACTTTAGCGATCCAGCAATTCTTCTTGTCATCGTTTTCCCAATTAATTAAATCAAACGATTCCTCATCGAAAAAAGTTCTCTGTTTCATAAAAAATCAATTATCCGTCAATACCGGAGTCCAAAGTCGCGATTGGCAAGATTTTGCAACGGCATCCAAAGCTGATTGAATGCGAATTCCCTGCAAAAGGCTGGGATTGCCTGGTCTATTGTTCGCAATATCGTTAAGAAAATTTGACAGCGACGCAATATGAGCGCGGATCCAACCAGTCGAAGATTTATGAGACGGAAAATCTGCGTCGGGAAACTCATAACGACCCCCGCAAGGAATTTGAAGCCAACCGGAATAACCGCCAAACGGTCGATCAGAAAGAGTCGCGTCAAAAAATTCGAGATAATGCGGATTCATTAAAGAAAAACGCAAGGCTCCTTTTTCTCCATGAATTTCGAGTCTTAAATCGTCTTCGCAACCTGTTGCCAACTTGCTCGCTTCAATAACGCCTTGGACAGGCGAAAACAGGGGATCTGAAGAAGCAGGGGGATTTAAAAGGCCGCGAGTTAAAATCGAGACCGAATCTTCCGATTCAACCGTTTGATAATAAGTTGCATTGGACACATTTTTAGCGGAAGCTAAGGGAAGAGGTCGATTTGGATAAGCGATAATGGAATCGGCCAACAATTCTTCAGGAAGACCAATCAGAAAATCAACCAAATCCAACAAATGCGAAACGAGATCGCGAATAGCGCCGCCGGACTCGCCATGCTTCCATTTAAAAGGGGTTTGTCGGGAAATATTGCTCGCATGATAATAGCCAATGCGATATTGAAAAATTCGTCCAATGCGATTTTCATCTAAAATCTGTTTCATTCGTTTTATTGCAGAAAAAAAACGGAGATGAAATGTCATTTGCGAGGTTTTTGTATAAAGACGTTTTCCTTGAGAATCTGTCCGAGAGAGTTCCGCATCGATTTTTTTTGCTTCATTCAAAGAAACAACCAGCGGTTTATCGCAATAAATATTTTTATTCTGTCGAATTGCGGAAAGTAAAGCGGGAAAATGTTGATCATTGGGCGAACAAATATGAACGATATCGATATCAGGATTTTCTGTTATTTCTTTGAAATTGGTTGTTGCAAAATCGCAACCGATGATTCTTTTCGCTTTTTCCGCTGTTTCCTTATGAATCGTTGCAACGGAAGTAATCTGACAGCGAATGGGAAGCAGCGGCGCATAATAGGACATTGCCTGATGAGCAAAGGCATGAACCTTGCCGATCATACCAAAACCAATGATTCCGACGCGAAGCGGATTTTCACTCATTTTTTTCCCTTATTCATTGTTCGACAGATATTATTAAAAAGAAACGTCTTATTTAATAAGATTTTATACGAAATTGCTTTTCCGTTAACAAGTCGAATTCCAAAAAACTGATATTCTTCGGTTTTGTCAATAAATTTTTTCAAAAAAAAGAAGAAATGGTCAAACTGGTCTTTACTCAATCAGGAAAATAATTCAAAATACGCAAAAGTTCAATTAAGGTCAGGGAAGATCTGTTTCAAAAAAGTCGAACTGACGTCATTTGATTCATGCCAGGAGAGCAAAAGTGAAAAAATTACATTGGGAATCCCTCTTATTATTGTGCGTTTTGGTTTTTTTGCCCCGTAATTCTTATGGTCAGCAGCAGCAACAACAATTGCAGCAACAACAACGTTCGCCCCTTCTTGTTGCCGTTATTGATGTTCAAAGCGTTTTACAAAATCATCCGGCCATAACGGATGAAATCCCGATTCTTCAACAACAGTTCCAAAAAGAGGTTGCTAAAGCGTCTCAGATCGAACAAAACTGTCAAAAGAATGTTGAAAAATTGCAAACGGAATATAAAATCGGTTCCCCGGAATATGAAAATGCGCTTCGACCAATTCGAGATCAACTTCGCAATCTTGAAGTTGAACTTCAGGAAAAACAGACCGGATATTTGAATCAGATATCTAAAATCCGTTATAAGGTTTTTATGGATGTTCAGTCAGCTATTCAAGAAGTTGCCGTTCAATCAGGAATTCTTGTTGTTCATTTGAAGCTCAAAATGGATCGAACGAATGTTTCTGAAGAAGTTGCAACCTTACAGGAAGCCGATAACAATGTTGTCGTTTGGAATCATCCGAAATGCGATATAACAGAAATGGTCAAAAATCAATTGGCTCAAAATGTTGGAACACCGAAAACCAAAGCGGGCGGTCCATTGGAAAATATGGCCGGAAATATTCGACCGAGCGGTCCTCAACAAAATTTGCAAACGTTTGGAAACAATCTGAATAATGGAGCCAATAATGGGCGTCCAGCAATGGCAAGTCAACCGAACGCGAATAATCGAATGCAATAACAGTCAGAAGTTCTAAAAACCTGTTTTTTGTAATAAACTCCATTCGGAAAACGTCGCGAAAACCAGTTTCTGCGGGCGAGACATCCTCGCTCTCAGGGGGTTAGGACTTTCTCGTCCAAAACGATATTGCATATTTAACGGGTTATGTTTCGAAATAAAAAACAAACATCCAAGCAGACCGATTATGAAAGGTTCAAAATCGGTTCATGAAACTTTATCGGAGAAAATGGAGTCGGAAAATTGTCCTTGCAACGAACCATAGCGAAAGAAGTTTATGTTGACGGTTTTGGTTTCTGGACAGGTCAAGATGTCCGGCTTCGATTTTGTCCCGCTTCTGAAGATTCGGGAATCCGTTTTTTTCGAACCGATTTATCCCATTCCTTGCCTATTTCTGCCCATATTGAAAATCGAATAGACAAACCGCGGCAAACAAGTTTGGCAAACGCAACCGCTCAAGTCGATATGGTTGAGCATGTTTTGGCTGCCGTTCGAGCTGCCGGGATCGATAATTGCGATCTCTGCATTAATGGACCGGAAATGCCCGGTTGCGACGGTTCAAGTCGTCCTTTTTTTCTCGCTCTTAAAGAAGCGGGAGCGATTGAACAGTCAAAAGATCGTTTATTTAAAAAAATAACCGAAAAAATGCGATTTGGCGATAATAACGCCTGGATTGAAATTCGTCCGTCAAACGACGAAAAAATGATTTTGAATTATCAACTTGTTTATGATTCTTTTTCTCAATTGGTTTCCGATGAAAAAGGTCTTCCGGAAAAAGTCAAGCGTCAACAACCAATCGTCAACCAGGAATATCATTTTGAGTTGAACGCCGAAAACTTCGAAAAAGAATTAATGATCAGTCGAACATTTCTGCTTGAAAAAGAAGCGGAAATGCTTCTGAAAAATGGATTATGTCAACGCGTTTCAGCAAAAGATGTTCTTGTTTTTGGCGAAAACGGTCCGATCGATAATGTTCTTTATTACGAAAATGAATGCGCTCGTCATAAAATTATTGATATGATTGGAGATTTTTCGTTATCCAAATATCATTGGATCGGAGAATTTTATGCTTGTCGAACCGGACATCAACAAAATGCAAATATTTTAAGACAATTATTGGGAATTTTTTAATTTTTATGGTTAAACAAAATAAAATTTCTTTTACAATTAAATAAATAGCGAATTGCTTAAATGAAAGACATAAAACAATCATTGAAATGTAACCTTATCAAGAATTCTTTTTGCGTCATTTAGTATTGATTTTCATGATTTTTTCGACGCAATGAATTTTGTTGAAAAACAATGAATGTTGTTTGAATTGAGATTCTTTTTTCCAAGCTGAAGTTATTGCTTTATCTGTTTCGAATGGGGGTTCAGAAACAGAAAAGCGATAAACTTCAGTTTTTTTATTATTCAACCGAATGTTGCCTGGCAAAGAGACGTTGTCTTTGCGCTTCATAAAAAAGAATGGCTGCCGCATTGGAAATGTTTAAACTGTCGGCAATGCCGAGCATTGGCAATTTGATCGCTTGAATTTTCGCGTTTTTCTGAATAGAACTTTTCGATGAATAATCCGAAAAAGAGGACTTTTCCAAGTTTCTGAAATTCTTTTCCGACCAAATGGGAGTCAGCCCATCTGATTCGCAACCAAGAACAATGGCGGTTGGCCGACAAAAATCAACGGTTGTATAGGATACAGCAGAATCACAAATTGCGGCGGCTATTTGGATATTGAGCCGAATAAGGCGTCGAATTGTTTCTTCGCTTGACGCAATAACGGTCGGCATTCGAAACAGTGTTCCCAAGCTTGAGCGAATAATGTTCGGATTAAACAGATCCAGCGAATGGTCGGAAATAAGAATGATTCCGTCCAATCCAGCGCCGTCAGCGCTTCGATAAACGGCGCCAATATTGCCTGGTTTTTCTATATTTTCCAAAACGCCGATTAAAGGAATTGCAGGCAAACGCTTTTCCCAATTGTCAAAGGTCATTGTTTGACTTTCAACAATCGCAATGATTCCTTCATTTCGATCGCCAAAGCAAATTTTCGGAAAAAGAGAATCGTCAACGCCCAAAATTGGGATTTGTTTCTTTCGAAGAAGAGTCAAAAACCGAAGAAGATCGTCTTGATGTCTTAACGAACTTTTCGAGAAACTTAAAAGAGCCGAAAATGAACTCTCAATTTTATCAAAATCAGTTTCTTGTTTTGCTGAAGAAACCGGAATATAAACTTCAATGAAGCGAAACCCGGATTCCCAAGCTCGAATGATTTCTCGAACCCCATCAATCAAAAAACAACCTTCCTGACGTCGGGTTCGACTTTCCTTCAAACGAATGAGTTGTTTAATTCGGGGATTCGTTGCGCTACTGATTATGGGCATTTGAGTTTATCAAGTCGGTTGAGGTTTTGACGTCTCGTTTCTGTAAAAATGACTGCGTTTAATATCTTTTGTTTAAGGATAAAAATCAGAAAGCGTTTGCCGCAAATCAAATTCTGAAAACCAATATTTCTTAAAAACAGGAAACTTGAAGCAGAAACAATGCAATTTTCTTTATTCTTTGATAACGAACAGACCTTAAATTAAGCCATTCCCGAAAGTCGGGGGGGCGGGGATTAATTGGGCGAATCAAGATAAGGATCCTGCCCCATTCCTTTTTGCATCTTTTTTCGTTCTTTTTCATAATAAAGCATTGTTTTTCGATTTCGATAGCTTTTCTTTTCAACTTTATGTTGCGCGCGATAAAAAGTTCCCTTTTTATGTTTGAATTCGCCATTGGGATTCGTTTCGCCGCTTAATTTATATTTTTTCGCTTTTTTCGGACCAAAAGCCTTTTCAAGAATTTCGTCTTCTAAAGAGATATATTGACGAAACGAACCAGGATCGCCCTGGCGTCCGCAACGACCGATTAACTGTCGATCAATTCGAGCCGATTCATGCAATTCCGTACAAATGACATGCAGACCGCCAATATTGACAACTTCGTCGGGAAGTTTGATATCGGTTCCGCGGCCTGCCATATTGGTCGAAACTGTAACTTTGCCCCATTCTCCCGCTTCTGCAACGATCATTGCTTCTTCTTCGATATGATTCGCATTTAAAACGCGATGTTCAATATTGCGTTCCTGAAGCAGAGCAGACAAAATTTCCGATTTATCAATTGTTCGCGTTCCAATAAGAACCGAACGGCCCAGCGTATGCATTTCTTCGATTTCATTGACAATGGCCGCCCATTTTGCTTTCTCGGTTCCAAAAATACGAGTTGGGAGTTGGACGCGTTTCGGCGGACGGTTGGTTGGAATCTGAACAACATGACATCGATAAATTCGTTTTAATTCTGTTCGGGAAGCATAAGCCGTTCCTGTCATTCCAGCAAGATGTTCAAATCTCAAGAAAAAATCTTGAACCGTAATTCGAGCCGCTTGGCCTGTCGCAACGGTTATTTCGACCCCTTCTTTTGCTTCAACGGCTTGATGAATTCCGTCTCGCCATTTTCGCCCTTCGCCCAAACGTCCTGTAAATTCGTCGACGATAACGATTTCCCCATTCAAAATGACAAACTGCTGATCAAGTTTGAATTCGCGATCAACTTTGATTGCGCGTTTAATGAATTCATAAACATGAAACAGACCGGTTGTATCCATTGCGGGCGGTTTGGGAAGCATTCTTGCTTTTAAACGGCCTTTTCGCGTTAATTCAACGGATTTTTTTTCATGATCATATTCGTAATCTTCATCTTCGATGAACTCATACATCGCGTCGGCGGCCCATTTATAAGCCTCAACCTCTTTCTTTTGTTCATCGGTCGCCAGCGCGCTGATAATTAATGGCGTACTCGCTTCATCGATGAGAATGCTGTCCGCTTCATCGACAAGGCAGAAATAAGGATCTTGACGTTGAGTCGGCTTTTCATCGACTCCGCGATTATTTTCGAGCATGGAACCGATCAAATCTGTTTGACCTTCTCTAATGCGTCGCAAAAGAAGACGATCTCGAAGAAAATCGAAACCAAATTCTTTTGCCGTTCCATATGTTATATCGCATTCATAAGCTTGGCGTCTTTGAGCGGTTTGCATTTCTGTTTGAATGACGCCGACCTTCATTCCAAGAGCTTTAAAAATCGGCCCCATTAACTCCGCGTCACGAGCGGCCAAATAATCATTAACCGTTGCCAGGAGGGCGCCTTTTCCGTGAAGCGCATGAAGATAAAGCGGAGCCGTTGCGGTCAAGGTTTTTCCTTCGCCGGTTTGCATTTCGACGATCGAATGATTAAACATAGCGATTCCGCCCAGAATTTGAACGTCGAAATGGCGCATTCCAATTGTTCGATTTGCTGCTTCTCGAACAAGCGCAAAAGCTTCAGGCAGCAATCGGGAAAGCGGTTCGCCGCTCCGAGCTCGATAGCGCAAAGAAAGACTTTTCTTTCTCAATTCCTGATCGTTCAACTTTTGAACTTCTTGTTCCAGACTATTGATTCGATCCAGTTCAAAAGACCATTTTGCCAAACGCCCCTTCGTCGTCCAGGGAAAACAACGATCAATTTGGCGGGATAAACCTGAAGGAATTGCCGACAAGACTAACGATCTCCTTTATAGAAGGACTAAAATCAATATTCAATAACGATAAATGAGACAAATTCTTCTTTTTGTAAGATTTATTCAATCCTTTTAAAAAACCCGTTTTTGCGTCATTAAACTTGACGATAACGGGCGGATTACTGAAGCCAAAATCTTTTTGATCATTTTGGCTTCGAAAAATCCATTTTATTAATATTCTTTCCCTATTAAACATCAATTATTAGAATTGACAACGGTCTTGACAAAATATCGACGTTTTTTACGGAATGACGATTGTTCGAACCGAAGCTTGATTTTTTCGAGATGAATAATGGCCGCTCAATTCATTTTTTGCATCTTGAATCAATAAAGGAATCGGAACAGGGGCAACAGGGGTCAGCGAATTCTCTCGATTGCTCTGTTGGGGGCTGGGTAATGTCGCAATCGGCAATGATTTTGAAACGGTTCGACGAACGCAATAACTTTCCTGGGGAAGAAAATCAGACGAATATTTCGGTGAGTCGGCCAACTGATAACGAAGAATTCTGGAATTTTCCGTTGACAAATTTTCCGTTGGTTTTGGAGCAGCTTCCGGTTCATTTTCAGTTGCATCGGTTTCATGAGATTGATCCGATTCCGGAGATATTTGATCTTGACTGGTTTGATTTTCTGTTATTGAACTATGAGGGTTGGTTTGTGAAACATTAACCATTGATTCCGGAGAAGCTTTTTCATTCGCGCTATATTGATCCATATTTGTATTGAACGAATTGTCTTGAAGCGGAACAATGGGCATAATATTGATTTCTGATTCCCTGGCTTCTTTCGTTTGTTCTTTGGAAGAGTCAGCCGTTCCAGAAACTAAAGAAATCGGAGTTGTTTCATTTATTTGAGGTTTCGTTGAATCAATCGAAGTCGTTTGGATTGCGGATGAAGTCGCTTCAACAGGTTTTTCCGGATTGGGTTGAGAAACCGGAATGGTTGAGTTTTGAAGCGGTTCTGTTATGCTTCCGTTTGGAACAGAGCCGGTTCCCGACGGAACGTTAATGGGAACCCCCTGCTCTGGCGATACGGAATCAATCGGAGCAGCGGTCGGCTGCGGAATCGGCTCTGGTTTGGGAGTTCGCAACGTTTGGCAGCCCGATGACAATATTGCCAATATTAAAATGTTAAAATATAACGAATTGTTGAGTCTCATTGTTAAAAATATATGTTTGGTTTTCATATCAATCTCTTTCTTATCCATAACTATTTGGATTTCAGGAAAACTGCCTTTATTCCGAAAACAGATTGCGCTGTTTTCGTGATTCGTCCCTCATTTCTGACTTGCGAATCCAATGATTTCGGATGTTCAAACGGCTTGAGTATAAATACAAAGATTTAATGGTTCCTGAAGAGTTATTGGAAAACTCAATTGCAAAAAGAATAACGAATATTTCGATTAAGAAATCATTGTTGCTTATTTATTATATAATGTATCTTTTAATATTTGAAGGCAAACATAAATATTTTAATCGATTTAATAAAAAAAGAATTTATCGATATGCTAATATTAACGCTTATTTAAAATGAGTAAAATACAATCAATGAAAGTTATATGCTATCTTGGGGATATGGGCTATCCTTTCCGATCCCTTGATTTTTAGTAAAATGGATTTTTCTCAAAAGAAAGATATTATTGAATGTAACGATCAGCAAGAATTGACCGGCGGAGAAAACAAAATTTTGCAAACAAACCAAAATCGTCATAAAAACTGTATTTGCGGCATAATCGGCAATAAAGTCATACTGGATACAATAAGGTTCGAATCTTCTTCGAAATGTGTCAAATGGTTACTTTTTTCTTTTGAAGTTTTTTGAACAAGTCGATTGAACGGATAAATAAATAAAAAAGTTGATAAACAATTTATCCTGAACAAATTTCTGAAGCGTCAACATTGGAATTGATATGGAGAATTCTCAATTCGTTGCGTTGTTCGTATTTTGTTCGATAAATAATAAAACTGTCAAAACCTGATTCAAAACAAAATATAAACTGATGACAAATTGAATTCAGCGATAAGAAAATCATCAAAATACATAAAATATTGAAAATGAGCTGATTTTATATTTTAGGAAATCAGGGGAAGGGACACATTTTGCAGAAATAATAGGGATAAAAGCATGTTAGTATTATCAAGATATAAGGACCAAAGCATTTATATCGGCGATGATATTGTTATAACTGTCGTCGACGTTCGAGGCGATCGCATTCGTTTGGGAATCGAAGCGCCTTCCGACGTTCCAGTTCATCGTCAGGAAATTTATGAAGCGATAAAAAAAGAAGAAGAGCTTGTTCAATGCGTTGCAAAAGATACGGCTGATAATTCTGTGGAAAATCAATACGAATTGAGTTTTCACAATTTCTAAGAGCGCATTTTTTCTTCTTGATCCGCGAATAGGACGGCTTGGGATTGCTGATAAATGACAAGCCTTTTTTCGCGGATTTTTTATGCGCATTGACGCAGCTCTTCTTGATTGGGCGAGCGGGGAAAGGTTTGCATTTCCAATTTATTTAGCGCGGTTAAGATTTCATTTGTTGTTTGAGGACGTCTTTCTTTTTTCCTGGCGGTTAATTGTTGAAGCAATTGAATTGCTTGAGGCGAAACGCAAAGTCGATTCAAATCGTTTTCGATACAACATTTCATTGTTTCATATTTGCGATAAAGGTCATTCCAGGAAAAAACGTTAAAATGGGATTTTCCTGTCAGCATTTCAAAAATAATGATCCCCAAGCTATAGAAATCGCTTGTTATATCGGGCGGAGCGGATTCCAATAATTGTTCCGGAGCGAGATAAAACGGCGTTCCCGAGAACGTTTTGTCATTAACATTACAAGCAATCGGATTATTTGACTGGAAACAATAATCTTTGTTAAAAGGATCATTATTCTTGCTGGCGAATCCAAAATCAATTAACGTCACATGTCCTGTCGGGGAAACAAAAATATTGCCCGGTTTTAAATCATTATGAGACCAACCTTGTCGATTTAATGCGTCGAGCGCTTTGACTGTTTGTCGCGCTATTTTCCAAACGGTTCGCTGATCAATTCGTTTTTTTTGGGTCAATTGTTCTTGAATTGTTTGACCTTCGAGCCAGGGAGTAATAAAATAACCGGGCCAATAAGCAATATTATCAAAACAATCGGAATTATTTTGTTGAATATTATTCATTTCGTTGGAACAATTCAATAAAATGGAGTTCTCGTTGATTTCCTGAGGAACGATAGCTTCCGATTTCCAATATTGAATTCGAGATTGACGATAATCAAGAACAGGAAGAATATGCGGGCAAAAAACAGATTGTCCCAAACAAATTTCGTTACGAAGAATTCTTTCGCCGAGTTCGGTTCCCTGCCATTTCTTTTGAAGCGTTTTAAACGCATAGGACGCATTGATATTTCGATTTTTGGGACGAGCTTGATAAACGGACAAAAACGACCCATCAATTCGTTTGCCGACCAATTCCCAATGATTGTTTGATATTGATTCGGATAAAAAGTCATTGGAAAATGAATGATCCTGTAAGCTGGAAGCGATAAGCGATAACATGATGCCGATCTTTCGTCGATTTAGAATAAATCCGTGAAAAGTTCATGAACGATAACTCATTCATATATTCTTGTCCAATCTCAAAATCGTATCTTTCGATATATTTTTCCGAGTCTCAACAAGTTCTCTATAAAGAAAAGTCGGCAAGTCCAAGAGGAATAATTAGCAAAACCGTTAAAATCGGGCGTTATTTTTGAAAATAAAGACGCATTCCGAGGTTTTCCGAATGCGTCTCCTTATAAAAATAACATTTATATTGTTTTGGACAAAAACAATATGCGCATCAATAAACATAATACAGATTGATTTTATGTTAATGGCTCTTTATTTCCTGACTGTTCGCAAGATTCTCATTTCTCAATATTATTTCATTATTTCCTTTTCTTACAAATTGATTAACGCAAAGATCAAGGAAAATAATTTGCATATATTGAACCCCAGCAACAAAAAAACTCAGCTTCAGCAATTTGCGCATTGTCGGGGTTACGAAAAGAAAGCGACTATTTAAAAAAGTTCAAAAAAGGCTTTTTCAAATAAAAAATATCTCGTTATGAACCGATACCGGGATAATTTGCTGTCATGCCGCCTCCTGTCGAACAAGGGTCACAGGGATTGGCGCAAGCCGGCGTACAAGGATTACATTGATTCATTGGGGATGAATAAATAACTTGTTCAACAGGCGCGCTGACCGGAAACTCCGCAATGGACGATCCGGACATACCGGATGAAACCGTTGGAACGCGAGACCCATTATTTCTAAAACAGGATGACATGCTGCTGCAACCGGTTGCAACCAATGCCGCGATCAACAATAATGCGGACAAAATGAAAATCTTTTTCATCGAAACGTCTCCATTGATTTGAATATATTCGTTTATTTAATATTCAATATTTTAAGAACAAATGAATTTTCTGTTTTGAAACAGAGAATTCCGTTGAGTTTCAGGCGAATTTCATTCCTTTGCCGCATGAATGGCAATCAACGGCAAGAGTTCAGAAAAACATTGCAAACAAACCGACATAATAAATAAAAAAGCTGATCTGTTGTTTGAGATTTTCTCCCTCGAAAACAACAAACTAATTTTATATAGTTTACTTTAGCAATTGCTTTTTGCAAATAAAAATAATTTCATTTAAATTAATAAAACATTGTTTTTATTAAATTTAATCGATTAAATCAATAAGACAGACAGACTTTTTCTGGAAAGAAAATTCAATACAAAAGAGCCAGACGTTTCTGCCGTTATAATCGTCCTAGAAAAGTCTTTTGTGTTTACCCATTTTGTTTCGTTGATGTATTTTGCCAAATCAGACGTTATTCTTTAAAACATTGACTTTTGAACAGTCCAAAACGTTGAATTTGAAACCTTGCAAACGACGGACGAATTCTGCGGACGAAACCTGAGCTTCAAACTTGCTTCAAAATAATTCAAACCAAATTCGACCAAATTCGATTTAATAAAAAAAGAAAAAAATAAAAAAATGATACTTGACGTTTTTCATTTTTATGAGATATTATATTTTGTTGTCGAGTTGCTAACGATATAAATGTCTTGGACATTTTATTTTCAGCAATCATGATCGGGCAGTTAGCTCAGTTTGGTTAGAGCACTAGCTCGACAAGCTAGGGGTCACTGGTTCGAGTCCAGTACTGCCCATTTAAAAGGCTTTTTGAAGCGATTCAAAAAGCCTTTTTTTATTGGTTTGAACCCGGTTTAAATAGCAAATAGATCATAGAGTCATTTCTCTATTGACTGCTTTGGACAACTTTTTTCTGGATTATGTAAAAGTTTTTATGAAAATATTTTCCGATTTTTATGAATAACGGATTGTATTTTCAACTTTTTTATTTTGCTCGATTGTTGACCGTTTTGCCCATATTAAAAAGGAAGGTTGTTTTTAACGAGTTTGAATCAATAAAAAGAGTTTTCGAGTCGATCAAAAAGACGAATTTCTTTTGAGAAAAAAACGAAGTCAGAAAGAATATTGAACAACAAACTCTGTTCGAAACGTTTTTCCGTCTTTCATCGGAAGAAAAATAGGTTCTGCTCCCGAAACGTCAGCGCGTTGATATTTTGTGTGCCAATAATCGAATTCCAAACCTGTCATTAAGGCGCTGCTCCAATGATAAATGAAGTTTGTAAAGAAAACAGAATTTTGCAATCGGGCGGAAGTAATGCCGTTGCTCGGCAGGGAAGTTCCAATTAAATCGTTTTTATTTGGCTTGTCAATTCCGTAGCCGAAATTGGTTCCCAATTTATCGCTGAGATCATAATGAATGTTGATCCAACCGCCTTGATTGCGGATTGCGTTTTGAGTGAACAGGTCAACGCCTTGATTGATGCCGCCAGTAAAGCTGCTCAAATTTTCGCCAAAATAATATTCGCCCTGAATACGCCATTTTTTTGTCAAAGGAACGTCCAATTCAAAATTTGCCGACCAGGTTTTGATCGGTTTGGATTGAATTCGTTGATTGGCAAATGTTCCGGCGATAGGCGAAAATCCAAACGTTTGTTCTCCCCAATGTCCGGAAACAGCGGCTGTAATGGGAAGACCATTTCTTGCCTGTTCCCAAAAGCTTAATGCGAGGCGTCCTTCAATGAGAGGGGCGCCGGAAACTTTGGCACTGACTCCGGTTGTTGCTGTATAATCGCCGACGATATTATCGACCAGAGCGATTTGGGAAAGAGTTTTGAAATTGTTGCTGAACGTCATTCCTTTATCAAATCGAATTTGAGCGCGACGATATCCCAAATTTCCAGCAAAACCGGCAGGCAGATAATTCAACATTTGGGGATACAACAACGAGATGATTTCCCAATCCTGACCGATCAGGATTTTGGTCTGCTTTTCTTTGTTGGAAAGTTCGACAAACGCTTTTCGAAGCTGAACGCCTCCCTTATTCTTGGTTCCGTTGGGAGTTCCTTCAAAGTCCGCTTCAACGACGCCGCGAATTTTCGAACCGGGAATCGATGATATTTCCGGGCCGTCAACAAAGATTCCAAGCCGGCTCATTCGCGCATCAATCGAAAAACCTGGGTCATCATCAATATCTGCAGATTGAGAATATAAGACAAATTCGCCGGGAACGGTTCGGTTTGTATCGAACGCTGTATTGACCCAAATGAATCCGTAAGGCGTAAATGTAAAATCGCCTTTCTTCCAGGCATAAGATTTCAGCTGTTCCTCAAGTTCATCCTTTGTTACAAATGCGTTGTAACGCTGATTGATATCCAATGGAGGCAAAGAGTCATTTTCGGTTCTGTTGAGTATTACTTCCTGGGCATTAATCGTTGAATCGTTTCCCAAAATGAACAAAAAAAACAATAAAAAAATTATTGTCAAACAAAAATATTGTTTGATCAAAATTTTGTTTTGAGTTGAAGCAACCAAAAGAAAGGAAGTCATTTTGTTTAAATAGCCCGTTTTATGTAAAATATATAAATTAAAAATTTTAAATAAATTGATAAAATGAAGATTAAGTCCAATTAATAATTAGGAAGTTCTAAAAATCGATATTTTTTAACAACCCCATTTCGGATAAAGTCGTTAAAACTGGTTTTTGTGGACGAAACGTCCGCGCTCCGAAGGGGGGTTAGAACTTTCTAATCGTCTTTAAAATTGTTATCGTCGATATAACCGTTAAAACGGGAATAAATTTCGGTCTAATTGGACATTTTTACAAAGAATTTTCGGAAAAAGTTTAGTTTTTTAAAAAAAGAGCTTGAAACCGGTTCTTGTTGCGGTCATAATAGAAAAAATAGTTTCTCCTGATTCTTGTCCGAAAACGCAACTTTTTCCTGGTTCGAAGACTTTTCAATGAGAACGTTCGATTCCGGAACAGTCGGTTCCAGGAAAAATGACGTTTATTCGGAAAAGTCGACATTAATATTAAGATCAGGGGGGTCTCTTTGGCTTGTCAGGTTTGGATTCCGTTCTTGGGAATTGATCATGTCAGGCTTGCAAAACTCAAAAAAAGCTTTTTAACCAGTTAATAACGAAATCTCAAAAAATCAATTTGGATCAGAAAACGTTCTGTAAGAATATTTGTTTCAATAATAAAACGGTCAAAGTTCTCAATTATTAAAGGAGTTCATGAATGTCAGAAAACAAAGTCATGTTTGTTTATCCGCGACTTATGATCGCATATCTTTTTCAGTTCGCGATTTGGGGAAGCTGGTCTTATGCGTTAAGCGCTTATCCGGGAATCGACGGCAATGTTTGGATTTTTAAAGGGGTTGGCGGACTTTTTTCCGCTTTTGCCTTAGGCGCCCTTTTTTCTCCCCTTATTGGTCCTATTGCCGACAGCAAATTTGCCGCTCAGAAAGTTCTTGCGTTTTTGCATTTGATTTGCGGTATGGCCTTGCTGTCTTGCGGCGTCATTTGTCAAAAAGCCGGAACAGGCTCCGTTCCTTATTTTCCGATTCTTGCAATGATGTTTCTCGCCGGTTTGACTTATATGCCGTCGATTCCGTTGATTAATGCGGTTGTTTTCAAAAATATTCCTAATAAGGATAGAAGTCCTTTGGTCTTTATTTTTGGAACGTTGGGTTGGATTTTAATTAACTTGCTCGTTGGAAAAATGCAGGGCGGCAATGTTCAGGACCCAATTTTCTTTTTCCTGGGAGGCTTTTGCGCATTGTTTCTCGCTTTTTATTCAATGACCTTGCCGAATACTCCGCCGCAAGGAAAAGCCGGAGGCGATCTTTTTGGGTTGAAGGCGCTTGGTTTATTCAAACGAGCAGACTTTACTCTTTTCGTTCTTTGCGCTTTTTGCGTTGGAATTTTTGGATCAAACTTTTATTTCCCAATGCTCGGTCAATATTTGAATGAGGCTTGCGGAGTTAAAGACGCAGCGACCTTTGGAACATTGAATCAAGTTTCGGAAATTGTGTTTATGGCGGCCTTGGCGTTTGCGGTTGCGCTAATCGGTCTGAAATGGGTTCTCGTTTGCGGTCTTGCAGCCTGGACGATTCGTTATGGCCTTTTCTCAACTTGTGATAAAGAATTGGCAATTGTTGGAATTCTTCTTCATGGTTTGGCTTATGCGTTTTTGTATACAGCGGCCTATATGTTCGGCGACCGCGTTGCTCCGGCCAATTTAAAAGCAAGCGTTCAATCTCTTTTGGCGTTCCTGCTTCTTGGGGTTGGTCAGGTTTTGAGCGGGATTGTGTTGGAAGAACTTAAAGACAGATATCCTCTTGAAGCGGCGGCTTCGGTTCCTGCTGTTGAAAAAGCCGATGAAGATGCCGTTTCGTTCTTCTCGTTCTCGAATAATCTGTATGCGCAAGAGGAACCGTTGACTCTCCCGGCGACAGAAGAAGCGGCCCGGCCCCCGGGGGCTGCTGAAGACGCGGCCCGGGCACCGGCTCCGGTTCACGACGCGGCCCCGGCTCCGGCTGGGGCTTAACAAACGACTCCGGCTCCGGCTGCGGCAGAAGAAGCAGAAACCTGTTCTTGCTGCGAAGAGCAAGCGGCTTCGGCTGCGGAAGAAGTTGATAAACCAATCGATTGGAAGAAATTGTTGCGATTTCCAACGCTTTTCTGCTTGATTTTCACAATAATTTTTCTTCTCTTCGGAAAGGAACCCAAAGCGGCTCAGGAAGAAGTCAATACCGAATCGGAAAAGAAGTCTGCATAACTTGCAAAGATCAACGAACTTCCTGTTTTATTTAACGAAATAAAAGAAGGGTTCGTTGATAATGATTAAATTAAAGAAAGGGACAATGCGTCCCTTTTTTGTTTCGAATTTTGATATATATGCAAAAATCTTTGCAAAATGAGATTAATTTCTAGCTCAGCGACGAAATTGTTCAAGTCATTTGATGCTCAATGCGGTCCGAATGATTTTCTCAAACTCAAGGGGGTTGCCAGTTCTAAAACAAACGAAATGATGTTGTTGAATAGGGACAAGTCTTTGTTCCGTCTTCTTTTTTTGTCGTTTGACTTTTTTCCTTTTAATATTATTTGATTCTCCCCCTTGTTACTCGATATGTTTAATGTTATAATTTAACATTCATACAGATATTTGGATTTGCGGAACTTTGTTGGTTCAGCCCCTCTTTTAACTTTAACTTTCCTATTGTTTTGAATAAGAGTCTCAAGATGAAAAAGAACATTCATCCTAAATATGTTGAAACAAAAGTAACTTGCGGATGCGGAAATACGTTTACAACTCGTAGCACAAAACCGGAACTCCGAGTCGATATTTGCAACGCTTGTCATCCATTTTATACAGGCAAACTGAAATATGTCGATACAGCAGGGCGAATCGAAAAATTTCGCAATAAATTTGCCGCTTCTTATGGCAAAAAGGCCAAAACAGAAGAATAAATTCGGAATTTTCTTTTTTTTCGATTCTTGTTTGTTACGGTCAACGATATCATTTCAAATCGATTTATAACTCATGCGCAAACTGCTTGATCAAAAATTGTCGCGTTTTGAAGAACTCGAACGTTTGATGGTTGCTCCAGAAGTCTTGGCTGATTCCAATCGCCTGGCTTCTGTAGCCCGAGAACATGGTTCGCTGGCGAAGCTATGCAGCAAATATCGACGTTTTAATCAACTTAATGTCGAGATTGACGAAGCGCATGAAATTTTAAATGGTCATGACGCGGAACTCAAAGAACTTGCCGAACAGGAAATACCGGAATTGAAAGAAGAGCGCGAAGTTCTTTGGAATGAACTTTTGGATTTGACAATCGGCGGCAATGACGCGAATCGAACGAGTTGTATACTCGAAATTCGAGCGGGAACCGGGGGCGAAGAAGCGGCTCTTTTTGCTCGCGATCTTTATGAAATGTATACGCATTTTTGTATGGATCGCGGCTGGAAAACCGAGTTGATGTCGATGAGTCCGAGCGAAATGGGCGGTTTTAAAGAAGTCGTTTTGGGAATCGAAGGAGAAAGTTGCTATCAGGAACTTCAATTTGAGAGCGGCGGTCATCGCGTTCAACGAGTTCCAGAAACGGAAGCCAAAGGTCGAATTCATACATCTGCGGCAACCGTTGCCGTTATGGCGGAACCGGAAGACGTTGAAATTGACTTAAAACCGGAAGATTATCGGGTTGATCGGTTCTGTTCAAGCGGTCCTGGCGGTCAGCATGTCAACAAGACGGCGTCGGCAATTCGTTTGACTCATTATGAAACAGGAATTGTTGTCAGTTGTCAGGACGAAAAAAGTCAGCATAAAAATCTTGCCAAAGCGCTCCGGGTTTTGAAGTCGAGAATTTATGAAGCCAAGCGAATGGAAGATCAGAAAAAACGTTCGGAAGATCGTTTGAGTAAGATAGGAACGGGCGATCGAAGCGAAAAAATACGAACTTATAATTTTCCCGAAAATCGCGTAACTGATCATCGAATTGGTTTAACTATTTATAAATTGAATACCATTCTGGCTGGCGATCTTTCGCCTGTTATTGACGGACTTCTTGAATATGAACGTCAGGAACTTCGAAGTTCGTTTGGAAAAATCGATGAATAATGAATAACGCGTTTTGATGAAGGATCATCAATATGTCGCAGTCAGACGTTTGGACTATTCAGCGCTTGCTCGAATGGACAACAGATTATCTAACCAAACAGGGGTCGGAATCGGCTCGTTTGGAAGCAGAGGTTTTGCTGTCTCATTCTTTAAATTGTAAGCGAATCGAACTCTATACAAATTTTGAAACGATTCCAGATGATTCAAAACGATCCATTTTCCGCAATCTTGTCAAACGCCGCGCAACAGGAGAGCCTGTTGCTTATCTAACAGGGCACAAAGAATTTTTTTCTCTTGATTTTGATGTTTCGCCAGACGTTTTGATTCCGAGATCGGAGACAGAACAAGTCGTTTTGGAAGCATTGGATTGCCTCAAACAGAAACAACAAGATCGGGTCTCTGTTTGCGATATTGGGACAGGAAGCGGAAATATTGCGATTGCCCTGGCAAAAAATCATCAAACAGTTGCGATAACTGCCGTTGATTTGAGCCCGGAAGCTCTTGTTATTGCGACAAAAAATGCTGCAAGGAATCAGGTTTCCGATCGAATTACTTTTGTCTGTTCCGATCTTTTTTTGAAGTTGACGCCCGATTCACAATTTGATATTATTGTCAGCAATCCGCCTTATGTCAGTGACGCTGAATATGAAAAACTTGAAAAAACGGTTCGCGAGTTTGAACCGAAATCGGCTCTTTTGGCCGGTCCTGACGGAACGGAATTGATTGAACGCTTGTCGAACGAATCTTTGCCTTTCCTGAAAACGGAAGGGGAGATTTTTATCGAAATCAGCCCAATGATTGCGGAACAATCCAGAAAAATATTTGAGAGTTCAGGGACTTGGAAAAATGTTCGCCTTTTAAGAGATTTTGCCGCCAAACAACGAATTCTCAGCGCCGTTAAAAATGATTAAAATGAAATGACGCATTTGTTTTTGCGTCTGACAACTTGATTTGGAAAAATGATCCGTTTTTCATGATTTTATGCCAATAGATTATTGACCAAATAAATCGAAGCTGGACTGGATCAACTTGACTTTTGTTTCCCGGTCGTTGTCGGACTTTCGACCCAATGTTCAGGCATTCTTGATCGACTCGAACAGAAGTCTGAAGTTTTATGATTATTGTTTGTTTAAACTAAACGATGTTTTCAGTCCCAACAATATAATATTTAAAGAATATCATCCAATGAGAAATCTCTCATTGAAAAAAGGAGTTGATCATGTCTTCGGAAAAAAACGATCGGAAAACGACGCATGATGTTTTTGACATCGAAAAACTTCGTCAGTTAATGGAACTTATGAAAGTTAATGACGTCTCTGAAGTTGATTTGCGACAAGATTATGTTCGAATACAGTTGCGTCGCTCGGTTGATAATGCTGGAATGCCGGCAACTTCTCCGCCCATTGCTGCCGCGCCGGTTTCTGTTGTTTCGTCATCCGTTTCTCCAACAATTGTTTCGAATTCTCCTGTTGACTCTGTTTCAGATGACTCTTTTGTAAAGACGATCAATTCGCCAATGGTTGGAACCTTTTATGCGTCTGCCAATCCTGATTCTCCCGCTTATGTCAAAGTTGGCGATTCAATCAGTCCGGATAAAACGGTTTGTATTGTCGAAGCAATGAAAGTTTTTAACGAGATACAAGCCGAAATGTCTGGAAAAATTATTGCGATTCTTGTCAAAAATGGCGATGCCGTTGAGTTTGGTAAACCGCTGTTCAAAGTTGATACTCGAGGTTGATATTCAAGTCAGATCAGGAAAAATATGTTCAAACGAATTTTGATAGCAAATCGCGGCGAAATTGCTCTTCGTATTATTCGCGCTTGCCGAGAACTCGGAATTGAAACGGTCGCTGTTTATAGCGAAGCCGATAAAGAAAATGGTTATCTTGAACTGGCTGATCGAACTTTTTGTATTGGTCCGGCTAAAGCGAAAGAAAGCTATTTGAAAATTGATCGCATAATTAGTGCAGCAGAATTGGGCGACGTTGACGCCATTCATCCGGGTTACGGCTTTTTGGCGGAAAATTCGCATTTTGCAGACGTTTGTCGAAGTTGCGGTTACGAATTTATCGGTCCGACTTCGGAAGCAATGGAACTTTTGGGCGATAAAAATTCAGCGCGTTCCATTGCGAAAAAAGGGGGCGTTCCAACAGTTCCCGGCAGCGACGGATTAATCGATTCTCCGAAACAGGCTCTTTCGATCGCTAACGAAATCGGTTATCCAGTTCTGGTCAAAGCGTCAGCAGGCGGAGGCGGACGCGGAATGAGAATCGCTCTCAATGCGGAACAACTTAAAACCGCAATGGAACAAGCGTCGCAAGAAGCTCAAATTTCCTTTGGCAATGGCGACATTTATCTCGAAAAACTTATCGAAAATCCGCGTCATGTCGAAGCGCAAATTGTTGCCGACTCGTTTGGAAATGTTTGTCATCTTTGGGAACGCGATTGTTCGATTCAACGACGTCATCAGAAATTGATAGAAGAGAGTCCGGCGCCTTGTTTGAGTTCACAAACAAGAAAATCGCTTTGCGAAGCCGCCGTTCGACTTGTTAAGGAGTCCGGTTATACAAATGCGGGAACGGTTGAGTTTGTTGTCGATAAAAATGAAAATTATTATTTTATCGAAATGAATGCCCGAATTCAAGTTGAACATCCGGTTACAGAATTTGTTACAGGAATCGATTTGATTAAAACTCAAATTCGAATTGCGGCAGGCGAAAAACTCCCATTTTCACAAAAAGAGATTGTTCATCGCGGTTGCGCCATTGAATGCCGCATTAATGCAGAAGATTCGGCTCATCATTTTCGCCCTTCGCCGGGAAAAATTTCGTTGCTCATTCCTCCGGGCGGTTTTGGCGTTCGTTTTGATTCTCATGTTTATACAAATTTTGTAGTCAGCCCAAATTATGATTCAATGATCGGCAAACTGATTGTCTGTCAGCGCGACCGTCAGGAAGCAATTGCGTCAATGGTTCGATGTTTGAAGGAATTTCGTATTGAAGGGATTAAAACGGCTATTCCTGTGCAACTTAAAATTCTTGAACATCCCGATTTTATTCAAGGAAATATTGATACAGGTTTTATTGAAAAGAATTTTTCCTTATAATCAATCCGTTTTAAAATATTGATTCGGTTTCGTAATCTTTTGAAGTTTCAGGATCGTTAAGTTTGTAAGTCGGACGCAAATGGATAATGCAAAAGCGAATCCTGTTCGTTTATAAACGTTTCAAATCGCTTTTTTGTCAAATGAAAAGAAGACTTTTTAAAACTGAAATATAAACTTGTATATTTTGTCGCATTGGGGGCTTGTTTTTTTATATAAAACTTATATTATAATCTTTATATTGTTCATTAGCGTTTGGTTTTTAGCAATTCAAGAAAATAATTTGCGATCATTATTACGATTAGGCGGAAATCAAGGATTATAGCAATTTTTTTTGAAAAATTTTATCAATTTCTTCTTTTCGCCTGTTGCTTCAAACAGATTTTTAAACGATGATGACGATATAATGCTTAGAATCCAATTGATATTTTGGGTTTGTTTCTATTGTTTAATTGACAATATAACATTAAAAGGAAAAAAAATGAGAAAATTCATTGCTCTTTCACTCGTTGCTCTTTGCGTTGGTTGTTTTTCACTTGGTTGCAAACCAGCTGATAAACCAGCTGCCCCGGCTGCTGACGCTGCGAAATAAGTTTATTTGAAGATTTCATAATATAAATATTAGTTTTATATTATGGAATCTTCTCAAACTTTTGATTTTTCTGGACACTTCCTGCGAAGTGTCTTTTTTTTTGAAAAAAGATTGATTATAAATCATTGGACTTTTATCAAATAAAAACTTTATAATCATAATTGCATGAATATAAGATTTGTTTTGATTTTAATGTTTATGTCGATATAGCCGATCGTTTTGGCTTTCTCGATTTTGAGAATCAATTGATCGGGGGCTTTTTCAAAAACTTGAGCGTTGAGAACATAAACAGAGCTGATTTTCAAAAGATTTCATTAATTAACGCAATTAAAAAAGATTGAAAATTGATTTCTGTCTGCGTAATATCGATAAGCGAAGTTATTTTGGTCTGAAGGTCATTTTCAATTTGTTTGACGCTGTTATTAATATTGATTCCGATACCAATAATGACCGCTTGTTCGTTGGGAGATTCGATAAGAATTCCAGCGATCTTTTTTTCGGCAATATAAATATCGTTTGGCATTTTAATTCGAACTGAATTTGAGAATGGTTCAATTTGCGATGAGCTCAATGAAAGCGAAGAAACAGAGTTTTTCTCCGCTGTATCAAGAAAACGAATGATTGTTTTTTGAACGGCAACAGCTGTTCGCAAAGAAAGCATTGAGCTTTCGCGTCTCGACAAATTCAACTGGGACCAAGTTGTCAAAATAGAAATTAAAAGAGCGCCAGACGGACTAAACCAGGAATGATTGCCTCGTCCGCGTCCCGCTGTTTGTTGATCTGCAATTACAAGAAGAGGGAATAAATCTTTATCATTTCCCTGTTTGATTTTCTGTTGATTTTCCTGAATATATTTTTTGGCCCAATCGTTTGTCGATGAAATCGTTTCAAAATGAAACATTTTTTGAAGCGGCGTCTCTTGAAGAATCTGTTTTGCGTTAATTTCAGGCATTGAAAAAATTTGTCTGGTTCAATTGAAATTGAAATAAAATTAAAAATAGAAAATCGCAATACTAATTTATTTATTGAAACAAGAATCCTTTTTATAAAAAGATTCCCAATTGAAAAATGATAATCGCTAATAAAAAAGCAAGAATTGTATTATATAAAAATGAAATAAGAACCCAACGCCAGCAACCAGTTGTTCGATAAATGGCAATGAGAGTTCCGCTGCAAGGGACATAAAGCATAATAAAAACAAGCATTGCAACCGCTTTGGAGAACGTCCAGTTGGGCGATTGTTTTAAATATTCCCGAAGCGTCAACAAACTCTCTGAAGGAGAACCGTCTGAAATTTTGAGAGATTTTTGATTGATTTCGTTTTCATAAATCTGATGATCATTGTTGAAATTGAGAACAAAGGGATTTTCAACCAACTCGAAAGTCTTATTGACTTCATTTTCTTGAGAAATCAACGAATCAACAGGAATGGTTATTTCGATTTCGGATTTGTTTTGAGTTTTATTCGAAACAAGATCGTTCCGTTGTTGATCAATCGATTGATTGGATTGGTTTGGGCGATTGGCCTGGTTCGATTGATAAAGCATTGACATTGAGCTAATAATAAGTTCTTTTGAACCCAAACCGCTTAAAAGAGCAACGTTGTCCCGCCAATCAAAACCAGCAAAACGACTGACTGGTTCTAACAAGCGTCCCATTGCTGCCGCATAGGACGATTCGAGTTGTTGTATTCGTTTGTCTTGATTATTTGATTCAATATTCAAATTGGTAATAGGTTGATGATTGATTTTGGATTCGGGAATATCAATAAACAAGTTGTCTAATTTTGGATAAGACAATAAAAGCCAAAGAAGAATATTGGCTCCTAAAATAACAGTTCCCGCCTTTTTAAGAAATTCGCCGCTTTGCCTGGCAGCATTTTCAAAAACGTCGCGAATACGGGGAAATTGATAAGTCGGGAGTTCCAGTAAAAGCGGAAGTTCTTTGCCGCGAACCAACGTTTTTCCAAGAATCCAAGCCGAAACCAACGAGATTCCCCAGGAAAACAAAACAATAGCCCCCATCATAAGCCCTTTATGCGAAGCAAAGAAAGCCGCAATAATCATTGTATAAACAGGAACCTTGCCGCCGCAGTTGAGCATTGGAATAACGAGTATCGTCAGAATTCTCTGCCGAAGATTGGAAATGGAACGGGTCATTAAAATGGCTGGAACAGCGCAACCGCCTGTTATCCCGCCGCCGAGAACCATCGGAAGAATACTTTGGCCTTGAAGTCCAAAACGTCGCATAAAACGATCCATAATCATAGCGACGCGAGCAATATAACCGCTCTGTTCCAAAACGGAAAGCATCGAAAACATGACAAAAATAACCGGAACGAATTGAACGACGCCTCCAACGCCGGGAAGAATTCCTTCAATCAGCAAATTCCGAAATCCTTGTTGAGTCCCTTGCATACAGGAATCTAAGGCATTTGGAATGATTTGCGAAAATAAAAGAGCCAAAAATTCAACGGGAGTCAACCATTGAAGCGATAAAGAATTCATCGACAATAAAGGAAACCATTTCCAACCGTCTGCGATTTTGAATGTCAATTGAAATGTCAAAATCATTATGAGAAAAAGCAAAAACGGTCCAAAAATGGGATGACAAGCAATCGAATCAATTCGATCAGAAAAATGAATCGTTCGAGGTTTGAGTCTTGAAATGGTTTCCTGCTCGATTTGAGAAGCAAATTGATTTCGACGCTCTAAAATGATTTTTCTCGGCGAACATTTATTTTGATTAATGAAATGATTAAACTGTTCGTCGCAGAAGTCAAGAATATCGCGCCAGGAATCATCGTGAGTATGATGTTCAACAATGCGGCGAGCTTCTCGATCATTTTCCATTAATTTAACTGCGAGCCAACGCGGCGAAAAGTCTTCTGCCAAATGCGGTTTTGTTCGAATGCCCGATTCAATTTTTTGCAAACATTCTTCCATAATCGGGCCATAATCAATTTTCCAACGAGTTGGAGCATGATCGTTCTGATCGGCAATTTTAAGAATGGCAGATCGAAGTTCGTCAAGACCGTCTTCTTTTGTTGCAATAAATGGAATGACAGGAACGGCCAGAAGTTGCTCCAGTTTTGCTTGATCGAATTGAATTCCGCGTCGTTTGGCAATGTCCATCATATTCAGGCAGACGACGACAGGAACCTGCATTTCCATAAGTTCGAGAAACAGAAAGAGATGACGTCGAAAATTCGAGGCGTCCATAACGTCAATGACAACTTCCGGGCGATCCAAAAGAACAAAATTTTTCGAAATTCGTTCTTCTTGCGTCGAGGACGAAAAAGAATAGGATCCCGGAAGATCAACGACTTCAATGCGTCGGTTTCCTTCATGATAATGCCCGGATTGAGCGTCCATTGTAATTCCGGGATAATTGCTGATTTCGCTGTGACTTTTTGTCAGAAGACGAAAAACAGTTGATTTTCCGCCATTGGGTTGCCCAACAATCGCAACCAGAAGTTCGCAATGCGAATGAACCATTAGAATCTCATTCTGTTTCAGTTTTCTTTTGAATTGAGGATAAAACGGTTGAATCTCTTTCAACCTGAATAAGGTTGGCTAATTCCTGACCAAGGACAATACGGGAATCTTCAACGCTCAACAAAACCGGTTTGTGAGATCGACCCGTTTGAAGAATTTCGATTCTTGTTCCGATAAATAATCCCATTCCCATTAATTGTCCAATCATTTCGATTCCTGTATGAATTGAGACAATGGTTGCTTTTTCTCCAACCGAGAGATTGGTTAACAGCAATCGCGAATTCAATTTATTTTCTTTGGTTTTGGATATATTCGAAAACAAAGATTTTGTTCTCCTTTTATCGTTTAATAATAATGAACGCGTTTGATTTTCCAAAAACTATTCTGTTGGAAAACGGTTGATATCGAAGCCGTTTTGGTTGATTGATTTCGTATTTTGCAAAATCAGTTCGTCGTCAGTGATTCGCAGAGAAAAATCCGGGACTCAAAACGATTGAGTTCAACGTTTGACTGTTTTTAAGATCGGTTAATGATTTTAGCATAATCGACAATATCAAGCAAATAATTGGAAAATGACAAGAATAAACGGCAAAATTCTTTATCGTTTATTGGTTAATGAATCAAATGTCCAAGGACCTGACAGATATTATTTTATTCGTTTTATATAAATATTCAACCGATCAGGAACGGCAAAGGATCTTTTGTTTATGAAAAAATTTCCCAAAGGGCAAGGCGAATCAAAGTTGAAATTTTTCGAATTTGTAAAACGCTTGCGGGTTCAAAGCCGCAATGAGTCATACAATTTTCGCAGCGTTGGTCTTTTTTGTATCCAATATTATCCCAATCGGTTTTTTCAATATAATCTCGATAAGTCGAAAAATGCTGATTGCCGATCAAATAACAAGGAGAACGCCATCCGCAGGGATTGCGAGTTGGGTTTGCCCAGGCGGCGCAATCGAGAGAAAGTTTGCCGCATAAGAAGTCAAGAAAAACAGGCGTTGCCGTTAAACGAAAATGTTTCATATGAATACGAATCTGTTGAAAAAAATCGATGATTTCATTTCGGGTCAGAAAATTGTCTTGTTGGTCGGATTGATCCTTGAACGTTGTTTGATGTTCAGAATAAACCGTTGGAAATTCAAAAGCGGGCGAAATCATCATTCCGTCAATTGGGATTTCATGAAGCATTTTTGCCATTTCAATCAAAGAGTCAATCGTTGTTGAGCGATAAACAGTTGTATTTGTATAGAGAAGGAAACCTGCTTTTTTGGCCATTTTGATTCCGTTGAGAGCGAGATCAAAAACGCCGGATTGATTCGTTATTTTATCATGAATTTCAGCCGGGCCGTCAAGATGAATATTTAAAAAGAGTCGTTTTTTGAGATATCGATTTTGAATCTGTTCCAATTTGGGCAATGCGTTTTCAAGCAGCGTCCCGTTTGTACAGAGATAAATATGTTTGTCTCGTTTCAATATTTCCTGAATCAACAAAGGCAAATCCTGATACAGAAGCGGTTCGCCGCCGCATAGGCTGACGATTGGAGCTCCGCATTCGTCAACGGAATGCAAACAATCATCAAGCGTCATTTCCTGATGAATCGTTTTTTGATATTCTCGAACCCGACCGCAACCGCAACATTTTAAATTGCAACGATGAAGCGGTTCGAGCATCAAAACCATTGGAAACTTTTTGTTCTTTTCCCATTTTTTTCGAATAATATAACGGCTCATTGCCCAAGTTAAGGAAAATGGAAATCGCATAAAACAAACTTTCAAGAAAGTTGGATTCTTTTTAAAAGAATCCCAAAAAGGTCAAACTAAAAATATTTTGGGCTTTCTGAAAAGAAAATGGCAAAATATTTTTCAATTATAAAGGAAGGAACAGAATATTTTCAAGGGGACAAAGGGATATATTGAAGCCGAATATCGGATGGGGCAACAGTCAAATCGAGCCAGAAAATGTTTCTGATAACGTTCCTGAACGTTGCCGCGGTTGCGATTCGATAGATCAAGTTTTTTTAAACATCAAATTAACAGTTTTGGGAAAGCGTTTCAATTAATTGAGGCAAAAGCGAAAAACGAGTCAAACGAACAGCAGCCGCTCCGCCGCCTGGATAAGTTTCAATAAATTCTTTTTCTCGAACAATTTGAAATCGTTCATAATAGGCTTGACGAAGAAAGTTTCGGACTTCTTCGGATGAAACCTTTTCTGTATCAATATGAACCTGAAAATAATCGCCCTGGCCGGCTGCGTTGACTCGAACAGCAACGGCATTTTCGCCGAATGCTCTTTTCAACATTGCTTCCGCTAAATCAATGAGAGCCAAACCTCGAAAGAAATTAGTTCCTTTTAAACGATGAAATTCGATATTATCCGTTTTGAGAAGCGATTCGTCGTCTAATCCGCAACAGAAATCAAAAGGACGAGCTTCCATATTTTTTAACCAAAGATTGAGGCGGTTCTCTTTTTTCGTATTCTTTTCCCAGGAAAGCTCGCGCATGAGATCATTTTTGGACGGCAGTTTTTGAGGATCAATTTCAAAGCAACAATCGCCTCGCTGCGAAAGCGTTATCATTTCAATCCAGGAATCGGGATGATTCATTAAATAAAAATTTTTGGCAACTTCCGCATACAAATAAGCGATCATACTCCGTAATGGAACGCCTATTATATTTTTCAATTCGGGACTTCGAAAAATCGGTTCTCGCCAACCTTGAAAAAGAGACGCAAAAGTCGACTGCGATCGTTGAACCGCTTCGGCTTCGGAACAACCAAAACAACGTTTGAGCTCGGATTGATAAAAAGAAAAGTTCGATATAATCTGCTTTTGAAGTTCTGTTTTAGCTATCCATAAAGGCAATTTTAAAAGATAATTTTTGATTTTCTGTTGATTCTCAAAATTTAAAACGCCGTTATTCAAAAGATCATTTTGAATTTCTTGAAAAAGATCAAGGTCAAGCGGAATTTGTAAAAGGATTGCGGCAATTTCAGCAGCTTTTCCAGTCATTTTTCGAAATTCCGTTGTCGTTAGAATCGCAGGCGAGTTTGAGCGAATATTGTCCGAATAAAATCCGCCTGACCAACGAAAAGCGACGCTGTCCCGCTCAGCAGAATAAGGGAAAATGACTTGATATCGATGGGAAGGAATCGGATATGTTCCTAAAATCGCATAATTGTCGCGCGAATTTGACGACAAAAGGGTTCCTTTGCCAACTTGACCCTTTTGAACCGTTGCCTGATCTAATGAACCAGCGCGAACCCCTGTTCCGTATTCCGCTTGACAGGCCAAATGAATCAACTGATCATTCGTTAATCCGAATCCGAAAAGAGCGTTTAACCCATTTTTCATTGCTATAGTAACAGCGCTGGATGACGAAAATCCCCCTTGCGGAATTGATCCGGAACTCATAATTCTAAGTCCGAGAAATCGATTTTTCCCAAGTTTTTGCTGAATTTTGTCCCCTGCGGAACCTTCGCGGCAGGTTCGTAATGACGCAATAACATTTCCAATTAACGAAAAAGGACGACGCATATTATTGCTGACCCAGAGCGATTCAGGGGGAAGCGGAATTGATTTTTGACGCCGCATTTCAAGTTCATGGTCGCTAAAATATCCGAGAGAAAGAAGAAGGGTTTCGCTCATTTTGGCGCCAAATTCTTCATAGGAATACCAATCACGGATTTTTTCATCGGGATACATGATTTCGTTATCCGATTCAATCGAATCGACGGACTCTCGAAATTGCGGATCAATAGGAAAAAGATGAACTCGATGATCATCGGTTTCTTGAATCAAAACGACAATTTGTTCCGATCCCTTTTCGTCTTTCGCTCCAATGGGCGTTTGCCAGGCAGGTCCCAAAAAACGTCCCATATCTGGATGCATAAAGGCAATTCGCAAACGACCGCCTGAAATGCCAATCGAAAAAGGTTGATCGAAATTGAAATTTTGCTTTTCTATTTGAGCTGTTTGCCAAAGCTCGCGAAGTTGTCGACAAATGGACGCCGTTTGACCGATCGGTCGATTGGATCGGATGACTCTTGCCGCTTCAAGAATTTCTTTTTCCGTTTGATTATATTGATCAAAAACCGATTTGAGTTCTTCAAGATTTTCTGCTCGCGTTACATCGGCGCAGAGAATCGAATATTCCTGATCATTGGGGCGAACCGTTAAAGAACGAATTATGCCCCCTTCCTGAGCAATTCGTTCAATAATATCCGTTAAATAAAATTGATTTTGCGTATTTTGGTTTGATAAGAATATCAAATGTTTCATTAATGTTCTTGCCCGAATGACATAAAGGGGACAATTTCCTTCTGTCAACGAAAGCAGCGCGTTTGTAACAAGCTGATCTTCTGCTCGTTTTTCTGAATTGAATTCTTCATTGATTGTTTTTTCCTGTTGATAAGTTCGCAAAGAAATTTTATCGTTTGCTGGCGAAAAAGACGATTCTGATTCGATTATTGTCGCAGCTTGTTCGTTGTTTAAAGCGGATTGGGGTTGTTTGGATAATAAATCAAAAGCAGACAAGTTCGATTCATTTTGTCGTTGATTTTTGAGATAATCGCTGAAGTATTCAATGATGTCATTTTCTTCGATTATTTTAACGATATTTTGATTTTTATCTCTAATAATGCGTCCTTTTCCCCGGTTTCGCGGATATTCATAATGAGCAGTCAACAACGTCAGATCAGCTTCCTTTGGCTGTTTTTTATCCAATTGAGACCATTTTGGGGGGGGATTGAAATGATTGGCTTCTTCGCCTTTGATTAATTGATCGAAATCCTGATTGGTTTTGTTGTTTGTTTGTCCGCAATGAAGGTTGATAATCGATTGGAATGTTTTGGACGGAACAATGCGGTCGCCCATCGAAATAACGATTATTGGATTTTTTTCAAGTAAACCAGAAACGCAGAAGGCTTCATAAACAGCCCAGGCGGTTCCTCCTGTTGGATTATCTGAAAGAACATAAATATTATTGTCTCCCAGAGCCTGAGAAACTTCTTCAGATTTATAACCAACGATTCCAATAACGGAAGCATTTGGATTCCATTTTCGAAAAGCGTCAATGGAATGTTTTGCTAAAGGAGTTCCGCAAACGGATTGAATACATTTCGGTTCTTTGCCAAATCTCGTTCCTTTTCCTGCCGCAAGCAGAAGCAAAATCGGTTGCTTTCCATTGATTTGCTGTCGAAGATTCTTCGGATCAATTAATTTTTCTGGACGCAGAGAAACCTGTTGATAAATTGGATAATTTTCCATTTGATAAAATTTATATGGGACATTTTTGATTATTCGAGACAAAAACTTGATGACAATATTCTTTTAGGAAGTCCTAAAAAACTGTTTTTTGCAATAAACTCCAATCAGGAAACGTCGCGAAAACAGGTTCTGCGGACGATCGCGTTCCCGGCGGGTTTTTTGGAACCTCTTTTTTATATCAAGATATTTTGTTTGAAATCAAAAAAGAATTGAGAAGAAAATCTAAAAATAAACAGCCGACAAAAATTGCCGGCTGTCCAGAAAGGAATGATTATTGGAATCAATACTCAATGTTGTTCGATTAAATAATGAATACCGAAACGGGAAAGGATAACCGCTTTTGCCCTTTCGTCATTTGATTTTCAACATTTGGCCGTCGTTTTCGGTTTGCGAAACAACGATCTGATTTGCGAAACAACGGTCTGAATTGAATCGGCTTGAAGCGAGTTCTAAAAACTCATTTTTTCAAACTTTTGTCATTTTGAAATTCGATTTTGATCGAGTCAAATGATTTGAAAAATCGTATTTTCGAGGTTTTTAGAACTTCTTTTGAATATAATCGAACGAACATGGGAATCAAGCAACGTCGTCAAGGGCTTCGACGGCGGCAAATTTTTGACCTTCAAGCATTGCCAGGCTCGCGCCGCCGCCTGTGCTGACATGAGAAACTTTGTCGGCAAATCCAAGCTGTTGAATCGCCGCAGCGCTGTCGCCTCCGCCGATTATGCTGATCGAATCGCTATCGGCAATGGCTTGAGCAACAGCTTTTGTGCCAGCATCAAAAGGCGGCATTTCGCAAACGCCCATTGGCCCGTTCCAAACGACAGTTTTGGCATTTTTAACAATATCGGCATACATTTTCGCGGTTTCCGGTCCAATATCAAGACCTTCATAATCGTCAGGAATTTGACCTGCGGCAATAATCATTTTATTGCAATCCGCTTTGAAATCATCGCCTGCATTTGTATCAACAGGAAGAACGAGTTTATCGCCGCCGGAAGCCAATAATTCTTTTGCAAGTTCAACTTTGTCCGGTTCAACCAGACTTTTCCCAACTTTTCCCCCTTGAGCCAAAGAAAAAGTATAAGCCATTGCGCCGCCGATTAAAACTTTATCGCAAATTCCCAAAAGATTTTTGATGACCATGATTTTGTCTGAAACTTTTGCGCCGCCAAGAATCGCAACGAAAGGACGTTTCGGATTACTGATCGCGTCTGTCAGATATTTGATTTCTTTTTCAACGAGAAAACCGCAAACCTTTGGTTTGGCGCCCATTGAATTGGGGACGGCAACCATTGACGCGTCGGTTCGATGACAGGTTCCGAAGGCGTCGTTGACATAAATATCAGCGAAGGAAGCCAATTGTTCTGCAAAATCGGCCAACCCTTTTTTCTCGCCTGGTTGAAAACGAAGATTTTCAAGAATAACGACTTCGCCATTTTTTAAGGACGCAACCTTGGCTTTGGCGTCTTCGCCGACTGTATCTGTTGCGAAATAGACTTGATTGGGGATCAGTTCGCCGAGTCGAACGGCGGTCGGTTTGAGCGTATATTTGGCATCCGGAGCATCTTTGGGACGTCCAAGATGACTCATCAAGACGACGCGTCCGCCGCGGTCCAAAACAGATTTAATCGTCGGAAGCGCCATTTGAATTCGGCGATCATCCGTTATATTTCCGTTTTCGTCAAGCGGAACGTTAAAGTCAACTCGAATTAAAACGCATTTTCCTGCAACATCAACATTAGCAATAGTCTTTTTTGCCATTTCAGACCTTTTCGTTTCGGATTAAGAACGTTGTTTTTGACGACAAATATTTAACATAATCTTGATTTGTAAAAAAGGAATTTCCTTTTTATTAATGACTTGTTAAATATTTTAATGAGCGCATAGAGCTCATAAAATTCCTACAAAATATTATTTTACTTTAATCAGTGCTTTTTGAAAAGTCCCTGCAAGAACTTCTATTTAGAGATAAATTTTTTTTATTTTGTAAAATATTCCAAAATGAACAATCCAAGCTCAACTTTTATTTCTAACAGATATTCGCAACACAAAACTTAGCAACGTTGTATTCATTGTTAAATCGAAATACAGAACTTTCCCTGTTTCTCAATGTCAAATCTAGACGCAAAAACCAATATATAGATTGAAAAAATGAATCACGCAGCAAATATATATTTTCTCAATTATAAATATAAAAATGTTCTGGCAATATAAAATTTATGACGCAGATGAATTTTGGGTCAAAAAGATATTTTTAAGATTATTTAATATTCAGAACTTTTTCCAGGAAAGTTCTAAAAACCTGTTTCTTGCAATAAACTCAATTCAGGAAACGTCGCAAAAACCATTTTTTGCGGACGAGACATCCGCGCTCCCTGCGGTTTTTGGGAACTTCCTTCCTATTCTTAAATTGACAACGTTGTCTTGAACGGCTCTTTTGAGATTACTGAACAAAGATTATTGAATTGAGATCACTGATTATTGTCTGTTTGATGTTTTTAAAAAAGCCGCGTTCCAACAAAATGAATCTGAAGAAAAAACTGATACGAAAAACACAAAAAATAAGAAAATTCTTCTAAAAATAACGAAACAGGCAAACTCGTTTAACATCATAAAAACAGGGTTAAACCAATAAAAAAAAGGCTTTTTGAATTTTTTCAAAAAACCTTTATAATGGACGATACAGGACTCGAACCTGTGACCTTCTGGGTGTAAACCAGACGCTCTAACCAAACTGAGCTAATCGTCCAGGAAAAAATGTTGCCGGATGATTTATGTTTTATGGTTTATAGATTATTTTTCAATGTTTTGATTTTTAAAAATAGATTGAATCGTTTCGATTTTATCTCTTATATAAATTTGCTTTGATTATAATGTATTCAACGAACGTTATTACAATTTAAGATAAACAGGTTATAATGGGTTAATGAGAAAGTATTATTTGAAAATAAAAAATAATATGCTTTATTATATCGAAGAAAAAGATTGCGTCAATTAGTTATCGAGTATATAATGAAATTTGCTCATTTCGCTCAAACTATTATTATTTTTTAAGGAGATCGTTATCGACCCTTCCATAATCAAAATAATCGGTTTAATCATTTCCGGCAGTTTGTTGAGTTTTTGTATTTGGCATATCCGAATCCTGAACGTTCGATCTTTTAATTTGAAAAATAATGCAAAAATATCAACAAAAGATCATACTTTTCAAAAACGTCAACTGAAACGACGCTTTTGGGTCAGTCTTTTGCTTGGAATCGCCGGCCTTGCAATGTTGATCGGAATTTATATGACGCCGCAAGATACCGCCGCCTCCTGGTCGCTTGCTGTCTGGACTTTGGCTTGGTTAATCGCGATTCTTTCCATGTTTTCCGTTATTTGGTTCGCTCTTTCCGATTATTTAGCCATTCAGTTGCATTATTCAAATGACAGGGAAAAAAGAAAAATCGAAAAAATCTGCCTTGATTACGAGTTGGAAAAATATCGTCAGGAAGCCGATCAAAAGAAAACAATGCCTCCAAAAGAGAAATAAAACCGTCATCGACAGATTGAGCTGGAAACTTTTTTCAACTTTCAGAATCTTTTCAATTTTCTTGATTTTTTCGCTCATATTGTTAAAATGTAACGTTTTCATGCGTTTTGTCGATCTGAACGACTGACTTCAAAGCTGGCCGAAGAGGACGATTCCAGTTTCAACTCAATTGGTTATGCCTCGTTTTTGACGAAAGCGGAGACGAATCGTTCCGCGTTTCCGATCGTTTTTCTGAATCGCCCTTCAATCAATAATGAAGAAAAGAAAGTTATGCTTCGATGAATTGGTTCTATTGGCTTTTTCCTGGAATGTTTTTTCCGCTTTTTTTAATTGCGTGTTGTTGGAAAATATATCCAACCGTTCGAACCGCATTATTGGTTTTGCCATCAATTCTGCTGGCGTTTTGGTTTTTTTGCGTTGACGCCGTTGAAACGCTTTGGCTGATTAATGTTTATGATTTCATTCTCGGCGCCTTTTTGGGATTCGACCTTCTGTCGACAGCCTTTTTCAAGGATTTTCGCGTCGAACGCTCCGTTGAACGAATTGCTTCTTTGGCTGTCGCTCTTCCCGTTCGACTTCGTATTGAAAATCGAACCGGTCGAAACCAAATCATTATGGTTCGCGATGACCTTCTTCCCGAATTTACTTTGATCAAAACCAATTTGTCCGCAATGGAATCCGTTTCGTCGACAACTGACGATGAAACAATGTTTCAGGATAAAAGCGAAATGAAACGCTTAATTCCTTGCGGAATGTTCGAAGAAATCCGTTATCAGCTTTTTCCCAATAAACGAGGCGCATTTCAATTGGAATATGTCTATTTGACTCTCTTCGGACTTTTCGGATGCTGGAAAAAAATGCGAAAAATTCCTTGTCAATCGGAAATATTAGTATATCCAAATCTTCAGCAAATCAGTCAATATGATTTATTGGCGCGATCTCAGCGTCTTCATCAATTAGGATTCCGAAAAGTCAGACGAATCGGAGTCGATCATGATTTCGAACGATTACGCGATTATACAACGGACGATCAATATAAATTTATTGACTGGTCGGCGACCGCCAAACGAAATCGCTTGACCGTTAAAGAGTTTCAAATGTCCAGAAATCAACGAATCATCTTTATGATCGACGCGGGTCGAATGATGACCAATCTTTACAATATCTCATCCGAAGACTCCTCAAACGCAAAGCAGTCCCATTTTTCCGCATCAAAAGTTCGTTCCCGATTTTTCCAACCGGCAACGCGTTCCCTTTCCTCCAAAAATGCGATTCAAAAAATATCGCTTCTGGATTATTCGTTCAACGCAATGCTGATGCTCGCTTATATTGCATTAAAACAAGGAGATGAGGTCGGTTTTTTATGCTTTTCAAATCGCGTTCGTCAATATATTCCGCCGCGGGCAGGATTGAATCAAATGAATCATTTAATTCATGGTTCCTTTGACCTTTTTCCCGAACCGGTTGAGTCGCGTTACGATCTGGCTTTTTCCTGGCTTTCGAGGCAATGTCGAAAACGATCGCTACTTGTATTTGTAACAAATATCAACGATGAACGCAATTCAACTCAAATCGAAGCTCATTTAACTAATCTGACCGGAAGACATTTGCCGCTCGGCATTTTTATTCGAGACCGCGCCTTATTCAGACCGATTGAAAAATATGAAGAATTGTTGCAAAAGTATCAATCAGAGTCATTGGCTTCGTCAGAAAAAGAACAGGAACAACAGTTCGACAATTCAGACAATGATCAAAAGAAGCGATCAGAATCATTCGAATCCCAAAAGGAGACGAACATCTTTGATCCTGTTTTACAAAAGAATCCGCAGTTATTTTATCAAGCGGCGGTCGCATCAGAAATATTGAACTGGCGTCACAAAACAATTCGAGAACTTGCCGCCAAAGGAACGTTGACAATGGATGTTTTTCCCGAACAAATGACCGCTTCGCTTATCAATAAATATCTCGAAATCAAAGCGCGACATTTGCTCTAAAACTCTGCATTTGCGATATTTTTACGAAATGAGTATCGCCTGGCCAAAAAGACCATTTCAACAATCAATCGTTTTTCGGGACATTAATAACTCAAAGAACAAACGTCAGTACTTTCGCCGGTTTGGTACCCGTTCACGGAAACTTCGTCGAATTCAAAAAACAGCGGCCGCTGTTAAAGATACAGCGTTTTTCCCGGTCTTTGTAATGTATTGAAATTTTTCGCGCGGCGCAGCGGAAACGCAAAAACACTGTTTTTTGGAACTTCCGATTTCGTTGATATTTAAATCGTTTTTAAAACGGCGGTTCCATTGGAAAAAGAATCGGTTTTGGAGTTTTTATCCTGTTCGCCGCGCCGCCGCGTCTCTGCGCGAAAATCCTTTATTGCAAGGCTTTTCGATTTCAGAATTTTTCATTACAACAAAAAATCACTGTAAATCACGCAACACAAGCGGCGAATATTCACACTTCGGCGACACACTTTCTTCTTCAGAGCGGCTCCGCTTCGCTCCTGTGCGTTCATTCGACCGCCTGTGGACTTACTCAAACATTTGAACTAAGGGACGAAAACAAGACGCAAACCTAAGCGGTTGCCGCGATATGTCGGCGTATCATAGAAGCGATTCGCTGAACGGCAGTCCTCCGCAAAGCTGTACCAGCTACCGCCACGAACCACCCGGTTCGAGCCACTATCAGGTCCTGTGGGATCCGTCACCGCACTATCTGAATAAACTTCATACCTGTCCTGGCACCATTCCCATACATTTCCATGCATGTCGAACAGCCCCCAGGCGTTCGGTTTTTTTTCACCTACCGGATGAGTTTTGGTATCGGAATTTCCATAATACCAGCCCATTTCATCAAGATTACCCGTTCCACTGTATTCGCCGGTTGTTCCCGCTCGACAAGCGTACTCCCATTGCGCTTCCGTTGGAAGCTGGATTTTAAAACCTGACTGTTGAGATAACTTTTCGCAAAATTCCTGACAATCATCCCAACTTACTGTCTCTACCGGAAGATTCAACCCTTTAAAATTGCTCGGGTTATCTCCCATCACGCTTTCCCACATCTCCTGCGTCACTTTTGTTTCCAGCATCCAGAATCCCTTCGTCAGCGTCACGCGATGTTGAGGTATTTCCATTCTAAGACCCTCACCTTCTGGACTCCCCATCATAAAACTTCCCGGCGGGCACCAGCGGAATGCGTAATCCACTCCGTTCACCGTCTTTACCATTTGTTCCCCGGCTGTTCATGAAACTTCTTGCGAAAAAAGAAGGGACGAAAACATTGTAAACAGCAAAAATAAAAAGATTTTCTTCATGGAAGATTTCCTTATCAAAACAGGTTTTATTCTTAAAATTCTTAAACTTAACGCATCTTTCCTGATTCCTTTATTGCAAGACTTTTCGATTTCAGAATTTTGTGTTACAACAAAGAATCGCCGTGAACGGGGACCTTTGGTTCTGTTTGCGGATTTTTTCTTGACGTTCGTTTATTCTTTTGACGAAAGATCGAACTCGATTTTCGTATTTTTGTCAACAACCGTCACTTTACATTCGGAAAGTTTGGCGTCCTTATATTTAGTGGGGAGCAGATCTTTAGGAAACATTTTCGGTTCTGGTTTTGACGGATCGTATTCAAGATTTTCAACAGGGCTTCCGTCGGCGGTTACCCAGATTTCTTTTTGGAAAGTCAAGGAATAATCGCCCGGCATGACTCCAGGGACTTTAGCTCCCGGCGTTACAACACGGAATTTGCCTTCGGCGTCAGTAACTCCAGCGGCGGCGCGTTGAGACGGATCGGCAGGCGCCATTGTGACTGAAATTCCTTCGACCGGTTCGCCGTCGACTGTGATTTTACCTTGAACATCAACGACGCCAAACGTATTTTTCGGCCCACAACCGCAACAGAATAAAACAGTGACGCAACAAAGAACGCTCACCAATAACAATATTTTTTTCATTATTTGGTATTTCCTCTTTTAACGAATTTGTTCTTCCGACTTAGGTTTTTCCGCTTCGTTGCTGTATAACATTCCGTACTTACAGCTCCTTATTCGAAAAAACCCAAGGGAAACGTTTATAACGTTAGTTGATTGAAGCGGTTTCACCGGCAGCGGCGGTTCCCATCGCTCCCCAAACGCCGTAAGGACTTTTACCTGATTTTCCGCGATAATTATCATTGTCGGCACTGGAATCGCCGCAGTCGATTGTTTCGCTCACAAATTTAACAGAGCCGTCACACATCGCAACGTTACATCCGCCTGAATGATAGGAACCAGGCGTGACGATTGAACGTTCGGCGTCCGACGTTGAATAAATACAATGAACGGAGTTCGGCGGGAGAACAGTGTTGAACGAGGAGTAAATATAGAGACCGTCGCACCAGCGTCTCCCGAGCCAGGGACGCGTAACTGCTGATGAAATAAAGGATTTCAGGTTATTCGGGTCTTGATAACCGACACAGGTTGAGGCCCATTGCGGGTTTTTGCCCGTTAAAATACCCGTTTTTATGTTGAACGTCTGATCGTCAGCTCCGCTGGTTGTTGCATGAGTTGGAACTTCGGCAAGCATAAATGTATTGCTTGTGCCGTCTGTAATATACGAAAGTTTACGAGTTGTGTTGCCATTGTCGACCTGGAAGGGACCTCGTGATTTTGAGCCATCCGGATTGAAATAACAGGAAGCAATGGTTGCGTCTCCTAAACTGGCGCGATAGTTGGTTCGTCCTGGGAACCATTGGGCAGCAGCGTCGTTTCCGTAAGGATCCGATGGGCAGATTTTGCTCGAAAAATTGGTGTACCAAATAGAAACCGACCAATCCCAAGGAGCAGCTTGATAAGGTTCACATGTCGAAGATGTTCGGTCACTTTGAGGATTGCCTGGCGAACTGAGATAGATTTGACCTCCTGCGGCATATTCATCCCAGGCGGCTGACTGTTCGATATAAGGGAGAATCATAATCATCCAACTGACGCGAGAAAACGTCGAATTGTTTTGCGCAATCGGCGGTAAATGGTTATTGACGTCGTAAAAATTATGAACGGAGAGCGCAAGCTGCTTTAAATTATTTGTGCATTGCATTCGTCGTGCCGCTTCTCGAGCCGCCTGAACTGCTGGAAGGAGAAGACCAATCAAGATTCCGATAATCGCGATAACAACTAAGAGTTCGACAAGGGTAAACCCTGTTTTACCTCTTTTTCTCCAATTTAACAAAACATTTTTCATAAAATACTCCTTACAGATTGTAAAAAACGATAGGTTTCAAATTGATGAACTTAAAAATAAAGTTCAAGACAACATTAATGGCAATTTTCGAAGTTCGTTTAATAGAATTTTGTACAAATCGTCTTTTCGATGATTGAATCGGAATTCGCATTCCTTAGGAATGCAAATAAAACGTTACTTGGATATTTCTCGAAGCTTCGATGATCTTATTTTACTCCAACGCCAAAAATTTTCAATACCATTAATGGAATCATGTTCAATAACAAAAAGGGCTTTTTAGAACTTCCTATAACCAAGCTGTTCAAAATGAGAGAACAGCTTGGAGAACGAAAAGACTTTGGGCGTTACCAGGCGTCAGTTCGGAACGGCGTTGCAGGAAGTCCTTCTGCTGAATAGAGATTGCAACCTGTCGGATTCATTTGCCAGGCATAACGAACAGCGACGGGATTCGGAACTTCAGGAGAAGAAACCGCAATTTGATTTTTCCCGATGATTTCCGCGTCAGCCCAAACCCATTTTTGATCTGCGCCAGCAATAGCAAAACGGGTCAATTTGCCTTCCTTTTCAACAAGGAGAGGTTCTCGTTCAATATTCTGACCGACAACAAGTCCGCTGCCGACATAATCGAAAGTCAAAATCGCTTTATTGTCGTCAATAGATATTGTTTTGAACGTTGGGCTGCAACATTCAACGTCTTTATTGAAGAGTTTCGCAAGAGCCCAAAGAGCAAGCCGATTACCAACGTCAAATTTGTTTCGTGGATGAATGTCTTTTTCTTCGCCAATATCGATAGTGACCGCTTGACCTGTATTGATAACTTCCAAACATTTCGTTTGACCGTCACGCAAGCCTGGCCAATCTCCAGAAGCGGCAGGATCATCGGACGGAGCTGTAAAGTTCGCCAATTGAACCCAATAAAATGGGAAATCGCCGCGATTCCAAAGTTTTCGCCATTCGCGAATCATCGCCTTTTGTTTATAATAATAGAATTCTCGTTCGCCGGCATTGGAACAACCTTGATACCAAATAGCGCCCCGAATTGTATATTTTGTCCAGGCGGCCATCATTGCGTTAAACATTCCGCCGCATGGATTCCAATCTTTTCCTTCCTGATACGCTTCTCGATCCGCTTTGACCGCCTGAGCCATTTCGGCAAGTTCCGGAAGCTGAAACCAACCTTCGTTCGGAATCCAACTATTAATATTGGATCCGCCCCAATTGGAATCAATCAAGCCAACCGGAACGCCAAGTTCTTTATGAAGTCGAACCGCAAAATGAAAACCTGTTGCTGTGCAATCTTTTTGAACGCCGTCTTTGCAGACCTTCCAACCGTCGGTTGCAACATCTTCTAAAGGAAATGGCGCAATAACATGATGAGGACGATTAAATCGAATGAAACTGTAATCGCCATTGATTTCTTCTTCCGAGCAAGCCAAACGAGGTTGTTGCCAAGAGTTGAGCGGCATTTCCATATTGGACTGTCCGCTGCAAACCCAAACTTCGCCGATGAGAATATTTTTTAGCGTTATCGTATTCGATCCGGAAATGACCAAATCCTGACCTTCGCAACAAGCAAACATTTCAGACAGAACGACGTTCCATTTTCCCTTTTCGCAAGCGGTTGTTGAAACGGTCTGCCCGTTAAAGGAAACCGTTATTTCTTCGCCTGGATCGGCCCAACCCCAAATATTAACCGGAGCGTCCCGTTGTAAAACGGCGTTATCAGTAAATGTTTTGGGAAGTCGAACCTCCGCTTGGACTGTTGATCCTGAAATCGCAATGGTCGCCATAACGACCAGGGCAAAGAGAGTCAATAATTTTTTCGTCATAAAAATCCTTTCATTCAAAAAAACTTCGTTAAATTGTGTCGTCGGACAACTTTTTTTGCAAGAATGCAAAACTTATCCGTTTATATACAAAATTATTCAGACTCCGTTTCCTCTAATCGGTCGATCATTGATCGAATTAACGCCAGACAGAAACGAGACGTTCGTTTTGAAGGCAAATTTTCGGAACCGGCGCTATCATTATCAAAATATTTACGGAAAAGTTTCAAATGTTAAATCCGGAAACTCTCAAATATTTCCGGAACAATAATCGTCCGGAAAGTCTTTTCATTATATTCTTTTTGACAAGAGAAAACAACCTTTGAATGAAAGGTTTCCCCGAAAAAATAAAAAAGTTTGCTCCATTTTCAAATTGCCTCAAAATAAGGACAATAATAATTGACAATATAATATCAGGAAGTTCTAAAAACCTGTTTTTTGCAATAAAATCCATTCGGAAAACGTCGCGAAAACCTGGACGAGATGTCCGCTTTCCCAACGGGTTTTTAGAACTTCCTGATTGTCATAATGATTGCAACAAGCGAACGGATAAAAGAATTTTGTCATTAAAAAACGGCGTTTTTCGTCCAGAAAGGCTTTAAAATAATTTCATTTTCTGATTCATTTTCTGAGATTGAAAATCAATTTTCTTCAATGAATTGACAAATACAAACAAATACTTAAAACGCAATCGAATTTAATGAAGTGAATATCATAAAATTTGAATAACGTTTTATTTTTTGAAGATCATTGACAATCATTTATTGAATACAGTATACTTTGAGAATGTTCTAAAACCTGTTTTTTACAATAAACTCAATTCGGAAAACGTCACGAAAACCAGTTCCAGCGGACAAAACGTTCGCGTTCCCTGCGGGTTTTTAGAACTTCTTTTTATATTGTTGAACAATCGTTTATTAATGACAGTCAGCCTGAATCGGGCAACGCCAACAGTTTATAGAGAGGGCAGAACGATACAATGTCTCAATTTTGGTTAAAACAATTCGAACGCTTTATTTTGCTGGCAGCAGTTTGTTTTTTATGGGAATTACAGGGATCATTTGTTGCGCTAGGGGAAACGTCGTTTCGAGAATATCAAGAACCGTATTCGACTTATCCGTTTGATGATCCGAATCCGATTCCAGAGTTTACCGATTTTTATCCTTATTTTCGTTTTGACGGGTTTTTTGATAAAGCGAAAGACCAAGACTGGAAAGTTGTTGAGCTTTCCAATGATTATCTCGTTTTGAAAATTTTTCCAGAAATCGGCGGAAAAATCTGGACGGCGACGGAAAAATCAACAGGAAAATCGTTCATTTATTCCAATCCTGTCATAAAATTTCGAGATATTGCAATGCGAGGTCCCTGGACAAGCGGCGGTTTGGAAACCAACATTGGAATCATTGGCCATACGCCGAACTGTTCCTCGCCGGTTGACTATTTCGTCCGCAGAAATGACGACGGAAGCGTCAGTTGTTTTATCGGAGCTCTTGATTTGATTACGCAATCTCGTTGGACTGTCGAAATAAATCTTCCAGATCAAAAAGCTGTTTTTTCAACTCGCGTCTTTTGGCATAACAGTTCTGGCTTGAATCAGCCTTATTATACTTGGATGAATGTCGGCGCTGAAGCGTCGGATGATTTGCAATTTGTCAATTTTGGGACAAATTTTGTCGGACATGACGGCGAAATCGACGATTGGCCCATCAATCATTCGAATGGAAAAGATTTGTCCTTGTATCGAAACAACGATTTTGGTCGTTATAAATCTTATCATATAATCGGTCGTTTGGTCGATTTTTTTGGCGCTTATTATCATAACGACGATTTCGGAATTGCGTCCGTTATTCCAATTGAAGGAAAACGAGGACGCAAAATTTGGATTTGGGGACTTTCGCGAGAAGGAATGATTTGGCAGAAACTTTTGACCGATCCCCCTGCTCAACAATATGTTGAAATTCAAACCGGTCGATTGTTCAATCAGACTTCGGGATCAAGCAGTCAAACGCCTTTTAAACATCGGGAATTTGCGCCCGCGTCTTCGGATTCCTGGATTGAATATTGGATGCCTGTTCAGAAAATCAAAGGATTTAATGCGGCAAGTCCAACAGGAACAATGAATGTCTCCTTTGAAGAAAATGAGATTGTCGTTCGAATTTGTCCGGTTCAATTTTTGGATTCCTCTCTGAAAATTTATGAAAACGATCAACTTTTAAGTTCGGTTACGGTTTCTTTAGAACCAATGAAACCTTGGGAATATCGCTTTACAATCGATGAGCTCAACCAACAAAAAAACGCGAATCATCTTCTTGTTGAAGAAAATAAATCGAGCGACAAAAACAATAATAACGAACTTGTTTCAATCTGTTCCAATAATATCGACAAAAGCAAAATTCGGATCGTTTTAGGCGAAAATGATCTGGTTTATTATGCCGATGATTCCCAAACAATTGTTGAGACGCGACCTTGGACGCCCGAATTTCAACCGGTTTCGGAACAAAGTCCGACTTATCATTATTTAAACGGTTTGGAGAAAATGCGTCAACGAAAATATAAGGACGCTGATCTCGCTTATGAAAAATGTTTGAGTCTTGATCCGCTTTATATAAATGCTTATTCTGCGCTGGCCGAAAATGCGTATCGACGCGCCGAATATCAACGAGCGACCGATTATTGTCGAAAAGCGCTCTCAATTGATCTTTATGACGCGACAACCAATTATTATCTCGGCAAGTCTCAAGCGGCTCTTGGAAATTGGACAAACGCCAAAGAAGCCTTCTGCGTTGCCGTTCTTTCCGATTTCAATCGTTCGGCTTCGTTGACGGAACTCGCTAAAATTTTTATGCGGGAAAATGATTTGCGTACTTTTGACCTGATTGAACAAGCGTTAGATTCGAATCGTCAAAATCTTATTGCTCTTCATTTAAAGCTTTCCGCATTGCGCAAAGAGAAAACAGAATCAAGGCAAAAGGAATTTTATCAATTAGTTCAACAACTTCTGGAAAAGAATCCTTTGGATCATTTTGTTCGCTTTGAGCTTTATCTGGCAGATCAGGAAGCGGCAGAAACGGTTTGCGATTTGATTCGTTGGGAACTTCCGCATGAAACGTTTTTGGAAACGGCTCTGTTTTATGATCAAACAGGTCAAACTGCTGACGCCATTTCCATTTTAAATCTCGCCTTGAAAAAGGAAGGAATTAATCGAACAGAAATTCTTTATTGGCTCGCTTTTTTAACGAATGATTTAGAAATGCTCAGAAAAGCGGAACAAGAATCGCCCGATTTTTGTTTTCCTTTTAGGAAAGAATCTTTATTGGTTTTTCAATGGGCAAATCAAAACGGATCGAGTTGGAAAAACGCTTATTATCTGGCAATTCTCGAAGCTTTTTTGGGGCATTTGGAAGAAGCTCAAACTCTTTTGGCGTCCTGTGAAAATCGACCCGATTATCCGCCGTTTTATATCTTTCGCGGACGTTTGATTAAAAAAAACCGTTTGAACGATTATCGAAAAGCGTTTGATTTAGCCCCGAATCAAGCTCGTTATGCCGTCATTCTTGCGACGGAACTTCAAAATCAAAATAAAACGATCGACTTTTTTCCGATTGTTGAAGAATATGTTCAACGTTTTCCTTTAAACGCCAAACTCATATTGCTTTATGCGCAAGGATTAATGGCCTTGGAACGTCAGGAAGAAGCGTTTCAATTTTTAAAATCGACCGTTTTTCTCCCGAACGAAGGAAGCCTGCTTGGTCGAAATGTTTATCATGAAGCCGCTTTGGTTTCTGCCGCTTGCCAATATGCCAATCAAAACTTTGAAAATGCGTTGCAACGAGCTGAAGACGCCAAAATCTGGCCAGAAAATCTCGGTTCTGGAAAGCCTTATAATGAATATTGCGATGAACGTCTTGAAGATTTATTGATCGGTTTTTCTGCTCAAAAACTTCAGCAACCCGAAAAAGCGACCAAAGCCTTTCAACGGGTTTTGGCGACAGAATTGTCCAATCCTGACGACGAATCAACAGCGATTGACCGCGACATTCAACGTCAAACCTTTGAGCAAAATCCTTTTGATAAACTTTTTTCCGCATTGGCTCTTCGTGAAATCGGAAAACCGGAAGAAGCTCGTCAACGACTCGAAAATTGGATTCAAGATAATCAATCAGACGAAAAGGTTCAAAAACGGGCTCAATGGTCATTAGATTATTTTGACGATAAATCAGTTGAATTATTGGACGCCTCATTGACAGAAAAAATTTTAAAAATGATACAATAAGGAAGTTCTAAAAACCCGCTGGGAGCGCGGACGTCTTATCCGCAGGAACTCGTTTTCGCGACGTTTTCCGAATGAGCTTATTGCAAAAAACAGATTTTTAGAACTTCCTAATAATAACTTAGACCCGACAGACGTTCATAACCCCCAATGAAATCAATATCGATTTGGAAAAGATTCCAAAAATGTTTTCGATTCCCTGGCGTCTTGACGCTTGAAACGAACTATTTTGCTTGTTATAATAAGGAAAAGAGAAGACCCTTTGCGTTATTGAGGTTGATTGGGGCATTGAAATTCCTTGATAACGGTTTTAACGATTTGGTTTGAAATATAAATAACTTTTCGCATCAATAATCCCCGAAAAAAACGTTTTCATAAATCGCGATTGCTTTATGTGAAATTGGTTGAACATTTAGAAACGCTGGGGACGCAAGCCGAACAAGTTCCGACTGCCCAAAGAATAGCTTGCCCATTTCGGCTTCAAGATGACGATAACTCAAAAGAAAGTTTTACAAAATCTTTTAGGAAGTTCTAAAAAACCTTGGGAGCGCGGACGTCTCGTCCGCAAGAACTGTTTTTTACGAAATGAGCCGAATTGAGTTTGTTGAAAAATCCGGTTTTTAGAACTTCCTTTTTATTTAAAACTGAGGACAATCTCAATTAAGCTGTCATAAACCATTATTGAATATCATATTGTCGATTTCCTGGCTCAAATGCCTTTGCGAAAGCTCTTTATTAACCGTTTGAGCAGATCAGAATGCAAAAATCGATTTATGACATTCAATTCGAACAAAATATGAAAAACAGGGATAAAAATTATGGAAAAAATGGATCGAAAAGAATTTTTGAAAAGAGTTGCTTTGGCAGGACTGACAACTTCTTCCTGTTTGTTTCCAACCTGTGCGGTTTTAGCGCAACAAGGTCAAACGAAAAGCGGCGAGTTATTTGATCTTGTCGCTGTTATGGGAGGCGAACCGGCCGAAATGCTTGAAAAGGGAATGGACGCAATCGGAGGAATCGAACGTTTCGTCAAAAATGGCGACCGTATTACAATTAAACCCAATATCGGTTGGGATAAAACGCCGGAACTTGCCGGAAATACAAATCCCGATCTCATTGTTTCTTTGATTAAGGCCTGCAAAGACGCTGGCGCAAAAGAAGTCATTGTTTTCGATCATACTTGCGACAATTGGCGTAAATGTTATGAAAACAGTGGCATCGAAGACGCCGCAATCAAAGCTGGCGCAAAAGTCATGCCGGGCAACGAAAATGGATATTATCGCGAAATTTCTCTTCCCAAAGCCAAAAATTTGAAAAAAGCAAAGGTTCATCAAGCCATTCTCGATTGCGATGCCTGGTTTAATGTCCCTATTTTGAAAAATCATGGCGGAGCCAAAATAACCGTTGCCATGAAGAATCTTATGGGAATTGTTTTCGATCGCCAATATTTTCATCAACATGATTTGGAACAATGCATTGCGGACATTTGTACAATAGAAAAACCTGCGGCCTTAAATATTGTTGACGCTTATCGCGTCCTTAAAAGCAATGGTCCCCGCGGAAAAAACCTTTCTGATGTCGTTCAACCGAAAGGTTTGTTTCTCTCGACCGATATTGTTGCCGTCGATACTGCCGCCATTAAATTCTTTGGACAAATTGAAGCAATGCCTTTGGACTCAATCGCTTATCTTTCCAATGGACAAGACTTAAACGTTGGGACTATGGATTTGGACAGTTTGAAAATCAAACGAATTAGAATGTAAATTTTCGTAATATTGATGAACTCAATCTGTAATTGACGTTTTTGGGGCTCTCACAAAAACATTAAGAAAAGGGAATAATGACAAAAAATGAGATTGGCGATTTGATTAATTGAAAACAAATCCATTATATAAATATAATTATTGAATTCTGTTGATAATCAAGGATTTTCGACTTCGCAAACCCGTTGACAACAGCCAATGAATGCGAAGCTTGTTGTTTGTCCTGTTTTCTGTATAAAACAGTCCAAAAATAGAAAACGAACATTCTTTTATGAATAATGAGCTTGTATTCAAACCAGAAGAATGATTCGTTTGAACAGAATTGGAATTGGTAACTTCAAGATATTCCCGATGGAAAAAACAATGTTTCGAATTGTTCGTATATTATTGGCGATCGGACTTTTAGTATCGTTGACTTTTTATTTTCTTGATTTCAATGACTTGGCGCCGGCAATCTTGAGCAAATTGGCAACGATCCAACTTGTTCCTGCAATTTTAGCCGGAAATGCCGTTATTTTCGGGGGATTGATTCTTGTCGCTTTTTTATTTGGAAGAATTTATTGCTCAATCATTTGCCCCCTGGGGATACTTCAGGATTGTATCGCTCGAATTTCCAAATGGTTCCGTCCAAAAAAGAAAAACAATTATCATTATCGCCGCAACAATTGGGTTCTCCGTTGGACGGTTTTATCGTTGACCGTTATTCTCTTTTGGCTGAAATTTCCCTTATTGACTCTTTTGGAGCCTTACAGCATTTTTGGTCGAATTATAACCAACGTTTTTCAACCCATTTATCTCTTCGGCAATAACTTGTTATGTTCCCTTTTTCTTTCTTTCGGAAGTTATCGGTTCTATTACATTGACATTGTTCCGGTTAGCTGGATCGTTTTGTCGATCAGCTTGATTTCTTTCGGTCTTATTGCCGTTATGGCCTGCTTTTGGGGAAGATTATATTGCCATTCAATTTGTCCCGTCGGAACTTTTTTCGGATTCATTGCGCGATATTCGCTCTTTAAAATTCGAATTGATTCCCAAAAATGTATTCAATGCGGACTCTGTTCGAAAGTTTGTAAATCTTCCTGTATCAACGAAAAAGAACGAACAATTGACTCCTCTCGTTGCGTTGATTGTTTTAATTGTCTTACAGAATGTCGTCGCAAAGCGATTTCGTATTCCTTTTTTACAAAATCAGGAAAGAAAACGATATCGAACGAAACGAAAACAAACGGGTCAAAAAACGAAGTTTCCGTTCAAACGGATGAAAGTAAACGAACTTTTCTCATTGCATTGACGACAATTGCCGCAACGTCGTTACCCAAAACAGCGTCTGTTGTTCCGCATACAAAGGACGAATATGGACTCATTCCTTTCAAACGAGAACAACCGATTTCTCCCCCGGGATCGCTTTCTCATGAGAACTTACAGCAACAGTGTACAGCCTGTCATCTTTGCGTCAGCAAATGCCCTTCCAACGTTTTAAAGCCCGCTTTACTCGAATATGGATTGCAGGGACTCTTGCAGCCTCGAATGGATTTTGAACACGGATTTTGCAATTACGATTGCGTTGTTTGTTCAGAAGTCTGTCCGAATAAAGCGATTACAACCTTGTCGAAAAAGGAAAAACATCGCGTTCAACCAGGTCATGTTGTCTTTATCAAAGAAAACTGTATTGTTCATGCGAAAGAAACAAGTTGCGGAGCTTGTTCCGAACATTGTCCGACTCAAGCGGTTGCAATGGTTCCTTATAAAGACAATTTAACCATTCCTTTAATCAACCCCGATCTTTGTGTCGGTTGCGGAGCTTGCGAATATATTTGTCCTGCCCGTCCTTATCGAGCCATTTATGTCGAGGGAAATACAATTCATCGAGAAGCTGAAATCGTTCAAGAAGAAGAAAAGAAAATCATTGACGATATTGATTTCGGTTTTTGATTTTTTGTTATAAGACCTTTTTTATTCAATCTTTATGAGCTGTTCATGATATATCAATTACGGAAAACACAAAATGAACAGCGTTCCAGAGAAAGATGAATTCATTATCAGTTCATTGGAAACATTTTGTCCGTTGAATCAGAATATTGTTATTTTTCTCCCTTTTCTTGAAAGTCAACGATTTTGTTTCTTATATGAAACGGCTCTCTGTTTTTGAAATGCGCATCAATAAAGAAACCGCTTTTTTGCTTTTTCCGATCATTTTCCCTTTTTGTAACCCCATTTTCCTTTGCGGCTTTGCGTTTTTGCGAGACAAAAAAACAACAGGAACGTTGACGCATTGAGTTTTTCGTTCAACAAACCATTAAATTAATTTTTGAAGAGAAAAAAATGTATTATGCCCTTTTATTGCTGTCAGGAATATCGATTTTTCCTTTTTGGTCTGAATTGACGCTCTTGAGTTCTTCATTGAATTCAAATGAATTGGCTGCGACTTCCGTTTTTTCTGATCAAAATATCCCGAACAAAGCGAAATCGGAAGAAACAATCCGCATTGGGATTCCGCAAGGTCAAAAAGCGGGAGACCGTTGGAGTTTTCAAGCGGATCAAATCGAATATGTTTTTCGTTGGTGTCCCCCTGGTTCCTTTTTAATGGGAAGTCCTGAAACGGAAGAGGGACGTTATGAGAACGAAATTCTGCATGAAGTTGGTTTGTCCAAAGGTTTTTGGATTCTGGAAACAGAAGTCACGCAAAAAATGTTCCAGAGCGTTATGAAACAAAATCCGAGTCGTTTTCAAAATCCGCAAAATCCCGTTGAATGCGTAAGTTGGGAAATGTGTAACTCTTTTGCCAAGTCATTAACTCAACTCTTGACCCAGACATTGAGTCTGGCTTCTGGCGAAGAATTTGCTCTTCCGACCGAAGCGCAATGGGAATACGCTTGTCGAGCCGGAACTCAAACCTCTTTCGCAGGGGAATTAGAAGAAATGGCCTGGTTTAATGAAGACAGCGATTCTGGATCGACGCATGAAGTTGCTTTGAAGAAGCCGAATCCCTGGGGAATTTATGATATGCATGGAAACGTCTGGGAATGGTGTGCCGACGGCTTTCGGGATTTCAACGATCAAAAGGAAATTGATCCGAAAGGCCCCGATAGTCCGACATTAAGCGTTCGTATTGATCGAGGCGGTTGTTGGGACAGCTCTTCCGATTATTGTCGCAGCGCTCATCGAGGCGTTTATGAACCGAAACGCCAGAGTCCATTTGTTGGTTTTCGAATTATTCTTATTCCAGGCAATAATTAATTGTGTTCGGATCACCAAGAAACAGCAGCGTCGGATGAGATCGAAATTGGAGTCAGGGCAACAACGAACAGGAATCCGGAGTTCTCTGAAGGATTAACGAACGTTCATTTTTTGACGATTCCGAGAATCGATTCTTCTGAAATCGTTGTCGGATGCCAAAATCGACTATCGACGGAATGGGGAGAATTATCGCCTAATAAAAAATATTCATGAGCCGGAACCTTCCAGCGATTCGATGTTTTTTTTGTGAACAACTCTTGATTCGATAAGAGTTGAGGCGACGAGTTGTCTTGACCGGCTGAGTTTTTTAAATTTGCAACGAGTTGAGAATAATGAACATCGCGATAAAGTTTTGGAAAAGCAAATCGAATTGTTGACGGCGTTAACGTTGTTTCTTGATTCGAGTTGTCAATATGTTGTTCCAGAACAGCAAACGGCACACAAATTGGCTCAATTTCATTCGAATGGCTAACGGTTTCCTCAGAATGGCTTTTTGTTTCTTTTGAATGATTGTTCGTTATTTTGTTTGAAGGAAAAGTTGTTGAACTTGACGATTTTTGTAAAAGATTCGGCAATGAAACGCGACATTCTTCTTGATGATTTACGCAAAGAACAAATTCCTGGTCACAAAAGAAAAATCGAAAAGAAACGGATTCTCCCCATTTTAAGCAATTTATCCATTTCAAAGAAAAAGAGCCTTCCCCCAAAGGCTTTTCTGGAAAATCGCTTGCTTGAACGGTTTGAATCGGTTTAAGGGCTGCGGTTTGAAAAAGTTGAATTTGTTTTTTGTAAAAATCGATAACCAAAAGATAATAGGCGTTGTCCGCATGCAATATGATTCTCAATGGCGTTGATTTTTCCGGATTGGCATTCGAATATTCAAAGTCCAGGACAAAATCTCGAACATTCTCAAACGGGCAACAGGGAAAAGTTCCAAATGCCGGAATCGGCGATTGATTTGTTATCGGAACGGCAAAATGCTCCAATAATTCGTCCAAAGAAGATTCGTCCGGCAATAATTGATTTAACAGAAAAACGCCATCAAAATCAGTCTTTTTTGGAACGTTATGCGAATAAGGAACAGTCTGTAACGTTCGATTTTCCTGATATTTAAGATTCCAGGCAACCGGATCAAAATGAACCAGAACAATTCTATCGGAAAGAACAACCGGTTTGATCGCTGAAATGGAAAACAACATTTCATTTTGAATTTCAAGCGGCTTTTTCAAAATTTGATCATTGATCAAAATATCTCCTCGAAAAATCTCAACATCTTCTCCAGGAAGTCCAATAATCCTTTTGATTGTCGGAACTTCCTGTCTTAAAAAATAAATCGGATCAAAACGTTTCAACTTTTCAAAATCGTCATTGATTGATTCTGCAAAAACCTTTTCGCCATCAATATAAGAAGCGTTTTCGAATAAAAGATTATATCCGCATTTTAAACAGGAAAAAGAGCGTTTTTTCGATTTAAAACGCTCCAACTCGCCTTTCATTAAATCTGAAATTGAAGACGAAAAAGGGGCTCGAAAAGTAAACGAAGTCCGAAAAGAAGAATGACAGTTCGGACAAAGCCAAAAGAAACTGGGACCATTGAATGCCGGTTCCATTGAACAACTTGAGATAATCAGCAAATCTCCTTTTGGCCGTTCTTTTTGATATTTCATCCAAAAACATAAAAAAACGCCGGCAATCAACGCCGTCATGGACAGCAAAATAAGGAAAAAAGTTCTTTTTTTGAGTTTCAAACTCCAAATAGGCAATTTCATATTAATTATGCTCAAGCCTGTCGATAAACCTGAAGGTTTGGGTTCGTTAGCCAAACAATAACTTCGACTTACAGAAAACGATTTCTCCCGGTCAAACCGACTTTGAGATTTCTTTTCGTTGTTCGCTTTGAATGAGTTTCGTTTCATTAATCCGAGACAAAAGAACTTCCTTGATGATCAAAACAGAAAAGCGGTCTCGTTTTGACTCGAAAATAAAAAAGGGTTCGACGAACAAATCAGCGCGGCAATATTGCGGCAACGTCAGTCATTTGCGACGTTTATCAAGTTGCCGCTTCGAGGAACAATCTTTTATTGATCGCGCATTCATTTTTATGTATTGACGAACAAAAAATTTTATGCGAAAACAATTAAAAACGCGTAATGCCAGGAACAGGCTGGGGATAATTGCCGTCTTCATCGGGACAAACAGGAGAAACGGGATTCGTCAACAAACTGTCGGGATTTTCCGGACCTAAAATGACATTATTATTCATGGCCTCATCCCAATCAATCATCTGACCTGTATAACAAGCCCAAGTCGTCATGATTCCCATCAAACTGCTTTGCGCCATATAAAGTCCGTTATTGATCGGGGTTCCATTGCGTATGGAATTCAACATTGCCAAATGTTCCAATTTAAAACGATCGCTCGGCGGTTCATTAAGCGCCCAGGCTTGTTCGCCAAAAATCTTGTAACTCAAGAGATCGCAATAACCTTTCGAACCAAAATATCGATCGGAAACTTCCGGAGTCGTTCCGTCTTGCTGACGACAAAATGCGTGAAGTCGGACGCCATTCGCATATTCAAAAACAACGGCATGATGATCCCAAACGTCGCCATAACTTTTGCCGATTCGCGTCTGGCGGCCTCCCATTCCCCAACATCGAATCGGATGTTCTTCTTTCATCGCCCAGGAAGCCTTATCGAGATGATGAACAAGATTCAAACCGGGAAGATCACACGAAAGCCAAAAGAAATCAAACCAATCTTGAATTTGATAGGAAAGTTCGTCCTGATTATCGAGACGCGGCAAACAACGGAGTCCTCCGCAGTTACAGGTTTCTTGAAGAGCAACGATTTCGCCGATCGCGCCGTCATGAATCCGCTTCATCGTTTCAATCGCTCCGGAATCATAACGCCAACAAAGGCCGGAAACAAGAGCTAACCCTTTCTCGCGGGCAAGTTGCTGCGATTCTAAAACCATTCGAACGCCCCGGGAATCAACGGCATGCGTTTTTTCACAGAAAACATGTTTCCCTGCTTCCAGACATCGTTTCATATAATGCGGATGAAAATAGGTTGGAAGAGCAATAATAACAACATCGGCTTCGGTTTGACAAATTTTATGACAGGCGTCAAAGCCAATAAACGACGTTTCCTCGGAAACTTTAATTCGTTCTTTTCCAAACATTTCCGTCATAACGGAACAATTATTTGAAATTCGATGCGGTTGCAAATCGCCCATGGCAATAAGTTGCGTATTTGAATCGACGGTCAGGGCATCAACAGCCGCCCCGGAACCTCGCGGTCCGCAACCAAGTAACGCGATTTTAATAACATCGTTTCCGGAAAGATGAACGGGCATTTTTTGAGATATTTCCGATTGCCCGGATAAAGAGGAAGTTGTTCCCGAAGCCTGGTTATTTGAGTCAGATTGAAGAAATAATGAGGATACAGCAGCCGTTTTTCCCATTTTTTTTAAAAAAGAGCGCCGGGAAAAATCTGTTTTGAGCATGAATCGTCTCCTTTAAATCAATGTTTATCGATAAAACATCGATTGTATAAAGCTCAAAGAGTAACCATCGCTTTTTTATCTCGCAATGGTTCCGAGACGCAAAGGAAAAAACGAGTTTAAATCAGAATTGCAGTTTTTTCGAACAAATCAAAGAACAAATGGTTTGTGTCGTTGATCGCATTTTCCTGTTTTCTCAGCGTCTCTGCAAAAGAAATAAACGTTCCTTTACAGTTTGAGCATAAAAAGTTAAACTCAACTCTATTAAGCATTTCAGAACATTGAGTTCGCAAATCCGAAACGTCAAGCGTCCGATTTTGTTTTCATGAATCGGCTTGTCGTTGTCGAATTTGCGAACTTAACGGTTTAGGATTTTAATAGATTTAAGTTCGCAAAAATCAATTAAGTCAAACTTTCGTCAATACAGTCGAAAAATCTTTTTTTCAGAATGTTCAGGAAACGACGAAATTCGGCTTGTTATTGTTTTTAAAGGTTTCAAGCCGTTTTTGATAATCCTCATCGTTTTCCCCGTCCTGATGTTCAACAAGCTGTTCGGCATAGGCGAATTCCGGAGTTGAATCGCTTTTATAATCAAACCAGGCGGGATCGAAAGGAACCGTTGTTCGTAAATCGGCGGAAATATTTGTTGCCAAAGCGATAACGGCGTCCCAAAGAGCGATGCTGCCGCGACATCGGGTCAAAAGTTTCGGGCGATTCTTTTCATCCAATCCGCCGACGTTCAACGGAGAAATTTCTGTATCGACCTTATCTTCTTCCGCATTTGGGTTCTTGCGAATACAATAAGCCCAATGCTCAATTTCTTCGCAGTAACCGCGGCTGACATCGGTTGCGTAAATTCCCTGATAACCTATTGCCGCCGACAAAGGATCGCCTTCTTCGTCGATAACAATATCAAAAGCATTAGCGCCTTTGCTGAAGGCGACTCTTGTTTTATCGTTAATGGCGCTTGTTCGATAAAGGAATGCCTCTTTTTCCGTTTCGATCATAAGAGTTCCTTTCGTTCCGAAAACCGTTTCGCCATAACCTCCGAAACCATTGCCATTAATCGTTGAATAGGCAACCGTAATGCGTCTCTGTTTTCCAAGCTCGTCATTCGGATCATAATCGGGAGCCGGATATTCATAAAGAGCGGAAACATGATCATCAACGTCGCGGTCCAATGAATTGAAAAGCGAACGCGAACCTGTTGCGGAAACGGAAAGCGGATATTGCTTCTTTCCGCCATGAGCCGCCGCGATAAAAATGCTGGCCGCATCCAATTGATGACTTCCCAATTCAGCCATTAACCCGCCGCCCGTTCGATTCCAAAGTCGCCAACGAATCAATTCCTCAATGGCCGGACGATCATAAGTCTGGTCGCCATCTTCGCGAATTTCGCTGACATAACCATAATCAGCGGCCGATTTATATTCGATTCCGTTCGGCGCTTTTCCGCCCTTGATTAAAAGATAATCAAGACGTTGATGAGCTTTTTGATCGATTTTTTTCGTTAAAGCATTGAGATCATTTTTCAGAATCGCGTTTTCTTTGGAGAGACTTTTTGCTAAATTAATTTGTTTTGACGTTTTCTGATCGTCAGGAAGCGAGGCAATATGGTCTATCGTCGCTTCATTTTTAGCCAAAGTCGCTTTCATTCGATCAGATTCCGCAGTCCAGTCGTTCCATTCGCGGGTCAATTCGCCCAATTTAACATCTTCTTCTTTGGAACCTTCTGGAAGAGGCATTTGCCAACTGTCGTTGCCGGGAAGATTTCCGCGATGCCATTGAGCCCGAATATAATGCAAATCGCCGAGCACTTTTTTATTGATCAAATCCGTTGCGTGATCATAAAGAATGTTATAATGACGTTGATGTCCAACCGTTAAATGTTTTTTATATTCCGCCGCTGCTCGAATCATATCTTTGCAGTTGGCAATGGAATGTCCCATCAATTTTTCGGTCAAAACATGACAGCCCTGTTTCATCGCTTCAATGGCGGCCGGAGCATGAAGATGAAGCGGAAGTCCAATGATAACGCCTTCAATCCCAAGTTCCCTGGCGTCTTTTAAAAGTTCGCGATAATCATTATAAACCTTGACATGTTGCGCCGCTTGTTCTCGGGTTTTCCAACCATATTTTTTCATCAAGCCGGGACGAACTGCCGCAGCCGAAGCGCTATAACAATCGCCATGAAACGCCCGATATTGATTATAGGGGCGAATATCAGCAATCGCAACGACTTTAACATATTCCGGATTCAAACCGCCGATCAGAACGCTTCCTTCGTCGCCGGTTCCCAGGATTGCAATTCGAACCGGTCCGTCGATTTGCCCATACTTAAAATAAAAACGGCCCATTCCCTTTCCCGACGCCAGATTGGCATTCGATGATTGTTTCAAAAAATTGCGTCGAACATCGCGATTTCCGATGGCCGCAAGAAAGTTTTCCTTCCCGATCGCCTTTTGTTCGGTTGTCAAATTCAATGTCATAATATTTGCCTGTTTATATAAAACTTCTTGTTGTTGAAAAAAGAATAACGAAAGTTCAAAAATAACGATTCAGACTCAAGTCGCTGAAAAATCTTTGAGCGTCAGGTTCGCAAACCTCAAACGACAAACAGATTTCTGCGAGCGAAAAGTTTCGCTCAAATCGACTTTGATATCATTGCTAAATCGCATATTTTTCCTGTTCGAGATTGGGAAATGCTTTATTGTCGGTCAAATCATTTTCCGGAGTTTCATCGCTATCCGGATCAAACCAGGATTCCTTAAAATCAACGCTTCGACCCTGATTGGCTGCTATATTGGTTACAAGAGCAATAACGGCGTCGCCCAAAGCGATTCGAGGATTGCAACGCGGCTGAATTTTCGGATCGGCAACATTTGGATTTTCTCGAACACACCAAGCCCAATGTTCGATTTCTTCCTGATAACCGCGACTGACATTGGCCGCGCCAGTGCCGGTTGCTGCAACTGCTTTTTGAGCGGGAGCGCTGGCCTGCGTATCCAGGGCAGCTGTTCCGGCGGCTTTCTTTTCGATTTTACTCGTTGACGGTCCGCGAAGAAGTTGAGAAGTTTGTTCTCGTTCGAGAATAATTGTTCCTTTGGTTCCAAAAACGATTTCGCCGTAACCGCCAAATCCATTCCCATTGATTGTTGAATATTGAACTGTAATTGTCTTTTTTCGACCTTCGATCGTTCGAGGGTTATAATAGGGAGACGGAAATTCAACAAGCGTCGTTATATGATCTTGAACTTCGCGATCCAATCCAAAAAGATTTCGATTGGCCGAAACATGAACTTTCAGCGGATGAACTTTTCCGTTATCGGGAAGAAGATTCGGGTCTTCGCCGCGAAGAGCTGCAACCCGACGATTTGAGGCGGCTAAAAATATGCTTGCCGCATCCAACTGATGACTTCCCAATTCAACCATTAATCCGCCGCCCGTTCGACTCCAAAGTCGCCAACGAATCAATTCTTCGCCGCTTGGACGCCGATATTCATTGGACGTTCCTTCGCCAAAAATGCGATCTGTATAACCGTATTCCGAAACGGATTTTAAAGAAACTCCCTTATATTTTCGTCCCGATTCGCCCGGATTAAAATGATCGGCCAAAATGGCATCGGATAATTCCGCTTCTTTTTGAGCAACTTTTTTCCGCCAGGTTTCTATTTCAAGACCGCGAGCTTCCGCAAGATTAGCCTTCCATTGTTCAAGTTCTAAAAGCAATTTATCTGCTTGAGGATCATAAGGTTTGAAATCGTTCGGCATGGGCATTTGCCAACTGTCTGCGCCGGGAGAATTGCCTCGATGCCATTGCGCTCGAATATAATGCAGATCGCCCAAAAGTCCGCGCTCAATTTGATCAACCGCTTCATGATACAAAATGTTATAATGACGTTGATGACCAATCGCCAAATGCTTGTTCAACATTTTGGCAGCTCTTGCCATTTCTTTGCATTCGATAATGGAATGTCCCATCAATTTTTCGCAAAGAACATGCAGACCGCGTTTCATTGCCTGAACGGATGCCGTTGCATGAAGATGAAGCGGAAGACCAATAATAACCGCTTCGATTCCAAGTTTGTGAGCGTCATTGAGAAGATCGCGATAATCCGCATAAACGGCAACATGTTTTCGAGCTTCATCTTCGGTTTTCCAACCATATTTTGACATTAAACCGCAACGAGCCTGTAAAGCGGCATCGCTGTAATGATCTCCATGAAACGCTCGATATTGATTATAAGGACGAATATCGGCAATGGCGACAACTTGAACATAATCGGGATTGATCGCGCCGAGCAGAACATTTCCTTCATCGCCGGTTCCAAGAGCGGCAACGCGAACCGGATTGCCTTTAACTTTACTGTATCCGTAATAGAACGCCCCCAAACCGGCGGCAGGAACGGCAACAGCCAACGTTCCGCCGATCAAAAAGTTTCGTCGGGAACATCCTTGAGAAACGTTTTGGGCCTTTGTCGTTTTCACTGTTGGTTGATTCATGATTTGTTATTCCTTAAAAATTCCGTATATGATATAATCGTTATGTTTTTCTGTGAATCGATTTTAGGAAATTCGAGTTTTAATTGAATATAAATTGAAAATTCAATTCGGCAGAAACTCGAAAACGCCTTGATAAACAAGAAGCTCCAAATTTTTGAAATTTCTATTGAATTTTTTTGAAGCTGCTTTCATTTATCCAATTTTCTTGCCATTGGGAAACAAACAGAATCTCAATCTGTTTGAGTCTATTTTATCAAGAATAAACCGAAAGGAATGGTTTGAGTTCGAAAAAATATAAAATTTTTAAAGTTGACCTCTAACCAATTGAAAAATTCGGCAACGTTGAACATAATCTCCATTTGAGCATTTTGACTATTGACAGATTAATCGCTTTTGTCAAATTATTTAATTGGAATTCGCTTGATTTGTTTGGCATAAATCATAAAGTTTTCGTTGAAATCTGTTGTCCGTATCGGTTTTGGCATATGTTTCCCGCCGAAGAAAGAAGAGTCTATCGATATTCAAGGGAAAAAACGAAACGGACAATGAGCAGAAACCAACTTTCTCAAAACATTTTCCGAAACAATCTGCTCGAATGGGACGGAAGCTTTTCCAAAAATGAAAAAGCGTTCCGACAAAACGAAAATTTGAGATTGAATGACAAAATCAAGATCAACAGTCCGGGGCTAATGCAGCAGGCGTTAATGGATCATTTTTCCAACCATAAAGTCTCATTATTTGTTTTCCGCCAAAGTTCCAAAGGAACCAATCAAGACCGCCCCAGCGTCCAACAGGAACAGCGGCCAATACAAGCAGGGCCATTAATTCCGCTGAGTCTTTGCTGAAGATCATAAAATGCCCGACGACTTCGGGAGAATAAGGATAAACGGTTGGCCAGGGGAATTGGGAAAGGCAAACGTTCAACATAAAGACCGCTCCGCCGAGCGCTGCCAATCTTGTACAAAAACCGATCATTAGGCAGACGCCAATCGCGGAAAGCCCTAATGTAACGGCCAGATCAAGAAAACCAAGTCGAGACGGCGTTGCAAAATTTTTGATGAACGGAGTATTGGCGATAACGTTGGCAAACGGGATTTTATTCTGACCATAAGCAATCGGAGCAATGGCCGATTGCGCTTTTTGCTGACCATTGAGTTCTTCCCAAAGAGCAAGTTGCATATTTTCGCCCATTGTTTCTGGTTCAGAAAGGAATTTTTCCGCTTCGGATCGATATTTCATCTGGTTGTCCCAATTACGAATTTTCTGATGCTCCGTTTTATTGGACAAAGAAATTTTATCGGCTTCAAATCGCTGTTTGCTTCCCAAAAAGCCGAGAATATCGTCGCGATTTTCTGCTGTATATTCGCGCAGAGAATCGACATATTGATTGAAAATAATGTCTGTTGCCGCTATTTGTTCGTCGCTGAGACAATATTTCGATTTGAATTCTTCATAATAATTGAACCATTCCCTTTCAATAACAGGAAATGTCCAGCCCAGTTTTTTCTGGGATTCCTTAATGCCGTTTGGCTGTTTAACCTCATAAACTTTGGCCATTTCAAGACGTTCGTCGCCTTGAAGATCGGGAAGCATCATATAATAAAGGTCTTTTGTCGGACCTTTTGCCATACCGAGAAAACCTTTGGAAGAAAAACCATTTGACGGTTCCATTTTCCAAAGTCCTTCGAAGAAAAAATGCCAGCCAATCCCGATCCGCATGATTACCAAAAGCATAATAATCAATGTTGCGGCCTTATTGTAATATTTTTTTTTGCCCAAGGGAAACCTCCTCTCGCGACCTTTCCATTCAAACGTCCGACCTTCCATTTTGGCGGATAAGTTCGATCCGGTCAATTTTATATGATATTTGAATTCCGATTTATTTAATACGAAAAACGGTTGAATCTTTTTGTTGCTTTGTCTATAATAAAACTTTATTTATTCAACCATTTTTTTCGTTTTTCCAAGAAATGAAATTGTTTTTTTGTTATTGATACAAATTGCCTATTTCGACTTTTGGATTTATTTTAACCTGTTTATTGGAAAATTGAAACCAGTAAAAGTTATTTTTTTCATAAATTTTTTATATTGTTTAATGAAACCATTTGTTCCAGGCTGCTTAATCGGAATAACCGGAATAGATAATGTAAAGCAATTTATCCGTTCTCTTGTTAAAAAGAATAATGCTTTCGTTTTCAATGGTTGTTATTAATCTTGAAGCCGATTTAAGCGACAGGTTTTGTCTTATTATTCCGTTGCTGCAAACTTGTTTCCGATGACCGCTTGATATAATGTCTCAAATGGGCTCAAATTTCGAATATAATCTTGAAAAAAAAACGATAAAATAAATAGATTGGGAAAAGTTTCATGCCGGACTCAACAAACAAACTCGATAAAACGTCTTTTGAAGATTATGATAATCTGAATCAACCAGATCATTTAAATCCGCTCGAAAACATTTCGGATCATTTTGCCTGGAGTATTTTGAATCTTTTTCTTCTTTTCCCTTTGGGGATAATCGGTTTGATTTTTTGCTGTCTGTATCAATCGAGCAAAATTAAGAGAACATTATATAAAAGCTTGTCTATTATCGAAAACATCAATTGTCTTTTGTATCATTCCCGCAATATTTGGGGGGAATTCTGCTTATTTTCGTTTGTATTCTGCCTCCCGTCAGTAAAGCAACAGAAGCCTCAAGGCGGTTGCAATGTTCAAACAATATAAAACAGATTCTTCTGGCTTTTCATCAATATTATGACGATTACGGTTAATTTCTGCCGGCGTTTACAACGGATGAAAAGGGGAATCTGCTTCATCGTTGGCGGGTTTTGATTCTTCCTTAATATTGAAGGACAAGATTTATATGAAAAAATTCGGCTCAACGAACCCTGGGACAGCGAATGGAACGTCAATTTTGGAACGAGCCCTCTTCTTTTCGCTGTTATCAATGCCCGTCGGAATTGTCTGAAAATTTAGTCTTGCAGAATAATGAAATCAGAAAAATTTCAAAAGGGCTCTCTTATTATTCTGCGTTGTTGGCAAGGAAGCGGCATTTCAGGGATCAAAATCATTGACAATCTCGGATTTTGCTGATCGTCTGGATCAGACGGTTTTTATAGTTGAACGCAGAATTCCGATCTGCTGGATGAATCCAAGGCAGGAAATTGACTTCCAAACAGCGTCTTCAGGAATCAATCAAATCTGTTGGGTTGCGGAAGCATTCATTCGTCCGGAATGAATATCGGTTTTGGAGACGGTTCTGTTCATTTTATTGACGATTCAACAGACCCAACTCTCTGGATGTTGGCATTGACGCGAAAAGATGACCCAAAACTTTTTGATATAAAAACTCTTCTCAAGAAATGAAAAACGCTCAACAAACAAACTTTATCAGATTTATTTGTTGAACGTTTATAAAAAATCAACGAAAGAATTCATTCTTTTCCCCTCAACGAGAAGAAAAGAAAAAACGACGCTTTATTTTTTCGCGGGAGCTTCCCAAACAATTCCAAGATCAATATATTGACCGCCGCGAGTCTGCTTGCAATGAACGGCAACCGTATTTTTGCCCGGCTTCAAAACTTCTTTCAAGACGTCGGTATCCATATCGGCAAAGAAATAATCGCCGACATAATTTTCAAAGGAAGCAACCTGTTTGCCATTAATGAAAACTTCCGCGTCTTCGTCATGAAAAATATAAAGTTGAATGGCGGACAAATCAACAAGGCTTTCCTCGGAAAATTCAACGACGCGACGAATCCAAATATCATTGGTATCCCAAAGGGTTCGAACAATTGAGTTCGGCGTTTCTTTGGTTCCAAAACCGGATGGGCCTTCTTTCCAGGCGGAATCGTCAAAATCGCAAGCCGCCCAATTATCAGCGGGTTTTTCAGTCGAATATTTCCAAATTTGATCCTCTGATTTTGCGCAACGAGAAATCAATTTTGTTTCGGTCGCCCCTTCTGAAAGCGGAACGCGAAGTTTCGTATTCGATTCATAAAGTTTATCGGTCGGCATTTTAATGACTTCGCGATCATAAGACATCAACCCGTTGACTTCGATTTCAACGTCAGTTGTCTGCGTATAAACCGCCGCAGAAAGACCTTTGATAATCAGTTTTCGAAGAGCTCGATTCAATTGTTGATAACGTTTGAACAAACCTTCTTTGTCGTTGAACGAAACATAACCCCAATTGCCGTCATCCTTCCAGGAATGACCTTTAATCGGCAAACCGAGACCGCCATATTCGCCCAGAACAGTTGCCCGATTTTCTTCCGGCGGGAACATATCCGGGCCAGGATAAACATGCTTATCATAAACGTCGCCGCAATTTCGATCCGACCAGCCGCTTGTATTATTGACAAGTCGCGTTCCGTCGAGTTGACGAACCATATCGACAATGCGGGGCGTATCGAACTGTCCCCAACCTTCGTTGAACGGGACCCACATAATAATGGACGGGAAAAATTCAAACGCGCTGATCATCTGTTTCAGTTCGTCTTCATAAATCGCAACCGATTCCGGAGAACGAACGGCGTCCGGGTCTGTCGGGGAAATATAATGCGCTGTATCGCCGCTTGGCATATCCTGCCAAACGAGCATTCCCATTGAATCGCAATGATAATAGAATCGAGCCGGTTCGACTTTGACATGTTTTCGCAACATATTGAAGCCGAATTCTTTTGTCATTTGAACGTCAAACTTCAGCGCTTCGTCGGTTGGAGCTGTATAAAGTCCGTCCGGCCACCAACCTTGATCCAGCGGCCCATGTTGGAACAAAAATTCATTATTGAGCATCATTCGAGTGATTCCGTCCTCGGTTTTGCCCAATGAAATCTTTCTCATCGCAAAATAGGTTTTGACCTTATCGACCGTTTCGCCCTTTTGTTTAAGAGAAACGGACAAGTCATAAAGTTTCGGATTGTCCGGCGTCCAAAGTTCAGCGTCGGCGAAATCAAAAGAAATGGTTGCTTTTCCGTCAACAAATTTAGCCGTTTTGCCTTTGAGCATTGCTTCGCAGTCGTCATCAATTCCTTCTGCGAAAACGGTTACGGAAACCGTTTTGTCATCGATATTCGAAATCGGAAGAACTTTTGTAATATGAGCGGCGGAAACCGGCTCCATCCAAACCGTTTGCCAGATTCCGGTAACCGGCGTATACCAAATTCCGTGCGGGTTGTTATGCTGTTTGCCGATCGGTTGCGGGCCGTCTGTCGTTGGATCCCAAACTTTGACGAGGATTTCTTGATCGTCATCATTTTCCAGAGCGTCGGTTATATCAACCGAGAACGGCGTATAACCTCCTTGATGCGAACCAACCAATTTGTCATTGACAAAAATTTCGCATTTCCAATCGACAGCGCCGAAGTTCAGCATGATTCGCTTGCCATTCCATTTTTTCGGAATTTCAATCGATTTTTCATACCAAAGATTATTGTCCTTGCCGACTCGTCTCGCAACGCCGGAAAGAGCGGATTCAACAGCGAACGGAACCAAAATTTCCCCTTGATCGTCGTCATATTTCTGATCGACGGGAAGAATGGCATAATCCCAAAGCCCGTTCAAATTTCGCCATTCGTCGCGAACCATTTGAGGACGCGGATATTCTTGCAATACGTTGTTCGGATTGACGTCTTTCGCGAATTTTGAAAGAAGAATTCCCTTTGCCGGTTTCCAATCATCGTCTGCTTTTGCTGAAACAAAAGTCAGACAGATTGATACAAACAGCAAAAAAATAATACTCAATACATTTTTTCTCATTGTTTGATTTTTTCCTTTCTGAAAAATAATGTTATTGTTGTCTGAAAATAAAATGATAAAAGTCATAAAATAATGTTTTTTGATTATCGTTGGAAAATGTTGTCAAGCATATATCGAGATCTAAACGACATATTCATAAAAAAACAAACTTTTGCAACAATGTCCGCCGAGAAGGCGACAAAAGTTGTTGAGTTAATTGATCAAAAAAGCCAAATCTGTTGAAATTTCGAAACGATTTTCATGCTCAGTTGACCTTTTCCCTTCAAAATTAATTTTCAACATTTTCAGCAACAATCAATCGAATTATAGCGTCTCCAAAAGTAAATTGCAAGCAGTCAAAAGTCTGGAACTCAAAATATTACAAAAATATTTGTCAATGCCGTATTGCTCATAACTGATATTAATATTATAATTGCTAAAATGAGTTTATATTTCAACGACGCGTCAAAGGGAGAAAATTGTGAAATTCGGACCATTTTCTGTTCAAAATCTAAATGAAATTCTTTCCTCGCCCAAGATCAAACCATTTGTTGAGCGTCTGCAACCAACGGCTGTTGTTGCAACAGTCAAAGGGGTTTTCGATGATTTGTCTAAAGAATTCAAATCAGCGGCGGCAGAGCATCGCATTCCGGATTTTACAGAATTAACGGAAAAAATTGTTGAGCGACTCCAAAAAATCGAAAAAACGAATCCGCGCCTTGAAATTAATGCAACCGGCATTTTTTTTCGGAATGAACAAGAAGCGGAAAATCAAACCTTTTCTCCCAACGTTATCGAAAAAATGATCTGGAACGTCGGTTTTCAATCGTCAACCGTTTATGAAATCAATTCGTCATCCAGTTCGTCATCTGAAAAGAATAATTCATCAACAATCGATCAAGATGACTCCATTGAGGAAAGCCTTGCCGATTCCCCTTCTTCTTTTGAGACAATTGGCGATTCAATTGATTTTCATTATTTTCAATATCAATCAACAACACTCAATTCCGAAATAGAGCAAGCGACCTCTCTTTTGGGTCGATTGACCGGCGCAAAAGACGCGATTTTTTTTGCCAATCCCTATTTGGCAAAATGGGCCGCTTTGCAAACTTTTTGTCATCATAAACAACTCGTTATCGCAAGACGCGATCTTTATGAAATTGAAAACGGCTGGCGTCAGGAAGATTTATTAAATCGCTGGAATATTCGATTCAAAGAGGTCGGAGCAATTAATAAAACGACGGTCGATGATTACGCTCAAGCCTGTTCACATAAAACGGGTTTATTTTATTTTGCGGTCGGTCAGCATTCGCAACTTCTTCCTTTATTTGCGCAATCGGAATTATTAAAATTAAAAGAAAAAACCAAAGAGTTTCAAATTCCGTTATTCTGCGAACTTGAATTTGCTTCTATTGCTGATTTAAATCAATTTTTTATCGACGGCGTTCCAATATTGACCGATTATATTAATAAAGGATATGATTTGATTCTATGCCGAACAAGTCAGTTGATTGGCGGCCCCAATTGCGGCGTTTTATTAGGGGAAAAATGTTTCTTAGATAAAGTTCGATCATTACATTTTCCGCAATTTTGTGCCCCCCATTCAACTGATATGGCTGGCTTGAATCAACTTTTTTCCTTTTATTTGGATGAAAAAGTTTTTCAAAACATTCCGATTCTTCAAAAAATTGCTGTTTCTGCAGACAATTTAAAAAATCGGGCGTCGCGAATTGTCCCTCAACTTAAAGCGAGTTCCCTAATCAAGGATATTCAAATCCTTCCGGGGAACTCCTTCCTTTTTCCTCAAGCGATACGAGGCAGGATGCCGACTTTTCTTATTTCAATTGAACCTTCAAAAACAACTCCCGAGTTGTTCGCAAAATCTCTTGAAAAATCGTATCCGTCTCTTAATGTTCGTTGGAATCAAACTCATATTATGATTGATTTAAAAACGGTTCCTCCTCAATTTGATTCAACAATTGTCGACTTGCTTTCCCAATAACGAATTCGCAATTATTGTAAAATTCGACAATATCCTGATTAATCCTGATTGCTTTCAACGATTTTTCATTAAAATCAGCCTAAACCCGGGACTTTTTGACTTCGCTTTCAACAATAATTATGAAAATGAATAAAACTCAAAAAACAATAAAACGTTTGTCCAAAAGCGTTTTTCCTGTTATCTTTTTAACAGGAATTTGTTTTCCTGTTCTTCTATATTATTCATTTTTTGCATTTTCCCAGGAAGAAAAACGTTCTTTTTTTGAAAACAATAATGTTTTTTTTAACTCTGATACACAAAAGAAAAACAAATCTTTTTTTCAAACGAAACGCCCCTTTTTTTCCGATAAAAATCAAGGTTGGAATTTTCAACAAAGTTTTAAAAAACGATTGAACGAACGTTTTAATGATTCAATGGACATTTCCTTGAATTGCCAATCTTCTTCAGAACAATCAATGTTTTTTCCGGTCGTTCAATTCAACTCCGATTCGCCCGCTCCTTTGACTCGCGAAGAATCTCCCTGGGGGAAATTTCAACCCGGAAGTTGGATTCTTTTACAAAAAGTCGATCTAACTCCTCAAAATAACAAAATACAAAAATCGGTTAAAGAAATTCGTCAAACTTTAATAAGCGTTGAAGACGACGGCTATACTCTTAAAGAAGAAACCAGAATTTTAATGGGGACAACCTGGTTTGATAACGGCTTTATTATTAATAAATATGATTTTTGGGGCAATTTGATCCTGTCCGATTCCGCTATCATTGAGTCGCCTGTTGTTTTTGACGTTTCGCAGTCCAATTTGTGTATTTCCTCAGAAATGGTTCCTTGTTTAGTCCGCAAAACAAAACGTTTAACCCCTCAATGTAAGGAAATGACGACGATTTGGTATTCAACCGTTAAATCGCCTTTCATTCTTCAAAAAGAAGTTAAAACTTATAGTTTGCCAACAGAACAAAATCCTGAGGAACAATTGATCAATGATTCCTTAATGCGCGTTTTGAATACTTCTGGACGTTTAACCCTTTGGAATAATCAACATTCGTTCCGTTCTCAAACTGAAAGCCGAAACGAAAACGGAACAACAATTACAAAAACAAATCATCAATCAAATATTCCAGGCGGAATATTACGCAGTATTTCGACTGAAACCGATAAGAAAGGTCAAATGCTTTATCAATCGCAAACCAGAGTTCTCAGTTATTATGTTCATTCATTTTAATAAAATTTAAAGCGATATAATCTTATTGATTTGTAAAATCTTTTGGCTTTCAAAAACATCGCGAAATTATTGCAGAGCATCTAAATGGTTTTCGTATTCGTCATAAAGATCAAAAAGAACTTGACGGATATTGTTTCCCGATTGTTTCATCAAAGCGCGAATTTCTGATTCAAAAAGGAAAAAATCGGAATCGTCCAATAAAAAATCAATTATTTTGCGAACGGTTTCAAAAGAAGAATGAGTTCGAAAAAGAACCGGAACCGCAACGGCGCTCGAATGCGTCGAAAGAAGAAAACCAAGTCGATGTTTTCGACAAAAGGAACGAAAGAGATAACGGCTAAAATAGGAAAGTTGTTCAAAACCGTCAAGAAAAACTATTTTTTGAGAAAAAGTTTTTGGGGACGTTTTATCGGAATGATTCATATTGGAAGAAGAATATCTAATTTGTTCATTTGAAATTTGAACCGTCTCGGATTTGAAAAAATGATTCGATTCGTCGGAAGGAAGCGTTCCCAAAACTTTGTTCAACCGACTCCAAAATTCTTGGGGGAGATTCCGTTGAGAATCATGAAGCGAAAAAGAAAAAACCTGATGACCGCGAGCTGACAATGAATCGGCAAGATAATGCAAAAGAGTCGATTTCCCTGTTCCGTGATCCCCGACAATTTGAGCCCGATATCCTAATCGTTCAAAAGAGTCGGTTAAAAATTGTGTCCCAACGAAAGTCCGAACTTCATTTCCGATCGAAAGAGCTTGAAAAAGATATTGTTGAAAAAGCAAAGGCGATTTCTTTTTAAGCAAATTTAAATAACTTCTTTCAAAAACAAAAGGAATGCTTCCCGGCTGAACAAAACAAACAGAAAATGGATTTTGGCGCAAATTCCAATTGGATGTTTCGATATTCAACGACGAAAATTTCAGTTTCTGTTGTTTCTTTTTCTCTGTCATTTCATTCCGCTTTTAATTTTCGAACATTAGGAATATTTCCAAGGCGAAAAACAAGTTCTTCAACTATTTCTTTGCCATTATCAAGAAAAACTCGAACTCGAACGGCCCAACGAACCTTAATTAATTGTCCTTCATAAGAAAGCGGACTATTAGGAAGCGTTGTACTAAATCGCCCGGGTTTTCTGGGATCAATCCAATCGCCCGCCTGATTGGAACGACGCCAAAAGGCATGAATTCCATAGTCCTGGTTTCCTTTTCCTTCGGTAAACCAAAGAACAGAAATTTCAACCGCTTCAATTATGCTATTACGAATTTCATCAATATAATAACTTCCAGCAAGCGTTTCGCCGGGAAGATATTGGCGGTTGCCTCGGCCATCCAATTTGAGCGATATTTGTTCGTTCGCCATAAGAGCTTTCATCAATGAATCTTGAAAAATGGTCTGGAAGTTGTTTCTAACCGATTTTTGTCGATTTGACTCTGGAAAAAAGGAGAAAAGGAAATCAGATTTTTGAAACAACTTTTAATCAATCATAAAATCAACTCCTGATTATTCAGGAAAAGAGTTATATTGAACCCGTAAATACAAAACCTGGCAAAACAAAGCAATTTGTCTGTTTGGTCCAATTCATTATTTCGGAATTGTCCCGAAGCCAAAGGGGGGCATTGCTTCTGAATAATATTTTAATATCATTAAATTAAACGCAAATAAGTTAATTTTTTTTTCTCAATAATGAGTCGACGTTGAATTTGGATGCAAAAAAAGAAACCGACTGGCGAACAATTATTTTGGAACGTTCAAGCCGGGAATGTTTTTTCATAATCCTAAAGATTATGCCATATCATTTGTTCCTTTTCAAGAAAAATATGTCCAAAAAACGCAAAGTCGTTAAAAAAGAAAACGATTGTTCCAATTCAGCAAAAATGTCTTTTTTGATAAAAAAAAGGGAAAAAAACGTTTTTCTTTTATCAACAAGCATTCTTTATAGTCATAAGAAAACATTAATCAGATTATTAACCTTAGGGCGGTTTTGAGAACAATCCCTTATTATTCAATAAAGCGATTATGCCGTTATCGATTTTAACGGCAGATTTTGTTTTTTTGTTTCAAAGAATTAATTGTTCATTGTTTTCAAGCGATTACGAATGAATCATAACGGATTGTCAACAGGTTTTTGCCTATTTCCAGACAGAATATTCTTAAATCGATTCAACAAAAGCGACAAAATTCATTTTCAATTTATGAAACGAGGACATTTTCTAATGCAAAAAAAACAATTTGAATTCATTTTATTAAAGGATCGATATCAAAAAAACTTGAAATGTTTTGGAAGATTAATTTTTTTGATTCTTTTAGGGGGGCTCTTGAATATCATTGACGGGACATCGCCGTCAATCAATCAACTTCAAGCGGAAGAATCGGCGACAAATGATTCTGATGCCTTTCTTCAAACGTCGCTTTCTGACGAATATGCGCTGATTTTTCAAAAAATTGAAAATTTGGAAAATGCTTACGCAAAGGAAATCGCCTTTTTCAAATTAGAATCCCATTTAAACGAATCCAAACCAACCTTTTATATTGCAACCAATGGCAACGATTCCTGGTCTGGAAAGCTTGCGGAACCAAACGCTGATTGTTCTGACGGTCCCTTCGCAACCTTTGCCCGAGCTCAACGGGGAATTCGCGATATTTGTCAACAAATGATTCAAGCTCAATCAACCGCAGAATCCATGACAATTGATTCAGAATTCATTAATCAAAAAGCATTAATCGTTCTGGTTCGAGGCGGCATTTATGAATTTACAGCCCCTTTTGAATTGACGGAAGAAGATTCAGGAAAGGCAACTTTGCCGATTATCTGGAAAGCTGCGGAAGGCGAAGAAGTTCGTTTGGTTGGCGGAAAATATCTTTCCCATTTTGCAACGCTGAAAGAAATGGAAAAGTCTCAAAATTCTTTAAAAAACGAGTCGGTTGATAAAACGATTTTTCCTTCAAAAGCGGATTCTTTGAACAAGTTAAACATTTTGAAGAAAACAGATATTTCCAAAGCGAAAAAGGAATTGAATCCCGAAATTCAAGAAAAGATTCTTTATTGCGATTTAAAAGCGGAAGGCATTAACGATTATGGAAGTCCGGCCGAAAACGGAGCGGAAATTTTTTATGAGCAAAAACCGCTTCATTTGTCTCGATATCCCAACCAGGGGTTTCTCAAAATTAAAAGTTTAACGACCGAAGGAACAACTCCCATTGACGTTCGAGGAACCAAAGGAATTGTCGAAGGAAGTTTTCAGTTTGACGACAATCGTCTTTTGAATTGGGAAGCCGAAGACGATATTTGGGTCCATGGTTATTGGTTTTGGGATTGGTCGGAGCAACGCCATAAAGTTGAATCCATTGATTCGTCAAGCAAGACGCTCAACGTTTTGCCGCCATTTCATTCTTATGGTTATCGCGTTGGCCAATGGTTTTATGCTTTTAACCTTCTTTCGGAAATCGATGAACCGGGCGAGTTTTATATTGATCGGAATAACGGCATTCTCTATTTTTATCCGCCGCAACAAAATAAATCAAACGATTCGTCAGAAAAGCCTGAAGTTGTCATTTCAATTATTCCCAATATCATAAAAATGAAAAACGTTTCCAATATTGTTTGGGATGGTTTCATTTTTGAGGCCGCTCGTCAAGACGCAATCGTCATTGACGGAGGAAACAATAATTTGATTTCTCGATGTTCGATTCGTAATATTGGAGGAACCGGAATTTCTGCAAACGGATTCAATCATGAAATTTTTGATTGTCATCTTTATCAATGCGGTCGAGGCGGAATTAATATGAATGGCGGCGATCGAACAACATTGATGCCCGGAAACAATCGCATTATCGGCAATCGGATTCATGATTTTGGTCGCATTCAACGCGTTTATGCAGCCGGAATTCAAATTGGCGGCGTTGGCAATTATGTCGGTTATAATCAAATTTATGATGCCCCGCATATGGGAATCGGATTTGGCGGCAACGATCATTTAATTGAGTTTAATGAGATTTCAAATGTCTGTTTTGAGTCCAATGACGCGGGAGCCGTTTATACTGGACGCAACTGGACAATGCGCGGAACCATTTTGTGTTTCAATTATCTTCATGATATAACCGGTTTCGAAAATCAAGGTTGCGTCGGAATTTATTTTGACGATATGTTTTCTTCTGCCGATATTGTTGGAAACCTTTTCAAAAATGTGACGCGAGCTACTTTTCTTGGCGGAGGACGAGATTGCGGCATTTTCAATAATATTTTCGTCGATTGTCAACCAGCTCTTCATATCGATGCCCGCGCTCTTGGTTGGGCTCATTATCATGCGGATAGTTGGCTTGAAGAAGCTCAAGAGAAAAAGACAATTTCGGGAATTAAATGGAACAAACCGCCCTATTCCGACCGTTATCCGAAATTAGCAACAATGTTAGAGTCGGGAAAAACGCCCAAAGCTCCCGAGGGAAATTATATTGCTAATAATATTTGTGTCGGCGGAACTTGGGACATTAATAAAAAAGGACAATGGCAAGGAGATTCCGTTCAAAATGACGCTCGTCCTTATTTAACTTTCGAAAATAATCTCGTTTTGACAGAAGATTCCGTTTTGATGCCTTTTCCAAAACAAGGCCAAGACGACGATCGTTCCGTTTTAACAGACAATCAAGCGTCGAAGGAAAGAAATAAACTTTTTATTGATCCCGAAAACAACAATTTTCAAATTCGAACCGATTATCCCCATTGCCCCAACGGTTTTCATTTCTTGCCTTTGGAAAAAATAGGATGTTGTCCAACTTCAGAAACAATCGAAAAATAAAATGGGATTGCAACGTTTCTCTGAACAACAATAGATCCAATTTGTCGAAGACCAATTCTAAATATTTATTGGCTTAAACAGTTTTTAAGATATTGAATGCTTTTTTGGGCCAAACATTCGACGCCGGGCGAATAATCGAATGGTTCAACGCTGATCCAACCGTTGAAATGAATGCTTTCAAGGGCTTTTAAAATAGGAACAAAATCAAGATTGCCAAAACCTGGGCCTTGTAAATTTGGGTCATTCGCATGAAATGTTTTGATAAACGGAACATTTTCTGCATTCGTTATTATTTCCGGAATCGTTTTTGTTTCGCCGCCCGACATTGCTTTACAATCCAAATGAAGCGATAAATGAACCGGGTTTCCCATTTGATGAAGAAGGGAAACGGTTTCGCCGGCTGTTTGTAAAAAGTTGGTTTCAGAAGGCGCAAGAGGTTCAATTGCCAATAAAAGATTTGTTTTTTCCAGAGAAGGCAAAATTTGAGTTAAAACGTCGATTGCAAACGAAACCGCTTCTTTTTGTGAAATGCCAGGCAAAAGATTTCGTTGCATTGGCGACCCCAAAACGAGATATGTCCCGCCAAGTTCCGAACAAAAGTCAATTAAATTGATAAAATATTGGGCTGTTTTGGCCCGTATTAACGGATCAGGAGACGTTAAATAAAAGTCTGATGTTTTTGCGAGCAGCCAATGAAGTCCGGAAACTGGAATGCCGAATTGCGTCGAACAACGAATGATTTCCTTTCGTCTTGATGAATCAATTTGATTAACGTTTGACGTTCCCAACGCTTTTAAATGAGGGTCAACTGAAAATGGCGCAAGTTCAACGCCGTCATAACCGCATTCCGCAATAAAATCAAATTGTCGTTCAATCGACCAATCAGCAAACATTTCGTTACAAAACGCTATTTTCATTTCTTTTCCTCATTCAAATTTGTTGACGGTTTCCCGTTTTGAGTTGAAAATGACTTTTCCTGTTATATTCGATCCGTTGGATTATTCTTGTTTTTGTATTCTAAATCAAGAAACGTTGAGCGGATTACAAAAACGACGCCATTTCGATGTTGTCATAAAGAAGCAAAGGCGTTTCGTCATTAAAATTTCTGTTTTAACCAAATGCCGAATGCGACAATAGTCTGATAACCTTGAAAAACGTTTTTATTATTGTTGCGATTATTTTAAACCAGCTTTATAATTCGCTTTGAGCGGCGTTTCGATTTTAATGGCGCGAATCAACTCAGGCATTTTAACGTCAACCGGTTCAATCATCATTTCCGGTATATTATAAGATTTCATTCGTTCCAGATTTTGATAAGGATCGCGTTGAGGAAGCAAAAACGGTTTGGATGCCTGACCGTTTTCAAAATGCGTAAAATAAAGTCGAGTAAACAAACCGTCATCGCGACGCGAACTGAAGACGAACCAACGTCCGCTGGAGTCCCAAGTATGCCAACTTTCTGCCCGTTCGCTGTTGACCTCGCTCAAAATTCGGGTTTCGCCCGTCTCCTGGTCGAGAATCCAGAGATCGCTTTCCGAATGCCAAATAGGAAAAGTTCCAAAATTGGCAAGCGTAAAAAGAAGGAATCGTCCGTCCGGCGATGAACGAGGATGAACGATACTTTTGTCCATTTTCGCCGCATCGACGACTTTTTCCGGTTCGCCGAATTGTCTTGTTTGGGGGTCAAAAGAAATTCTCATTAAATTATATTTCAAATTTTGATACGATTCTTTCAGTTCGAGTATTCGTTCTTCGCTGCCAAACGGATGATTCAATTTCAGTTCCGCGGCGCAATAATAGAGCGACAAACCGTCTTGCGACCAGGAAGGGAATGTTTCAAAAATATGCGGCGTTTTAAAAATGGGTCGAATTGTCCTGGTTTCAACGTCGAACAAAACCAAATCAGAATAAGAGTCAAGAACCTCGATTTTTTGCAACGATTTTGAATGAAAAAACTGAAAGGTTTTATTGACGGAAAAAGCGATGAACGGTTCATTCGGATGCCAGGCCGGATAAGTGCAAGCCGAAATCAATTCTTCGCATTTTGTATCGATTTTAACCGCTTTTCCATTTTGAACGATTGTTGTCCCGCCAAAACCGTTTCTCGTATGAAACATAAAGTTATCCGTTTTGCGATTTTGAAACGAATGGCAATTAACACAGGTTGTCAAATGGACCGGTTCATTCCGAAAAAAAGCGGTTTCATCAAACGTTTCAAGATTTCGTTGATAAAGTCCGAGTCGATGATAAAATTCGTAACCGGGTTCAATAAGGCGATACGAAACCCAGGAATCAATTGGATCGTTAGAAATCGTCTGAATAACAGGGGCAAATTTCGTCCATTGTTCCTTTTGGCGAACAAAAACGTCAATATTAATATTGGAAATATTGGGTTCGTTCAACAATGATTTCCAAAATCGTAACGGAATATCAATTTTTGGACCTTTGAATGTTTGAGACGTTCCATTATTGGAGGATATTTGAACAACAAACTGATCTCCTGTTTCCTCGATAACAAAATTGAGCGGCGCTATATTGGGCGGAATCAAAATATCAGAATAATCGGGATAAATCTTCGGTTTTTGCGTCGATTCCTCAAATTCGACGGGCAAGGTTACAGAATCCAAACGGCAGCCAACCAATCCCAACAGAACAACCAGAATCAATAAGAAAGGCCCAATATTACTGAAAAATAAAGGGTGAATCTGGTTTGAATATTTAACGTTATTCCAGAATTTCTTTCGTTTTATCTTTTGTATTGAAAAACTCGTTTGGAGAAATCGATAAGTTAGCCGAAACATGAAAAAACCTTCTTAATTTGATCAATTCAAAAAAAGTCGAAAAAATTGGAAAAAGTCAGCGCCGTTAAAGATTATACTCAAAAAAAACAGGAACTCAACAACAGCAAAATCCGTCTGATTTTTTCCGAATCGTCAAAACGTTTTCGAGTAAACCGGTCTTTTCTCATTAAATTGTCCGTCAAATCTGTAAAAATCTCGTTTTTGGGGGTTGCAAACCCGTCAATAACGCTCGCGTTGCAAAAATCAAACGAGCTTTCCCGGTCATTCCAATTCTGACCGAATCCGCTTTCAACGTTTTTTGTTTTTCAGAAAATTCAAAAATTTTTTGAAAAATAACTCTTTTTCGCTTGCATTGACCAGATTTCTTGTTTTATAATAAGAAAGCGTTCAAGATTGATTGTCATTTTGATTTTTTAACGATTAAATGCCAAAAAGAAGGAATTCAAAATGTTAAGAAGAGATTTATTAAAAGGTTTGGCTGGCGGATTGATTGGGGCAACTGTTGTTTCCAACTCGATGGCGCAAACGCGGCGCAGACCTGACCAACGGAGACCAAGAATGAAAAAGTATACAAATGCTGATTTTTACAAAGACGGCGTTTTTCAGGCTGATGTTGCCAAAAAAGCCTATCTTGAAATGTTTGACCGTTTTCATTATTCCTTGACCGATTCTTTAAAAGACAATCCGGAATTTTGGGTTGCTGAATTTGAATCGGGAGATTTTGAACGAGTCGGAATGGGCGGTATTTTTTGGGTCAATGACAAAGAGCATGGTTATTTCGGACACGAGATTTTCCTTTTGCCGAATCAGATGATTCCGGAACATTTTCATTTGGCTGCTGAAGATATGCCTGCAAAACATGAAGCTTGGCAAGTTCGATACGGAAGCATTTTCAACTTCGCTCAAGGCGGCGAAAAAACGGACGCTGTTCTCAATATGCTTCCTAAAAGTCAATTGGATCAGGACGGCATTACCTGTTTTACTTTTGAAGAACTCAAAGTCGGCGACTTCAGAAAATTGCGAACTCTTTGCGAACCTCATTTCATGATGGGCGGCCCTAACGGCGCTATTGTGACGGAATATGCTTGCTGGCATAGCGCTAAGGGACTCGGATTTACGAATAAAAATCTCAAAAATTAAAATTCTTTTTATTCCCTCGCAGAGGCGCAAAGACGCTGGGAAAAGAAAAAATAAAATTTTATTCGGTTTTGTTTTCGGATTGTTCTTTCCATTGCGAGGGAGTTAAATGATATTCGTCGCGGAAAAGTGTTGCGAAATATTCGCTGGAGCCAAAACCGCATTCTTCTGCGATACGACCGATAGAAAATTCTTTTTCCTTCAAAAGTTTTTTTGCGGTTTCAAGTCGAACCATTCGAAGATAATTTGAGGGCGTCATATTTGCATACTGTTTACAGTATAAAGTAAATTGAGTCGTTCCGACGCCGCATTCTGCAGCCATTTTTCGGACGGTCCAGGGACGTTGCAATTCATTGAGATCGCAACCGAGTCTTTCCAAAAAAAGTTCGATCGTTCGTTGAGTACAAGAAAGATTCGGATCCAGATTGACTTTTTCCTGAGTTATCATTTCCAGAAGAGCCAGCAAAAGTTCATTGACGTAAACGGCCAGACGGGAAAAAACCTTTGGATCATAATGAGCAGAAACCGCATTGGCAATATTACAGAAACAACGGGCAATTTCTTTGTTGGCTTGAAGGACAGGCGTTTCGGTCATTCGAAAGAAATTTGTCAGTTCAACGAGATCTTCTTTTGAGAGGACAATCCAGGCGGGCCATTCCCAGTCCTGATTGGGATGGCTGGCGTTGATATCAAGGATAACCCAATGCAGTCGACCTTTTTCGATATTGGGATTTCCAGATTTATGAAGCTGCCAGGGTCTTGTGATCGTTAAATAACCGGCGTCAACGGGACAAAAGAGGCCGTCAACCCAAAAGGACATTTTGCCCGTTTCCAGAAAACCGATCTCCAAACCTTCGTGTCGATGCCAATCGAGTCCCCAATTTTGGCGTTGGCGGGCATCCCAATAACCAATACTGCGAAGTGAGGGAAGAACATTGCTCGGCAAAGGACGCCCTGGATAATCGCCGCGTGCCAGAGTTTCAAGTTCAATTTGACCTTCTTCGGCTGCTTTTCCAAGGCGTCCGCAAGGTCCTTGTTCTCGAAGCGGAACTGTTATGAAAATATCCAGATCTTTTTCGACAGAAGTTGTTTTGGAACTTGGTATTGTTAATAAAGGATGCATACAAATATTTTCAGCTAAACAGATTTTTTCTTAAAATTCAGGCTTATTTATTTGCCATTATATCATAAAAAAAAGGAAACAGAAGCTGGTCAGCAACTATTTTCGATCTTACAAATTTCAATTCCTTTCTCGAATTTCCGGGCCTTCGAGCTGCCCATCTGCGATTTTCGTTGATTTGAAATAAACCTTATAAGGGAATCGCGTCTGCTTCCGTTAAAAAGAAAAATCGAAGCGTCATTCTTTTTGATAATAATTATTAAAACAAATATCGGGACGTTGTCAAGTAACGATTTTTTAAACTTCTGTTTTGCAGTGAAAAATTTTTCAGATGGCAAAAAATATTTTATTTATTATAACATCTTGTTAACTAAGGTCTTAACTTATTTGCTCTGATATTTATGGTTATTTAATTTTGAACAGTGAAAAATTTTAAAGAAAAAAAGAGTTGATTTTTAATAAATCCTGTTTTATAATGCAAAACATCAATGAAACGAAGGACTCTCCTTTTATTTTTTTCATTGAAATAAAATGTCATTTTGTTGTTTACTGTTAAGTGTTGTAACCCATTTTTCATAATATATTTATAAAATATGTTAAAAATGAGAGAATCTTTAATTCTGCACAGTGTTCAAAATTAAAGCATTTTCTTCTTGGTTTTATGAAGTCTGTTCGTTACAATGCAAAAATGTTCATTTATTGAATGCCTGCTGCAAATTATTTTTTTATGCGGCAAAGCTCAAACTTTTTCAGGAGGTTTTTATGAAAAATTCAATTCTGTTAAAATGGGGGGGGGGGGGTAAAATAGGTTTTACTCTCGTCGAACTCCTGGTTGTTATTGCAATCATTGGAATTCTAATCGGACTTCTTCTGCCCGCAGTTCAAGCGGCAAGAGAAGCGGCTCGTCGTATGCAATGCTCCAACAACTTGAAACAATATGGTCTTGCCCTTCACAATTATCATGACGTTAATAATACTTTTCCGTCAGGTCAAGCAACAACGTCAGGTTGGAATTGTCGAGTTGGAACCTGTGCTGTCCTTTTTCCATTTTTAGAACAAGGTTCGTTATGGGAACTTATTACAAACAATCCAGACACGCAGAATTGGGTGGATCCTTTGCTCACGATGGTTGTAAGTTCGCTTCGTTGTCCGTCAGATCCGCTTTCTTCAACAATCAAACAACAAGGAAGTGGCAGTAGCAATTCAATGAACTATGTTGTCAGTTATGGCGACGTCTGCATTTATGCTGGATTTCCCTATGGAAGCGAGCAGTATGTTCCCAGATCAAAATGGTATAATGATAATATTGTAAGTCAAACTGGGTGGAATGCGCCTATCGATAAATTAGGCGATAACCGTCATCGGGGTATTTTTGCTGCCTTCAACTTTAAAAATATATCAGCCATTCAAGATGGTTTGAGTAATACGATTGCCGTCAGTGAAGCGGTGGCGCTTCAAACTTCTCATGCAAGTTTGCCAGGCGAACCTGGTACTTTTAATGAGGTTAAAGGCGGTTGCGCCGGTAATTTATCAAGCAGTGATGTTTTTGCAAATGGTCCGCAGGTTTGCCTGAATCGCCGCGGTTTGAATGGGGATAATACTTTATTAAATGGTGTTCTTGCTCGCGTTAACAAAGGGCGTCCTATTACAGATGGGCTTTATACAACCTCAGCTTTCGTTACGGTTCTTCCTCCAAACTCGCCGTCTTGTGCTTCTTCTTCAACGACTGATGCAACATCCGGTATTATGTCTGCCAACAGCTATCATTCCGGCGGAGTTAATGCTTGTTTTGGCGACGGTTCCGTTCGTTTTATAACAGATACGATAGATTGCGGCAATCTTTCTCTGGTTCCAACGATTACAGGAAAAAGTAATTGGGGCGTCTGGGGCGGATTGGGGACTCCCAAAGGCGGAGAAACGGTTGCAATTCCGTAAGCATTTTATTCATTAATATCAATGAATAAAATGCAGTTTCAAACATAACGTTTTATCGAATCTTTATCTTGAAACCGAAATGTTTCTTGTGTTCGGTTTCAAGATGAGCTTGTCATCTTGTCGATTATATATAATCCCCATTGACATTAGCAAAAGTTTTTCTTTCTCAGAATTTTTTATAACAAGCGAATAGTGAATCACAAAATGGTTGCATCTATTTTGAATTTAACAACAATCGAATCCTCTCGAAAAGGTTAAAAATGTCCCGTTTATCAATATTATTATCTGTTATTTTTATCATTCCTTTCCTTTTTGTCAGTTGCGGTAAACCGAAACCGGATGGTTTGCCCAGGTTATATCCAACGCGTTTAACCGTAACGCAAGACGGAGTCCCTCTTCCGGGGGCTTTGATAACGCTCAAACCGAACGATTCTTCCTTGTCGTTTTCCTGTGGCGGAATGACAAATGAAAACGGGGTCGTTGAAATCCAAACTCATGGTCAATACGCAGGGGTTCCCGAAGGAAAATATAAAGTTATTGCCAATAAAAGTGAAACAATAAAATCAGGTCCCTGGGATGAAATGCCGAAAGACAATGAGTCTGCTGCGTTGACCTGGTATCATGAAAACCAAGACAAACTTAAAGAAGAACATTTTTATGTTATTGACGCTAAATATCGAAATCCGCAAACAACCGACTTGGAAATAACGGTAACGTCTGCAGGTCTTGAAACAACCGTTGAACTTGGTCCTGCCGTTCATGACCAAGTGGACGCGTCTGATTTTCGATAAACTTTTATGTAAAAATGTTTATTTACATAAAGGATGTTTCTAAAAAACTTTGGAACACGGAAGGAATGGCCGTATGCGCTGATTTTTATAGCGTTTTTCTTGTGGGCTTTGTTGTAAGAAACAGTTTTTGAAAATTCCAGAATATTTTGGGGGACGATCCGATTCCAGTCCGATTTTGAAAGGCTCGAACAGCCTTGAATACAAACGATTCTGGTTTCCTTGGAAAATGCGATTGTTTTTGTTGTTTATTTCTTGACTCTGGAATCAATTTGCTTTATACTCAAAATGATTAAAACTTGCTGTTCGTTGGTTTCTCATACGAATGAACTCTGAACGGGCAAACTTGTCCTGCTTCTCCCGAATTCGGTTGGGGCTTGATCAACTCGCTGTTAATATAATATATGAAATGGATGAAAAATATGTCGAATATCAAAGTTGGTATGAATCTCGAAGCGACTCGTCATCATGACAAACCATTTGTTTGGGGATTGGATTGTGCGGCTGAAATGGGATATGAATATGTTGAACCAATGGTTCATTTCGGTCGGGAGTTAATGAGTGAAGCCGGATATTATCATACTTGGTCGCTTTTTGACGATCCAATAAAAATGCGCCGATTATGTGAAGATCGCGGCTTGAAAATTTCCGGCCTTCAAGCTCATGGCCCTCTCGGATGCCCTGATCGTCATGGCGAATATCTTAAAATGGCGATTCGATTTGCAGCAGAATGCGGCGCTCCGGTTGTCAATACCGACGAAGGAATCAAAGCTCCCTGGACAACGGAAGCGGAAGATTGGGTTCTCATGCGATATACTCTTCAAGAAGCAGCCTTTGTTGCCGAAGAACGAGGGGTCAAAATCGGTCTGGAATGTCATGCTCAATATTCAAAAACGCCCGAAGGTCTCGAAAAATTGTATCGTTTGGTCGATTCGCCCTGTATGGGATTCAATTTGGATACCGGAAACGCTTATCTGGCCGGTCAGGATCCTTATGACTGGTTTGAAAAAATTGTCGATCGCTCGGTTCATCTTCATGCCAAGGACATAACAATCGAACATTCCGACGAAGAACGCGGAAAAGTGACAGGAACCCCGGTCGGATGTGCTTGCGGTGAAGGAGTTATCGATTGGCAACGCTTCATCCAAATCGCTCAAAAATGCCCGCGCGATCTCGTTTTTTCCGTCGAATGCGGAACCATTGATCAAGCGAAGCGTTCTCTGGATCATCTCAATTCCTTTTTGAAATAAACTTGATTTTTATCATAAAATATACAGGAATATCAAAATGAAAAAAATAACGTTGATTTTATTTGCTATAATCTGCTTTGCTTCGTCGCTTACTGCGGCAGAACTTAAAGTCGGAACGGCAAAAGTCGATCTGACTCCTAAAAAATCGGTTCCGCTTTGGGGACAGTTCAATCTGCGGCTTTCCCAGGGAGTCAAATCGCCCATTACGGCTAACGTTTGCGCCATAGAAGCGATCGAAAATGACAAGGGAATCGACGCCGCAATCTTCGTTTCCGTCGATTGTGTTCATGTTCCTGGCGAGTTTGCTCAAATCGTCCGGAACAAAGCAACCGCCAAAGACGATTCGATTCTGCCGGAAAAAATCGTTCTTTTCGCAACTCATACGCATACAGCGCCAACGCTTTATATCGGCCCGGATCTGCCGCAGGGAGAAAATATCGAAAATTATGCCGAGACAATTGAAACAATGACGACGCAAATCGCCGACTCAATCGTTGCGGCCTGGCAGTCGAAAGTTCCTGCCGATTTTTCCTGGGGACTCGAACAGGTCGTTATCGGCGAGAGCCGTCGAGCTTGCTATTTCGACGGTCATACTCAAATGTATGGAAATCCAGACGACCCCAATTTCTCGCATTACGAAAACCCGACTGATCCGGATCTCGGAACGCTCTTTTTCTGGAATAAAGAAGGAAAACTGCTCTCGGTCGTCGTCAACGTCGCTTGTCCGTCCCAAGTTGTCGAAGGTCTTTCCGTTCTTTGTGCCGACCATTGGGATGTGACTCGCGCTAAACTGAACGAACGATTCGGCGAGGATTTGGTTATCGTCGCATGTCTTGGCCCTGCCGGAGACAATTCGCCTCATCCGCAATACAGAAAAGAAGCGCTGGCCCGAATGCGAGCTCTTCGCGGAAATCTTGACGAAATGACCGAAATCGCGCGCCGAATTGATCGCGCTGTTGCCGACTCTTATGAATGTGCCGTCCTGGATAAAATGTCGGATATTCCGTTCTCGCATCAATTTGAAACCTTGCCGTTAAATATGCGTATTGTAACCGAAAACGAATATAAAAACGCCAAGTCCAAATGCGACTCATTCAAACAAGCCCTTATCGACAACCCGAACAAAACGCCGGCAGAAGTCGCGTTTATGGCGATTGGTTGGTATGGAAAAGTTGTTGAGCGTTATGAATCGCAGCAGTCAGGAAAAGTCGAAACGTTTCCTGCTGACGTTCATGTCGTTCGGATCGGAGATATCGCCGTTGCAACAAATCAGTTCGAATTCTTCGTCGATTACGGTATGCGCATTAAAGCCCGGTCTCCGGCAATGGCAACGTTCGTTGTCCAATTGGCTGACGGCGATGGAGCATATATGCCGACCGATAAGGCAATTCGGGGCGGCGGATACAGCGCCGTCATTGAAAGCGCCCCGGTCAGCGCCGAAGGAGCTCAGGAACTGGTCGAAGGAACGCTTCGTATGATCGAAGAAGTTTGGAAATAAATGGGAATCTTTTTTGCCGTTTGTTGCAAAAATCATTGTCAGCCATGAACGTTTTTTCAATGCTTTTTAATGTTTTTAATATCAATATCGGGAGAAAAAATGAAACATATAATGAAACATATTTTGAGTTGGATGACGCTGATTTTCTTCGTAACGACAATTTCAGCTTACGGAGCAGATCTTTATGTCGGAGCGGTCTCGGTCGATATTTCGCCGGAACAGTCGGCTGTTTTAGCCGGACAATTTCATCCTCGTCCTTCGACGGGGGTTCAATATCCGGTTACTCTCAACATTCTCGCTCTTGAAACTCGGGACGGCGATGCCTCTCTTGATTCGGCGCTCTTCGTTTCGATGGATACGGTCGTCATGCGAGGCCAGGCTCTTTTGGATTTTCGTCAAACGATTGCGACAGTTCTTCCGGAATTCGATATCGAAAAAGTCCTTTTTTCCGCAACGCATACCCATTCAGCGCCGACGCTTGACAACAATTCCTATCCGCGCGTCGAAGGAACGATTCTCCCTTCCGATTATGTAAAATTCGTTTGCGATAAACTTGGACCTGCGGCTCTGGAAGCCTGGAATTGCCGTCAAAAAGCGAGTTTTTCGTTTGGACTTGGACATGCTGTCGTTGCCTATAATCGCCGGGCTGTTTATGCCGACGGTCACGCTGTTATGTATGGCAATACGAACGATCCGTCTTTTCGTGCAATCGAAGGAATGGAAGATCATGATATCGGTTCGATCTTTTTTTGGGATCAAAACGATAAATTGCTCGCCATTATTGTCAACGTCGCCTGTCCGTCTCAGGAAGTCGAAAATGAACTTCTCGTCTCCGCCGACTATTGGGGGCCAGTTCGAAATAACTTGCGAAAACAGTTCGGCGATGATCTGGTCGTTGTCGGACTTTGTGGCGAAGCGGGCGATATGTCGCCCCATATTCGATATCGCGCCGCTGCCGACGAACGAATGAGAACGCTTCGTAATCTTTCCCGATTGGAAGAAATCGCCCGTCGAATTACTTGCGCCGTTGAAGAAGCTTATGACGTCGTTCAAAACGACAAAAATTCCAACGTCGTTCTTGCTCATCGTTACGCAACGCTTGATCTTCCTATGCGATTGGTAACCGATGCGGAATATGAACTCTGTAAAGCTGAATGGGAAAGACGCAAGGATAATCCAAACGACGGTCAGGCTGCCTGGAACGCTCGAATTGTTCGTCGTTACGAAATGCAAAAAGAGAATCCGAATCCGACTTTTAAAACTCCGATCAATGTTTTACGCCTCGGCGATTGTGTCCTTTGTTTCAATCAGTTTGAGTATTATACAGACTTCGGTATACAGATCAAAGCTCGTTCCAAAGCGGTTCAGACCTTCGTCGTTCAGTTGACTAATGGAGCAAAAGAACCGAAACCAGCCGACGAGGACGGATTGGACGCCTATAAAGACTGGAGTGCCATGTCGGGAGGAACCTATTTGCCGAGTCAACGCGCCAAAGAGGGCGGCGGTTACGGAGCCGTAATTCAGAGTAATACAGTCGGCCCGGAAGGGGGACAGATCATCGTCGAAGAAACGCTCAAAATAATAAACGATCTTTGGCAATAATCGACACAAAATGTAAACCCGTATGCTCGATTTTTTTCTCGTAAAATTGATCAGCTAAACGACTTGTGAAAACGCCCCAAACCTCTCCCCTCTTCGCCTTTGCGAGAAATAAATATTCTTCATATACAGTTTGAGAAGAACAAAAACATAATTGATCCATAAATGTTTGAAAAGGAAAAAACCTTATGTCAAAAAAACGAAATCAGATTACTCGCCGCCAGTTTCTTGCCGCAACGGCGAGCGCATCGATCGCCTCGCCGTTGCTTTTGACCGGCTCAACGCTCGGAAAAGACGGATCGCTTCCGCCAAGCAACAGAATCACAATCGGTGTTTTCGGTGTCGGAAATCGAGGCAGCGATTCCATTCGAGCGATGGCGCCGCTTCCGGATCATCAAATTCTTGCCATTGCCGAAGCTCGTCAAGATCGCGGTCTTCGTGCCCAAAATGTTGTTCACCAAATGTATGCCGATCGCACAAATCAAAGCGGATACAAAGCTTGCGAATTGTATTCTGATTTTCGTGACGTCCTTCTTCGGGACGACATTGATGTCATTTGGGGAACTGTTCCCGATCATTGGCATGGGCCAATATATAGTCGTATTATCAAATCCGGAAAAGATGTTTATGGCGAAAAATCCCTGACTCGTTATATTTCTCAAGGCGTTAAAGTCTGTCAAATGGTTCGTAAATATGGAACCGTTTTTCAAGTCGGTACTCAACAAAGAAGTTCGCCCCATTTTCGTAAAGCTTGCGAACTTGCCAGAAATGGTTATCTCGGAAAAATCCATACTGTCGAGGTTGCCGCGCCGCGCGGCGCCGCTTATCCTTCTGTGGCGCCGTCTGACCCCCCCAAAGGTTTCGACTGGGATATGTGGACCGGCCCTGCGCCCATGTTTCCCTTTGATACGCAACGAGTTGAATGGCTCGCTATGTATATGATTTCTCATTATTGCGTCGGTTTTGTTACAAATTGGGGGGTTCATCATCTTGACATTGCCGGTTGGGGCGTTCCTGAAATTTTTCATAAACCTTTTGAAATCGAAGGAACCGGAATGATGCCTCAAAACGGAATGACCGATACCTGGGTTACATGGCGCGCCGCGCTGCGATATGAAAGCGGTTTGCTTTTGGACTTTTGCAGCACAGGCGACCCTCATCCTCAAGGTTGCCGATTTGTCGGCGATGAAGGTTGGGTTCATGTTAATCGAGCGGGAATCAGTGCCGAACCCGCTTCCTTATTGGATGTTCAGTTCAAAGATAATGACGTTCGACTTCATGTCAGCCCTGGTTCCGATGCCTCGATGAATCCTGGTTATGCCTATACTCCACACACAGCGGACTTTTTCCGGTCTGTAAGAACCCGTCAAGACCCTGTTTCGCCCGTCGAAGAAGGCCATGCCGCAACAACTCTTGGCAACGTTACTGATATCGCTCTTCGATTAGGATGCAAACTTAAATGGAATCCTGTTTTAAGTTGTTTTGACAACGAACAGGCAAATCAAATGTTGTCAAGAGCCGAGAGAGCTCCCTGGACAATGTAACGATCTGATCCTTTAAAATACAGACCTTTACTGTTTTTCAATTCGTCCCTTCATCTTAAATTTGTTGGGAAATCAATCCGTTGAAAATTCCGTCAATATGAATTGAACGCTGTAAGTTGGCCGTTTCATAAACGTCCCATTCAACTTCGGTTCGATTCATGTTGATATTATTTGATCATTTGTGGAGAAAAAATGCAAAAATATATTCCTTTTTTATTACAAATTTTACTGTTTTGTCCTTTTGCCGTTATGGCTGAGGAAAAAGAGATGAGTTCGGAAATGGCCTGGAATGCGCTGGAAAATTATCAGTTCGGCGACGATTGGCAACCGTTGTTAATGATAACCGATGAAGTTCAAAAGGCAACCGAAACATCTGAATCCAAATCCCTTATGGCTCAAAAACTGGCTGGTTATTTAAACGACAAGACAACTTATGCCGGTCGACAATTTGTCTGTATGCAATTGCGACTTGTTGGGACTGCTGCGGAAGTTCCTGTCCTTGCAAAATATTTGCAATCTGAAGAAGATTTTGAAAACGCAAGACTTGCATTAGCTGATATCATTTGTGAAGAATCGCTTGTTGTGTTGCGCGACGCCTTGCAAAATGAGAAAGGGCAAAAACTTGCCGCCGTCATTGGAGCCCTGGCCGACCGACATGATATTTCGTCAATGGCGAACATTGCAAAATTCTGTGATTCTGACGATTCCGCTGTTTCTCAAGCGGCTGTCGAAGCGTTGGGGAAATTTGGCGCCGAGGCGTATGATTTGTTAAAAAACGCCAAGCTTAACGTCTCTCAAGATGTTCGTGAAGCGACATTTATCAAAATTGCCCGTTCGTTGGCCGAATCGGGGCAGTTGGATGAATCCCTTAAACTTTTCAATGAACTGGCTTCGAAAAGTTCAAAACGCGGAACCCGTCGCGCTGCCTTTCAACAAATTCTGGCTTTTTCCGATGAAACAACAAAAAAACAATTGATTTATGATTGGTTTTTTGAAAACGATGAGGAAAAAAATGTCATTGCTGCCGCCCATTTAAATGAATTGACTTCAAGCAATTTGGATCAATTATATAATGAATATGATAAAATGGGACAAGATGCGAAACTTATTATCCTGGAAGTACTTGCAGAACAAAAAGGAGATGAAATGCTTCAAAACGCATTGAAAGCCGTTAAAAGTGACGATCTTTCATTGCGTTTGACCGCTATTCGAACTCTCGGCAGACTTGGCGATATTTCTGTCGTTCCTGTTCTTATCGAACAGCTTAATTCCAATGACGATATACAAAATGCGACGCGGGAAGCTCTTCAAACTTTTCCGAAAGATGTTCTTTCGCCCATGTTGATTGAAAAACTTCCGCAAACGGATTTACAGCAAGGAGTTATCTCCTGTCTTGCCGAGTTGAAATGTTATGAGGCCATTGATCCTTTGATTCAACTCGCAAAAACCGAAAACGGAACCTCGTTCACAAACGCAATTAACGCATTAACAAAGATTTGCGATCCTGATTCCTATGATATTCCGCGATTACTCGAACTTTATTTAAGCAGTCAAAAAGGAAAACAACGCGAAAGTATGGAACGAATGATCGTGACCGTCTGCGAAAAGAACCCCAATGCAGAAGAACGCGTTGATGTTATTATTTCCTCTTTGGATAAAAGAGAGGGCGGCTTGAATTCCGCCTTGACCGATATTCTTCCTCTGCTCGGAAAACTCGGCAATAAAAGAGTTTATGAAGATTTTGTCAAGCCAAATTTAACAAGCGATCAACCCGCTTTACAAACCGCTGCGTTTCGCGCTTTTTGTAACTGGCCGAACGTCGACTATATCGATGACTTATGGCTCAACGCCCAGAACAACAACTCTGATGTCTTTCAACAATGGGCTCTTAGAGCATTTATTCGCCTTGTAACGTTAAAAAGTGATCGTCCGGAATCGGAAACGCTTGAAATGTTAAAAAATGCAATGAATGTTGCTAAAAACAGAGATGACAAACGTTTATGTCTTCAGCGAACAAGCGTTGTGCGAACCATTGAAGCCGTTGAATGGATCTCAACATTTCTGGACAATCCTGATTTTGTCGAAACGGCTGCCAATACGATCGTTGAGCTCGCTCATCATCGTTTTCTTCGAGAACCGAACAAGGAAAAATTCCAACCGATTCTTCTCAAAATCGAAAAAGTGTCAAAAAATGCCGAGGTTGTCGAAAAAGCCAAAAAAGCAAGACTTGGAATGTAATCTTCTTTTTCTGAAATCTGATTTAACTTAATGCCGGTCCAGCAGAAAATCATGAATCGTTAAATTGTATAACATATTAAGAACAGGCGTGTTACAAAATTGCGATGCCTGTTCTTTATAATATTTTGACGAAATGAGTCTTTTTTCGCCAAGAAGGCATTTTCAACTTTTCTTTCATATTTCCAACATGAGTAAAACCCGGAATATCCATTCCTTCATTGCGTCTTAGCATCTCTGCGAGAGAAATTTCTTTTCTCATTTGTTTTGTCAGCCGTTTCATTCAACGATGCAGCAAAAGTTTAGAACGACAGGATTTCCTGTTTGCATTTGGATGATAAATTCGACATCGTAAATGCCTGGAGAAAAAAACATAGGAATATCATGGCCATCGGGACTGCAACGAAAATTATAGCCAACGGAATCAAGCGTCCAGGAAGAATCGGTTTGACAGTTTGAGAGAACAGAATCGGCTGGGCCTCGCCATATAAGATGATGTCCGGGAATAATTTCTTTTCGTTGACCATCAAGAAAACCTTTGCGATATAAAGTATAAGAAACGCTATTTACGCAACTTGGGTCGATTGTCGTTTGTGTTGCTTGTGTAATTATATTGGCCGTAAAAACAATTGAATTGTCGCCTCTGTGACAAAACTTTTCTCGTGTCATTTTTATCTTGTATTCATCAACGCCAGCTCCAACGTAACTCCATATAATGGAATCAGCTAAGACATTAATATATAGTGTTCTTGATACAGAATAATAATTTCCTGGTTCACTGATGAGTATACATATTTCGTAAACGCCTTGTTTATCAAAAGAATGCGAAAACAACCAATTGTCCGCTGTGTCCTGACTGTATGAATAAGTTCCGTCTCCCCAATCGATATCGATTGAATTGCCAATCGACTCCGTTGCATCAAGTTGAAATGTTTGATTAAAAAGAACATTATCGGGCGCTTCAACATTTGATATGGCTTCAGCGTATGTCGTTGGAGAAACGGTGTTTGAATAGATCGACAAATCGTTTTCAAGGTCTCGAACGGCCATTTTGAGATAATAAGTTGTGTTTTCGTCAAGCGAGGTAAAAAGATACGATTGCTGGTCAGCGGGAACAATCTGAGTTTGACTTTCTGTAAAGTCTGAATTTTTCGAGATATCGAGAACATAATTTTGTGCTTCAGCAACAGGGGGCCATTCAATCAATAAGGTTGAATGGGTACGTGTTTCGGCTTGCAATCCGGTCGGAGCGTCTTTGATCGTTTTGCAATATAAAACATTTGAAAACGAGGTGTTACCGGTCAAATTCCTCGCTTGAACCCGATAATAATATCGGGTATCGGAATCAAGATCATCAAAATTTTTCGACGTTTGATTTTGTATGTATTGATCAGTGTCTGTCCATATCTCTTGATCGGTCGAGACTTCGAGCAGATATTCCGTTGCGTTTGCGATGCTGTTCCAGGTAACGTCCGTTTCGTGATTTGTTTTGCTTACCAATTCGAGAATCGGCGGCGAAGGAACGTTAGACGCCACTTTATGGACAGTTGCAGCAATGCTTCCCAAAATATTAGTGGTATCGATATTCCAGTCTAAAAAGATTGACCCGGTTCCGGTAATCTTGCCGTTTTCTGAAAGGGCAAGTTCCTCAAGGATGACTGTTCCGCTTTGACTTATTGTAAGCTCCCCTTCTATAGATGCTTCAGATATTTCCAACTCATTGTTGATAATCAGAATCGAATCGCTGTCAACGACAAGAGAATCAAGGGCAAGGGGGGCGATAGCGGTAACATTGGACGAATTTAGTTCAAGATAAAACGCCTCTCCGTAAGTATTACCCGTAACCCCTGCAAAAACGACATTTCCGGTCGTTTTATCCAGATTAACAGTCAGGCCGTCCGTTTCTGTATTTACGAACGAAATAGTCTGGTCGTTTTCGCCTGTTGCGTAAAGTTCCAGATTAGACGAGATGCGACAGTTTTCGCAAGTAAAATCTTCGGAGAAAGCAACCTGATTTAAAAAGGTGACGTCCGCTGAAATTAACTCGTAACCCGGAGCGGTGCCGGAAATTACGCATTTAATATTTTCAAAGGTAATATTTCCGGTCGTTTTGTCCAAATTAACAAGCAAACGATTTGTTTGTAATTCTGTATTTTCTGAAAATTCGGTTCCGTTTAACGACAGATTTTGATCATTATCTCCGATCGCATTAAGTTCGATATTCCCTTCAAGATTGAGGTTACCGGTGTTTGTTGCGTAGAGATTTCCGGTTAAATTGAGCGGGTTGATTGTGTTGATCTTGAAGCTCGATAAAGTTTGCTGGTTATCATCAAGGTTAAGATGGATATCGCCAATAATGGCGTCTGAATTGAAGTTCAGTGAAATATGATTTGAGATTCGCGCCGGGTAAACTTTCAATGTCCCGCATGATGTAAAGTTAAGGATGATCGTATCTTCTGTTGTCCGAGCATTGTTGTTAACGGTCAAAGTTCCTGTAATATTCAGCGTGCCGGTCTCTGCAATGGTGATTTCTGGATTGTTCGGGTAATAGACCCAGGCGGACTGAAATATTACGCTACAATTGTCCGCGATTTTTATTTTATTGATTCCCCAAAGTGAAAGTATTTTATTACCCGTCAGGCTGCCGTAGTTTACGAATATATTTTCAAACAAGGCATTTCGATCCCAAAAAAAATAACCAAATAAAGTTAATGAACGGCCTATTGCGTAATTAGTGCCCAAAATAGAATTTGAAACGGTCATTGCCAGCGGATTCTCTGCCGTGCCGACAAAATTTTCGGACGAATAACCTAGCTGAAAATCGTCGACTTTTCCAATAACAGGTGCTAACGTCGCTGCAGTAGAACTGTTAGCGATCATTGTCCAGTTATTGGGATCGTAAAAATTGGACAAAACATTGTTGTCCGACGCCAAAAAATAATAACTGAAGTTGGGCCGGAATCGCGTCGTCGTATCGACTGATCCTGTTCCGCTGTAGTTGTAAATCTTTGTGTATATGTCGCTTGATTGTTTCCCTATCGTTCCGTTATTCGTAAGATACGCTAGATTGGTTGTGCCGTTGAACGTAACGTCGGACGTACTGTAAACGGTCACTTTTGCGTCGGCCGGATTTTGACCGGCGATCAGATTTCCGGCTGCGTCCGTTCCGCAATAGCCTTTCATCTTGACGTTTACGCCGGATAACGTAACAGTACCGGACGGTTTGGCCAGGTTGAGAGTAATCACGCCTGCCGACGACGTGATTGTTGTAAACTGAATCCATTGATTGTTTGATCCAATGAACTTAAGATCGACGTTACCAGAGAGTTCGAACCTGCTTGTACGTCCTACAAGATTTAAAGTGGAACCTGTTATTTGTAATGTATTCTCGAAAATCAAAGATCCGCTGCTTACAACATTATCTGTATAACCAATATACAGTGTATTTATCGTTTGGTCAACATGCGTTTCAATTCGTAATGTTTTCCCTTCGCGAACGAATACCGTATAGAGGCGATCGATTGGCCAATATGGAAGTTGATACGTCGTTTCGTTTTCTTCAAGTCGAACATTCAAAATAACTTCAGACGTTTCGTCGTATTCAATACAGTTGTAGTTATTGTTGTCACTAAACCTAAGATAAGAATCCCCTAAAAAAGACAGTCCGCAAAAAGGATCAACTTTTATGTGTATTGCTTCGTTGGCGTAAACTCTTGCGTTCCAATAAAAAGTGCCGTGTTTTACTGATATATTGCAACTCCGAATGATCGGCATGTTGGAGTAACGTACGTAACCGTATATTGTAACGGCGTTTGGTAAACCCAAATAAACGCCGCTACTGTTACAAAATGAAAACGTAACAAAACTTTCTGGAGTCCCAACGTAATCTTCCGCCGACTCGCCAATAACAAAATCGTCGGAAGTGCTCGGTATTCCTAATGTTGGAGTTGTTCCGCCCGGCGTCTCGCTCCATTTGTTGGGGTCAAAAAAAAATCGATCTGTCTCGGCTTCTGTTGCAATATAATAGTAAATCATTTTATTTAGTGAATGGTCGTCTTAATGTTTGCGTTTTCAGGTCGTTACGATCATTGTACGTCTGAATTGCTCTGCCCTTTGATATGGGCGCAAACCATTGTTTTATAGTCGTATCCGTCATCGGGAATTTCCGGTGAGAAAACGACCGGAGTTGAAATGAACGAAACGCGGCGATTGTAAGTCGCGAGCAGATTATTGATTGCGGTCATGATATCGGCAAAGTTTTCGGACGGAATGAACGCGCCGTTACCGTCGAGATCTTCCGTTTGAACGACAAGAACGGTCGTTGCTTTTGTTAAGTCGATTTTGTCGGTAAATGCGACAGCGCCGCCGTTTGCGTTTCGAATGTCCGTCGCGTTCAACTGCGGAATGGTCGAAGTTGCCGGCGTTGTCGGGTCGATTGTGATTTGTGATGTTGTCATACTTTTATCTTTCTGTTTGTGTGTTTTTTGTGTAATATCAGGAAGTTCTAAAAAGAATTTTTAACAAACGCATTTCGGATAATGTCGTTAAAAAAGTTCTTGCGGATGAGATCCCCAACGCTCCAAAGGCGTTTTAGAACTTTCTGATTGTGTGTACAACGGCATTTGGCTTCTATGGTTACATGAATTTAAGAGCTTGAAAATATAACACACATAATTTAAAAGGTTATGAATATACACAAAAGCTGTTTGAGCAAATTAATCAATACGTCATGTATTCAATTACGGTTTGATTTTCTCTTTCGCTGTGTCGCCGATAAAAATTGGAGTCATTTGCTCTTTGAGTGAATAATATAGAAAATTTTTTAAAATAAACAATAGAAATTTTTGACAAAATTGCTTTTTGGTTCTTTTATTGAATGAAAATTGTATCGTTTTATGTTTGTTGGATATTATATTCGATTGCGTATCATTAAATTTTGTAAAAAGATGACAGATAACGCAATAATAATGCAACGAAAATATAATAACTTACGAATTATTAGAATGGTGTTACGAAAAGAAAACTCGGTGAAAGTTCTGATTGAAAAATTTCCCGCAATTCAAAAACGGGGAAAGTACAGTTGATTAATTACAGTTTGAGCTATATTCAATCGGAGTTTTACGCTTCTCGCTTCGGTTTCATATGATCTTTTTGAAGTCAAAAGAATGTTTGATTGGATTCAACAGGAAAGAGTATAATAATTTTTTCAAGAGATATCAAGGAATACGTTAAGAAAGAAAAAAGATTCCAACCGACTTATTGACTTTTTAGTCGAGGAATAATAAAATAAAAATATTATGATTTCTGATGAAAAAAAACTCTATTTTCTTGCACAAAAATGATTTATGGAAAAAATAACAGAACAGAGCTCGCATTATGATTCTTTGGAAAAAATGACCGTTCGAGACATTTTGGAAGGAATCAATCAAGAAGATCAAAACGTACCCAAGGCGGTTTCCAAAGCGATTCCGATTATTGAATCTTTTATCAACAAGGTCGTTGATCGCATGAAAAACGGCGGTCGACTCTTTTATTTGGGGGCAGGAACCAGCGGACGACTCGGTATTCTGGACGCTTCAGAGATTCCTCCAACTTACGGAGCGCCTTATGATTGGGTAATCGGAATTATGGCCGGAGGCGATTCGGCCATTCGAAAAGCAGTCGAAGGAGCGGAAGACGATTTTGACGGAGGTTGGCGCGATCTTCAAGCATTTCAAATAGATTCGTTGGACTCCGTTGTTGGAATCGCGGCCTCAGGAACAACTCCTTATGTCGTCGGAGCACTGAAAAAGGCGCAGGAAAACAATATTTTAACCGCCTGTATAACATGCAATCCCGATTCGCCTGTCACAAAAGTATCCGACTTTCCTATCGTTGCCGTCGTTGGACCAGAATTTGTGACCGGCAGCACAAGAATGAAGTCGGGAACCGCTCAAAAGCTGATTTTGAATATGATCAGCTCTGCCTGTATGATTCGACTTGGCCGCGTCAAAGGAAATAAAATGGTCGATATGCGATTGGCCAATGCGAAATTGATTGATCGAGGAACTCGAATGATTATGGAAGAAACTCATTGGGATTACGATAAAGCAAAGGATCTTCTCCTCAAATTGGGTTCCGTTCGAGAGGTTCTGAATAGCAAAGAAATAAACGACAAAAAATAATTTGTGTTTCTTTGTATTCAAAACCGAATCAGCTAAATTTTCCCTGCGTCTTTGCGAGAAACGATTTTTTTATTTCTCGCGGAAGCTCTTCAGACGCAGAGATGAGGAAAAAAATAAAAAGCAAAATCGACATTCCTCATTGTTTCGTTTTCAAATGAAGACGACATTGCAGGATATCTCCAAAATTGATTGTCTTTTCCGGACTATTTCATAAGTTTATCTATGAAAACATTTTATGACAATATCGTCAATTTTTTAAAGGACTTTTGTTATGTCTGAAATATATATTTTTGCGCAAACAGGCGCTTTAACAAAGCTCGACTGGATTGTCGTTGTCGTTTACTTTATGATTCTTTTTGGTTTGGCCTGGTTTGTCATTCTTAAATCCAAAAATACAGCGAAAGATTACTTTTTGGCGGGCAACTCGCTTGGTTGGTTTATTGTTGGAGCCTCGATTTTTGCGTCCAATATAGGTTCGGAACATTTGGTTGGATTGGCGGGAAGCGGTTGTACAGACGGCGTAACCCTTGCACATTTTGAGCTTCATGCTTGGTGTCTTCTCGTTTTAGCCTGGATTTTTATCCCATTTTATATGAGAAGTAACGTTTATACAATGCCGGAATTTTTGGAACGTCGTTTTTCTCCAAACGCCCGTTGGGTTCTTTCGATTATTTCTTTGGTTGCCTATGTCGTTACAAAAGTTGCCGTTGGAATCTTTGCAGGCGGCGTTGTCTTTAAAGTTCTGCTTCCGGAACTTTCTTTCGCAGGACTCGATAGTTTTTGGATTGGTTCGATTCTTGTCATCTTGCTAACTGGACTGTATACAATGCTTGGCGGAATGCGAGCCGTTGCTTATACGGAAGCATTACAGACCGTCATTTTGATATTAGGGTCTTTTTTGGTAATGATTTATGGACTTTTAGCGTTAGGGAAATGTGATAACGGCGACGGTTCGCTTGCTTGCGGTTGGAAAAATCTTCGCGCGGTTTGCACAAACAAAGAAGAGGGCCGGGATATGTTCAATCTTTGGAAGCCATTGCTTCCCCAAGGGATAGAGGGAACCTGGCGACCGGTTATCGAACGGGAAAAAAGTGTCGCTTCAACAGATAGCAAGTTTTTTTCCGAATCCGGTTCCATGCCGACAGCAGAATCGTCATTAGATTCAACTCGAGATAACATTGCCGATTCCGTCAATAACGACGAAATATCTGCTGAAAAAGAGGGCGGATATAGAAATAACTCATCTGAAAATCAAAGCGTCACAATGTCGGATTTAAAACAGAACGATTCTTCCATAGCGCCGAAAGAAGGAAAAATTGTGCGACAGGCCTGGTATTTCAAAGATAAATCGCAAGGTTCGCATTATCCCTGGTTAGGAATGTTATTCTGTGCGCCCATTATTGGTTTATGGTATTGGTGTACCGATCAATATATTGTTCAACGGGCATTAAGTGCCAAAACGCAAACAGAAGCGCGTCGAGGAAGTATTTTTGCAGCTTTTCTGAAACTCTTGCCCGTCTTTATTTTTATCATTCCAGGAATGATCTGTTTTGCCTTGGCGTATTACGGCGAATCAGCTCTCGGTTCCTTGATTACGGTTTCTTCGGAAGGGCAAAAAATGGCGATGGCGTCCGAATCACAGGGGGCTTTTCCTCTTATGGTTCGAGAGGTTCTTCCTGCTGGAATACGCGGAATTGTTGTTGCCGGTCTGCTTTCCGCTTTAATGAGTTCGCTTGCCGGCGTTTTCAATGCTTGCGCCACACTTTTTACAATGGACTTTTATCAAAAGTTTCGCAAAAATGCCTCGCAATCCCAACTTGTTTGGATTGGTCGTATTGCAACGGGCATCATGATTTTGATTGGTCTTTCCTGGATTCCTATTATTCAAGGAAAGAACGGCCTTTACGATTATCTTCAGTCGGTTCAGGGATATTTGGCTCCCCCCATTTTTGCGGTTTTTCTTTTGGGGGTCTTTTGGAAAAGAATTAACGCCAAAGGGGCTTTAACTTCTTTATTGCTGGGATTTGCCTTGGGAATACTCCGGCTCGGTATCGATACTTATGTGACGTTAGGAGGGGAATTACAAGAGGGCTCAATCTTTTGGATCATCAATAATATCTATTTTCAATATTACAGCCTGTTTATCTTTTTTGTGTGCGTTCTTATTATGATTATTGTCAGTCTTTTGACAAAAGCTCCCAATTACGAAGAAATCCGAGGGTTAACTTTCGGAACAACCTCGGACGAAGATCGACTTCATACGAGAAAAAGCTGGTCTTGCTGGGATATTGTCGCCTCTTGTGTTGTTGTTTTGGCAATTTTGTGTGCCTATTTATATTTTATCGGATGAAAGGTTTTATTTATGGATATTTACAAAAGTTCAGAAATTTGGTTCGTGACAGGAGCCCAACTTCTTTATGGCGATGATATTGTTCAAAAAGTCAATGCTCAATCACAAACCATTGTTGATGGATTAAATCAATCGCAAGCCTTGCCGCTTCGAATCATCTATAAAGGAACGGTTAATACAGCGGAAGAAATAACAGATATTTTCAATCAAGCCAACATCGATAAAAAGTGTGTCGGCGTAATAACCTGGATGCATACATTTTCTCCGGCGAAAATGTGGGTTCATGGCCTTAAGTCGTTTTATAAACCGCTTCTTCATCTTCATACGCAATATGATCGGGAAATTCCCTGGGCCTCGATTGATATGAACTATATGAATCTCAATCAAAGCGCTCACGGCGATCGCGAATTCGGGTTTATTGTCAGTCGTCTGCGAAAAAATCGAAAAATTGTTGCCGGATACTGGAATGATTTGCAAACGCAGTCCAAAATAGGACTTTGGATGCGTGTCTGTGTCGGTTGGGCAGATCAACAATCGCTTCGTTTGATTCGTTTTGGTGACAACATGAACAACGTTGCTGTGACTGATGGCGATAAAGTTGAAGCAGAGCGTCGCTTAGGTTATCATGTCGATTATTTTTCGATTGGCGATCTCGTCGATACAATGCAAACGATTTCGGAACAGGAAATTAAGGATTTAGTTGCCTTGTATGAAGAGCAATATGTGTTTGAAGATAACGTTAAGGTTAATGGGAAAGACCGTTTACAAGTCATTGAAGCTGCCCGGGAGGAACTGGCCATTCGCAAGTTTCTCGCAGAAAAGAAGGCCAACGCATTTACAACGAGTTTTGACGCTCTTCATGGAATGAATCAACTTCCCGGGTTGGCTGCACAACGTTTAATGGCCGATGGTTACGGTTTTGGAGCCGAAGGCGATTGGAAGACCGCCGCTTTGGTTCGCCTTTTTAAAGTTATGACCGCAGGTTTGTCTGGAGGTTCTTCGTTTATTGAAGACTATGTTCTTCATTTTAAAGAAGATGGGGCTATTTTGCAGGCGCATATGCTTGAAATTTGTCCTTCTATTTCTCGAAACAAACCGCGAATGGAAGTCCATCCATTGTCGATCGGGGGAAAAGCAGACCCTGCAAGGCTCGTTTTTACGGCACATGAAGGAAAAGGTCTGACGGCAACCATTGTCGACATGGGAAATCGTTTTCGTATGATTGTCAGCAAGGTTGATTGTCTTTCTCCCGAAGAAGACTTGCCGAAACTTCCTGTTGCCCGGGCTTTCTGGAAGCCAGAACCCGATTTGGAAACGGGAACTTCTGCCTGGATATTGGCAGGAGGAACGCATCATTCTGCTTTTTCCTTTGACTTAACCCTTGAACAGATAATTGATTACGCTGAAATTGCCGATATGGAACTTGTGATAATCGACGAAAATACGGATCTTTATAAAATCAAGGAGTCGTTAAAACTCAATGAAGTTTATTACGCATTGCGCGGTTTTTAGACGAACAGCCAAGACTTTTTGAGTTGCGTTTATGTTCCTGTCTTGTTAGGGATAACAGTAAGTTAAAACAAATATTATGGATCATTTTGAAGAAATTGCGGAACGTTTTATTAATGAGCGTCGAAATGGAAAACATCCGGAGATAGACGCTTATATTGCGCAATATCCGGATTTTGCCGAAGAAATAAACGATCTTTTTCCTGCGCTTATTCTTTTGGAAAATGGCGGACAAAAAGAATCTCTTGCTTCGTTTTCTTCGTGTGGTTTGAATTCTTCCGAAGTTGCTCAATGTCCTGTTAATATAGACGCTTACAAAATCATACGCGAAATTGGTCGCGGCGGAATGGGGATCGTTTATGAAGCGCAAGATGAAATTTTGGAAAGACATGTCGCATTAAAAGTTCTGCGGCATTTTCATGGCGAAGAATCTCAATCGATCAAAAGATTTCGACGCGAAGCTCAAACCGCCGCAAAACTTCATCACACAAACATTGTTCCGGTCTTTGGTTATGGAATCTTTAAAGATCAATTTTATTATGTAATGCAATATATCAAGGGGGCGAGTTTAGATGAATTAATGCAGCAACTCATCCAACAAAAAAGAGACAGTTCGAGTTCCAAAAATGTGTTTAAATGGCCGACACTGGAAACGGAACTCATTCTATCTCAGTCTGATAAGGATGATATCCAGGCGAAATCGCAATCCGAGACATTTTTTTTGCCGCACGAATCCAATAAAAATCGATGGAGCGGTCTTTTTTTATCGGATTTTTGTGATAAATCGCTATCGCAATATATTCAAAAGGTTTGTGACATTGGCATTCAACTTGCTCACGCGCTTCAGTATGCCCATAATCAACGGATTATACACAGAGATATCAAACCGGCGAACTTGATTTTAGATGATCAGGGCATTGTTTGGATAACTGATTTCGGATTGGCTAAGCCCTATGACGACAATGATATAACGCAATTTGGGCAGCTCATTGGAACACTTCGCTATATGTCGCCAGAAAGTCTTGAAGGGGTTTTTTCTGTGCAGAGCGATATTTATTCGTTAGGCTTAACTCTTTATGAATTACTGACTTTAACGCCAGCTTTTAACGAAACGCATTATTCTCGACTTCTTATTCAAGTCAGTCGTTCGGAAATTGTTCCGTTACGCAAATTGAACCATTCAATTCCCAAAGACCTGGAAACAATTATACATAAAGCAACAGCGAAAGATCCGAAGCAACGTTATCAATCTGCGGCGGACTTTGCCGATGATTTAACCCGATTTCTTGAAGATCGTCCCATTCATGCGCGACGAATAACAAAAGTCGAGCGATTTTGGCGTTTATGCAAAAGAAATCGATTGACTTCGGGTTTGATTACAACGATTTTCATTCTTTTGGTAACGCTCTCGATTTTTATGACAATTGCGTATTTTCATTCCCAATCTCTTTTGTATGAAAAAGAATACGAAAAGATTCACGCGCAAACAAATTTGGATTTGGCAATTTACGCATTTGACGACATTTTTTCGTTGTTTATCGGAAAAGAAGAAATTTTCCCCTTTCTGGGTCATAACGAATCGCTGTCCATAACGTTAGATGAACCGCTCATTACAGAAAAAGAGGCCGACATACTTGAAACATTACTCAAGTTTTATGATCGTTATGTTATTGAAAACGAAGACAATCAGAATTTATTAAAAGAAACGGCAAGAGCTTATGTCAAAATGGGATTGCTTCGTTATCGACTTGGTCATTCAGAAGCATCAATTGATTCTTGTAAAAACGCAATGAAATTTTATGAAAAAAGTTTGAAATATGTTCAGGATAAACAGCAGTATCAGCTTGAAATGATTGTTGTTATGAATAAATTTCTTTCACAGTTGCGAATGTCAATGTTGAATGATTCCTTTTTTCGCAACACGATTGACCAAATGATCAATACGCTTGAAACAATGCCGGAAACTCCAGAGTTGCAATCGATCAGGCGTCAGGAACTTTCCTCGCTTCTTTTTTCCAGAGTCTGTCTTGTCTTTTTTGATTGTCTTAAGAGTCATCGAAAACGCGAGTTAAACGATTTTGAAAATCGCAAGTCTTCGGTTGATTTTATTGAAGTTTTCAAAAATGAATCTTTTTTTCGTGAACGGATTCAAAAAGATTTGAACGAATGCCAACAATTGACAGAGCAGTTATACAGCGAAAATCCTGATTCAGTCGACCTTATATTTGGCAAAGCCAAGATTTTGTGTTTGGGCGCTTTATATAAAATGCTGGACAATAACCATTTGGAAGCAGATCAAGACATTCAGGAATCTCTCGCTTTGGTCGACTTGCTTCTTAATCAAAATCCAGACGATTCGCGTTTCAAGATTAATAAAATCAATCTTTTATTGCTGTCTTCGTTTGTTTTGAAATTCAATAGAGAAGTCGACCAGAACGAAATTTTGAATTTGTTGAATACAGCGTTGGCGATGAGTCAAAAACTGACAAATGATTATCCATTATCGCCGCAATATGTGACGTTTATGATCATTGTTCAAAGTAATCTCGCTATCTATTATTTTGAGAACGAAAAATATGATTTGTCAGAAGAATATTTTCAACAGACAGAAGTTCTTTTGCAAAAATTTGCCCTAAATTTTCCGCATTTTCATGACTATGAACTTTTTGCCGCTCCGCATTATTTTCATTATATAGAGTTGTTGATTGCCCAAAATCGATTCGATAAAGCGCAAGAAAAACTGGATGAATTTTCGCAATTAATCGGTAAGAACAATACAGCGCAAGAAAACAAAAAGATCACGGCAGCCAAAAATAAAACTTCAAAGGACGCTTCCATGCAAACAAGAGACGAATGGCTTTTGCGTATCAATTATTTACAAAAAATTATCGAACACAGCAACCAATAAGTTTTGAAGACCAAAAGAATTATGTAATATTTTAACAAAAAGAACGAGAATAAATCTGAAACAAGTTATAGGAAGTTCCCAAAACCTCCCAATTAGTTGACGTCGCGTCCGAATTTGGTAAAATAACCTTTATACGTGAATCCTTTTTCGATTTCCTTTTATTTTTTAAGGCTCCGTCCCATGGAAAGTTGGCTTTTTCGTCAAGATAAACGTTCTGAACGTCTCGAAGAACTCGGCAATCGGCTCGAATTTTTGCAAACGCTTATTCCCTGGGAAGAATTATTTCGAGAGGACGTTGAAAAAGTTCATTCCAACGTCGACCCAAAACTCGGCGGACGGCCTCCTTGCGACGCTCTTATGTTGTTTAAAATCAGCGTGTTGCAGTCGTTGTACAATCTGGGCGACAAAGATATGGAATACCAAATCGCGGATCGGCTTTCCTTTCAAAAAGTTTTTGGAAATCAAGTCCGACGCTCGGGTTCCCGATTCCAATACGATTCGCCTTTTCCGCGAAAAGTTGAAGACACTTCAACTCGAAGTCACGCTTTTCCAGCGTTTCGAGAGGTTTCTTCAACAAACCGGTTTCCGCGCCAAAGGCGGTCAAATCGTCGACGCGACGTTTACTCATGTTCCCGTTCGGCGTAAGCCTCGTCAAAACGTCGACGTTGGATCGAAGATGATTCGGAATTTTTGTGTTTGTTCGGTCAATGAACACGGCAGTCGTCATTTCGAGGAATTACTGGATCCGAAATCTCGATCTCGCAAGGTTTACGCCGACTCGGCGTATGTTGGTAAAACGCATGAAGACCAGTTGATCGAGATGAAATTTTCGCCTCAAATTTGCGAGCGTTCTTATCGAAACCAACCGTTGACGAAAACGCAAAAAAAACGGAATCGAAAAAAATCACATACGCGAATTCGAGTCGAACACGTTTTTGGGCAAATGAGTCAGTTCTGTCGCGGTCGGCGAACGATTCATGTTCTCGGTCTTATGTAAGTCAAAGTCAAACAGGCGTTTGTGTGTTTGGAACATAATCTGATGCGATACGTTCAACTGAAGAAAAAATATGCGACCGCATAGTCGAACGACGGTTTGAAACCGTTTTCGACCGCCGCCAAACGGTCAAAAACGGTTAAAATCGAAGCGTTTACGCGTCCGATATCATAAAAACATAATTCATGCGTGAAACTTTTTTCTATTTCGTAACGACTTAACGCTAACGTTCTTAAACTTCGCATTATACGCGGTTTTGATAACTTCCTATCAATATCTCCCCGACTTCTCGCGTCGTTTTTGATAAATTCGTCGCACGCCAAAGCCGATCAAGATAAGTCCTGCAATCATAATAACATATCGCAAACGATTCACGCGGTTTTCACCGAAATCCGGTTCGGGAAGACCGTAATGCGAAAGCGTGAAGCGAGACGGACAATCATTTTTACGCATATGCAAGTCAAAATGATATTTTTCTTCAAAAATCGGATTGTTGTATGATTTTACAGAATATTCGGAGATTAAGGGAAAACCATTATTTCTTTTGTAGTCGCATTTGATTTTGCGATTCTCTCCGCCTATCATATTAACATCAGCCTCCTTTATTAATAAGTAATCCGTTGTTAATAAGAGAGAGCCTGAACGCACCAAAATCAAAGGGTACTTGCTTAATCCTTTGGGAAGCTCCCCCAAATCGCTACTTTCTTGTGAAGAATCATCATTTGCAGGTTCAAACGAAAACTTTACTAGATAATAATAGTTGTCGTCCTGTTGTACTTTGTCAACGCTTTCAATAACAAATTCAGGAAGGTTCAACATTGTTGGAAGGAAGGTATTGGCTTGTAAAGCAAAACATTTGAGAAGATAATACCTGAGAACATAATCTTTTAGTTCATTATAGTTTGTTTCCTTTCCTGTTGGAAAAGAATAATTTTTAATATAGCCTATTGTACCGGCAGAAATTTTTTCCAAGAAGTCTATAGTCCAATGTGGATTATTGTTTTGCTGATGAATTTTAAAAACGTATCCATCGGCAAAAGAATTGACGATTCTAGATTGTTCTTGAGGATTTTCGATTTCTTCAAGACACCGTTTTTTTTCTCTAATAAGATAGCAAGTATACTGATTTTCAAGTTGAGCGTCTTGAAAAGTTTGAATTTGAATACGACCTTCAACTCCTTCGTTCAATTCTAACAAATAATCCTTCCATATCTCGGTTGAGTTTTTTATAATATACTGCTTTAAATCGAGAGAATTATCCTGTGCATAAAGACAAGGCAAACCGTATGTCAGGCATATGATAGAGATTGCAGTATAAACTTTTAGCATATGATACTTTCTTAAAATTCCATTATGTTAATACTGTAACTGTATATTTTGGGTTCAACTCAATAATGAGGGGATCTATTTCAAAGGGACAGGCATTCCTTTATACTAAAGAGAAAGTACCAATTTTTCTTTTAAAAGGAGAAGCCATGTCCCAATCGGTATTATATCATGAGCATGGAGTTTCTGTCTATAGATATCAGTCAACTTTTTACAAAAATGGCAAGACATTTGTACGAATTTACCTCCCACGCGAGGAATATCGCTGTTCTTGCTGCGGAAGCGATCATATTTGGGTCAAGGAAACAATCATTCGAGAATTTCGTTCCGTTCCGGTCGGCAGTCGGGAAATCATTATCGTCGCGTCGATTCCGAAGTTTTATTGCCATGAATGCAAAGCGATCCGGCAAGCGTCGATTCCGCGATATTGAAAAGGAATATCTCGGAAAACATTTTGCAAATCCTTCCTTGAAAGACGTCAAATACATTGCCATTGATGAAATCGCAACCAAGAAAAGAATTCGTTATATTCTCTTAAAACGTCCGGAGAATCTTGATCCCAACAAGGGAGAGCCCCAACGACTGGAAAGAGCATTAAAAATGAATGAAGATCTTTCGATGATTTACTATCTTAAAGAAGAACTTCATACCCTTTGGGAAGAAGAGGAACTCGAACAGGCCCAAGGCAAACTTCTTGACTTAATCGTCTTTATGGAATCGACGCAACACAATGAACTTAAAAGGTTTATAAAAAGTTTGCGCAAACATGCCTGGAACATTTTGAACTGGTACGACTATCCCATTACAACTGGCAGACTTGAAGAAATAAACAATAAAATCAAGACTCTAGAGCAGTCCATTAAAATATTTACTACAAATATGAGAAAAATATTCAAGAAATGAAAGGAGCCGGACGATAATCAAGGATAAGGAGGGAACCGAAATGAGATCTTA
>JAUNBG010000075.1 GCA_030527205.1 Planctomycetia bacterium
ATAATGATTTTGAATAAAATGTAAACTCCTATATTAAAGAGTTGATGAACACTAGTGATGGCGTTGATGTTGACGAGCTGACCGCTGAATTGGAATCGTCAATCGAGACTCTGAAAATGGAAGATGAGGGTATTAATGATCTGAAAAAGACGTCGTACAAAACCAAGAAAACGGTACCTGACATTGACGTTATGGAAAAACTCAAACAACTGGAAGAAACCTATTCCCAGGAATCGCCCCCCCTCCCCGAAAAGGAACCCCAAAACAAAAAAATCGCCGATTCAATAATTTCGAAAAAAATGGAAGAATTGGAAGAGACCAATTAATTCTTATAAATTTTTAATAACAAGGAGACAAAAATGGGACTTCGAGATCTTTTTAAAACGCCAAAACAACGACTCATCGAACGGAAAACTCTGGAACGCCAGACCCATCGAAAAGCGGAATCTGCTCTTGATGCTTGTAACGAACGAGTCCAAACGCTCAAGGCGGAAGGCAAAAAAATATGGAACGAGACGATTGACTATCTCAAGTCGGGGGATAAATTGTCTGCAAAGCGAAACATGCTGATGTATCGTTGGCATCAGAAAATCATCGAACAGCTCGAAAGAAAGAAGTTTATTTTCCAAAAATATATCATCATACTCGAAAATGCCAAAACGGACAATGTTTTTTCAGAAGCAATGGACACTATTGTCAAGCTGATTGACGTCAACCCTGAAATCATTATCGATAAGCTCGAAACTGCGGACGAAAAGTTCAGCGAACTTTCCGAAATCGACAAATATTATGAAAAAGCGTTCGGCAAAGAGATGGCGAAATCGGAAGAGGGAATGTTGGATTCCATTCCGTCAATCGACGAAATGATGAAACAGGCAGAACAGGAAGCGGCGGTTCAGATAGATCCGTCTCCATCCGTCTTGAATACCCCAGACAGCGAGCTGACCTCGAAAATTAGTGCCGGTCTGTCAAAAATTAAAAAAATGCTTGAAGAATCGGAGAAAAAATGCGTTTTTACAGTGATAAAAAAGCGGAAGAAGAAGCCGCCGCCTTCAGTGCTTTGGAAAAAAAAGATTATCAAGAGGCTTTTATTCATGTTCTCAAGGCGGCCGAACATACATATCATCTTGCCGAACAGTCCGACGGCGCGATTGCTCAAGCCTATTTGAAAAACGCCGACGAACTTTCCGCAATGGTGGAACAAATTAAGGCAAAATGTTCTCAAATGGAAGGGGAGGACGACTCAACAACCGAAAATGAGAAAAAGTCGCCCTGGCTTTTGACGAAAAAACTGGACATCAAGCTCGATGACGTTGCCGGGCTTGAAGACGTAAAAAGAGTGATTTACGAAGACCTGATCGACGCAAATCAATACAAAGACGCATACAAACGTCTGAAAATTGCTCCAGGCGGCGGGGCGCTCATGTATGGCCCGCCAGGCAACGGAAAGACTTTCATTGCCAAGGCGATTGCCGGTGAACTGAACGCCGCCTTCTTTTCGGTTTCCGGGGCCGACATTAAAGACAAATATGTCGGTGAAACAGAAAAAAATATGAAGCGACTTTTCGAGGAAGCCGCAAAATACGACCCGGCTATTGTTTTTATCGACGAAATTCAATCCCTCTTGGCTCGCCGCGGAAACGAAAAAGTGAGTGCGGTCGACCAGTTTCTCGTTATGACGGACGGCGTCATTTCGCGTAAGAACAATCTTTTACTTTTAGGTGCGACAAACTATCCATGGATGTTGGATGACGCTGTTTTTCGACGGTTACAAAAACTTATTTATGTCGGAATGCCGGACGCTCCTGCTCGCAACAAAATATTTCGACTTCAGTTTGAAGGTGTCCCGACAAACGGCGAGCTCCCTTATGATGAGTTTGAAGAAGAGTCGAAGCAATTCAGTGGAGCGGATATCGCACGAATTTGCGGAACCGCGAAAAAAATCGCGCTTCAAAGGATAAAAACAACATCATCAGACCCAATGGTCTGTGCCGACGACGTATTTCAGGCGATTCGGGAAACCCGTCCGAGTGTAAATCAGCAACTTATCCAAAAATACAAAGATTGGGAAAAATCTTTTTTTGGTGCTGACTCTTCATTTCATGACGAAGCATGATTAAAAATGATTTAAAAAGTCACGTTAAAGGCGGTTAAGCGAATGATGCAGCCGCCATTTGATCAAGGAAGTTCTCAAAACATGCTGGAAACACGGATGTCTTGTCCTCTTAAGCTGGTTTTTACGACCTCTTCGGAATGGAGTTTTTTGAAAAATCTTGTTTTTTAGTACTTCCTAAAACATATTATCCATTTTTTCAAAATTAAAAATCAAGGACTCAATATACTCTCATGATACACAAACACGCTGTTTTAATTGGAATCGATAAGTATCCTCTTTTAAGCAATTTAAATTATGCGGAGGCAGATGCCCAGGGGTTCGCATCGGCATTAAAGAGCCGTTACGGTTTTCAAGACAATGAAATCACACTCATGAAGACCGATTTGGCGGGAATTTACCAACCGACGCAACGCTTTATTGAACGCCAGTTACGCAGAATGCGAGAGATGAACGTCAATTTGAATTATTTCTTTTTCGGCTTTTGGGGACACGGTTTTACCGGAAAAGACGGCAAGCGTTATCTTTGCGCTATCGACACAGACGAGGAAGAATTGGAACGAACCGGTATTTCACTGGAATCAATCACAAGCATTTTATCCCAAATTGGCTCACAAAACACCTGTCTCATTTTAGACTGCTGCCAAAACGTAGCCGACGGTCGAGGAATCAGTTCGACACTTTCGGAAATGGAAGTCGACGCACTTTCGAACGGAGCCCAAACGATGGCACGGGACATCATCGCCACGCGTAAGAAACGGGGCTTTTCTGTAACGGAAGTGCCGACGTTAGCGATTTTGAACTCCTGTAAAGCAGGGCAAAAGGCTTACGAATGGGACGACCGCCGACACGGAATTTTCACAGCGCATCTTTTGGACGCCATGGAAAACAACTGCAATTCCGTCACGGCTTGGATGGACTACATCAGCGAACGAGTACCGCGAACCGCCTGGGAATTACATCACACCCAGACCCCATTCTTCAAACTGGAAGGCGGCGGCATAATTCGACTTACAGTAACTTCATCCTCTCCAGCAAATCCTCAGGTTCCCCCGGTTAAACCACAATCCCCTGAATCTGCCATGAATGTTCATGAAAAATCGGAACCAAAAAAGCCACAAGTGCCGCCAAACGTCAAAAAGCCTGTATCCGCGACGCCAAACGCAGGATTTAAAGATGTGGCATTATTATCGAAAACGCCCTTTGAAACGACGGATGCCTGGAAAAAACGATTGGAAGAATATCCTCGATTTCAGGTTGGTTACGGCAAATTTCAGTTAAACGCCTGTAACGCGGACAAGAATTTATTTCCGGTGCGATTTTTTGTGGACGACGTGTATAAGAATCATATCGAAGGATTTAAAGAGGTGTTTGGTTTAATAGTACCGGCGAACATAGCGAAAGCGATTCATTTACAGACTCCGCAAATCCCGTTGACGGGAACGTTTACCGTAAACCATTCGGATTGGCAGATAACGAATTTCCTTTTTGAGAGCGGCGAAAATCGAGTAGATGTTTCAGCTCAATTAATCGAAGCTGCGTTACGTAAAGCGGGTCATGGAATCACAGCGGGAGAAAAGATGACGCTCATCATTAAAGGGATCAATTACACATTCCGTTGGTGCCTGCCGGGAACATTCATGATGGGAAGTCCGAAAAATGAAAAAAACCGGAATAAAGGCGAAACGCAGCATAAAGTAACGCTTACACAAGGTTTCTGGATGCTGGAATGTCCCGTAACGCAAGAAATGTGGGAAAGTGTGATAGGAAACAATCCGAGTAACTCTAAGGGGGGAAATCTTCCGGTGGAACAGGTGAGTTGGGACGATTGCCAAAAGTTTTTATCGGAATGGAACAGTTTAAGTGGGATGCCATGCGGTCTTAAAGCAAAATTACCAACGGAAGCACAATGGGAATATGCGTGTCGAGCAGGGACAACGGGACCTTATGGAGGAACGGGTAAACTTGATGAAATGGGTTGGTATCGTCGTAATAGTGGGAATACAACGCATTCGGTGAAATCGAAGAAACCGAATAATTGGGGACTTTACGATATGCACGGAAACGTTTGGGAGTGGTGCGAAGATTGGTATGAAGATTATCCAAACAACTCCGTAATAGACCCTGTGGGACCTTCTTTCGGCTCATGCCGGGCCATCCGGGGTGGGTTCTATTGCAGCGACGCTCAGTACTGCCGTTGTGCCCTCCGGGGCAGATGCGACCCGGAGGGCCATTACGACTTCATCGGCTTCCGTTTTTCCTTAGTTCCGAGCAGTCAAGCCCAAAAGTAAAGGGAAAAGCAGCGAAGTCCGAACGTCCGCGCCGTGCAGGTCGAGCAGGCGAGCGGAGCTGCCGTCGGCGTCGGGCATAGGGAGCGGATTGGGAATTGAGGCAACAATACGAACGGAAGGCATTTCCAGCTTTTTGGGCGTCGCCACCATGAATAAAATCGTCTGATCGTAATCCGATTGATATTTTGGCAATCGAACGCGAACTTTCAACTCGACCGTTTCCTTCGGCTTGGCGACGATCGGAATATTTTCGGAAAACGCACACGAACAACTCGACTTTTCGCCGACGACGGAAATTTCTTCCGACGTCAGGTTTTTTAAATGGAATGTGACAACTTCTTCCGTTCCCGGTTCTCGGTTGTCCAAAAAAACATTTCGCGGTTCAATAGAAAACGACTCGCCTCGAAGCCAAGATGCCGCTGCGTCAAGACTTCCGAAATAAGCGATAAAACCGACCAACAGCAGGACAAAAATAATCAAACGAACGAAGATTGAAAAGATTGTTGCTTTTTCAATAAGTTAGACTCCTGATTTCTCTTGACGTTTTTGATATATTCGCCATATGCCGAGACTTATCAGCAGAAGTCCTATTGCTATAATGACATAGCGAATGATATCTGGTCGCGATTCCCCGAAGTCCGGCTCCGGGAGTCCGTAATGGCTTAAATAAAATTCGCTTTTGTCAAAAACTTTTTGAGCGAAGACTTTTTCCCCTTCGTAATCATTCCAATACGAGCTATTGCCCCATTTAAAAAACGTCTTACACTCAAATGGTATCATAAAATTGTTGATATTGTGAAATTGATCGCGTATTACTTTTTTTGAACTATCCATTTGATAGTAGATGAATTCCATCGGGATATAACCATATTTTTCGGGTCGAAATAGTAATTCAACTTTTTCGTATCCGACATAATGATTATCAATTTCGAGTTCCGGATTTTTGATCACTAAAGTCATATTGACGACGATCTCGTCGTCGATTTCTTTTTCCTCGAACGATTCAATTTCGACGTTGTCCGATTTTAAAAGAGCGGCTAATGGAATTGTATTAATATTTAAAAAACTATAAATACTACCACCTAATATGGTAATCATTTCTTGACGGTTTCCACTCTTTAACGGCTGAATATTATTGATCTTCCATTTTCCATCCGTTGTTTTTCTGCTTAGCGAAAAACTGTAAGAAGGGTTCGAACTGACAACGGATTCGAAATAAGTACCAGAATCGTTGTTGTATATCATCTCAACCTTCCTTGAAGAGATATACTTTTCGTCCAATTTTTTAACTTCAGCTTTATACACTGACTTTTCCGTTTTGCTAGGATATTGAGTTACATTGGTTCTAACATAATTATACGTCAGTTCATCAAGGATTTGTTGATGTTGTTTGATCAACTCTTCAACAAAAGCCTCCTTTTCATATTTGCCGTCTTTGGCAAACATTCGGTCAACAAATAAAAAAAATATAATAAAAGCGAATATTAACAACAGAATATTTTTTTTCATAAAACAGTTTCTTATGATAGCTAAAAAATTGAAATATAAGGAAGTTCTAAAAACCAAGATTTTTCAACAAATTTCGTTCCCGGAGACGTCGTAAAAACCCGCTCATGCGGACAAGACGTTCTCGTTCCCAGCAGGTTTTAGAAATTCCTTAATACATAATTAGTCGTCCCTGAAAAAGGCGCGTTGAAGATAAATCGTCAAGCGATTTCGGGGACGATTATATATTGTTATAAATTTTATTATAATCTGAGGTTTTTGCGTTTGTCAAGAAGCATTTTTGATTTTTTTAAAAATGACAAAAAATTTACTGAAATTTATCAAAATATTTATTTTGATGAAACTTTGCAATAAAATAAACAGAATACTCAATACAGGCAAATAAAAGTTAATGCTCCTGTCCCATATTTTTGTCTGACTAAGTTGAGATTTTATAAAAAATCGTACCTGTTCACGGGAACTTCGTCAAATTCAAGAAATAGCGACCGCATAGTCGAATGACGGTTTCCTTGACTCAAACATTGCCGCTTCCGCAGCAAGGACAGCGATATTCCCGCGTGGAAGGTAATTTCGAACAAAAATCTTGCCTTTTTTGTAAAATGTTGACTGATACCTATAGACAGATACTCCATGTTCATGATATAATTGATATTATGACGACTGGGACATGGCTACTCCTTTAAAAGAAAAATTCGCTGTTTCTCTTTATTATAAAGGAATGCCTCTCCCTTTTAAATCCCTCCCCTCATTATTGAGTTGAATCGCTCGTCCTTGATCTTTTCGGTTTGGAAGAGTCCATTATTCAGAAAATCCGGATAATAAGCGTCAATTGGCTCGGGGAAGTTTCTCGACAACTTTTTCAATAATTAAAGGGCAATCCTGTAACCCTTGTTTTAAGCGGCGCTTGCAAAAATATCGATCCGCCTTGTTGCGGCGTTTCTTATGATTTAATGAAACAATGGAACCAGGAAATTTCTCAATCTGTTTTGAAAACCGCGACCGATTTAACGAAAATATATCGAAAAAACGAACAGATTTCTCTCCATACTCATGAATTCATCGCTTTCATAATCTCTAATAATTGCAAATCGTTTATTAATAACGATTTAACAAAACAACGGCTTTTGCAAAACGATTCGTTTAATTTGAATCCCCGACGATCTTTCCAATTTATTCAAAATGCGTTGTTTAGCGAACAATTTCCCCTTTATTTTGAAAATCAGCCGCATTGACGTTGACGTCGGAAATAAAACCAAGCCATAATAAAACTGACGGCGGCAATACTCCAAAGAAAAATAAAACTGAATCGAAGGTCATAAAATGTCAAACCTTCCAAAAAACATTGCGGAATGCCGGACACTCCATGCCGTAAAGGATTGACAATCGTAATCATCTGCAAAACTTTCGGCATTGATTCAACCGGAGTCGGCAGTCCGGAAAGCATACTGAACGGCAAAATAACGCCAAAAGTTGCCAAAATGGCCTGTTGAAGATTCCGGCTCAGAACCGAAATCAACAGTCCAAGTCCCATTGCTGCAAAGAGAAACGAAATCAAAAGAAGGGCAAGCAATAAAAACGAGCTTCGCATGGGAACCAGAAACCAAAATCGAATGACAAGCAAACCAACGCTCAGTTGACAGACTCCGATCATGATCGAAGAAAATCCTTTTGCTGCAAGAAGTTCCAAAGATGAAACCGGCGTAAGACGCAATTGATCAAACGTTCCTTCTTCCCGTTCTTTCGAGATCGAAAGCGCATTAATCAACATGACATCAATCAGCGCGATCATGGCCAAAACAGCAGGAGCCATAAAAAATCGCGCTTGATAGTTCGGATTATACCAGGCTCGACTTGTTATTTGTAAACGGTAGTCGTTCGGTGATTTCGACATTGCGTAATCCGATATTATATTCTGTATATAAGCATTTGCCAAACCGGCGCTATTGGCGCTTCGCCCATCGACGATGATTTGAATGTCAGGCCGGGTTTTATTATAAATATCGCGTATAAAAGAGTTCGGAATGACTATCGCAACCTGAATTCCCCGCTCGTTGATCTGTTGAGCCAAGTCGTTTTGATTTTCAAGAGGGGGATGAACGTTAAAGATTGGACTCCCTGAAAATTCGGCGATTAATTCCCGTGACTCTGCGCTTCGGGAAAAGTCCAAAATTCCCAGATTGACTTTTTTAAGCTCCAACGTTGCCGCGTAACCCAGGATCAAAAGCTGCATGATCGGCGGAACAAAAAGCGTGATTCGCATCTTCGGATTCTTGATGAGCTGGATCAGTTCTTTTTTGAGCAGGATAAATAAACGTCCCATTCTTCAACCCTCCAGATTCTTGGGATTTTTGATCTTGGCAAGAAACATGAATACTGCGGCAAATACCAAAAGAATTCCGATATTCTTTATGATATTGGGCCATACATTGCCGACCAGAAAAGCCGTTTGCAAAAAGTCGACATAATAACGAGCCGGGACAAAAACGGTTATCCATTGCAAAAGGATCGGCATACTCTTGATCTCGAAAAGAAATCCCGATAAGAGAAAAGACGGCAAAAAAGTCGTAAATGCCGCGATTTCAACCGCAATAAACTGATTCTTTGTAAGGCTGGAAATCAAAAGCCCCATACAAAGAGCCATAATTAAAAAAACGCTTGATCCGAGGGGAATCACATACCAGCTTGCCCGAATTGGAACATAAAAAACAAAATGAGCCATCAAGAGCGAAATTCCAAGTCCAATCATTCCAAGAAGATAATTATTGATCATTTTTGCCAGCAGGATTTCCGAGCTTCGCATTGGCGTAACAAACATACTTTCAAGATTGCCCTGCTCATATTCACGCGCCATGACCATCGAAGTCAAAAGTGCGCCGACAACAACCATAATGATCACAATAATTCCCGGGATCAATGTAAACGCGCTGACATTGGCATCGTTAAACCATAAACGCGGCTTGAGATCGAGAATCGAACCGGCCAGGGACGATTCGGACAGGAATGCATTCGTTCCCCCGGAAAGAAGTTCCGTTTGATCTGAATTTAACCCGGACAAAAGAACCGCCTTAATATAGCTTTCCTTGGTATAGGCAAGCGAAGGATTCGAGGCGTTGATCGCAATCATTATCTGTAAATTGCCCCCATGAAGTTTTTGTGTAAATTTCTGAGGCAAAAATAGACAAGCGTCCGCTTGATGATTTTTAACAAGCCGTTCTCCTTCTGCCGAACTGTGTGTGAGAATAACATCGAAATAGTCCGACGCAACAAAACGGGCAACCAGTTGAGTTGTATATTTCGACGTCTCGGGAATTACAATGGCCAAAGGAATATTACGAATATCGGTTGACATCCCAAAACCGCAAATGAGTAACATGATGATCGGGAGCAGTATTCCGAGAATAATACTGAACGGGTCACGAAGGAGCTGTTTGCCTTCTTTGACAATTAAAGTCGCAAGTCGCGAAAAATTCATGGTTTCTTCTCCTGAATAATCCGTACAAAAGCTTCTTCCAAATTCGGCGCGTTTCCTGCCTGCCGAATGATTTCCTCTCCATTTCCGGACGCAACCGCAACTCCGTCCTGCATAATCAAAATGCGATCACAAAAACGCGCTTCGTCGAGAAAATGTGTCGTAACAACAATGGCAACCCCAGAATCGGCGAGTTCCATAATCAACTTCCAAAATTCATAACGCGCTATCGGATCGGCTCCCGAAGTCGCTTCGTCCAAAAAAAGAATCGACGGTTCATGCAGAAGCGAGCAAGCCATTGCCAATCGACGTTTATACCCCATCGAAAGCTTGCCTGCTTCGCGATCTGCATACGGTTCAAGATTAAATGTTTTCATCCCCCATTGAATGCGATTCTGGCGAGCGGAAACTCGAAGACCGTATGCTCCTCCAAAAAACTCCATATTTTGGCGAACGGTAAGATCGGAATAAAGAGAAAATTTTTGTGCGACAAAACCGATTCGATTCCAGACTGATTTCGTCTTTTGGGCAAGATCAAGTCCTGCTATTTCAATTCGTCCGTCGTCCGAAGAACTTAAACCGCATAAAGCCCGAAAAGTTGTCGTTTTACCGGCTCCGTTTGCTCCGAGAAGACCAAAAATTTCTCCTTGTCGGACTTCGAAACTGACATGATCGACTGCGGTAAACGATCCAAACCGTTTGACAAGATTATCGACGCGAATCACTATCGACGCTTCCTTTCTGACCGGATTTTGACGTTCAAGCGGCGGCGGAACTGATCCGGTCAACAGAACTTGAAATCCTTGTTCAAAAGTCGGTTGCGATGTAAACGGCAAGGCGCGATTTCGTATTTCCTCGGGAGTTGAATCGGCAATCAGTTTTCCATCAAAAAGAACAAGAGTCCGATCACTGAAATCCGCTTCATCCATATACGAAGTGCTTGCCAAAATGGTTGTTCCTTCGGAACGGACAATTTCGCGAAGGATATGCCATAATTCGCGTCGAGAAAGAATGTCAACCCCAACGGTCGGTTCATCAAGAAGCATAAGTTCAGGGCGTGAAACCAGTGCGCAGGCAAGAGCAAGTTTCTGTTTCATTCCTCCAGAAAGATTCCCGGCCATCCGATCAGTAAATGCAGCAAGATTCGTCATTTCCAGCAATTGAGGAAAACGTTCCCGGCTTTCCTTTGATGAAACCGCATGAAGACGCGCATATAAAGTGAGATTTTCGCCAACGGTCATATTCTCATAAAGTCCGAATTTTTGCGGCATATATCCGATATGACTTTGGATTTTGCCCGCTTGACGCACACTGTTCCAATTGAGAACATGGGCCGAACCCGAAGTTGGAGAAAGCAGACCGCAAAGAAGTCGCATCAACGTTGTTTTGCCAGCTCCATCTGGGCCGAGAAGAGCAACGATTTGACCTGGATATACATCAAAAGAGATGTCCGAAAGAGCTTCGATCTTTTGACGTCCTTCCTTAAATTGTTTCGATAAATTCCGGCATTCGATAATATTCATGGTTGATCCATTATATCCGGAAAAATAACAACGACCGGAGCTCCGAGTTTAAGAATATTGTCCGAATCATTGACAAACACACGAACTTCATAAACAAGCGACGTTCGAAGTTCTTTGGTTTCAACATTTTTCGGAGTAAATTCGGCATTGGGCGAAATAAAACCGACCCAGCCGTCCAGCGGCGTATCGGGAAGACCGTCCAATGTGACAACAGCTTTGTCGCCTGGTTTGATTTTGGGCAGCAACGGTTCGGAAACATAGACACGAATCCATTTGGGTGAGACAACGGCAAGAATCAACGCAGTTGATTGAGGAGAAGCCATTTCGCCCGGTTCGAGAATTCGATTACGGATGATTCCGTCACACGGCGATTTCAATTGTGTATCGGCAAGATTTTGTCGCTGAATATTCAGCTGTGCTTCCGCCTGAGTCACGTTTGCCTGAGCCATTGCGATATCTTCTTTTCTTGTCCCGGCAAGCATTTTATTCAGATTGTTTGTGGCTAAATCGAGTTGCGCCAGCAATTTATTGTAATTAGCTTCGGCATCTTCGGCATCCTGTTCCGAGACGGCACTGATTGTTGCGAGTTTCTGACTGCGCTTGAAACGATTTTCGGCCGCTTGAATCTGAGCTTTAATGATATCGACGCCCGCCTTGGCCATTTCGATTTCTTCCGGACGATATCCGTTGACTTCTTTTTCGTGTTTCGCCTGCGCCGCCTGAACTGCTGCTTCGGCTTCGGCAATTCGATTTTCGATTCGAACGGTTTCCAACGTTCCCAAAAGGTCTCCTTTACGAACGAAATCCCCTTCTTCGACTTCGATTTGCGCAACGCGTTCCGGAATCTGAAAGGCGAGATTAATCTGACGATCATCGACGTTTCCCGGAAGTTGTAACGCTTGGAGAGGAGAATCGAATTTTGCCTTTATGACGTCCCAATATTGATGAACCGTTATTGCCAAAGCCAAGCCAATCAACAGGAAAGCGAGTAAGATTACTTTTCTTGTTGTCATTTTCTTCTCCTGTTTGATAGAACTACGAAGCCATTTGCTGTAAAAAGACCAACTTCTCGCTGACCTGATGACATTATAAACCAAAAATTTGTAAAAATCAATAAATATCATTGTTTTTCAAAATTTTACTAAATTTGTCATTATAATATAACGACAGGTTGTCCTTGTTTCTGATTTCGAACCGTTTTCGAAATTGATTTTGGAGTGCCTGTTGAGCTGCTTTCCCAAATAAAATAAAACTTCCTGGCTTGGAATCTTAATCGTCGAGCTCATTTTGAGGGAAAAATCTGTCTTTCTTTTTTGGGGACATATCCCCCCTTTTACGAAATCTGCAAAGTTTCTAAATTTTTTCTATAATTACTGAAAAACTCTTGATTTCAATATTTTTTCTGTTAGAATACAGTCGTGATTATAAATAATCGAGAACGACAAAAATTGTTAATTGCATCAAGGGGGTTATTGTGAAACATTATTCATTTTGGAACGTTTTTCTTTCATCATTTTCGAAAAAACGAACAGCTCGTATTGCCAATAGAGATATTCCTTCCCGATTATTACGTCTCGAATCGTTGGAAGAGCGCCAACTTTTAAGCGTCACAACGGTCGAATACGACCAAATTCGCAATGATTATCCCTCTTTTCAACTCTCTGAAAACATTAATGATAATAATATTATCGAACTAACTTCGTTAAACGCAACTAATTTGCAGAACGCAATCAATCAAGCGCCCCAAACCGATTTTGACGATTTGATCGTTATTCGAAGTTTTAATGGTTCGGCTCT
>JAUNBG010000097.1 GCA_030527205.1 Planctomycetia bacterium
GAAATCGCTTGACTATTTATCTTCAACGCGCCTTTTTCAGGGGCGACTATATATATTAGAAAGTGCACTGGACATTGGATACAAACATTTTGAGATAATATCTGATCCCAATCCGTTAGAATTATTTAGTCCCTTCTATGAAAAGTATCGAAGTTGTGGGGTCAGTGTCCTGAATGAATGGCCTGAAATTAGAATACAATCGTACAGAGATCGCGAATATGAAAAATACTATTCGCCCTGTGTAACAGAAGGCGATTTTATGAGTTGTGGCATAAATATTATCGAACCGATTCTTTCGGAACGAGCTTATAAGGCGTTACATGAGATAATTTCTCCGTATGTTGAGTTTCTGCCTATTATGAGTAATGAGGGCACTTATATTACTTTTAAGGTTTTATCTGTTTTTGACGTATCGGTTCTTGATCTGAATCGGTCCGAATTGAAATGGCGTCCCCTTTCATCAGACGCAATCAAAAGAGGAGAAGAAAGAAGATTTGCTTCTCCATGGAATTACAATCGATATGCCGATCATTTTTTTCTTGAAGAAAAAATTGCCGATACCCCGATCTTTCAATTACGCGAACATGGCGATAGTATCACTTTTGTAACAGAGACAATCGCGAATTGTATCAAAGACAATAACCTTACCGGCGTAAACTTATATCAGGTTTATCCGCCCGAAGATAAAGAAGAAATTCGAAGAAAAGCTTATGAAAAGGCAATGACGCGTCGTAAGCGTAAGAACAATTAAAACAACAGACGTTTGCCGAGTTTGGTGTATTTGTGTTATAAGAAAAAGGCAGTCTGATTGTAACCGTTCACGGCGATTCTTTTTGCGTGATCGAGTTCGAAACTCCTTTTAAAAAAGCATTTTCGCGCAGAGACGCAGCGACGCGGCGAACTGGATAAAACTCCCAAAACGAGCGTCGAAAACAATTTTTTTCCAATGGAGCCGCCGTTTTAAAAGCGATTTAAATAACGACAAAATCGGAAGTTCCCAAGAATGCGTCCTTGCATTCCCGCCGCGTCGCTGCGCGAAAATTTCCAATACAGAACAAAGATCAGGGAAAACGCTGTCTATTTAACCGCGGTCGCTATTTCTTGAATTCGACGATGTTCCCGTGAACGGGCAGACTGATTTTATTGGTATTGTTGGGTCGAAACGGAGGGATATATGAATATATTGGTCATTGGCAAAGGATGTTGCGAACACGCAATCGCATGGAAATTACAACAGAGTTCCAATGTCGAGTGTGTTTATGTAGCGCCGGGTAATGCGGGGACAGCTCTTGATTCTGTTAATATCCCGATAAGTGAATGCGACGTCAATGCCATTTCACATTTTGTCCAAAACAAGAATATTGGATTAGTCGTTATTAATTCCCTTACATCTCTTTCACAAGGTCTTGCCGATACCCTTGAAAGCCAGGGAATCCTCGTTTTCGGCCCATCAAAAATGGCTGCGTTACTTGAAAGTAGCAAAATATTTTGTAAATCCGTACTGACAAGAGCCTCAATACCAACTGCGAAGTACAAGGCGTTTGACGATAGAGCCGCTGCGAACAAGTGGATCGGTCAGAATATGAATGCCCCGGTTGTCATTAAAGCAAATGGTTTCACCAACGGCAAGGGTGTTTTTCTTTGCAAAGATTATCAGACTGCACGTAATGTAATATTTCAACTGATGCATAAACACGAATTCGGTTTCGCTGCCGATCAAATTATGATTGAAGAATACTTAAGCGGCGAGAAAGTGTTCGTTACGGCAATTGTTGATGGCGAACGTTTCAAAATACTTCATATCGATATGAATGATCAGAACACATACCATATTGATGATGCAAAAGTCTTGTCAGAATTCGAAGGAACGAACCTGAACGGCGACTTTCAAATGGAGTTTGGTAAAAAGATTATGCTTCCCGTTCTCAAAACTTTAAAATCCTTTCAATCGTCTTTTAAAGGAATACTAGGCGTCGATCTTATCATGACTTCTTCCGGTCCTTATGTTATGGGATTCAAGGTTCGTTTCAACGACTCAAAATGCCAATCTCTTTTAATACGTATGAAAACAGATTTTACCGAGCTTCTTTTAGCTGCAGTACAAGGACAGTTGGACCAGTATCCTCCAATACTTTTTGATGAGAAAAAAGCCTTTAGAGCGGTACTACAATTTGTTTGCCACGCGAAGTGAGTGACCGAAATAAG
>JAUNBG010000023.1:0-11413 GCA_030527205.1 Planctomycetia bacterium
AATGGTTCCGGAAACCCGCGTCTGCAACTATACGGTTTGCAAAATGGTTCCGCAAACCTGCGTTCGAACTGTTAATTACAAAGTCTGCAGAATGGTTCCAGAAACCCGCGTTTGCAACTATACAGTTTGCAAAATGGTTCCGCAAACCTGCGTTCGAACTGTTAATTATAAAGTTTGCAAAATGGTTCCGCAAACGGTTTGTAAAGACGTTTATTATAAGGTCTGCAAAATGGTTCCCGAAATCAGAACTCGAATGGTCCGCTATACGGTTATGAAAAAGGTTCAATTTGAGAAGGAAGTTATGACTTGCCAACTTGTTTGCAAAAAGGTTCCCTATACCGTTTGCCGAAATGTTCCGCGAGTTGTTTGTTATCAGGTTCCCGTTCAAATTAATTGCTGCCGTCCCTGTATTCCTTGCCAACGATAAATGATTATTGTTGCGATTTAGTGATAAAAAACAGCTTTCAATTATTTTATTGAAGGCTGTTTTTGTTTTTGGACTTCATTTTTTGCAACCGTTTAAATCGAAGTTCATTTGGACAACTGATTTTGCCTTTGGATAATCCGTCGGTTCGCTCAAAATGTTGAGAACCGGTCGATCCGGATTTGCAATCGATTTGAGAAATCGCAAAATATTCTGAATCGTTTGTCAAAAAATTTTTGTGCGACTTTGATGAATTTTCTTTCTGTGACGGCTATGATTCTTGCTGTTTTAATCCTTTCCCAATTAATTCCATTTATTTCTCTGTTCCTCCAGCAATCAGTCGATAAAATAAGAATGAGTTGATTTGTTATTTATAGTTTGAATCATTTATCATGCCGACGCTTGGATTTTTCCGCTTTACCGCCGCATAATCTTTGATCTTGCGGCTCCATAAATTGCCGCATTTCGGAAAAAGTCAAGAGAAACGTCTATAACAGAACCTTTTTGGATCAATGTTTGCCCAATGACGATTGAAAAACGCTATTCATTCCTTTCTTTGGTCAAAACTCTTCCTTATCAACTTCGAATAGGGAAGCTTTGTGAAAATCCCTCTGTATTAACGACTCAATTGCTTTTTTGTTGTTTTATATTGTTTTGTTCTCTGATTTTCGCAAATGATTCCGATGCAATAAAAAACGAAAACAGCAAAATCGGAGCGTCCGGTTCTGAATTCCCTGGAGATATGTCAACCGTTCTTCATCGATATCCCGCTTTTGCGAGAATCATTAGTCAGGGACATTCCGTTAAAACCAAAGAATTGGAATCGACATCGTTTTATTATGGTTCTGGCGTTTATGTTGCCGAACAAGGCGAATACGGAATCGTTTTGACCAACGCGCATGTTATTTCGGAAGCGGAAGGAAAAATTCAAGTTAAATTTCCCAATTTTTCGTCAGAAGGAGTTGTTTTGCTCGTCGATGAAGTTTGGGATATCGCCGCTTTGATCATTCATAAACCTCCGTTTCTTCCTGTTCCCATTACTTTGGAAGTTCCGCTTATCGGAGAAAAACTTTGGCTCGCTGGTTTTGGTCAAAATCATGATTTAAGCGGTTTTCAAATGATTTCCGGAACGGTTTACAAATATGCAACGATTGAATTGTATCCGGATCTCCCCGCAGAAACGCTTATGATAGAGCCCGGAATTCGAAATGGCGATTCAGGAGGTCCGATTTTAAATCAGTATGGCGAATTGGCCGGACTTATTTGGGGATCGGTCGGGTCAATAACAACAGGAACTTTTAGTTTGCGTTTGCAGGCTTTTTTGACTCAGACTCAATTTCAATTGAAAAATATGGATTCAACGGTCAACGATTTTTGGGACTCTCTGCGTCAGATGAAACCCAAGCGAATCCTTATGGCCTCGACGCCCGCCCAAAAAGCCTTAAAAACCTCCGGCGTTTATCCCATTTCTTCTCTTCCGATTTATCATGATACAAATGCTCTTTTAAATAAATCAGCGGTTCCCGCTGCTTTTTCCAATGATTTTTATCCGCCTTATCCCGCAAAACTTTCGCCAACTTATATCGCTTTGAAAAACGCGATTGGTCATGAACATCCCGAGGTTTATCTTGCTTCGGACTCAACAAAGCAAACTCAGGAAAACGTTGCGGATATTTCCGAGTTGACAACGCTTTCTGTTTCCAATACGACGAATCGATATCCGCTCGAAAATCTTGTTGATTCCAGGGAAAACTCTCCTGATTCGAGTCAAACCTTGCCCCCTTACGCGGCTCCTTATAATGAAACAGAAAACCCGCTTTCAAGCCCAGAGACGGAATCGGTCGATGCTTCCGAAATAATTGTTGAATCTCAAAATGAAACAAATCCCGTTCAAACAGAGCAAAAGTTGCCGATAAATAATCCGAAAGAGAATTCAACAACCAATATTCAAATCATTATCGTTGTTGTTTTTGTTTTTTTTCTCTTTTTCAATGCTGTTCGTCTTCTGGCTCTGGCTCGAAAAAAAGACGAATGAATACAGATCTGTTTTCTTTCTTAAAAACATTAAAGGAAACTCCAAAAAAACGTTGGGAACGCGTCGTTTTGTTCACAGGAACTGCTTTTGCGACGCTTTCTGAATTGAATTTATTGCAAAAACAGGTTTTTAGAATTTTCTGTTATAGACGTTTTCCTTGAATTTTTCCGAAATGCGGCGATTTATGGAGCCGCATTAACAAAGGTTTTGCGGCGGCATTATTAATATAATTCCGAAATACAAGAAATTTCAAACCATCAAAAAGTTCTCAACCTTCAAATTTTGCTTCGAAAAAGACAACGGTTCGAATTGATCGAATCCAAAAAAACAAGAGATTTCGCTCTTTCGTAATCCGGTTGACGCTTTCTGAATTACTGGGAAATGTTTTGAGATGTTGATCTGGCTCAAGTATAAACCAAACTTTCGGAATAATAGGAAACAAAAGTCTCTTGCCCGTTCAGATTCATTGAAATTATGTTAAGAAAAAATTTCGTGAACAAATCATTCATTCCGATAATGTTGATGAGCCCTTAATATTATTGAATTTGTTATATTAATAATGATTATCCGACTATCTTATTATTTTTCTTACTGTCATCTTGAAACAATATAGATTTATTTCGAATAAACCTTATAATTTATAAAAATAAGAAAGATAAGAAGAATTTTCTGAAAAAACTTTACGAAAAATCAAATAAGCTGTAAGCTATAGATACTTATTTAATGCAGGTTTTTGCAGCTTGTATAACCTTCAAAAAACTCGATCGAAACGAATTGCCAGCCAGAAAATTCCCTAAAAATCTGAATGAAACGATTTTGTTGATCATTCGAGATTGTTGTTTTAAGTAAAATGATCCGCGAGATATTGACTTAATGGCTCATTTTAGATTTGTCTTCAATAATCTGACCGTTGTTGCCAGTTTTATTGAAAGACGTTGCGAATTTTCAAATGTCTTTGAGTAAAAAAGAAGATTAACTTTGCAATACTGAATAATCTGTAAAACAGGATAAAAACAATGTTTTGCACAAAAAAAAATCAACAGGAATCATTGTTGTTCTGGACAATAATAACGTTTTTTCTATTGGGAACGTTTTGTGTCAGCGCGACGTTTCTGACGAAAAATCAGTTCTTGTTTGGTCAAGAAGCAGCTCCGACTCAGCCCGCAGCGCCAGCCCCGGCTCAACCCGCAGCGCCAAGTCAAAATCCCGGTGAAACGATTCCGACCGACATAAAAAATGCTGCTGTTGAAGCGATTACTCTTCCCGAAAATATTCCAAGTCCGACCGAGTCGCCAGCAGAAGCTGCTGCTTTAGCTCAAACAGTTGAAAACGAAATAGCTAATCCGACTCCTCAGAAACCGGAACCTTCTAAACCGGAAGAACCAGTAAAACTGGAACAATATGACCCTTCGAAAAGTTATTCGCAACTTCTTTTTCCTCATATGGCTGAACTCGTTGGTTTGAGTGACTCTCAAAAAATGGAAGTTGAACGTCTCATGACCGAGCGTTCCAAATCGCTTGGAGCCGCCAAAAAAGAGGATTGGAATAAAATCGTTCTCGATAGCGAATCCGCTTTAAAAGCTATTTTGACTCCTCAACAAGCAGAACGTTTTAAATTAGGTCAAATTGAAAAGAAAATTGTTTTGCGATTCAATAAAGAGAATTGGAAGGATGTTCTGGACTGGTTTGCCGCAGAAGTTGGGCTTCAGCTTGTCATGACGGCTCCGCCGCCAGGAACTTTTTCTTATATCGATAAAAATATGTATTCGCCGAAAAAAGCGCTTGATATTATTAACGCGCGCTTGCAAATCGAAGGCTATACTTTAATTCGTTATGGCGAAATGCTCATTTTGCATAATTTGAAGTCTGGGCCTTTCCCGCTCCAATATTTGCCTAAAATAACTCCCGAAGACCTTCCGAATCAGGGAAATTTTGATTATGTCGCTTTAACGCTTCCGCTTGAACGACGCGATATGAACGCCGTTCGTCAAACAATTCAACCGTTCATGGGACCTTATTGTTCGCTTAAGGCAATGCCCGGCAATTCTCTCTTGATTGTCGATTCGGTCAATGTTCTTCGCGAAATAACTGCGGCGGCAATGTCGGTTCATAATCCGGATCCTCCGCGTCAGGAAGATCATCGTCGTCCGGAAGGTCCGCCGCCTGTTCCGGAATGGGTTGATTATCCATTGACCAAAGTTAAGCCGTCTGTCGTTCAGGAACAGATTGCCATTTTTGCGCCCGATGCAAAACCGCTCATCAATCCGGCTGCAACTCAAATCAGTTATTTGGCGGTTCCGGCGCTTCAAAAGGTCATTAAAGGCTTGATTGATCGTTTAGAAGCTGGCGCCGATCCAACGAAAGATCTGATGATTCATGTTTATTCGCTCGAAGGCTTGACAAGCGTTTCGCCTCAAGATATGTGGATCCTGTCCCGAAGACTTGGTTCTTCGAATTTCGAAGCCTTTATGAAAAATATGGGCGTTGATTTTGGGAACGAAATCAAGGAAATGCTCAAAAAATTGACTCCTGATGCGGAAATCGAACTTAATCCTTCAACAAAAAAGATTATTGCCATTGCCCATCCAATTGATCAGGCAAAGATTGCTGAAGTTTTTGAAAAGTTGAAGATCGGACCGTCGAATGAGGAACAACCGGTTATTAAAGTTTATCGATTTAAGAATCCGGCAAACCGAATTGATGCGCAAATAATGCAAACGGTTAAGAGTTTTGTTCCCATTGCTCAGACAACTCTTGATTCGGTCAATGGAACTTTAATGGTTATCGCGACAGCAAAAGAGCAAGCAGTCATCGCAAAAGCCCTTGAAGAAATTGAGATGAATATTGTTGAAGTTGATAACGCCAATGAGCGCGTTCTCGTTGTTTATCCGATGACGATTAAACAGCTTCAACGATTCAATCTAATATATCCGCAAGTCGCGCCGACATTGAAAATGACTGGCGTTGTTCGAATCGCCGACGGTTCGCGAAATCGTTTGACAATTTGGGCCAAACCATTCCAGCAAGCTCAAATTGAGAAATTGATCAACGAAATAACCGGAGCGGATTATTTTAAGGAAACAGAGATCGAAAAACTTAATCCTCAAGGGCTTCCCGTTCTAAAATCGCAAGAAACCCCGCCAACTCCGACTCCAGCCGCAACAGAAGAACCGGCTCCCGCGCCAGCGACGCCAACTCCGACTCCGGCCGCAACGGAAAAACTTTTCGTTGTTTCTTCTGCTGAAGACTCATCAACTTCGGAAGAACCGGTTCTTTTGCCCGGCGGACGAACCAATGCTTATATGATGGTTCTGCCAATGCGAAAAATAACGGTTGCAACGGCTGATTCCTTACTCGTCAATACGATTCCCGGTTTGGAAATTACAATCGACTATTATTCGAATAGCCTCATTATTTATGGTTCCAAATCAATGGTTGAATCAGCAGCTAATCTGATTGATGAGATCGAAAATGGTTTGAATACTGTTTTTAAAATTGTTCCTTTGTCCAAACAATTTCCAACCGAAGCCTTAACAGCTGTTCAACGAATTGAACCTCGCGTTTCCATTACGCAAGACCTCAAAAATGAGCGGTTGTTTGTCTATGGAAAAATAACGGACGTTGAACGCGTTTTGGCGTTTATTGAGACAATTCTTAAAACGACGCCAACAGAAGAAGAGTCATTTTATTATATGGATGTTGAACGGGATATTCCAACTTCAACGCTTGATTTCATTCGTCGAAATTGGCCGCGGGTTGATATTCAATATGATTCTTCAAACAAACGATTCATGATTATTGGAACGCCAACGGAACAGCTTCTCGTTGCAAAATTGATTACCGAGGCAGAAAACAACCTTCCGCCGGATCAGGAGATTCGTTTTTATACTTTTGAGAATAAAGTAACGGATCGAATGATTAAACTTTTGCAAAACGCCGTTCCGCAGATTCCATCGATTCAGCGCGACGAATATAATCCTTGCGTTTTGATAATTGAAGCAAAGCCGCCAATGCATAAGAAAATCGAAACGGTTTTGGAGAAAATTAAAACCGAATATCCAATGACCGTTTTGAATGAATTGCGCGCTTATCCGATAACGTCGGAAATACGCAAACGTTTTGAGATGATCAAAGCTGATTTTGAAAAAGATAATGGCGCAATTCGAATTCTCGATAGCGAAAATGCGAATCAGATTCTTGTTTTTGCGCTCCCGCAACAGCATGAAGCCTTTGCCGCTTTGTTGACTCAACTCGGTTCGATCGACGACGGCCCCAAAGACGTTCCAATGTTTTATACGCCAAAATATGTCGCTTCCGATACGATTGTCGAAGTTTTGACCAATCTTTATTCCGAGGTTAAAATCAAAAAAGATTCAATCGACGGACGGCTCATTATTCAAGGGAAATCCGAAGATTTGGCAGAAATTCGCGAACTTCTTAAAAACTTTGACGTCAAGGAAACAGACGGAATGGTTCGCTATTTCAAACAATATTCCGTTAAAGGTTTTTATTCTTATGATTCCCGCGGCAATTATTATTCGCCGACTTATTATTTGCGCGATTTGGAAAAATTGGTTCCCGCCGCAAAATTGACCTTTAATTATTATGATCAACAATTGGTCGTTTGGGGAACCGAAGAAGAGCATAAAATCATTTCCGAATCCGTTTCTCAAATGAATGACAACAACGATTTGACCCGAAAAGTTTTGCGTCACGAAATTCGCCGCCAAAACGGCAATATTTTGGTCAGTTTGATTTATCAGGTTTTTCCGCGAGCCATTCCGACGTTCGATAAAACGGCAAACTCTTTGATTATTCGCGGAACAAATGTTGATCTCGAAGAAGTCCGACAGTTTTTGGATTTGGTCGATCCGGAAAATCCGAGTCCGCTTGATCCGGTCTTGAAATATTATCCGCTTTCCAGCGAGCCAACCGATGATCTTGTCGCCGCCTTAAAAGAACTCGTTCCCGAAGCTGCAAGAATTGATATCGATAAAAAGGGGAAACAGCTTCTCGTCATCGCTCGACCGGCAGAACAGAAAATCGTCGAAGAAAACGTTAAATCAATTGCGGAAACTTTTTCGTCCGAAATGGATCAGCGAATGATTCCTTATCCCGTTTACGGAATGGATTTGACAACGCTGCAAAAATCGTTTACTGACGCTTATTCCGATATCAAAATCGAATTGGATGAACGCGGAAAACGTTTGTTAATTTGGGCAAAACTCGATCAGCATGTCAAAATTTCCGACGAAATCGCTAAAATCAACGGAAATCAAATCGATTCCAATGGCGAGCCGTCGTTTGGACCTCGCGTTGCCGTTTATTCGGTTAAAAATCGGTCAAAAATTTTCCAAATTCAAAATATTATCGCGACAATGTTTCCTGAAGCCGAAGTTCTTTCCGATATTTCAACGAACGGTCGCGGTTATAATCCGTTTTCCTCGGAAATGAACGGAAAACTGTTTAAAATAACGGTTATTCTCAATTCGCAAGAATTGAAACAGCTTGACGCCATTATGGAACAATTTCAAAAAGATGACGAAGAAGAACAATTCCAATTCGCCGCTTATCCTTACGGAAATGCCGATCCAATTTCTGTCGAAGCGTTATTAGGGGGAATGTTGCCAAACGCTCAATCGCTTTCTGATTTTCAAATGCCAAGAATTTCAAGACCTCGCCCTTATTATTATGGCGGAATGCAACCAGAACGGCCTTTTTATCGAGTTGATCCGAAAACGAAGACCGTTGCTGTTTTTGCCGATACGGAATCGCATTTAAAGGTTGAAAAAGCGATTGAATCTGTCGCAACTTTAGGCGAAGCCGAATCGCAATTGAAATCGAAGGTTTATAATCTTCCGGCAGCCGTTAGTTATTTACTTCTTCCGACGATTCGAGAAATTGTTCCGGCCGCTCAAGTTACTAATTCCGGTCCGAACGATTTGATCGTTTTTGCAACAGAAGGAGATTTGGCAAAAGTTGACGCTTTTATCGACGGAATCTCCGATTCCGAACTTCGTTCTCATCGAACTCAGGCCAGCGTTTTGACCTTGCCGGCCAATTCTCTTTATCGACGCGATCGAATGGTCAATATTTTAATGTCGCAATTTTCTGCGGTCTATGGAACCGCTTATCCCGGCGCTAATGCCGATCAGATTATTATTTGGGGAACGACCGAAGTTCGCGAAAAAATGGCCGCTTTTGTCAACGAAGTCGCTCAACAAACAGAAGAAGAATATTTCAAAAATTATCCAATTCAATATGATTCAGCGGATCGAATTGATTATTTTCTGCGCCGAATTTGTCCGAATGCAACGATTGAACCGGATCCGATTAATCGAACAATAACCGTTTTCGGAACGGCGGAACAACATGTTCAGGTTGCCAAGGCAATTGAAACCCTTGACAAACCGCGAACGGAAGAAAATGAAATGAGCGTTGAAAATTATGAATTCGATGAAGTTCCGACTTATCTCTTTTGGAGCATTTTCCGATCCTTGCGGACTCAATTTCCTGCTGTTTCGATGATTCCCGATCTGGAAGCGTCACAGATAACGATAACCGCAACAGCCGAAGAACATCGAAAAGTCAAGGAATTTTATGCCTCATTCAAAGACGGACGCCTCGAAAGACAACCTCGACTTGAAACATATTATTTGACAAAAATCAACTTTTTCAAAGCCAGACCGATTTTGCAAACAGCTGTTCCAACCGCGATTCCTTTCAACGGCAAAGATCCAAACGAAATTTTTATTTGGGCAAACGCCAAAGATCAAGCTTTGGTTCAACAGGTTTTGACCAAACTCGAAACGGTTCCAACAGAAGGAACCGAAACGCAACTTCCCAAAATTTACAAACTTGATTCCAAAGCAGCAGCAACAGCGGTTTCGTTGATTACGCCCCAGGTTCCTGGCGCTGTTGTTTTTCCTTTAAGCGCAGATCGAATTATTGCTTGGGGATCGCCTGCTGATCAGGATTTAATTGCCAAAATTTTGGGCGTCTTTGCTGAAGCTTATCCAGAGCCGGTTTTACGCAAATTTGTCCTTGCCAATATCAAATATGCCGAAATCATTACTTTTTTGGCGCAATCCTTTGCTCCCGATGCCGTTTTTTATCCTACGGCCCAAGGGGATTTAATGGTTCAAGCTCCAGCAATGATTCAGGAAAAAATTGCGCTGGCAATTAAGGAACTTGATATCAAAAGTCCGATTGAATCGACGCCGATTCCTATTGCTTATGATATTTCCGATATTCCTGCCGTTTCGCATCCTTATGCCATTCAATCCATTCAAGCGATAGCTCCGCCGCCTGACGGCATTATTTTGCCGACGGTTTCCCCTGGTTATTTTATTTTGTATGCAAAACCGGCTATTCATGAGAAAGTTGAAAAAGTCGTTCAAGAAATAATTAAGGAACAACCTTGGTTGAAAACAAGATTTGAGCGTTATATTTTGAAGAAAACGACTTTTGCCGCTGCGATTCAGCTTTTGCAACCAACTTTCCCCAATGCGCGTTTTGGAATCGGAACGCAACCGAACCAACTTTTGGTTTTTGCCAAACCGTCTGATCATGAAAAAATCAAAGAAATGATCGATAAAATGAACGAAGAATCGCCCGATTCGATGATTCCGAAAGTTTATCGTTTTGAGTATGCGCTTTTACAGAACGCTTACGCTTCGATAATGGGACTTTTCCCGCAAGTTTCTTGCGTTCCCGATTATGCCGCCAAAACATTGACGATCAATGCAACGCCGGACGATCATAAAAAAATCGAGGAACTGGTCAAGGAAATTGATGAATGGAACGAAGAAACTCAACCTTCAATTCAAGTTTTTAATTTGGGCAATATAGGTTATGCTCAAATTGCTGCTTCCCTTCAGACTTTTTTTGTTGGACAGCCCGGTTTTCAGATCAGTTTTGATCCCTCATATCGAAGTCTGATTGTTCAAGGAACGCCCAGACAACGAAAAATTGTCAAACAATTGATCGACGAAATTCATAAAGGCGGAATGGCCGATTCTGAGGCTCAACTTAAAACTTATTTGATGAAAAATTATTCCGCTTTGCCGACATTATATACATTATTTTCGACGCAAGGGAGAACGGTCTCAATGATTCCGGATTATTCAACCGGAAAGCTGATCGTTTTAGGGCGTCCAGAAGAACATAAAATCATTCAGGATGTTTTGGATAGTTTAGCCCCAGAACAGACAACGCTCGCCATTTTTGAACTTTCTTATGTCGATCCTCAAACAGCTCAATATGTAATCGCAGAATTGGTTGAAAGCGACGGGACGCTTATTGATGTTCGTTTTGACGCCGCATCGAATCAATTATTTATTCGCGGAACGGTTAAGAAACTTGAAGAAATTCGTCAAATTCTAATTCAAATGGGCGAAAAAGACCTTGTTAATGTCAATCCTTTTATCGCAAATCAGAATGGCAGTTTCAATTCGTCGTCTCCTTCCGAAGGAATTCCGATTTCTATTGTCGCTCCCAATGATGTTCAATCGGCAGGTCGATCAATCGGTCAACAGTCTGAGCCTTCAATAAAAGTTGAGGATAAAGGACCGTTTCGAACAATTCAAATTGACGAAAATGTTCAAAAAGTTTTAAATCATGTTCAAAAGGAATGGGATCGCGAGAATCCGCTTCAGATTATTCAACAGAATTCTCAGCTTATTCAGACCGAATCGAATCCCAATGGGGTTGAGATATCTGTTCCCGTTGTTCCGGAATCCAATAATCCAGCGCCGATTTCCGAAGATTCCACAGCTCCGACGCCCCCGGCGCCCGTTGTTCCGGAATCCAATAATCCAGCGCCGGTTCTCGAAGATTCAGCAGCTCCGACGCCCCCGGCGCCCGTTGTTCCGGAATCCAATAATCCAGCGCCGATTTCCGAAGATTCCGCAGCTCCGACGCCCCCGGCGCCCGTTGTTCCGGAATCCAATAAT
>JAUNBG010000023.1:11513-56834 GCA_030527205.1 Planctomycetia bacterium
CGAAGATTCCGCAGCTCCGACGCCCCCGGCGCCCGTTGTTCCGGAATCCAATAATCCTGCGCCGGTTCTCGAAGATTCAGCAGCTCCGACGCCCCCGGCTTCGACTTCTGCGCTGGTTATTCCGAGTTCAAACAAAATGTTCGATTCTGATTCTGCTTTTGTAACGCTCAATAAGGGACATTCAACAATCTCAAAGAAGCCCAAAACGAGTCTTCAAAACTTGTTTGCGTTGAATTCCAAAAACTTTTTGTTGCTTCTTTCCGGATCGATATTAATAGCTGACGTTCCTGTGGCGCAAATAAATGAATCCCAACAGGACGACTCTCAGCAAACGGTTCTTTCAAATGAACAAGTTAAAACAGTTGACGAAATTCTTTCAAAAGTCGATGACTCGAATGAACAAGAACAGATTGTCGATTTACAACAGACAGAATCTCCTCAAACTGACTCTTCCGTTATTCAACCAGACGAATCGAATTCTTCTGCGGCGAGTTTTGATAATTCAAATATAATATCAACTGATTTGTCCTCCAATTTGGAAGCCAATTCTGTAACTTCTTCGGAAAATAATATTGCAAATCCTGATAATGCGAACGAGAAAACAGAAACATTTGAGGTTTATCCGACATTGTTTGGCGATCTTTCAGAAAACGTTTCAACTGATATAACAAGCGCAAACAACTCAAACTCTTCAAGTTTTCATTCCGCTCCGACTCAAATAGCTCCAGGCGTTTATATTGTTGTCAATGAAGACGGGACGTTAACCATAACTTCCAGCGATGCAGAAGCTCTCGAAGAATTTCAGCAAAAATTGATTGATGCTGTTCAAAAAATAAAAACGGGACGCAAATCAGAAGACGCATTGAATTCTGAATTGACGCAAACTGTTATTCCCGATTCAATTTCTGATGAAAATATTTCGAGTTCCAATATTCAATTCAACCAGATATCAACGGATCAAAACAATATAATTGAGGCAGTTCCCAATGTTCTTCTTATGAAATCAAATGACTCAAACAGAGCGGAGTTGCTCGAAAAGAATCTTTGGTTTCAGGCCAAAGAATATCGCGAAGCCGCCAAAGAACGTTTGGTTATGGAAACGCGGACTTTTTCCGTTTATCAAGTTAAAGAAGTCAGCGTTACAATGGTTTTGCCAAGATTGCAAACATTTATGGCGGATCGAATTAATCCGCCGCAATCGGCTTTAACGCCTTCTCCGCAAGCTCTGGCTCGCGGCGTTCGTTTTCAGACAATCAATCCCGGGCCGCGGATGACGCTGACTCAAGACCCGATAATGAATACAATAACAGTTTATGGAAGCAAAACAGATCGCGATGAGACTGGCGCTATGATCGTTCTTTTGGATCGTCCTGAACTTTTTCCCCAGCCGATATCGAAACCAACTAAAGTTAAAGTCAAAAATATTTCCGTTGTCAAAATGAATCAACTTGTTTTGCAAACTTTTTCGCGAAAATTAATGATGACGCAACTTCCCGGAGGCATGAGCCCTCGAATTTCGCCCAATACGGATACCGATATGCTGGAAATTTATGCTCCAAAAGAATTGGCAGAAGAAATTGTCGAATATGTTAAAGAAACGGATGAAGATGTCGTTAAAGATCCGATTCGGCAAGTCCGCATTATTCAGCTCAATGATATTAATTCAAATGTATTGCAAAGTTATTTGAGTAATTTTCAAAGATCAGGAAATTATATGAATTACAATAATTATTATAATCCTTATATGATGAATCCCTATATGAATTATAATATGAATAGAAATCGCTTGACCGGTCGGGGTTTTTAAACGACCCCTTCTTTCGACTCTTTTAGAGTAAAACGATCAAAAAATAGATTATCGATCTCTTTTGCCCATAACAATAACCTTGAGCCTGTTCCGAAAATCGACGAAGAGAAATTGAATTGATCGACAAATTTGATGGTTTTCAAAAACTTTTGATTTTTCCAATATAATAATGACGTCAATAATCGAGTTAAACTCTGTTTCTTTTGCCTATGAGCGCAAATTGATTTTGGAAAATGTTGATTTGGTTATTCCAAATGGCGAATTCGCTTCAATTATTGGTCCAAATGGCGGCGGTAAAACAACGCTTGTTCAATTGATTCTTGGAATTCTTTCGCCGCAAAAAGGAACGGTTCGTTTGTTTGGCGATCGTCCGGAAAAAACTCGTTTGCAAGTCGGTTATATGCCTCAGTCATTAAAAATGGATATGCGGTTTCCGATTTCTGTTTGGGATGTCGTTCTCATCGGCAGAATCAGTAATTCGACTTTTTTTCGTTATCGACGCGAAGATTATGAAGCGGCGGAGTTCGCTTTAGAAAAGATGAAACTTTCCGACTTGAAGAATCATTCGTTCGGCGACCTTTCAGGCGGTCAACGTCAGCGGGTTTTGATTGCCCGCGCTCTTTGTTCCAATCCCAAACTCTTAATTTTGGATGAACCGACCAATAATATTGATCCTTCGAATGCCGAAATTCTTTATGAACTTTTGGGCGAACTCAACAAAACCGTTTCAATAATTATCGTTTCTCATGATTTGGGCGTTGTTTCGCGTTATGTCCAAAGCGTTATTTGCGTCAATGGTCGCGTTCTTGTTCATCCGACTTCTGATCTCAATGGAAACGTCATTCGAGATATTTATGGTTCCGATATTCAACTCGTTCGTCATGACCATCGATGCAGCGAATATGGTCATCATCTGAATTCTTCTCCCCAATAATCGACTGTTTTTTTTGAATGCGATTCTTTTAATCAACTTTTTCCTTAAAGAAGTTTAATATCAGAAATTTTACATTACTGGACGACTTTGTTCTTTTGTAGTAAAATAAAAATGTTTATCTGTTTTCCAAAAGTTTTCAAATTTTGAACGGAATAAAGACGTCGGGAGAAAAATAGCGTTTCGCCTATTTCAAAAACCGATTGAGATAGCAGCCATTGATTTTATTTCTGGATTCAACAGAATCATTTGGTTGACAATGACGGGGGCAATAACTGGGTTACAGGAACGCGTTCGTTTTTATTCTTTCAATAGATTAATGATTAAACGCTGATTTCTAAGGAATCAAATATCAAATCCTCATCGAATAAACTCAAAATGACTGAATAAAGTCAGCAATATACAGAAAGGAATAAAAAATGGATTTGCATGAATTAATTCAAAGTTTACAAACCGAAGGCGGCAAAATTGTTATGCTGGTTTCCGATGGCATCGGCGGCCTTCCGATGACGCCAGGCGGCCCAACGGAACTCGAAGCGGCCAATACGCCCAACCTTGACGCATTGGCAGAAAAAGGAGTTTCTGGAATGTCGCTTCCAATTCTTCCCGGAATAACGCCTGGAAGCGGTCCCGGACATCTTGGCCTTTTTGGTTATGACCCGTTGAAATATCAAATTGGACGCGGCGTTCTCGAAGCGGCTGGAATTGCTTTTCCGGTTGGCCCGAATGATGTTTGCATCCGCTGCAATTTTTGTACAGTTGACGAAAATGGTTTGATTACTGATCGGCGCGCCAACCGCATTCCGACCGAAGAGAGCGCTGAAGTTGTTAAACTGTTGAAAGCGATTAAAATTCCGGGCGTCGAAATTTTTGTTGAACCTGTTAAAGAACATCGATTTGTTGTCGTTTTCCGCGCCGAAGGACTTGGCGGAAATGTTGCCGATACAGATCCGCAAAAGACGGGTCACGCCCCATTGGAACCGGTTGCCAAGGACGCAGAAAGTCAGAAGACAGCCGAAATTGCTAAAGAATTTTTCAAGCAGGCGACTCAAATTCTGAAAGATCAACCAAAAGCAAACAGTTTAACAATGCGCGGCTTTGCGAAAAAACCAAATCTTCCCTCCTATAAAGAGCTTTATGGTTTGGATGCTGCGGCAATTGCTGTTTATCCGATGTATAAAGGGCTTGCGAGTCTTGTTGGAATGGAACTTGTCGGCCAACCGGCTTCTCTTTCCGAAGAAATTGACGTTTTGAAAGAAAATTGGGACAAATATAATTTCTTCTTTGTTCATTTTAAATATACAGACAGTCGCGGCGAAGACGGCGATTTCGATGCCAAGGTTAAAATGATCGAAGAACTTGATAAAGTCATTCCTAGAATTATCGAGTTGAAACCGGATTGTCTCGTTGTTACAGGCGATCACAGTACGCCAGCCAAAATGGCGTCGCATAGCTTTCATCCCGTTCCAACAATGATCGTTTCTGATCTTGCCCGAACAGATCATTGCAAAAAATATAGCGAAACAGAAGCCAATAATGGCGGACTTGGTCATTTTCAGGCAATGTATTTGATGCCTTTGGCAATGGCGCATGCCAACCGGCTGGGTAAATTCGGCGCTTGATTTTTAGAGCGTTTCTCAGAATCTATTGTTTTTTTGACTTGACGATTTGTTTTTAATGGTTGATTTTGTTTTTGGGCAAATCAACCCAGATAAGATCAAGAATATTGATAAGATCAAGAATATTATTGAGACGATATATAAGACAAATCGTTCATTTTTCGCTCGACGCTTTTTCCCATTTATTATTTATCAAACAGGCAATATTGAATAACGATGTCCAGTGAACTTAAATTGTTAAGAAATATCGGCGTTATAGCCCATATCGATGCCGGAAAAACGACAGTAACGGAAAAGATGCTTTATTATTCGAATTTCGTTCATAAAGTTGGAATGGTTGACAATGGAACAACGGTTACCGATTCCGATCCAGAAGAACGAGAGCGCGGAATAACCATTAAAGCGGCTTGCGTGACATTTAATTGGAATCAATGCGTTTTCAATTTGGTTGATACGCCGGGTCATGTCGATTTTACGGCGGAAGTTGAACGTTCTTTGCGCGTTTTAGATGGCGGAATTGTTGTCTTTAGTGCCCGGGAAGGGGTTGAAGCTCAAAGCGAGACCGTTTGGCGTCAAGCAAATAAATATCATGTTCCGCGAATTGCCTTTATTAATAAAATGGATCGCGAAGGCGCTGATTTTTATCGAACCGTTCAAGAAATACAAAAGCGGCTTGGCGCGCATCCCATTATTGTTTCGATTCCTGTTGGGTCAGGTCCGCCGCATATTCCAGAAGCGTTTCGCGGAACAATTGATTTGATTTCGATGAAACAATTGACTTTTGATAAGGAAACAAAAGGTCAAACGTTTTCTGTTTCGGAAATTGAAGAAGGAATGAAAAAAGAAGCGGAAATGTATCGCGACAAACTTCTTGACGATCTTTCAATGTTCAGCGACGATTTGACGGAATTGTTGTTGTCGGACGAAGAGATTTCGGAAGAAATGCTTCGAGGCGTTTTGCGCGAAGCGACGATTTCTGATATGGCCGTTCCGATTCTTTGCGGTTCGGCTTTGGATGGGATTGGCGTTCAACCGGTTATGGACGCAGTTTGTTATTATTTGCCTTCTCCGCTTGATGTTCCAGCCGTTCAAGGACAAGACCCGACGCGTCCCGACGATCCGGAATTAAGCCGTTCCGCCGATCCCGACGAACCGTTTTGCGGACTGGTTTTTAAGATTGAGGCCAATAATCATGGGGATCTGAATTATTTGAGGGTTTATTCGGGAACGCTCAAAGCCAATTCGCGGGTTCTTAATCCGCGCGAGAATAAAAAAGAGAACGTTCCGCAACTTTGGCGAATTCAAGCGGATCATCGCGAACAGATTCAGACCGTTTCCGCAGGCGATATTTGCGGGATTGTCGGTTTGCGTTATACAGTAACCGGCGATACGCTTTGCGATGTTAAATATCCCATTTTGCTTGAAACGATTACATTTCCCGAAACCGTTGTTTCAATGGCGATCGAACCGGAATCTGCCGATGAGCATAAGAAATTGAAGTCTGTTCTTGAAATGATGAAGCGTCAAGATCCAACGTTTCGCGCTATTGTTAATGAAGAAACCGGTCAAACGCTTATTTGCGGAATGGGCGAACTTCATTTGGAAATCATCAAACATCGATTATTGCGCGAACATAAGGTTAAGGTTCGGGTTCATAATCCGCGCGTCAGTTATCGGGAATCAGTCCAGAATTCAACGGAAGTTCGCGGCATTTGTCAGAAGACGCTTAACGGAACGCGACATTATGCCGAAATAGCGTTGCGAATAGAGCCGCTTGACGAAGATAATCAGGCGGTTGAAATCGTTTATGACTGCAATGATGAAGCATTTAAGTCTGATTACAAAAATATCGTTCTTGAATCGCTTCGAGAGGAAAGTCAGGGAGGCGGTCAACTCGGTTATCCATTGATCAGCGTTCGAATGACCGTTTTGGGAGGGGCTTTTAATGATTTGGAAACAACGGAACCGGCCTTGAGAATGGCGGTCTCGGACGCTTATCGAAAGGCGTTGGAAACGGGGGGAATTGTCCTTTTGGAACCGATTATGCGTTTGGAAATTTCGTCTCCCGACGAATATGTCGGCGATCTTGTCAGCGATTTGCATCAACGTCGCGGAATTGTGACCCAAACGCAGAGTCGCGGAAAATTAACGGTTATCGAATCGGAAACGCCGCTCTCAAATCTTTTTGGTTATTCTTCCGCAATGTTGAGTTTAACCAAAGGTCGCGCCAGCAGTTCGATGGAACCGCTAAAATATCGACCCGCGCCGCCAGAAATTCTCAAAAGTTTTATGCTTTAAAATCGGGAGCATTCAATTATTATGCTCTGTTGTTTTTTGTATGACAAACGAAGCAAAAATCAAAAAACTGATAAAACTGATAAAACGGGACGCCCAATGCTTTTTAATTGACTCTTTTGTTCAAAGGAGAATTGATAATGAGAAAATATAGTTTGGCAAAAAAACGGGTTGTTCTTTTTATGTTGACTGCTTGCTTGACTTTTTTGTTTTTTGAGGGCGGTTGCCAGCAACAAACATTGGTTGATTCTTCATCAACGTTGTCAGAGAGCGAAAAACAGACGACTTCTCAAACCGAAGTCATGACGAATTCTTCAGAGGTTTCTTCAGAAGTTTCTTCTGCGGTTTCCTCTGAAGTTTCCTCAACAGTCGATTCGAATGAAAAGAATGCCGAGATTCCAAACTTAATTCATTTGGCCGAAGCTCAAGGAATCGTTCTGGCAAGAAATTCTGATCATTCCATTAAAGCAATTGACTTTTCAGCTCTCGACAATGTAATTGGCATTGATCCCAAAGATTGGGAACAGTTGAAAAAAGTTCGCGTTTTGAAAGGTCGGGGACGTCTTTCGCCGAAACTTATTCTTTCGCTTGAGAAAATGCCTCAATTGACAGAATTTCTTTGGGCTGATGTTCGTTTGGATGAAGGGGAATATCTTTGGCCATTATTAAAAATCTCTCCCAAACTTAAGAAAGTTCGTTTGACAGGTTTAACATCCGAAAACGCTCTTCCGATTTTGGATGTTTTAGCAGAATGTCCGAGTCTTGAGGAACTCGATATCAGTTCCTCAGAAATAACGGATGACGTTTTAGCAAGAATCAATTTTCCGGCAATGACGAAATTGACTAAACTGAATTTATATCAGCTTCCGGTTTCCAATGTTGTCGCTTCGGCTCTTTTGCCGTTAAAAGATCAGTTGCTTTGGTTAAATCTTGACGCGACAAAAATTGATGAAACGGTTATTCCAGAATTATCGCAATTTCAACAATTGAAATTTCTTCATTTGGGTCGAACCAATATTTCTTCGGCTTGTTTTGATTCGCTTTCGAAAATGAATTCTTTGGAAACGCTTTATATTACTCGAACAAAAATCAACGAAATAGAAGCCAATATATTAAGAGGAAAACTTCCTTCTTGCAAGATTATCTCTCAAATCGAAAAATAAAGTTATGTTTATCAAACGTTTTGGAATCTTTTTTGTTTTGCTTGCTTTGGGTTGGGGATTATTTTTTTCAGAATCTCCCAAGGGAAACGTTTGGGCTCAAAAGGGTTCCAAACCAACGTTTCAAATTTATGAAACTCATTCGATCGAAACGGCGCTTCCTGATTCTTCGACTTGGTTGGAAAATCGCGATTTTTGGATTTTGAGTGTTTTTCTTGTTTTGTTGCTTTTATCAACTTATGCTGCTCTTTATCGAAGAAGTCGGCGATTAATTGTTCTGTTATCAATTCTTTCAATTGTTATCCTCGGTTTTTGGTTTCATGGTTGTCCTTGTCCCATCGGTTCGATTCAGCATATCATTCTTGGTTTTTTTCAAGCGAATTATTTTGTTTCCTGGACGATCTTGATTCTGTTTTTGGCTCCGCTTTTTATGACGTTGTTTTTTGGTCGAACGTTTTGCGGATCAACTTGTCCAATCGGAGCGGTTCAAGAAATGCTCGCTCTTTTTCCGATTAAAATTCCTGATTGGCTGGAACATTTGCTTGGGTTGTTTCGTTATTTCTTTCTTGGTTTTGCCGTTCTCTGCGTCGCTTGCGGATTATCCTTTATAATTTGTCGTTTTGATCCGATCGTTTGCCTTTTTCGAGGCGGAACCGGTTTGCGGAATATTTTGATCTATAGCGGTTTGTTGCTTCTTATTGGCGTTTTTGTTGGAAGACCTTATTGTCGTTTTCTCTGTCCGTTTGGCGCTCTTTTATCAATTTGTGGCCAATTATCTTTTAAACATATAACGGTTTCTCCAGGGAAATGCGACCAATGTCGACTTTGCGAAAACATTTGTCCTTATAATGCAATTTTGAAGCCAACAGCGAAACCAACAATTCAAGAACGTCGTTCGGGACCGATTCAATTAGGCGGTTTTCTTCTCTTGATGCCCATTTTAATCTTGTTTTTTGGTTATCTGGGTTCATTTCTTGCTTTTCCAATGGCGCAATTTCATCCAATTGTCAAACGAGCGGAATTGGTTTATGCAGAAGAAACCGGTTTAGTTGATCAGTATGGCGCTTTTGATGAAACGCTTGCTCATTATCGAAGCGGAGTTGAGAACGAAGTTCTTTATCGCAATGCGGCCAATGTCTTGCGTCGGTTTCAAATCGCTTCTCCTTTATTTGGTTGTTGGGTTGGTTTTGTTTTTGCTGCGAAATTGATTTCGTTTTCCGTTCGCCGAAAAAGAACGGAATATCAAACCGATTCCGGGCGTTGTTTTTCTTGCGGTCGATGTTTTTGGCATTGTCCAAACCAAAAGGAAAATCGAGTCTTTTTAGACGGGCAAATTGATTTTGGTTTTTCCAGAAAGTCAAAATAACCGAAACATTTTTTCCATTAAATATCCGGGCCGTTCTGAGCGGCAATTTTCGTGTTTAATTTTATGATTCGCTTATCGTTATCGAAATTGCGGCAATAAGAAATCCGGGGCTTTCAACAGATTTGAGTTTAAAATGACAAATGACGATCAAAAGAATAAAACGACAAATCAAACGATTTTGAATGTTTCTTCTGTATCAAACATTAGAAATCTGTATCGTTTGAGCCTGTTGGGGATAACAATTTCAAGTTTAACTTTTTTAGGTTTTTTGAGCTTTCTGCTTGCCAATTATTACGCTCCCTATCAACTAAACGATCTTTCTCGAAAGTTGGAAACAAAAAATCAATCTCAAAACGAATATCAATCAAATAATGATTTAACGAATATTTCAGACGATTTTATAATGGACGGGTTGAGTCAGGAACAAAAAGATGTTGAACTTCCTGTTTCAAAAGAACGGTTTACTTTTTTAATTCTCCCCAATGAGTTTAAGGAATATGTCGAATTAAAAAAACAGCTCATAAACGATCCGGATAATTCTGAGCTTCAAGCGAAATTGCGAACTTTGGATGTTGTTCTTCGAGAAGATTTTTTTCAGCGACGTCATAATGCTTCTCAATATTCGTTTCTTTTATTGTTTTCAGGCGTTTTATTAATCTTTTTTGCAAAAACGACCGCTGTTTTAAATCGACGTTTAACGGCTGCAAACGTTCAAATCGAAAGTCAGGGACAACGGCGACATATCAAAAATCTTGAACAAAAGGCGATTTTTGTCGGAATCGCTTTTCTGGGAGCTCTCGCTATTGGGATGACCTTCGGACTTTGGTTATCGGGACGTTCTGAATTGGAAACGTTTCTGTCGAAAAAGCTTGACGAAGTTGAATCTTCAGTCTTAACGCCTGCGAAAGATAATCATTTGAATATCAAAAATGAACAGCAAGCCAATGAGCCTTTAAGTTCTCCGCCTCAGGATATTGTTATAAACGAAGAACCAAATGTTGATCCAAGGGAACGCGATTCGTTTTTGAAAATTTGGAATCAGAACTGGCCAACATTTCGCGGACCTTTTCAATGCGGCGTTTTGCGCAAACCGTCTCATCGTTTAAGCGAAACGGATCTGCAAAGCATTAATTCAACCGAAAATCAATATCCATTGACTTGGAATATTGAAACAAATGAGAATATTCTTTGGAAATCTCCGATTCCATTAGACGGGCATAATTCTCCGATCGTTTGGGGCGAACGAATATTCTTGTCCGGGGCGAATGAAACAGAGCGGAAAGTTTTCTGTTTTCATACGAAAACCGGCGCCTTGATTTGGATGACAGAAATTCCTGTTTCGCCGGAAGGAACGGGACCGCTCAATTTGAATCATGAAACAGGCTTTGCTCCTTCGACAATGGTTACGGATGGTCAACGGGTTTACGCGATTTTCCCAAACGGCGATCTCGTCGCTCTTGATTTTGACGGGAAAATCATTTGGCAAAAAGGGTTTGGAATTCCGGAAAATAATTATGGGTTTACGGCCTCATTGGCTCTTTGGTTTGATCGCGTTATTATTCAATTCGATGTCGATTCTTTTAAAATAAATGGGGAATCAAGCGAAACGAAAGAGACAATGTCGGAGAAAAAAAGCGAATCGAAACTTGTTGCGGTTAAAGGAGAGGACGGAACGATTCTTTGGGAAACGTCCCGGCCGGACGCAAAAGGGAGTTGGGGGTCGCCGATTGTCCAATGCATTGGCGAAACCGATCAAATTGTCCTTATGGGCGATCCGTATTTAGCGGCTTATAATCCGGAAAATGGTCAGGAACTTTGGCGATATTCCGGTTTTCGATCCGATGTAACGCCAACGCCGATTGTTGTTGACTCAACCGTTTATGCCGTCAACGAATCGCAGTTCTTTGCGGCGTTGAATGCGACAGGAACGGGCGAATTGGCTGAAACCGATCATTTTCTTTGGAAAGCTCAGAGCAGCGGCCTTCCGAATACAGCCAGTCCGCTTCCGTTTCTTGATCGAATTTTTCTTCTCGCTGAAAATGGAACATTGACCGGTTTGGATGTTGAAAAACAGGAATCGTTTTGCGAACTCTTCGTTGACGAAGGCGATTCTTTTTATGCTTCTCCCGTTTTAATTGATCATTATATTTATCTTTTTTCAAAAAGTTCGGATGAACCCAATGCTTATATTATTGACGCCAACAAGTTGACGCCGGAAAATGTCAACCTTGATATGCTTGATTTGACGGAAGCGGAAAATGCTTTAATTGCTAAAATTCCGCTTGCTCAACCCATTTTTGCCAGCCCGACTCTTAAAGACGGCGTTTTGGTTATTCGAGATCAAAACAATCTTTGGGGAATCGGCCAATCCCAAAAATGAACGAAAATTGAGTTGTTTCGATTTTTGGCGATTCGCAGAGGAAAAGAACGGTTTTCATTTGAAGGGAAATTTGATGAGCATTTCGTAAACAGGCGTTCCCGGTTTTAAATCGTTCATTGTAAAGAAAACGGTTCCCCGAACTTGTTTTTTGGTCCTGATATAATCCAACTGACGCTTGATTTCGTCTGCGGTTTGCCATTCTGGCGTTTTGGATTTGGAATTGACGCGATAAATGGCCATTCCGATATAAAGTTTTGTTGACGTTCCTTCTGCAACATCGGCCCACCAATCGACGAGCGTTTTAAAATCGGCAATTTTAAAGCCGATATGCCAATAAATTTGAGGAATAATATAATCAACCCATTCATTTTTAACCCAACTTCTTGAATCGGCAAAGAGATTGAAATAAGTTTGATTTCCTCGAGTTTGACTTCCGAGCGGATGATCGGGTTGATTGGCCCAAATTCCTGCCGGGCTGACTCCCCAAACGACATTGGGGTTGATTTGATGAATCGTTTGATGAATCATTTGAATGAGGAGATCAACGTTGTTGCGTCGCCAATCTTCAATATTATTAAAATCGCCGCCATATTGTCGAAAGGTTTCTTCATCCTGAGTCATTTTTCGAGCGGGATAAAAATAGTCGTCGATATGAATGCCGTCAACGTTATAATTTTGGACAATTTCTGCAATTCCAGAAACGACGAGTTCCCGAACTTCCGGGAGTCCGGGGTTCAAATAGATTTTTCCGTCATGTTCGAAGGTCCATTCGGGATGAAGTCGCGCGGGATTATTGATGGCGAGCTTGTCTAAGGTTATTTTGCCAGACGTTACTCGATAGGGGTTGATCCAGGCATGAATTTGAATGCCGCGCTGATGAGCTCCTTCAACCCAATAAGCCAGCGCGTCAAATTGCTGATCGGGAGCTTCTCCTTGTTTTCCAGAAAGAAAAGCGGACCAGGGATATATTTTCGACGGATAAAAGGCGTCGCCCATTGGACGAACTTGAAGAAAAACGGCATTGAGCCCCAAGGATTGGATAATATCGAGCATGAAATCCGCCTCGTTTTTCATTTCTTCGGCTGAAAGTCCCCTTTTTGAGGGAAAATCAATATTGCTGACCGTTGAAACCCAGACTCCCCGCAAAATCTTTTCGTTTTGATTTTCATCGGCTCTGTTGTTTGTATTGAATAGACAGACAATGAGGAAAAAGGGAATAATAATGTTGGTTGTTTTGGAGAATTTCATGAAAATGCTTTCAATGTAAATCGGTTCGCGATAAATAATATTAAAGCAATCAGTTTGGTTTTGGGGGTCAATCTTATTTCGAAGTTTGACAATTTTGATTGGTTGTTTTTCGATAGGTTTATAAAAAGTATAAACATGAAGGAGAGAAAATCAATAAATTTTATTATTGGATCATTTTTTTTCTATAAAATTTTTGTATACTGATCTTTATATTGAAGTCGGTAAGCCGGAACGGGCAACAGGTTTTTTCTGCAGAATTCGTTCGTCGTTGTTGGGGTTACGAACTCAAAGATCTGAGATTTTTAATAATCCTGAATGATTGGTTAAAATCCCTTTCTTGATTCGTTATTTGGACGAAGAAACGCGTCACGAAAGGCTTACATTCCCCATTGAGCCAAAATGGATGTCGGGAAACGACAGACGACTTACGGAAAGTCAATCGGCAATGTTCCAAATGGGGTTAATTTTATTTAATCGATCAAAAGAATATCAGGAAAAAATAATGAGCGTTCACAAATTTGGAATTATTGGTTGCGGAATGATTTCGGCGTTTCATGCCAAGGCAATAAAAGAAGCGGGCGGCGAACTTGTTGCCTGTTATGATCGAATTCCGTTGGCGGCGGAACGAATTGCCAAGGAATTCGGTTGCATTGCATATCATGAATTCAAAGATTTTCTTGACGACGCAAACATCGAAATTGTAACGATCGGAACTCCGAGCGGCGCTCATTTGGAACCGGCAATGGCCGCCGCAAAAGCGGGAAAGCATATTATTGTTGAAAAACCGCTCGAAATAACGCCTGAACGTTGCGATCAAATTATTGAAGCGGCGGATCAAGCGGGCGTTGTTCTTTCGACAGTTTTTCCGAGTCGTTTTCATCAATCGAGCCTTCAACTTAAAAAAGCGGTCGAATCGGGACGTTTTGGAAAATTAACTTTAGGGGACGCCATTGTTAAATGGTTTCGAACTCAAGAATATTATGACAGCGGCATTTGGCGCGGGACTTGGGAATTGGATGGCGGCGGGGCTTTAATGAATCAGGCGATTCACAGCGTTGATCTTTTATCCTGGTTAATGGGACCGGTTGTCGAAATTTCCGCTTTGACCGGCCTGGTTGCTCATGAACGAATTGAAGTTGAAGACGTTGCAACCGCCAGCCTTCGATTTGCCAACGGCGCTTTAGGCATTCTTGAGGCAACAACCGCTGCTTATCCCGGTTATCTTAAACGAATCGAAATTCATGGAAACAATGGTTCGGCTGTTATTGAGGAAGAAGATATTGTTAAATGGGACTTCGCTGTTTCGCAACCGGAAGACGCTGATATTCGCGAGACAATGACGAACCGGCTTTCTGGAGGCGGCGGAGCCGCTGATCCTGCCGCGATTGGTCATCATGCGCATGCGAAACAGTTCGCCGATGTTATGAACGCGATTGAAACCGGACGAAAACCGCTTATTGACGGTTGGGAAGGTCGACGAAGCGTTGAAATCATTTGCGGCGTTTATCAGTCCGCAAAATCAGGGAAAGTCATAAAACTTTAATAGATTATTGCCCGGATAATCGAATCCGTTGAAACTTTTTGATTCCGATTCTATTTGTTTGTCAGATAAAATCGGAGGCAAAACAACATTAAAGCCGAAACTTGATTCCAAGCCGACATCAAGTTTCGTTGATCAATTCAATTATGCGCATTCGTCTTTTGCGATTACGATTTCATTGAACTCAATTGTCTTTTTCCTGAACAGAAAAATTTGAGCTTTTGAGCAAACCGTATCGGAATACAAATGCGCCAGAAGTTTAAAAGAACTTCAAATTATTAACAACGACGCGTTATCGGTTTGTTTTTATGAAATCAATCAAACCGTTTGTTGATGAATCATGAGACGAAACGAAATTGTTGTCGCGTAAATCTTTTAAGACAACGCCTGCTAATTGCTTGCCCAGTTCGACGCCCATTTGATCAAAAGAATTGATATTCCAAATGATTCCCTGAACAAAAATCTTCATTTCATAAAGAGCAATCAATTGTCCCAACATTCGAGGCGTTAATTTTTCAAATAAAAATGTATTGGTCGGGCGATTTCCCTCAAAAACTTTTGAGGGAGCCAATCGTTGAATTTCTTCGGAAGAAAGTCCGGCTTTTTGAAGTTCTGCCGTTGCTTCTTCAAGCGTTTTTCCCTTCATGAGCGCTTCTGTTTGAGCGATACAGTTCGCAAGCAATTTGGAATGATGATCGCCAATCGGATTTTGCGATTGAACCGGCGCCAAAAAATCGCAAGGAATTAATTTTGTTCCTTGATGAATCAATTGATAAAAAGCATGTTGGCCATTGGTTCCCGGTTCGCCCCAAATAATTGGACCGGTCGAATAATCAATCCATTGGCTTTGCCTGTCGACGCTTTTGCCATTGCTTTCCATATCTCCCTGTTGTAAATAGGCGGGAAAACGATGAAGATATTGGTCATAAGGGAGAATGGCATAGCTTTCGGCTCCAAAAAAATTGTTATACCAAATTCCAATTAAAGCCATTAAAACAGGAATATTTTGATCAAAAGGAGTCGTTCGAAAATGTTGATCGGCTTCATAAGCGCCGGTTAATAATTCTTCATAATTTTCAAAGCCAATAGCCAAAACAATGCTCAATCCAATGGCAGACCAAAGCGAATAACGACCGCCAACCCAATTCCAAAACTCGAACATATTGTCCGGATTTATTCCAAATGCCTTAACGGCTGATTCGTTTGTTGAAAGAGCGACAAAATGTCTGGCAACGGCGGATTCGTCTTGCGCCGTTTTGAGAAACCATTCTTTGGCGCTTTGAGCGTTGGTCATTGTTTCAAGCGTTGTAAACGTTTTGGAGGCAATAATAAAAAGCGTCGTCTCCGGATTCAAATTTTTCAACGTTTCGACCAAATGAGTTCCGTCAACATTGGAAACAAAATGAATTTTAAGATTGGATTGATAAGGTTTTAAGGCTTCACAGACCATATAAGGGCCAAGATCGGAACCTCCGATTCCGATATTAACGATATCTTTAATCTTCTTGCCGGAATAACCTTTCCAGTTTCCCTGACGAACAGAATCGCTGAACGTCTTCATTTTTGCCAAAACCCGATTGATTTTCGGCATTATGTCTTCTTGATCGACATAAACAGGTTGATTTGATCGATTTCGTAACGCCGTATGCAAAACAGCGCGCTGTTCTGTAACGTTGATTTTTTGGCCGCTGAACATTGCGTCAATTTTCGATCTCAAATTCGACTGTTCCGTCAGTTTCAACAACAGGGGAATCGTTTGATCAGTCAAACGGTTTTTAGAATAATCAAATAGAATTCCATTCCAATAAATAGAATATTTTTGAAAACGATCTGGATCGCTGGCAAAAAGTTCCTTTATGGTATGAGAATCGAAAAAAGATCGATGTTCTTGAAGATTTTTCCAAGCAACAGAATCGGTTAATGCAGACATATTTCTCTTCATTTAGTTGAGTAATTTAGGGGGAATGCGTAAAATGGCTGAACTTTTGTAACAAAACAGGGCAAAAAGACAACTCATTATAAACAGAAATATAAGGAAGCCGCAATAAGGACAGGTTTTGCCTTCATTAATATATTTGTTAATGTCGGTTGGCGAACATAACTGTCCCGCATTTCAACAAGCTTGAATATAATAGCGTCGTTTGCATTATTTTTGATGTTTTAGCCATTAAAAGTTCATTGATTATTATGTATTGCAATAATAGATTTTGGCGAACAATTAATCATTATTGAGTTTCCAAATCGTTTATAATTTGATGAATTTTTTCATAAATCAAATCGGGAGACGACATTCGGCCAATTCCTTGTTCTTTGCAGCTTAAATGACCTGAATCAGGGCCAACCATAAAAACGCCGTCCTGGATTAATTGTTGAACGTTTCGTTGAACGGAAGGTTTGCCCCACATAACAGAATTCATTGCCGGCGCCATTAAAATGGGACCATCGAACGCTAAAAAAATGGAACTCAACAGATCATCCGCAATGCCATTGGCGGCTTTTCCGATTAAATTCGCCGTTGCCGGAGCAATGCAAAAAAGTTCCGCTTTTCGCGCTAAATCGATATGAGGATGAATCAAGTCTGATTTCCATAATGAGGAACGAACAGGTCGTCCAGAGAGAGCCTCAAAAGTTTTGGGCGAAATGAGTTTCGTTGCTGACGTCGTCATGACAACGGAAACGCCCAAACCGGATTGAACCAATTGACTAACAAGGCCAGCTATTTTATAAGCGGCAATTCCTCCTGAAACGCCGATCAGGATTTCGTGTTTGACGAGCGACATCAGTCCATCATCCCAAAATCGAAATCCAACGGACCAATTTCGTTCCCTTGGGCATCGCGACCGCAAACATTTCCGTCCATATCGAGATAAATTTTATTTTCCAAAATCTCTTGGATAACAATTTGCAATTTGTCTTTTTTGTCTGTATTGACAAAAGATCGAGCTCCCTTATTCAAATAAACCAATCGTTTTTGAATGAGAGCGGAAAGTCTGAATCGACCGCCGACTTTGTTGATCAATTCTTCTTCTTTAAGTTCTTCAATCATTTATTTAACCTTTATAAAATAACTGATTGTTTAAATTCTGATAGATTTGACGCTTTATTCAACGCGGAATTTTTTCATTATAAAAAATCAATCGAATTTGGATTGAGTAAAAATAAAAAATTGTTTGATTGATAAAACGACATTCTTAATCTGCGACAATAACTTGAGTCAATTCTTGAACAGCTTTACTTATTTCATCGTTAATAATTTGATATTGATACAGTTTTCCTTGTTCAATTTCTTTTTGAGACTCGTTTAAACGTTGTTGAATAATTTCTTCCGATTCGGAGCCGCGATGAGTCAACCGTTGATGAAGCGTTTGCTGATTGGGCGGGAGAATGAATATCGTTTTCGCTTGAGGATATTGTTCCAAAACTTGTTTGGCGCCATTGACATCAATTTCTAAAACGACCCATTTTCCTTTCTCAAGAGCGTTGTCAACATCCTGTTTCAATGTCCCATAGGAATGACGACCGAAAACTTCAAAAAATTCGAGAAAACTTCCCTCTTTTTTCAGACGGTCAAATTCGTTTTGCGAAAAAAAATGATAATCAATGCCATTTTTTTCGCCTGGACGCGGCGGTCTTGTTGTTGCCGAAACGCTTAAAACTAAAGGCAATTCTCTGTTTTCAAATAATTTTTGAATTAACGTTCCCTTTCCGACGCCGGAAGGGCCGGAAATGATAATCAATTTGCCTTTCTTTTTCATATATCGGTCGATGCTCCTGAAACAAAATTCAAAAACTTATGCGACGTTTTGAACCATTTCGCGAATTCGTTCAATAACTGTTTTCATTTCAACAACGCAATTGGTTATCTCGATATAATTCGCTTTTGAACCAATTGTATTTGCTTCGCGCAAAAATTCCTGAGTTAAAAAGTCAAGTTTTTTTCCGCAATCTTTTTCCTCGGAAATCGCGGAATAAAATTGCTTCAAATGCGATTGGAAACGAACGATTTCTTCTGAAATATCCGCTTTATCTGTAAACAGAGCAATTTCCCGAATTAAATCGCCGGGCGAAACCGTTAAATGTTGCTCATCCATTATTTTCGTTATTCGCTCTGTCAAACGGGTTCGATAATTTTGGACAACCTGCGGCGCAAAGATTTCAACCTGTTTAATCAATTGTTCGAGTTTTTGGCAATTATCTCGAAGATTGATTTCCATTTGATAACCCTCTTTTTGTTGCATATCTTGAAGCTGCGATAGCGCTATTTCCAAATTCTGAGCAACAAGTTTCCATACAGCATTGAGCTTTTCTTCCGTCAGATTTTTGAAATTGTCGCATAAAACAAAAGGAAGACGCAAAAAGTCGCTGACATTTCCTGTTGAAAGAGTTTGGTCGTTCAATTGATCTCGAACCAATGAAGCGGCTTGAATATATTGTTTCAGAAGAGGAATATTATATAAGGAATCCAGATTTGTTAAAGAAGGTTCCTCAGTTATCTGTAAAGATAATATTACTGATCCTCGATTAATATATTTTTTGACAATTGGTTCAATTTTTGGTTCAAAAACAGAATATTTGTCGGGCAATTTTATCGATAACTTAAAATATCGATTATTAACTGCTTTGATTTCAGAAATCAAGGAAAGACCATCGGCAGTTGTTTTTGCGCCGCCAAACCCCGTCATGCTGAACAACAACGCCAATCTCCTTTGAATGTGAAAAAGTTTGCGTCAAACAGGAAACTTTTCGCCCTGATTTTGCTCTATTTATTCGAAGATTAAAGTTTGTTCGTTTTAATAAAACAAACAATATAAAATGATTCTTGTTGATCTTTCTGATAACAAAAAAACACAAAAAACCATTTGAACTTTTCTGCAAAGCCAAATGGTTAAAAATATGCAATAACGACCCAATGAAAATATTAAGGATTGGGAGCGGCCTCTGCAGGAACCGTTTCGGGCGATTCATTAACAAGGGGCGCATTGATTTCTGTTGCATCGTTCGAAGATTCTGGAGCAACAGATTCAGGAGCAACAGAAACAGGAACAGCAGTTTCTGTTGTCCCTCCGGAATCTTGATTATTTGTTTCTGGAGCAGTTAAAGGATCGGAATCTGTTGCAACCGCAGCGGGAAGATCTTTTTCTTCAACAAGGGAAGACTTCGTTTGCATTTCAAGGAGATAACGACCGCCAATACAAATGACAAACCAAATAATCGCCGAAATAACGGTTATTCGAAGAAAGACATCGCTCGATTTGATCCCGAAAGCGCTTTGTCCGCCCATTCCGCCAAACGCTCCAACCAAACCGCCGCCCTTGCCGCGTTGTAATAGAATGATCAGAATCATAAATAGCGACAGAACGATTAAAAAAAGGAATAGGAGTGTTTGAAAAAAAACAACCATTACAAATACCTCAAAATGAGCGAAAAATGTTATATGATAAAAATATCAATTCGACATTAACAGTTACGAAAAAACAATAATGGAGCGATATATTGTCTTTCCAAAAATCGAAAGACAATATATAAAAAAGGTCTTTTAACGAACGGCGTTGATAATTCCCATGAAAGCATCAACTTTCAAGGAAGCGCCGCCAACCAGGGCGCCATCAATATCGGGTTTGGATAAAAGTTCTTTTGCGTTGTCCGCCTTAACGCTTCCGCCATATTGAATGCGAACGACATCAGCGACATCCTGACCGTAACGTTTGGCAACGAGGTCTCGCAAAAATGCATGAACTTCTTCGGCTTGTTCCGGCGTTGCAACCTTGCCTGTTCCAATTGCCCAAACTGGTTCGTAAGCAATAACGCATTTCTTCATATCTTCTGCGGAAACAGCCGAAAAAGAACCGTCAAACTGACGCTGATTGACCAAATTGGTAACGCCATTGTCGCGCTCATTAAGTTTTTCGCCAACGCAAACGATCGGAATCAAACCCGCTTGCAATGCGGCATGAACCTTTAAATTGACGTCTTCGCTTGATTCGCCGAGAATATGTCGTCGTTCGCTGTGACCAAGAATGACATATTTGCAACCGACATCGGTCAACATAGCCATTTCGAGTTCGCCAGTAAAAGCGCCAGCCTTTTCAAAATAACCGTTTTGTGCTCCAAGGCCAATATTGGAACCCGCGAGAACCGTTCCAACCGGTTGAACATAAAGACTAGGCGGACAAACGGCAATATCAACTTCAGAAACATCGGCGGCCGCTTCTTTTAAACCTTTGGCCAAAGCGATTGCCGAGTCAAGTTTTAAATTCATTTTCCAGTTGCCAGCGATAAAAAGACGTCGCATTTCTCAACCCCTTAATAAAATGGATAAATTTCAACATAATTTCGGACGACCAATTAAATCATCCCGGCTGCTGAACAATCAAACGCTCAAAGAACAGCGCAATATAAATTAAATGTTAGTTCATTTTGTTGTTTTGACAAGGGGGGGATTTTTTCAATGCATTTCTGCTTCGACTTTTTTAATGGCTGGACGAAAATAATGAAAATGAACATTCGGATGATCCGCTAAAAGGGACATCGGAACGGCGGAGTCGGGGATTTTTTTGGCAATCATCCAGGCACTCAGACGCATTCCAAACGGATTGTCATGCGTTCCGGCCTGCCAAATGCTGACTTTGTCCGCTTTCCAGGTTTCGACAGGGCCAACAGTCGCCGCCAACTGCGGAACGTTGGCAACATAACCGCCGCCGCTTGTTCGAGCGTTTTGCAAAATGGTTATCGGATGCAATTCGGTAACGCGAGCCGCTAATTTTCGATATTCTTCCGGCGCGGGCGGCGCATCTTTATAAACTCCTTCTCGACGCAACGGGTCGTTGAACGCCCAATGTTTGGTATCCCCCTGGCCTCCTTGCATAACAGCGCAACGAATATCGTCATATGATTTTGTATAATCCGCAAGATTTCCAGAAGGGAAATGAATATTTTCCTTTGGAATTCGCCATTTCGGATCAATTCGATTAAAACAGAGCTCAAAATCGGCCTTGGCAAACGAAAGCGGATGATCCATTCCAACCGGTTGGCCATTTTCAACCCATTCGTCCATTCCCCAAAAATGAGCGTTTTTTAAATTGAGTTCCAATGAGTTGACAATTCGAGCAACTAGAGGAAGCTGTTCTGTTGGGCCGATTGGACCGCAGATTCCAACCGGATTATCGGCGGTTGCCTGTTTCCAGGATTCGATATATTCCAAAGCTTCTGCAAGATAAAACTCTTCAATTGTTTCATAATAATGAACGGTAAACCCTGGACGGGATAATTCAAACAGCGTTTTTTCCGTTAATTTCGCAGCATCAGCGAGAATGGCCGGGTCAAGCGTTGTATAATCCCACCAATCTGGCGCAACTTTACTTAATGGACGAGACATTATCAATCCTTATTCAAAATATTCAACTTGTATTTTAATTTCGGAGCATTAAACTATTTAATCAACATGTTTCATTCATTTATGCTCAAAGAAAGTTCTAAAAACCTGTTTTTTTGCAATAAATTCCATTCGTAAAACGTCGCGAAAACCAGTTCCTGCGGACGAGACGTCCGCGTTCCCAGCGGTTTCTTAGAAGTTCCTTTTTTTTATTTTATCGAAAAGGAAATGACCTTGCAAGATGATTTCGTCGTTTTGCATTATTTTTCTTTCAAGAACTTTTGTTTTTTAATTATTTAATGATAAGGGACGCAAACGTTGCTGATCAAAGAAGATTTTAAAAAAGAAGCGTTGCGAAAAGTTGTTGAATCGGGATTTTGAAACTTATGAGAGTTTTAAGAATGTCGAAAATCGATAAAGTATTCAATGACTGATCCGATAAAACAACAGAATTAACCAATTTGACTTTTTTCTGGAAAAGGTTTTTATGAACATAGTTGCCATGACCATTGAAATCCCCCTGAACGTTCAGGGCAACGCATACTTTGCCTTAACCCTGAACCAGCTATTTTTACAAAAATTTTTTTAAAATTTTTTGATATCTTTTGTAAATGTCTTTAATGACTTGGTATACGTCAAAAAAACTCATGTTGACACAGGAGTGAAAATAGCTATAATTAGAACAATTGGCAGTTCCGGCAAAAACAGAAGAATTGGTTTTTTTAGTGAATTTTTTAGACAAGGGGGTTTAGAAAATTTATTTAAACGATTCGAAATTATCAAAATGATTAAAAGTTGGTTATTCAAAAGGAAAATGCCAAAATTTCAAGTTGAGAAATAGTTTAATATATAGAGACATTGAAAAGCTATTTTTATTTTGTTCAACGATTCAATTTTGTTCATATAAAAAGAGATTGTTGGTTACAGAAAGAAGTCGTTTCAATTTTGTTTAAATGATTTTGTTAAAAAATTCAAATAAACGGAAGTCGAACAGGAAAAATATGATGAATCGTCAAAAATTCATTGATGTTTTTGTTTTATCCTCAAACTGATTGAACAATTTTGCTTCTTGTCAATGAAAGCCCGAGCGTCGGAAGAATGACGGAAGGCGATATCTTCTTCAGGCAAAAAAGAAATATTTTTTGTTTTGGGGATCGTTTGGCTAATTGTGATTTAAATTTGAATAATAGTAATAATAATATTAATAAATGATGATTATTCAATAGAAAAGGAACCTGCATAATGGGAATTAAAACGGTATTTACAACAGGCGAAGCAGCGAAGATCTGTAAAGTGAGCCAACAAACGATTATTCGTTGCTTTGATTCAGGGCAACTAAAAGGATTTAGAGTCCCGGGAAGTCGATTTCGACGAATTCCGCGCGATCAGCTTTTCAGTTTTATGAAAGAAAATGGAATTCCAACAGATGCGTTGGAAAGCGGCAAACGAAAGGTTCTTGTTGTCGATGATGATCGCGATTTGGTTGATTTAATCGTTGATGTTCTGGAACGCGATGGCCGTTTTGAAACGCGAACCGTCAATAATGGTTTCGACGCGGGAATGATGGTCAAAGAATATCGCCCTGATCTTATTGTTCTGGATGTCATGCTGCCGGATATTAATGGCAAGGATGTTTGTGTTCGCGTTCGCAGCGACAGTTCCCTTCTCGAAGTCAAAATCATTTGTATTTCGGGAATGGTTGAGGAAGATAAGATTGCGGAACTGAAAACCGCAGGAGCGAATGATTTTCTAGCCAAACCATTTGAAACGGATAAACTCATTGAGCGGATGTGTCAGTTACTCGAAATAGAATCGTTTGTTTAATGCCGAAATTTAAGAGGTTTTTCCCTTTTTTTCGACAATCCGACTTGTCAAGATAAAGTTTTTTGTGTCTGAGTATTCGAAAGTAATGATTAAAACGTTTGAGTTGATTTTTCCCGGGTTGCGTTTTTGCGTAATATTTCATGAATGACTTGTTGCTGAATGAAGAATTGGAACGATTAAAATTGAATGCTTTGGCGGAGTTTGCTGCCGGAGCAGGCCATGAGATCAATAATCCCCTGGCAATAATCAGCGGTCATGCGCAACTGCTTTTGAAAAAAGCGGACGATCCAAACGAACGACGGCATTTGTCGATGATTATTTCTCAAGTCAATCGCGCTTATGAAATGATTGCGGATATTCGTCTCTTTGCCCGGCCTCCGCAACCGCTATGGTCTTTTTTTTGTCTGAATGATTTACTTCAGACATTTATTGAAAAAATGAGCGAAAAATGGAAAGAAGTCTTGTTTTCAATTGATGTCATAAATGGCGAAGAGGAGATAAGCGAAGAAACAGGCAAAATCGAGTCAAAGATATCCATACAATCCGATTTTGCTCTTTTGATGACCGTTTTAACTGCCTTGGGAAACAATGCAGCCGAAGCCATTTCTCAAGACGGAACGGTTTTGATTTCCGCCTTAATTGAGCAAAGACGGAACTGTTCTGGGAATGTTGTCAGCCCATCGGCACAATCGATAAAATGGAAAAAAACAGATCGATCAAATCAACCGGAATCGTTTGTCGATCAGAATACTGAATTTGTCCAAATCGTTTTGGAAGATAACGGCCCAGGAATTTCAGAGGAAATTCGAGAGCATATCTTTTCGCCCTATTTTTCTGGTCGCTCTTTTGGGAGAGGGCTCGGATTTGGGCTTTCAAAATCGTGGCGATTCGTTCAACAGTTGGGGGGGCGACTTTTTCTGACGTCGCCAACTCATTTTTCTCAGGGTTGTCGTTGGGTCATTGAGTTGCCGGTTCGACCGCTTAATGATACAATTTCTTTGCATAAAACAAATTTTTATTCTCAAACCGAATAAACCTTATTCCTGTTTCCGCAGTCCAGAAATGCCGCGATTTATCTTTTCAAGTCGAAGGCCGATTCACAATTGGTTACGAATAAAAGATAGGAAATATGCGAAGAATAAGAATGTTGAGTCAAAAAAACGATAATGTCGGATCAAACTGAAATGAACGAAAAAAATGTCGATGCAAGAAAATAAAGACGAGTTTTTCGAGCGTTCGAGTTCGATTGTAGCGAGATTTTTTATTGGTTTGATTCGCTTTTATCAAAAGGCAATCAGTCCAATGATCGGGCCTTGTTGTCGGTTTACGCCGACCTGCAGTCAATATTTTATTCTGGCGATTCAAAAATATGGCGTTTTTTATGGTTCAATGAAAGGATTTTGGCGAATTTTGCGCTGCAATCCGTTTTGTAAGGGGGGCGAGGATATGCCTTGAACTTCGAAATCGTTTCGAAATCCGTTCGTTTGTGATGAATTGTGATTCGGAATTCTTTTTTGGAGTTCGCTGCATCAAACAGTTTAATATTCGCCAGTTTTTGGACTCGGGAAGAAATCTTTGAATCGTTTTGAGTTGATCAACCCAGCTGAAAATTCTCGTTTTGGAATTTGCAAGGCCGACAACGACAGCCGCATTTTGTCAACGACTGCGGATTACTGAAGGCGAAACTTGTCGTCAAGATCGACTTCAGAATCGTTAAAAAGAATCTTGCAAACATCGAACAAAATGCCAGTCGTTTTCGGATCAATTTGAGCAATTGAAAATCGTCTTATTTTTTGGAATCAGTTTTTTTATGGGTCAAAACCATTAACTTTGCTGTCTCGGGGTCATAATAATACTGATCCCCTTCCTGTAATTTAGGCAAATTGATTTGGTTGGCCTTGATGATCTGATCGTCAAATTCTTGCTGCGATTTCGGATAATAACCGTTACTGGCTTGAAAAAGGTTGAGAGCTTGCGGGATTGAAAAATTAAAAACCGACATTTCCTGAGCGGCAAAATAGGAAGCAATGGGAACCGTATAAATCGACATCGGATTATAATCGCTTGAAGCAGAATATTGACCTCGACCCGTAACGCCAACTTGAGCTTCGACCATAACAGGTTCGTCTTCTGGCTGGGTTGCTTCTGTTTCCGTTTGGGGCGTTTCAGGAACGGTTATGTCCTGCATTACTGGAACGCTGTCGGAATGACAACCGAAAACAAACAGAAAAATGAACGCAAAGGCAAAATTAATTGTCGTTTTCATAGCTTGTCTCTTTAATTAGTTATCTTAGTTAAAAAACAATTCAACATTATAAAAGCGAGTTCGAAAGTTGTTTGTCCAAGTCAAAAGCTTGTTGGGCGTCAACTTCGTCGGAACATTTTACAAGTTCAGCTGATTCTCGGCTCTCTCAAATGGAAAAACTCTATTTATTTTGCGCGGATTAAAATCAAGCGTCAATTCCCAATCGCTTCTTTGAGACAAAAATCGACTCGGAAAAGAGACGATTGTTTTTTGAGTCAGGATATTTTCTGAAAATTTGATTTTGCATTGAAAATGCGATTTGTTTGATCTCATTCTTATAAACGAACAGCAAAAGTCGTTGAATTATTCGATTGCACAAAATTAGCGTTTCGGGGGTTCTGCGGGCTTGAGTAAAAGTTTCGGGGATAATGAAGGAGAATCTATTCTGACTTTTTTGCGTTTCGTTTTTAATATCCTGTTGGTTAATATATTGTTGAATGATTTATTTGAGGGGACGAATATAAAGGGTTTTCATCGATTTTAAATGAAGGGAAACTATCCGTTGGAAGATGATTCATGGCGTCTCGACAAAAGGAAGACCAGTTCGCGCTTCCCAAAATTGTCAATAAATGTTGATAAGGAATCGGTTGAGGAGTCAGGTTATTTGACAAATAAAGTCGATATTGAAAATCTTTTTGTTTAAATATTGAAATAATATTGTTATTGTCAGGATATCGAGAATGAAAAATAACTCCGTTTGGCAACATTTCGAATTCAATCGCAAATTCATCAAAAGGAACCAAATTATCCAAAAACGATTGCGATAACGCATTGGGCGGACTGAAAACGAGTTGAAATTCGTTTTGAAGTTTGAGCAGAAGATCTCGTTCAAAACTTCCATTTTTCAAAAAAAGGGAACCTTGACCGATAAAAACGCCATTTTTTATCAATGCTTTTTTCAAATAAAGATCGGCAATAGTCCCATTGATTTGGATTGATGTTGTTCTCTTGGCAATGGGAACAACATCGCAACGAAAAAGATGAAAGTTTGACAGTTCACAAGAATAGTTGATTCGGTTATTCAAAAAAGTTCTTGATTCAAATGTTGCGTTAATAAGGCCGCTGAACCAACTTTCTCGAGTTGTAAGTTGAAAAATCGGAGAAAAAAGAGAGGCAAACGAACAAGGAAAAGGAACGTTTTGCGAGTTAAGCATGAAAAAAGTCTGTGAGTCAACATTTTTCGAGTTCTGACCGGCTTTTTGATGAAGCAAGGCAAATTGAATCGGCTCATTCATCGGAATTTTATCGAAATGAAAGGAAGCGCTCAATTGACGAATGGTCGATAAATCAATAAATAAACCGCGAAATTGATTCAACTGAAAAGTCTGAAGAGAAGAATCAAAATCAGAAATCCAACGTTGAATCGTTTCGGTTGAGATGTCAATATTGGAATAATAATTCTGATCTTTTGAAAAGAAATCGTCGTTCTTTTTACGAATTTTTGCGGAGTTGATTTTTAATGGTTCAAAATTGCTGATAAGAGCATTGATCTCTTTTTCCTTGAAAAGAAAAGCAATTTGTTCGATATTGAAAAAAATGATTTTGTTATTTTTTTCTGATATTCGAGTCAATTGATCAAAAATATTCGATTGCAAAACGGCCAAGTTAGAAACTTGTATATATAATTTCGGAATTGTCCAATATTCATAAGACGGAACGCTTTTCAAATTGTCGGTCGAAAAATCATGCGGAATGCTCGAAAACGTTTCTGGTTCAAAATAGGACTCAATTTGAGAATCGGTAACCGAATCATTTTTATGGATGACATAAACTTCCGGACAAAAAAGAATTGGCTTGGCATTATCTTGATTGAAAAGAGATAATCCTTGAAAACGTTGTTCATAAGGACGAATAAAATCGATTTTTTGAATTTGAAACGATAATTGAAAAAATTGCGATAATTGCGACTCCTTTTTTTGAATGGGCTGGTTTCCATTTCGCGCATAAATGATCCCTAAAACCGCGAATAGAATTCCCGGTCCGAAAAGGACGAATAAAAAGAGCGTCCAAAATCTTCTTGTCCGATCATGAAGCGGAAACATTTAATGAAACTTTTCTAAAAAACGAATAATCTAACGCAAACAATTTAAACGCGTCTAAAAACGATATATTGTGAATAAAAATCTAAAATCGTTTTCAATCAAATAACGGCAATCATTCAATTAATAACGACAATCAAGGTCAAAATATATAAGAAACAGCAGGGATTATTCTTGAAATGTCGACCATTTCAACGCGGACTTGCATTTTTTATAACAAAACAGAAACAAGCAAAGGCGTTGTTTTCTGTAATCCGCGAATCGTTGCGGGACTTGCAACTCCAACAAGTCTGGATTTTCAAAAGGGCGGAATATGCTCAACGATAATCTTGACAAAAAAACAAATATTTGTCAAGTTCATTTGCTTGAATGATTAAAAAAACCGTTAAAATCGATTGTTTTGGATTGTTTATTTTTCCCAGCTTATTAATTTTTATAATAAATCGGGTTGAAAGCAAGAATTCGATTCATGAGTTCGAGAGACCCCTTTTCATCGGGGGCTCTGAGATAATGCCAATCGAGACTTGTTGGCAATAATTCAGGAAAAAGGGGCCAAGGGGAAAACGGTTCAAAACCGAGAATTTGGGCAATCAGAGAAGAATCAAGCGAGCAATTACTGACTCGAGGCGGGACAGGACAAGCTTCATCTTTGGAGAGTCCAAATAATAATGAAGGCGCGAAACCTCCAAGCCGATTGATTATTTGCGCCATTTGATATAAAGAAACCTGTTGAGGTCCGCCGCAATGAAGCAGACCGGCATAATCATTTTGCAAAAAAGCTCGAAAGACGCGATTCATGCAATCCGTATAAGTCGGCGTTCGAACTTCATCAAAATATAAGGTTGCAAAACGATTTTTTTTGAATCGGGAAGCAATCCAATCAATGGCGCCGGCATGCCCGTTAAAACTTGCCCCCATCGGCATTGAGATTCGAAGAGTCAAGGCGAAAGGATCAATTTCCTCAACCGATTTTTCTCCTTCAACCATTGTTTGACCATAAACATTGACGGGAGATGTCGATTCAGCTTCGCTATAACCGCCGTTGGGACGACCGCCAAAAACCATATCAACAGAAAGATGAACCAATCGAATAGAATAACGTTTTGTTAAAGCGGCAATGTTGCGAATAACTTCGACGTTTAATGCCCAAGCAATTTTGGGATCAAGTTGACAAGCTTTTAAGGCGCAATTGCCAGCGCAGTCCAAAACGGCTTTGAAGCGATATCGATCGAATATTTGTTGCAATTCTGAAAAATGTTCCGCATTACAAATAATCGAATTGGGAACATTGAAACCGATTGTATCGGGAGGCAACAACCCAAAAACTTTTTCTGGAAAACGCGATTGAAAATAAGCCATTGCGTTATAACCCGCAACGCCGGTTATTCCTGTTATCAATAAGGGAAAAATCGAATCATATGAATATTGTGTCGTTTCAGATTGTTGTTTGAATGTTCGATATTGATCTGCCCGTTTTTTCTCGATTTCTGAGCTAGAGAAATGAAAACCATTCATTTCAATCATTTTGGGTATAACAGGCGTCTCTTCTTGACGTTTATTTTCAAAGAGCAGATCGTCAAATGTCGGATGAGCAAGACTCATTTTAACGTTCTCCTATTTGGATTGAACTCTTTTTGAGCAGAACGATTACTTCGGCGCTGATTGCTTCTTTTCGGCCGATTATTCCGATTTTTTCGCCTGTTTTGGCTTTAACGCTCACGAAATCGGGGGGGAGATTAAGAAGTCTGGCGATATTTTGGGCTATTTGAGCTTTATAAGGGCTTAACTTAGGCAATTCTGTAAAAATGATTGAGTCGATATTGACGATTTCAAAGCTCAAATTCTGAACCATTTTGAAAACAATAGACAATATTTCCTCAGAATTGCGATTTTTATTCTCGGGATCATGATCTGAAAAATGTTCGCCAATATCGCCCAAATTTAAAGCGCCCAAAAGAGCGTCAGCAACCGCATGAAGCAGAACATCGGCGTCAGAATGTCCCAGAAGTCCCTGCGAATAGGGAATCGTAACCCCCCCCAAACGCAAAAAATTGCCTTCTGTAAAGCGATGTGTGTCATGACCTAAACCAATTCGATACATTTTATGTTCCAATTCATTTTCTGTTGAAAAAGTTCAGCTAAATAGACTGTTTGTATCGAAAATGTATAAACGCAACGCTTTGGCATAATCAATCCCTGATCGTTAACGGTTGGCAAACGAACGATTAATGTTTTTTAACTTTGAGTCTGTAATGCTTCCGAATAAAATATCAATTTTGCGTATCAAGTCATTTTCCGCCAGAACTTTTTAGATGTCAAATTGCGAAAACTGGGGGATTTAAAAGCTTTCCTTTAAAATTTCTGCGGTTTGGTAACTTGACAAAAAGAACGTTCATCGAAAGGGGACTTCATTTGTTTTTCGACGAAGCGTCTTTATCCCAATAATTCGCCTCTCCTTTTCGATCAGAATCGACAAATGCCCAAAATGGATGTTGGCGGTCTGCCCGAGTTCGAACATCTTCAAGCATAACGCGGGAACTTGGTTTGATGAGTCCTGGCGAGGGCGAAATCTTCTTCATATTATAAAGAATATCAATTCTTTTATCAAAATTAACAAGGTCGGGGGAAAGAAAAACAATTCCGCGAGAAGCATTGGAACGAATTTTAATACTGTTTCCATAAACATTAAAAAACTCAGTTTTTGCCGGACGATAAAAACGATCAATTTCTCCTCGAACAAAAACTGGATTAATCAATGATTTGTCGGGAAAATCAAAAAGTTCGACATTCCAAAAGAAATTATCCCAAGGTCGGGTTGAATAAAGATTTCGTTCCGTTTTACAGGAAAAATTGCGTTTTTTTAACTGCATCCATTCAAAAAGGCGAATGGTTTCGTCCGAAAAAGATTCATTTCCCCGACCTTTAAATTGAACATAAGTCATATCGAACGGAATCGTTTGATCCATTCCCCAATCCAGGGTTTCTGCGCTTTTGATAAGTTTTCCGCCGTCAAGTTCGCCTCCAATGGCATAGATCGGAACAAATTCCGCATTTCTTTTGATTGTCGGAACAACATAAGAAGCAGAGCCGCAAATAGGAATAATTCCAGCCCAAAGGTCAGGATGAGCAAGACCAATATCCCAAGCGGCATCGCCGCCTGCCGAATGACCCGATAAAAAGAGCCGATCGGAATCAATAGAAAAAAGTCTCATTGCGTCTCGCATCGCATAAAGAACCGCCGCATGCGATCGAGCTGAGTAATCATAAAGTTTTCCAGATTCAGACCAACGCGGCGCTATGACAATATATCCAAACCGCGTTGCTTGCCCATAACGTTCTCTTTCTGTATTTTGACTCTTTTCGGCAGTCGATTTCGTTGTCAAACTGACATTCTGAAAGGAATTTGGATTTGCTAATGAACCAGAATTTGCTGGAGAACCAGAATTATCCGGGGAATTTGGATTTGATTGACTGGCATTTTGAGATTGAGGAGCGACTTTTTTCCAAGGGCCGGCCCACCAATCGACCTGCATTTGCGGAGTTGTCTTTTCGCCATGAAGAGTTACTATTGTTGGATATTTTCGGTTAGGGTCATATTCTGGCGGAAGTTGAACGCAATATTGGAATTCCTGACCGTCTTCATAAGACGGGATTGATAATTCGAAATAATAGGGTTTATCCGGCGACGAACGGGGCGCTTTTTTAGGCGGTTGCATCATTGCCAGAATTTTCGCGACTCTTGGAGGGTCGGAAGCTTCTTCCGCTTGAATCTCCTGCCAGATTGCGTCAAGAGAATTAGGGAGTTTTTCGAGCAGATATTTTCGTATCAATTTACGGACTTTGAACATCGAAACGGCCAATTCCAAACGATCGTCAACGGCCGTATTTCCGACAAGCCAACCGCTCAGTCCTATGGCCAATTTAGCGTCATCGCTCATTGTTGAATCGCGAAGAGAGAGTTGAAACTCGGAAAAGCGTTCCAATGTATTTTGGTTGACCTGTTTTTCAATCTCTTGAAGAATCGGTTCGATTTCCGTTTTGAGATCCGCATTTTCAAGTTTTTCAGCTAACGAACGAAGTTGATTGATCAAATCTTCGCGTTTTTGAGGATATTCGTCCGTATAAGTTCGAAGCATCGTTTGAAAAGTTCTCGCTCTTTCCGAAGCTGTATTTTGTTCGGTAAACGCGATTAAAAGCTTTTCGACTTTTCGATATTGCCCTGAATTTTGACGCAACTCCAATTCTTTGACCAAACGTTCAGCTCTTAATTGATTAATCAAACGAAGACCGACATCAAGGCGAGCCTCAGTTGCTTCCTGATCTTGAAAATCATGAATGATTTCGGAAAGTTCTTCTTCGGCCTGTTCGAACAATTCCGCTTGAACATAAAATTGATAGACTCGCAATCGTTCGTCAAGATTGTCGGGATTAATGTTTCGTTTAATCAGATTGGTTAATGTTGTTCGAGGAATGCTATGCGGGGACATTCGCATATCGATTTTTAAATTAACCCCCTGAACGCGAACATATTGGGGAGTTATTTCTGTTATTGCCTGAACAAGCGAATTTCCGCCCGCATTCAAAACTCGACGGCCGAAATCATCAAACGGCTCGGAAGGCCGATAAAAGTCGAGAACAGCAATTTCTGGTCCGCTGTTATTGATCTTTTGAGGAATGCGGAATATTTCCAGAGAAGCCCCGATTTCATCAGGAAGAAAGTCTCGAATATTATTTTTGGGAACATAAATTCGGCGCAATTGATCATCAATAGCGATGATTCGTTCGATGTCATCGGTTTTCTTCCCTTGTTTATTGGGCTGTTCCGCAACGCTATGCATTGGATAAATTGCGCCAGGAATGATTCGACCGTCTTTCATAACAACTAAGGTTTGGGCGGCAAAAATCAAGTTTCCGAACAAAAAATATCCTGTCAAAGCAAAAATGATTTTGAGGCGAATTGAGGTCATTTGTATCGTTGTATTTAACGTCTTATTGGTCCTTGATCTTTTAGGGGCATTTCAATATAATAATAAATATGGAAAAAATGATCTGTTTTTTTTAATAAAGCGTTTTTACAGCAGAAAAGTATTGGCCAGGAAGTTCTAAAAACCTGTTTTTTGCAATAAATCCCATTCGTAAAACGTTGCGAAAACGAGTTCCTGCGGACGGGACGTCCGCGATTCCAACGGGTTTTTAGAATTTCCTCGCAGTTTAGCAAATACTTTTAATTTATTATAGATGATTTTTTGAGTTTTTTATGAATTTTTCTGAGATACTTCAACGGTTTTTATTGTTTTTCTTATTAATCGCCATTATTTTACCGATTTCGTCAACTTTTTTGTTTTTATTCGGAATGATTTTGATGTTGATGAACCTTCAGGAATCCGCAACAGTTTTGGGAATAATGGCGTTCATTATGGTTTTGTTCTGGTTCGTTTCGTTAGCTTGTTTGGTTTTATTTCTGACGATTGACTGTCTCATGAAGAAATCGTATGCAGAAAACAATTGTCAGTAATAAGATCGATATTTAATCTTTTTATCAAAATAAATTTGTTTTTTTGTGTCTATTCATTTTTATTGTACTCGATGTCGACATTTATTGAAATATCCTCAATCAAAAAGCGGAATGGTTATTTATTGCCCGTTTTGTCAACAGGCGATCATTGTTCCGACGTTATTATTTTCAAAAAACGACAGCGAAAGCGATTTCGATGATGACTTGCAAGAAAGGTCAGCGGAATCTGGATTCGAAATGGATCAAAAGGATTCTAACAACCGTTGGGCGATTTCGAATCATTTGACTCCCAAAATTAATCTTGTTTCCTCTCTTTCTTCATTAGATTTTGAAGAAAAGAGATTGGAAAAAATTGAAAACTTGATTGATCAAAGCAACAATGTTCTTTTTGAAGATCAAAAGAGGACTGAATCGGCAGAATCTTTAACTTTATCGAGCAAAGAGAGACAAGTTGTTGAGAACGACGCCTTAAAAATGACTCCCATTAAGGCCAAATCATTAACCGATCAGGAATTCTGGCATTTTTTGCTTTCAACTCCGACAGATCCTTTATATAAACCGCCCGTTGTTTCGTCGTCAACTGAAGAAAAAGAATTGTTGAGCGAAAGAAAAACTTCTGATATCAGAAACAGCAATTACTGGAACGAAAAATTGAATCAGTTTTTGATGATTGCTGTTATTATTGTTGCTATTATTGGTTTGGGAACGTTAGGCAAAATTATTTTCGGTCAATATTATCGAAAAGCAAAACCGGATTCGAATCAGGCAATGATTTCTGAAATTATTGTTGATGGTCGTTTAACTTATAACGATGCGAAGCAGCGGCTTCAGGGAGATGAGGGAAGCATTGTTTTTTTGATCCCGGAAAATTTCCCTCAAGAGATTCAACTTGTTTTGGGAGAGCTGTCGGCTCGTCAACCAGATTCTGTTTTGCCGAAAGAGTCGGAACGAAAATTGAGAGAAAACGGCGGTTATTTTGCTCGCGCTGACGCAAACGGTTATTTTGATTTTGTCATTTCGAAAGCCGGAAAATATAAACTTTTTTTGATTTCTGCGCATCTCCCGCTTCAAAATATGGTTAACGAAGAAAAGTTGCAAGAACTGAATCGTTTTTTTTATCGACCAGAACGATCTTTATTGAAAAATAGTCGATTTATTTGGGATGACTGTCAACTTGATGAAAACAATCAATATATCGAATACAGTTTTGGCAATTAAATTTCCAGATTGGCTGTTCGGAAGATTGTTTTTATTGATATATTGCAAAAAAGTTCAAAAACATTTTATCAAATCAAATTATTGATTATCAGGAAAAGAAAATGAAATATCAATGGAAATATATCAAACAATATTGGATTTTTGTTCTTGTTTTTATGATTGGAGTAACGTTTGGCCGAATCGCTTTTTTCTCGCAGGCAAAAGCTCAAACGGAAAAAGTGACGTCAAATGATTTGGAAGTCTTGCATTCAAATATCAAATTGTTTTTTGAAAATCTTTCCGATTCAAACAAAGGTCCCAAAAAGGCTTTTGAAGACATTTTGAAAAATAGTCCGTTGCGATCAGACGAAAAAGTTACAAACGATTTGATGAACGGTCTCAAAGAAATCAATACGCGATTCGGGAATTATGTTTCGTTTGAGGAAATTGGAACAAAATCAATCGGCAATGATTTAGTCGTTATCCGATATTTGTATAAATGTCAGAATTATCCTGTCGTTTGGTATTTTACGTATTATCGACCTCTGGCCAAAACGGAGAATTCTTCCTGGACATTAATCGGCTTTCGTTATGATTCCGATCTCGATATTGCGTTGCGCGATTCGACATTTTAAAAAATGATTTTTGTGATATTTTAACGAAATAAGCGAAAATTCAGAAAAAACGAGAAGTTCTTTGATTCTGGTCGGGAAAACAAGAAAAAGTCTTCTTTTATCAAAAATAAGGATCATTTCGATACAATATTGCGAAAAGAAGTCTTTTTTTCGTTGTTTAATGCAATTCGACGTCAGTAATATGGCAATCATCTAAATGAATCTGTTGATATCGTTGACCGTTGACGCCATAAAAAAGAACGCGATTTTGATCTTTCTCCCAAATTGCGGTTAATTCGGTCTTCCTTGGTCCATAAAGACAGAACATCATTCCGCAGGAATGACCGTTGGGTTTTCGGAGGATTTTTTCTGAAGTTGGGAAATCGTTGAGTAAAAGTTCATGATCGTTACAGAGAGTTCGATAAACAAAACGTTGAAGTTCATCAAGAGTTTCAATGGAAGAAATATTGCTGCTAACCATAATATTTATTGATCTGAAAGGTCTTGAAAGCAAAAGAATTTCAATACGAAATTTTGTTAAATTTGAAACTTGGTTAAAATAGCAAAAATAACAAGTTCCGGTAATATAGTTATCGACAAAAATGAGAATGATCTTCTAAAGATTTTAAAAAAAATGAGCAGCATTTCTTTGATATTATTTTTTTATAACCGTCAAAAGTTACCTGTAAAAAAAATAAATTTGATATTTTTGCGATTTTAGGGCTTGTCCATAAAAAAACCAGCGATTCCGTAACCGCAATCCGGACAAAAGACCGAATATTTCTGTTTCAAATCGGGATTTTGTGTTTCATAAACAACTCTGTTATCAAAGTTTGAATAACCGTTTCGTCTAATGATTATTGATCCGCAATGCGGGCAAAATGTCGAATGACCATTAGGGTCAATAATATTTCCGCAATAGACGAATTTCAAGCCGTTTTTCAAAGCGATTTCCCTTGCCTGAAATAATATTTCCGGGGGCGTCTTGGGAAGATTGGTCATGAGATAGGTTGGAAAAAATGCGGAAAAATGAAGCGGAACTTCGGTTCCGACAACATCGGCAATCCAACGGGTCATTTGATCAATTTCATGAGAATCGTCATTTTTTCCTGGAATAAGAAGATTGGTTATCTCGAGCCAGACTTCTGTTTTCTGAGCGACATAAGCGATTGTTTCCTTAACGTCATCCAGATTTCCGCCGGTTAAATGTCGATAAAATTCGGGCGAAAAACCTTTTAAATCAATATTGACCGCATCCATAACCTGATAAAATTCTTCCCGGGCTGCCGACGCAATCATCCCATTGGTAACCGCAACGGTTTTCAATCCAACATTGCGACATTCCAGAGCCGCGTCAATAACAAATTCGCTCCAAACGGTTGGTTCGTTATATGTAAAAGCAACGCTTGGACAACGTTCTTTCAACGCTATTTCTGCCAACGATTTTGGAGCCGTTTTTTGAAAAACGAGTTGAAAATCGGTCGCTTTGGAAGATCGATAATTTTGGCAGAATCGACAGGACAAATTGCAACCAATTGTTCCAATTGATAGAATGCGAGAATTGGGTAAAAAATGATAAAGCGGTTTTTTCTCAATGGGATCAATACTCAAACCGGTATGATAACCATAATTAAAGGTTTTAAGAATGCCGTTAATATTTTGACGACCAAAACAGATTCCGCGTTGATTGGGAGCAAGGACGCAATGATGCGGACATAATTCGCAACGAACCAGAAAGGATTTGGAATCCGTTTCGGGTTGAACGCTTTGCAAAGAGTTATTTTGATCGTCATTGGGCAAGGGGGGCAAAATGGATTGCCAACGAGCCGTTCGACTTTCCGGAACAAAATTTCGATGGGAAACAAAACTGTATTGCGACATAGTCGTTGATAATTGATAGTTGAGAGTTGTAAGTTGATAATTGACAGAGAAGAACGGGGATTAAGTAAGATTAAAATATTTTTCAAACGAGTCAAAAAAAGGATTATTTTCTTAATCTTATCGTTCTCTTTCTCTGCGTTTGCTGCGAGAGATAAATAAAACGACAAAATTTGAGCAAAACTTTTTTCAGCTTTCAAAAATAATGCGTTTTCTGAATGATTCGCTCAATTTATTAAAGGTTGCGCTTATCAAAGGTCTGGATCGTCGACGTTATAATCTCGCAACAACAGGCGGAAATCGGAAGGCAAAATTTCTTTTGTCCATTTTGACGTCAATATTTAATTAATCATTATAAATTTAATTAATCTTTGCAACTTTTATTAATCTTTGCAACAGGATTATTGAAAAACCTTAACGAGTTGAGGGATATTGGGAGTATGAACCAAAGCGACGACAGTATCGTTGGGCTTGAATTGAAAATGCGCATTCGGAACTTGAACGCTGTTATCCCGAATCGCAGCAGCGAGCAGCGTCTGTTTCGGAAGAACGCAATTCATCAAAATATCTTTGGTTAAAAGGGCGTTTTCTCCGACTTCCAATTCAACGACATCAATATTTCCGGCGAGCAAATGAGGATTTCGAAAGATCAACGGCCCATTATGCATTAATCCTTCGACCTGACGCGCCATAACTTCATAAGGGCTGACTGCCTCATCAATGCCGAGTTTTCCAACGACGCTGGCATAATCGGGACGATTGATGATTGCCATTAACGTTTTAACGCCAAGTTCTTGAGCTTCGACGCAAGCCATAATATTATTTTCGTCGTCTCCGGTACAGCCGACGAAAAGATCATAATTTCCGATTCGTTCCTCTTCCAGCGTCAATTTTCGACGGGCATCGCCGAAAATGACCGTTGTCTTTTGCAAATTTGATGCAAGAAAATCGCAGCGATCCCGATGGGTATCGATTATGGCGACGTTATAATCGCGAGCCTCAAGAATTTGAGCAAGATGATAACCGGTTTCGCCCCCGCCGGCGATAACAACGCTTTGTTTGTTAATGGATTGCGTATGAAATCGTTTCTTGACTTCTTCAACTTTCGGTCTTGCTCCAATAAGAGTAATGCGATCGCCAACTTCGATTTTGTCCTGAGCCGTTGCGATTGCAATATTTCCATTTCGGCAAATTGCCCCGATGCGGACTTCCGGAGGAAGTTTCAACTCCGAAAGCTCAATGCCTGTTGAACTGGACGATTTGGTAATCAAAACGTCTTGCATTTCGAGTTCGCCGCCTGCAAAATGTTCAATGAGCATTGCGCCTGGTTCGCGAATTCGTCTTGCCAATTCAACGGCGGTTAAATGTTCGATGCTCAAAAAGCGATCAATTTGGAAATGACGAGAATAGTCGAATGTACTCAAATCGCGAAAAACGTTCGCATAGATTCTGGCTGCAACGCGCGATGTTCCCATTGCTTTGGCAATACTGGCGCCAACAAGATTGATTTCGTCATTGCCGGTCATTGCCAAACAAATATCAGCGGACATTGCTCCCGCTTGAAAAAGAACGCTGGATTGCGAAGCGGAACCGGTTACAACGCCAACGTCCAATTCGTCATCAAGTTGACTGGTTATTTTCGGATCATGATCGACAACGGTAACCGTATGCCCTTGGCTGCAAAGCATTTGAGCTATCGAGGAGCCGACCGTTCCTCCGCCTAAAATAAGAACTCGCATAAAATGAAGTCCGGGTTAAAAGTTGAAATTGAAAACGAAACAATGGATCGTTACTTGGCCTGTTGAACTCCTTATTCCGCAATCGGGGCAAAATAGCGGATCATAAAACTTTAACGAATCAAGCAAACAACGAACGGATAACCCCCCCGCCGGAAATTTTGTTCGTTTGGAGGGCAAAGCGTTTGCAATCTAACGACTACTTTTCTTGAATTTCAATTGATTTGTTCCCGATTTCAATTCGTAAAAATGCCTTCCCTTTAAAATAGCATCAAATTTTTCATCAAAAACGGAGTCGGAACAGGAGTTATTATTGCGGGCAAATTCTTCAGGAACAGCGAGAATTCCTCTGATTCCCTCTGGAACAATGACTTTCGCTTCAAACGAATTCTCCGTCTGTTTCAGTTGTATTTCAATGACTCCGAAATGCGTTTTGGTTTTTGAATCAATTTTCTTGAGATGTCCCATTTGCGGAGCAATGAGAAATTCCTTAAACGCCGGTTGCGTTGGATTCAAGCCGATCGCATATTGAGCCAAACAGGTCAGACCGCCGCCGCTCCAGGCATGATTGATGGTTCCGCCGCCATAACCTTCGGCGCCAATTCCCCAACCTTCCCAAAGGGTTGTATATGTCTGATCATTAACCATTTTGCCAAATCGTTCCTTCAAGCGAAACAAGGCGTCTTCGCCATATCCCATTCGAAAAAGAGCTTCAAGGACATATTTTTCCATATAAGGACTGGCATTTTTTTCGTTTTGAAAATGCTGACGCAAAATTGGATATTGTTCCGATTTGGCAAAACCGGCAAGAACAGCGAGCGCATTGGCGCGGTCATCGGATCGTCCTTTATAATTGGGGTCGCGATAATCTTTGCCCGTCCAAAAAGTTTGATTGAAGTTTTGATGAAGCTTGTCCAATTGTTCCTGATAAGCGGCAACGTCATCCGAAAGATCTAATTGCGTTGCCAAATCAATCGCTTCTTCAAGAGCGAGCGCAAACCAGGCGTTGAGCAGAACGCGAAGATCGATATTTTCGCCCCAATCTCCCCAACTCCAATCGCCATGTCGAACTTTAATAACGCCAAATTCGTCAAATTCCCAAAGAGCCAGATATTTTTTTATGCCGGGATAAATGTCTTGACCGGTTGTAAAATCGCCGGAAAACCAGGAATAAGTTCCGAGTCCGGCAATACTGATCGTTGCGAGCATTTGCGCCGGGAGTTCTTTCGACCAGTTGCCGTCTGGAATAGGAGAATAAATTGTGCCGTCGGGACGTTGAAATCGGATTAATTCATAAAATCCTTTTCGCGGAATCGAATCGGCATTGCGATCCATTGCGTAAAAGGCTTCGCCGAGTTCATTGACAGCGTCGCCCCACCAATGCGAGCGTTCGCGATCCGGACAGTCAAAATAACCGTCTCGCATAGTCACATAGAGCGTTCGAACCGCTTTTTTCCAGAGTTCATTATAAAACGGATCGTCACAATTGAAATAACCGGCAAATTCCGAGTTAAAACCCGTTTCGCGATATTTCAATTCGATTATTTTGACCCCTTCTGGAATCGAGTAAATGATCTGATGACCGTTCATCCAGCCGAGCGATTCATATTCTTGAATTCCCTCTTTGGTTACATATTCTGCTCGAACGTTGTATTCGCTGCCGCCCATATAATTGTCGGTTCGCATATCAATCGTTAAACCGGCAGGAGCGTCAATTTTCAAATAGGGAGTCGCGTGACAATTATAAGGAAGTTTACAGACGATCGGGTCTCCTGTCAATTCCTGAGGAATTTCGGCCTGGTTGACATAATCAAAAAGTCCGTGATCCTTGAATAAGGGAAGGGGACGTTCAAAAAGATTTCCCCAGGGAGCGACCGGTTGATCGCCAGGAATTCCAAGTTCTGTGGCCGATTTCCAAGCGGAATCATCAAAATCGACCGCTTTCCAATCGCCTTGGAAATCATATTGCGCATTGAATCGAATGTTCCATTCGGCTAAGCGCCGATTGGGTTGCGGATCAATCGTTATCATTTCATAAGCTCCCGATGTTTTCGTTCGCCAGTTCGGATCGACTTGCGAAATATCAAAAGCGGTTGGCGTTTCCTTATTATTTCGTTCCGTAATATTAGGAGCGGTTATTCCTTGCGGGACTGCTGAATAAATCGTTGCTTTCCAACTCGAATCGCTTAAAAGTTTGAGACCGTTATCGCCATTGGTTGAGGCGTCGAAAAGGAGACCCGGTTGACCGCTGTTAACATGAGAAAAACCGTGTTTGCCAAAGAACCAGACCAAAACGGCAATGCAGTTTTGGCCTTCTTTAAGAAAAGGTTTGATATCGACGACATCAAAATACGAATCCGATGGCGTCGGGCCTCGCTTTAATTCGCCTTCAAAAACGACATTTTGACCATTAATATAAAGCCAGTATTTGGAATCGCAGGCAATTCGGCAGATCGCTTTTTCTGGAACGGCGTCCAGTTCAATTGTTTTGCGATAAGCGGTCCAAATATTGGGAAGGAACGGAACGGGAGTATCCGCTGCCCGAATCCAATGAGCTTGAAAATCGGAGGTCTTTTGATAATGTTTCCCGATTGGAGTCGGATTTGACGCAAATAACGTCGAAGAAAATAAAACAATAATAAATATCAAAAAAGACAATACGTTATAACGTTTCATTGTTTCTCCTGTTTCAGTTAAGGTTTTTTGGGGGGAACTTGAAGCTTGTTTTTCGCAGACTGTCGATTTTACTCAATTTCGTTGAAATCCCGAACTGTTTTGTTGACAGGATATCAAACGAAGTCGCGGATATCGAAGGCGAAGTTTATTCCCGCTCTTGTTGAATTTGTAATAAAAATCGAAGCTGCGAACAATTTTTAAAAATCCGATGAAAACGAAATATTGCAAAATGATTCTTTCTCTCTCTCCTTTTGGAAGAATTTTGTTCGCAGAGCCGCAAGGGCATTTCTGTGAGAAATAAAAAGGAATATTCAGTAAAATCGTTTATGTTGGCAAGTTTGGCGTTTTTCTTATTGTTTCGTTCATTTCGCTAAAATTCCTCAATTTTGGGCGGGAAAAAAACGACATTTTCTGGAGAAGACGTTTCCTGTTCGACAGTTGCGCCAAAACGACGAACGAGTTGAGTGACGCATAAATTGATTATTTTTTCCGGAACGCTTGCGCCTGCTGTAATGAGAACAGAATCATTTTGTTCAAGTTTATTATAAGGGATATCGTCTGGTCCGTCAATGAGAAAAGCGATGATTCCTGTTTCTTGAGCCAATTCAGCCAATCGACGACTATTGGAACTGTTGGGACTTCCGACAACCAAACCTTTATTGCATCTATTTTGCCATTTTCGAACCGCATTTTGGCGATTTTGAGTCGCAAAACAGATTCCGTCGTTGGAAGGTTCTTTCAGTTGAGACGAAAAGCGCTCCCGAATTCGTTGCGCCATTTTTTCTGATTCCGTTTGGGAAAGCGTTGTTTGCATTAGAAACGTTAAGGGTTGATGAGCCGGAAAGTCCAGTTTATCAATATCTTCGAGCGATGAAACAAGGGTTATGCGTCCCGGGGCTTCCCCTAACGTTCCGACAACTTCGTCATGCCCGGCGTGTCCCAAAAAGATAATATGAAACCCTTGCGCCGCATAATTTTGGGCAAGTCGATGAATTCGATGAACCAGAGGACAAGTTGCATCGATTGTTCGAAGCTCTCGTTGTTGCGCCTTCAAACGAATTTCAGGAGAAACTCCGTGAGCGGAAAACAAAAGAATCGAACCGTTCGGAACGTCATCCAGACTTTGAATAAAGATCGTTCCTTTTTCTCGAAAATGTTCAACGACCCAATTATTATGAACAATTTCGTGATAAACATATATCGGCGGCTTAAAACGATCCAAAACAAGAGAAAGCGTTTCAATCGCTCGACGAACCCCGGCGCAAAAGCCTCGAGGACTGGCTAAGATGATTTTCATTTCGTTTATATCCTGAAAAATCCTGAACGTTTTTTCGTTTTGATATCTTTGCGAAAACATTGACGAATTTTTGTCATTATAGACGTTTTCCTTGAATTTTCCCAAAATGCGGCAAAGCGGAAAAATCTAAGCGTCGGCATTATAAAGCCTGTAATAACAGAAAATGTTGTCTTTGTCAAGCAAAATTTTTTTGCCGTTTTTTATATTTTCATAACTTCCGAAAGGAAAAACGTTTCGTTCTCCCGATATTTTGGAACCTTGTTTCCCCTTGAAACAAATTTGGTCAGCAGAAATCGAATCTTGCAAGGAAGTTCTAAACCCCCTTTCGGAACGCAAATGTCTTGTCCGCAAAAGCTAGTTTTAACGACTTTATCCGAAACCGATCATTGAAAAATCTGGGTTTTCAGAATTTCTGTGCAATATATCAGATTGCCTGACAACCAATGCCTGATAACCAATCTGATCCTTGCTGTTCTGTCAAGACGCAAAACGCCAATAAGAAAAAAATGATTGAGAAATAATTTTTTAAAAACCCCCTTGATATATTTTTCCTTTTGGTATAAAATACCATTTGTAAATAAAAGTTATTTCAATATAAAATGAATATCAAGCAAAAAAAACTCGAACAGTTTCGTCAACGATGCCGGGCATGTCATTTAGCGGTTACGGTTCAACGGCTAGCAGTCTATGAATATTTGATCAATACCGTTTCACATCCGACGGCTGATCAGGTCTTCGAGGCGGTTTCGCTCAAATATCCGACTGTTTCCCGCACAAGTATCTATCGAATTCTGGATAAATTGGTTCAGTTTGGCATAATACGAAAGCTGTCCCATTCCGGAGCAACGGTTCGATATGATGGCAATACATGCCGACATCATCATTTGACATGTTCCCAATGCGGACGGATAATTGATGAAGAGTTTTCCGCTGCGGAAATCAATCTGGATGCCTTTCTTGGAAAAAGGCAGAATGACTCGATCATCGCGGATTATTCTGTCATGTTTATCGGGATTTGCCCTGATTGCGTTAAAAAAGAAACTCGAAAAGGAGAAATGACAATGGATCAATATGTTTGTTCTGTTTGCGATTATGTTTACGATCCCGAGCAAGGCGACCGCGATGCAGGAATCGACCCTGGAACAACTTGGGAAAATCTTCCCGAAAGCTGGATCTGTCCGATTTGTGGAGTTGGGAAAGACGAATTTCGTAAAATGGAATAAGATTTCATCAAATAGAATAACAAGTCAGCTCAAAATTCTGACGTTTTGAAATGAATGCGTCATCAAGGAAAGCTCTCATGGTCGATAATAAATCGCTTTATAAAATCTCGTATGGACTTTATCTCCTTTCCGCTCAAATGAACGGACGAGATAACGCCTGTATTACAAACGCGGTTATGCAGGTTACCAGCAAGCCGCCGCAGTTGGCCGTCGCTTTGACGAAAACCCATCTGACACACGAATTGATTGAAAAGACAGGAAAATTCAATATTTCCGTTCTAACTCGCAACATTTCCCCGGAACTGTTTGGACAGTTCGGGTATCAAAGCGGTCGAGATGTTGACAAATTCGCTGATCGAAACGATCCTCGAACCGAAAACGGAATTGTTTATCTAAAGAACGCTGCTGCCGTTTTTTCCGGCGAAGTCGTTTCGTCACAAGATTTGGGAACGCATACTCTTTTCATCGCTCTTCTGACAGAAGCGAAATCGCTTGTTGACGCTGAACCGCTTACTTATGCGTATTATCAACAATATTTTAAACGATCGAACAGGAATACATTAACAACAACCTTAACAAAAGGAACACAAAAAATGAAAAAATATCTCTGTACTGTTTGCGGTTATGTTCACGAAGGAGATTCTGCTCCCGAATTTTGCCCGCTTTGCAAAGCTCCGCAGTCGAAATTCAAACTTGTTGAAGAATCATCGGACTCGACTTCAGATTCAACCTCGGTCTTTGCAACCGTTCATGCTGTTGGTGATGGCAAGGTTGACGATACGGAAATTCTTGAAGGTCTTCGAGCAAATTTTAACGGCGAATGCACAGAAGTCGGTATGTATTTGGCAATGAGTCGCCAAGCGGATCGCGAAGGTTATCCCGAAATCGCTGAGGCATATAAACGGATCGCCTTTGAAGAAGCAGAACATGCGGCAAAATTTGCTGAACTTCTTGGCGAAGTTGTTGTTCCCTGTACGAAAACGAATTTAAAAATGCGTGTCGACGCAGAGGCCGGAGCGTGTGCAGGAAAGTTTGAACTCGCCAAAAAAGCGAAGCAACTCGGTTTCGATGCCGTTCATGATACGGTTCACGAAATGGCAAAAGACGAGGCTCGTCACGGATCCGCATTCGCTGGTCTGCTCAAACGATATTTCGGCGAATAAAAAAGACTTATTTTGCTAAAAGATGATTATTAATCGCAAACAGAAATAACGTTTAGGAATTTCTAAAACCCCTAGAGCAGGCCATTAAAATATTTTCTACAAAAATGAGAAAAATATTCAAGAAATGAAAGGAGCC
>JAUNBG010000076.1 GCA_030527205.1 Planctomycetia bacterium
ATTTACCATATCAAGCTTTGCTTCATTATAGATCGCTCCACCATTATTTCCAGCGCTGTTCTTTTGGAAGTTACTGGCTGTAAATGTTGCTGTTGCTTCACTACCTGTATTATAAAAAGCTCCTCCATTTACGGCTGTGTTTTCAGAGACAGTTGTATTTACCATATCAAGCTTTGCTTCATTATAGATCGCTCCACCATTATTTCCAGCGCTGTTCTTTTGGAAGTTACTGGCTGTAAATGTTGCTGTTGCTTCACTACCTGTATTATAAAAAGCTCCTCCATTTACGGCTGTGTTTTCAGAGACAGTTGTATTTACCATATCAAGCTTTGCTTCATTATAGATCGCTCCACCATTATTTCCAGCGCTGTTCTTTTGGAAGTTACTGGCTGTAAATGTTGCTGTTGCTGTACCTTTATTATAAAAAGCTCCTCCATCTACGGCTGTGTTGCCAGAGAAAGAACTGTTGCCAGTCAACGTAACCATGCCTTGATCATTATAAATACCGCCGCCATTTTCGGCTTTGTTTCCAGAGACAGAACTGTTGCCAGTCAGCGTAACCGTGCCTCGATAATTAAAAACTCCACCACCGTTTTCCGCGGTATTTTTGGTAAATTCAATAGTTTTTTCTTCACCATTTACGGATAAGCCCTTAATATTTAACGTTCCAGTATTGTTATAGACACCACCACCTTCTACAGCGGTGTTTTTTGCAACAACACCATTTTGCAAGTTCAACGTACCCTTATGATGATAAATCCCGCCGCCGGATTCTTTTGCTTCATTATTTATAACCCAACAGTCTTCAAGATTCGTTATTCCACTATTCGCATTATAAATCCCGCCGCCAAGATCAGCATAACCGCCGGTAATTTTCAAACCTTTCATGGTAACTTCTGTCATGGTAACTTCTGTAGACTTATTATCCTCGATAGTACACACCCAAAAGACGCTACTCTTATTAACTGCGCGATGGTGATTCCGGGCTCGTTGTTCTCTCCCAAGAGACTTGACGCGTCAATGGTGATTGATTTGTTGATATCGAGTGCCTGCCCGGAAAGTGTGATTGTTTTTCCTTTTAAACTGTCGGCAAATGTGATGGTGTCACCAACACCAGCGCTTTCGATGGCGCCTCGCAAGGTTGTTTTGTCATTTTCGTCGTCTCCAAGGGAGGTGACCGTAATGGTATTTCCGGATGTTAGCGGCAAAACGTCGATTTTATCGGATAATGAATTTGCGGTCCAATCAATGTTATCACCCGAAGAGAGCCCTTTTGAAGTCAGGCTCGATTGAGCAGCGATATCAGAAAACGCACTGTTTTGAGCATTAATTGCGGCAAGGCTCAGATCGCCGGGAAGCATTTCGCCTGGATTGACGCTCAAGAGCTGGCGGTCCTCCAAGGCTTCCAATCGTAACATTTTGCCCTGATGCCGTTCACCTCCTTTTTCTCGAAAGCGCGAAAAACCCGTTTTGCGTTGAGATTCGGTTTGATGGGAAATGGCGGTAAGAAAAGCGTTCCATAATGATTTACGATTCATAAAAAATTCCTTCATTCAATCTGTTAATTCTATTATTAGATATTATTGTTTTTAAAATACTCAAATATTATGACGTTTCCGAAAACGACAATTCCGGTTTTGCTCAAAAGAAAAAAAATTCATTTTATACGGAATATACAGACAAGACCCTTGTATTTTCGCCAGGCTTCGGAACAATTATTTATTATATTTATAATCTAAAGCTATTTGGAAATCAAGTAAAAAATCAGAAATTCAATATTTTTTGTGAAAAAAATTACTTTTAATAATCGTTACATTTAGTTCATCCCAAATAAAAAGAAGAAATAATCAAAAAATGTTATAAATAACATGATTTTATTAAATATAATCGTAAAATCAAAATAACAGATCTGGCAATCTTGTAGAATTATGCACGTTTTTATAATTTTTATAAAATGGGTTGCAATTGCGCTTTAAAGGTTTTTTCTGAACTTTTTTGAGTTTTTCGATTCTTTTTGATGTTTCGTTTAAAGCCGTCAGAAAGGAGCGAAGCTCGAATGGACGAGCAACGCTCTTTTGGCTTGAAAGATATTACATTCGATGATATTCTTGAAGCGATTTAACCGTTTCTGTTCCAGCGTTAATGGCATCCTTGATTCCTCTTGCCGCAGCAAGAGCGGCAGCAAGAGTCGTCATATAAGGAATCCTGAGACGAATCGCCGTCTTTCGAATATAAGAATCATCGTCTTGACTGCGACGTCCGTTTGGCGTATTGACAACCAGTTGAATATCGCCGTTCTTCATTGCGTCAGTCAAATTCGGTCGGCCTTCATGAACTTTTAAGACTTTTGAACAGGGAATACCCGCCGCTTGAAGATCAAGATAGGTTCCTTCTGTCGCCATGATATTGAACCCCAATTCAATAAAATGTTGCGCGGTTTGATTTACCGCCGGTCGATCGGCTTCGTTTACAGTAATCAAAACGGTTCCTTTTGTCGGAAGAGCAGAATTTGCCGCTTCTTCCGCTTTGTAAAAAGCGAGCCCAAAAGACTCCGAAAGTCCTAAAACTTCGCCGGTCGATCGCATTTCAGGTCCGAGGACAGGATCAACTTCAGGAAACATGTTGAAGGGAAAAACAGCTTCCTTAACGCCGAAATGAGAAATAGTTTTTTGCTGAAGTTCCATTTCGCTCAATTTTTCGCCGATCATTGCCCGCGTTGCCAGGGAAGCCATTTGAATGTTGCAAACCTTTGAAACAAGAGGAACCGTCCGACTTGCGCGAGGATTGGCTTCGAGTATGTAAACAGTATCCTTGGCAATTGCGTATTGGATGTTCATCAAGCCGACGACGCCCATTTCAACGGCGATTTTTTTTGTATACTCGCGGATTGTTTCAATATGTTTTGGAGCGATACTAATGGGAGGAATGACACAGGCGGAGTCACCGGAATGGATGCCAGCCAATTCAATATGCTCCATGACCGAAGGAACAAAGGCGTCGGTTCCATCGGAAATGGCGTCGGCTTCCGTTTCAATCGCGTCGACGAGGAAACGGTCAATTAAAATAGGACGTTCCGGAGAGACATCAACGGCGGCATTGACATAATCGGTTAACATTTTGTCGTCATGAACAATTTCCATAGCGCGTCCGCCAAGGACATAAGAAGGTCGAACCATCAAAGGATAACCGATTCTCCTGGCGACTTCGAGGGCTTCATCAACGTTGACAACCATCCCGGATTCCGGCTGCGGAATGTTTAACTTCTGCATCATATGTCGAAAGAGATCGCGGTCTTCGGCCAGATCAATCGTTTCGGGCGGAGTTCCAATGATCGACACGCCGGCTTTTGAGAGTTCTGAAGCCAAATTGAGCGGCGTTTGTCCGCCAAATTGAACAACAACGCCTTCGGGCTTCTCCTTTTCATAGATGCTCAAAACATCTTCCAAAGTCAACGGTTCAAAATAAAGCTTGTCGGAAGTATCATAATCGGTCGAAACGGTTTCCGGATTACAATTAACCATAATGGTTTCAAATCCGGCCTTTCGGAGAGCAAGAGCGGCATGAACGCAACAATAATCAAATTCGATTCCTTGTCCGATTCGATTCGGGCCTCCGCCGAGAACCATGATTTTGCGTTTGTTACTGATATTATTGCGGTCTTCGCCATTATAAGTCGAATAATAATAACAAGCGTTGTCAACGCCGCTGACCGGCACGGAATCCCAACATTCATGAATCCCTAAAGCAAGACGCTGAGCGCGAATCGACGTTTCTGAAGAATGCAGAATTTGAGCAAGATAACGATCAGCAAACCCGTCTTTTTTGGCTTGAATGAGAAGAGAATCGGGAAGTTGTGTTCCCTGATAGTTCAGAATTTCTTTTTCGAGTTCAACCAGCTCTTGAATTTGTTCGAGAAAATAAGTTTTTATCTTGGTTTTTTGCTGAATTTGTTCTATCGTAACGCCGCGTTTGAAGGCTTCATAAATGAGAAAATATCGCTGACTGTTCGGAACGTTCAATCGAAAAAGGATTTCATCCAGGGAAAGGGACATAATCGTTTTGACAAACCCGAGTCCGCTTCTTCCGATTTCAAGGGAACGAATGGCCTTTTGAAACGCTTCCTTGAAATTTTTCCCGATACTCATAACTTCGCCGACCGCACGCATTTGTGTCCCTAAACGATCTTTAACGCCGCGAAACTTCTCAAAAGTCCATCGAGCGAATTTAACAACGACATAATCTCCCGAAGGCGTATATTTTTCGAGAGAACCGTCGCGCCAATAAGGGATTTCATCAAGAGTCATTCCGGTCGCCAATTTTGCGGAAATCAGAGCAATCGGAAATCCTGTTGCCTTGGAAGCCAAAGCGGAAGATCGACTCGTTCGCGGATTGATTTCAATAACACAAATCCGATCCGTTTTTGGACAATGGGCAAATTGAACATTTGTTCCGCCAATGACTCCAATCGACTCAACAATACGATAAGCGTAATCTTGCAGTCGCTTTTGAAGCTCCTGGCTAATGGTTAACATCGGAGCAGTACAAAAGGAGTCTCCGGTATGAACGCCCATCGGATCGACGTTTTCGATAAAGCAGACCGTAATCATTTGTCCTTTTGCGTCACGGACAACTTCGAGTTCCAATTCTTCCCAGCCGAGAACAGATTCCTCAATAAGAACCTGATTGACAATGCTTGCCGCCAAACCTCGAGACGCGATTGTTTGGAGTTCTTCGAGATTATAGGCAATTCCTCCGCCGGTTCCGCCCATTGTATAAGCGGGTCGAATGACAACAGGAAAACCGAGTTTCTCGGCAAAGAGTTCGCATTGCTCCAATGTTGTTGCAATATAACTTCGAGGCGTTTCAATGCCAAGATTCGCCATTGTATCCTTAAACGCTTGACGGTCTTCTCCGCGTTCAATGGCGTCGAGCTGAACGCCAATAACTTTGACCTGAAATTGATCGAGAATCCCGGCTTTATTTAAATCCGTAGCGAGATTCAATGCGGACTGGCCTCCCAAGTTTGGCAAAAGAGCGTCAGGCCGTTCTTTTTCGATAATTCTTGCAAGAGATTCAACGGTCAGAGGTTCGATATAAGTTATGTCGGCAATGCCGGGATCAGTCATAATGGTCGCAGGATTTGAGTTGACCAAAATGATTTCATAACCTAATTCACGCAGGGCTTTACAGGCTTGAGTTCCCGAATAATCAAATTCGCAAGCCTGACCGATTATAATCGGGCCAGAACCAATAATCAAAACTTTCTTAATATCATCTCGACGCGGCATTTTTGAGTTCTCCTGAAAGATTGATTCTGCCTAAAACCAAAAGCGGCTTTGAGCAATAAAAAAGATTTCATAAAATTCAGTTTATTTTATCAGAAGTTTTTTTTTCGTCAACCAATCTTCCGAAACATCTCTCCATTTTGTTTAAAATTCTTTGAAAAAACTTTTTAATAAGTTCGATCCTTTTTAAACTTCCCTGATTTTCGCAATAAAATTGGACTTTTTCGCGCTGCGGCGCAACGGAAACGCAAGGACGCCTTCTTTTTGCAACATCCGATTTCGTCGTCATTTATTCGCTTTTAAATGGCAGTTCCAGTAAAGTATCATTTCATTGATTATTTTTGTTTCAAGAATCTTCTTTTATTACAAGGATGCGGGCAAAGCAATCAGGAATTTTCATCCGGCTTGAATCGAAATGCTCTTGACAACTCTGGCAATTCTTTTTAATCTATATTAAGAAATATTTGGATGGACATTGAACTCATCCAAAAGGAGTCCAAATGGATTGCATACAGATTTTGCCCTCAACGATTGCCAATTATTCCTCGGTTTTCATTGCAGAGCAAAACTTTTTCAATCGGTTTGAATATATTATTGTCGTCATAAGAAAGGATCATGATGAAAAAACTGTCTGTATTGACAATGTTTCTCTCGCAAGTTTTTCTATTTTGCCTATTTTCGTCGGCCGATGAAGGAATGTGGCTTTTTACAAACGCTCCGAAAGATCAAATACAAAAAGAGTATGGATATACTTTAACGCCAGACTTTCTCGAACATCTTCAAAAATCGTCCATCCGATTTGGTAATGGCGGTTCCGCATCGTTTGTTTCATCAAATGGCCTTGTCATGACGAATCATCATGTTGCCGTTTCGACATTGCAGAAATTGAGCAGCAAAAGTCAAGATTTGGTTCAAAATGGTTTTTATGCCAAAACATTGGCGGAAGAATTGAAATGCCCGGATGTTGAATTGATCGTTTTGATGCAAATAACCGATGTAACCGAAACGGTCAATCAATCCGTAACCGAGAAAATGACGCCAACGGAAGCGGAGGCCGCGCGACGAGCGATTATAAATCAAATCGAACAGGTCGCCGCCCAAAAGACCGGTTTGGATAAATGCGAAGTTATAACTCTTTATCAAGGGGGGCTTTATCATTTATATTGCTATAAGAAGTTTACGGATGTCCGTCTTGTTTTTGCTCCGGAAAACTCAGTCGGTTTTTTTGGCGGCGAACCAGATAATTTTGAATATCCTCGCTATAATCTTGATGTTGCGTTCTTTCGAGTTTATGAGAATAACAAGCCTTATCAAGCGAAACATTTTCTGCGTTGGAGTCAACAAGGGGCCCAAAATGGGGAACTCGTTTTCGTTTCAGGCCATCCAGCGCGAACGGATCGTTTTCGAACAATTGATCATCTTTCGTTTCAACAGGACGTTGAATATCCTTATCTCTTGAACAAGTTGCGACGTCGGGAAGTTCTGCTTCAAATCTTCTCGGAAAAAAATGCGGATAACGCTCGCCGGGTTTCTTCTGAACTTTTCCGAATACGTAATTCTCGAAAAAATCGAACTGGAATTCTTTCGGGATTGCAAGATCCGAAACTTATTACACAAAAATTTAATGACGATGAAAAGTTGTATAATCAGATTGTTGAGAAAAATCTGATTGATATGGAGAAAAACAATCCCTGGGAAAAAATAAATACAGCTCTGCAAACCTGGGAAGAAATCTATATCCCTTACGATTTGCTTGAAAAGTCAGAGGCTTTCAATTGTCAAACCTATAAAATTGCGAGAAATATTGTTCGTTATGTCATTGAGAAAGAGAAACCGAGCGAAAAACGGCTTCGGGAATTTCAAGACTTGAATCTTGAGGCGATGAAAGCCAATATTCTTTCCGTTCAATCAATTGAAGACGATATCGAAATACTCAAATTAACCGATTCGTTGGGAATGTATGTTGAATATTTTGCCGAAAATGAATATGCAAACGGCGAATACGAAGGTTTGAATCTTTTGGCAAATCTCTCTCCAAAAGATCGCGCTGTTCAATTATTGAAAAATACGAAAGTCAAAAATGTTGCCGAACGTCAAAAACTTCTTGCCTCTGATCTGAAAACGCTTAACGAATCAACCGATCCAATGATTCAGTTGGCCCTCCTGGTTGAGGAACCAAGTCGCATTCTTCGAACTGTTTATGACGAACAGGTTGCCGAACCGTTGCGACAGGCTTATGCGCAAATTGCTCAAGTTCGATTTCTTGTCAATGGAACTTCGGTTTATCCGGACGCAACATTTACACTTCGTTTATCTTATGGAAAAGTTGCCGGTTATGTCGATGATAACGGAAAAACCATTCCCCCTTGGACAACCTTGCAGGGAACTTTTGATCATGCCGCAGAACATAACAACGTTTATCCTTATAATCTCCCGCAATCATGGTTGAACAACAAATCGAAAGTCAATTTGAAAACGCCTATCAATATCGTTACGACGAACGATATTATTGGCGGAAATTCAGGAAGTCCGTTGATTAATCAAAGGGGAGAAGTCGTTGGTTTAATTTTTGACGGAAATGTTCAATCGCTTGTTTCCAATTTTATTTATACGGACGCTCAATCGCGAGCTGTTTCTGTTCATTCGTCAGGCATTAAAGAAGCGTTGTCCAGCATTTATCAAGCAACGCGCATTGTTGATGAATTGGGAAAATAATTTTCGTTGTCAGCATTTCATTTGGGTTTTCCCTATTGAACCGAATATGCCGAATATTTTGTGCCGCTTGAACATATATTCGGCGACATGACAAAACGACTTTGACGCAGAAGAGATTTTTTCGCAAAGTCGAAGTAATATGGCCGATATCCGTTGCGATGGCGACGCTGACTTTTCCATTCGAGAAGCGATAACCGACCGGTTCTCCGGTATCGTGAGGAATGGCGAAGAAATGAGCTTCGAGATCGCCCAAATCAATCGGGAGTAACGTTGCGAAACTTTGAAAAAGTCGATTATTCTGCGATTTCATATTCGTCGAATCGTATTTTGGTATCCGTTCACAGGAACTTCGTCGAATTCAAGAAATAGCGACCGCAGTTAAATAGACGGCGTTTTCCCCGATTTTTGTAATGATATTGGAAATTTTTGCGCAGCGACGCAGCGAAAACGCAAGGATGTTTTTATAACTTTCGGAAACATTGTTTGTAACGTTCTTTTAAAACGGCAGTTTCAATAAAATAGCCATTTACATTGTTCGTTTTGTTTTGTGTTGATTTTCATATTTTACATAACATTATTTTCTTTGCCGCGCCGCTGCGCGAAAATCCTTTTTCTGCCGGATCATGTTCTATTCTGTGTCGCGAAAAAAAATTCGGCGAAAGTACAGTATTGAATAATATTGGCAGACGTTCCGTCTATTAATAATTCAATCCGTAAACTTCAGACAAGGAAACGTCCGCCGGGCGGTTTTGACCGGTTTGGTTTTTTATGAGTTGATAAATCTCTCGAAGTCGTTTAAAAAAATGGTTTCGAGAGATTTTTTGTTTGATGGGGAAGAATTTCAACGGTTACGGATAAATTTCGGGAATTGTTTTAAACTTCAGGAAGTTCATAACCGGAACGACGGGGGCGATCAACATAGGAATTCGCTTCGGCGTCGTTGACGAATTCTTCTTTTTGCGGATTCCAACGGAGCGGGCGATTCAAAATTCGTGTGATATTGGCCAAATGACAGACGGTTATGCTGCGATGACCGATTTCAACGTCGGCGTGCGGTCGTTCTCGACTGGCCATACAGTCAAAGAAATTTTCGATGTGCGGACGCGCAATCCAGGTCGGGCCTTCAGGCGGATCGGCTTCCGGAGCGTCGGTAATAAGATTTTGAGGATTTGCCTTTAAATTATTTCGATTAATTTCCAAATTTCCTTTTTCGCAACGGAAAATCGCGCCGCCGTTCGGACCTTTGGCTTGATCCAACTCAAATCGAACTTCAGTTCCATTGGCGTACTTCATAACGATTTTGCCGTTTCCGTCCGGATGCGGAGCTGTTGCGACCGGACCTGTTTCGTCGGCTCCAAGCGCCCATTGAATTTGGTCAACGCCATGCGCCCCCCAATTTGTCATTTCGCCGCCCGCATATTCTCGCCAACCCATCCAACCTAACAGCATCGGATGAAATTTGCGATATTCCGTTGGCCCCTGCCAGGCGTCCCAATTGAGCCCTTCCGGAATCGGCTGTTCTTCATATTCTTTCGGAATGCTGTCGCAAAACGGATAATTACAGGCCTGAACAACTTTGACTTTTCCGAGTTTTCCTTCTCGAAGAATTCGGCAGCCAAATTCGTTGAGTTTCATCGAACGTTGCTGCGACCCGACCTGAAAAACTTGTTTCGATTTTCGGACGATATTGACGAGTTTTCGACCTTCCGCGATATAAGTTGTCAACGCTTTTTCCGCATAAACGTCCAATTCGGCCAAAATTGCGCGTGCTGCGGCAATGGTTCGACAATGATCTTGTGTTATAACAAAAGCGCAGTCAAGTTTTTCCTTTTCAAACATTTCGACGTCGCTGCCATACATATTCCAATGTTCGCCGTCCTTGATAAGCCCATTGGCCTCTTTTTCCTTAACGCAATCAATCATTTTCTGCCGCCAGAAATCAGCGATCGCAACAATTTTGCCCCGTTCAGGAGGAATATGATTCATGAGTTGTCGAGCTCGACCGCCAGTTCCGACAAATCCGATAATAATGCGGTCGTTCGCTCCTGGCATTCCATTTTGAGCCAATGCGGATCGCGGAATGAGCGTCGGAATAACCAATGTTGTTGCCAAAATGGTCGATTGCTTTAAAAAGGTTCGTCGATTTTGTTTCATGTGAATTTCCTTTGATTAAAATGAATAACGCTATTCTATTCTATTAACCCCCAAGACGCAATTGCGACTCTGCTCGCCATTTTACTCTTTTGAAGGACAAAAAACAACAAGAGCCTTCGCAAAAAATCTTGATCAATAAATTAAAAAGGCTCGCGTTTTGAAGAATAAGACCAGGAAAAAAGCTGACAAAAAGGAAATTCAAGCCGAAGAAAATGGTAACGGCAATATTCATTGACATTTTTTGGCAAAAAAACCATATAAGAAGTTCCAAAAACCTACAAAAATATTAACAAAGGCGTTTACCCGAGTTATAACTCAAAACAGAGTGATTTTTGATTAAAAAGTGTTTTGTGATATGGAACGTATAAACGGAGCAAAACGATGGAAAACGGGCTTCTTTTTCGCGAAGACAAACGGTTGGAACATTTGAGAAATCATGAGATCGGACGGCGATTTTAAATTTTCTCATTCCGTGGGAACCGTTCCGGAACGATCTGTATCAAGAGCGAGCCAACTCCGATCCAAAGTTCGGCGGACGTCCGGCCTACGACGCCGTGATGATTTTCAAAACACTTATCTTACTGTCGCTCTACAACTTAAGCAATGAAGACATGTAATATCAAATCACCGACCGTCTCTCCTTTCAAAAATTCCCTGCGATCCAAGCGGGTGCGTGCCAACTCCAATCCAAAGTTCGGCGGACGTCCGGCCTACGACGTCGTGATGATGTTCAAAATACTTATCTTACAGTCGCTCTACAACTTAAGCGAAGAAGACATGTATAGTAAATTAATTTAAGAAAGGTCAATACAATGTCGATATAGTAATTAGGGAGATTATTATGTCATACAAAGAAAAATACAGAGCGAAAGCGATCGAATACAAAGAGAGCGGGCATACTTTTGAAGAGTTGAAAGAAGTGTTCGCGATAAGTGCCAGTACGTATTATCGTTGGAAACGAATTCAAAATACGACGGGATGTTATGTGTCGCAACCGACGGAAAAGCGGACACGAAGACGAAAAATTGATCCGGAAGAACTCAAAACCGCCTTGAAAAACAAACCGGACGCATATTTGCGAGAATGGGCGGAAATGTTTCACTGCTCCACGGTCGCCATTCATAAGAAGCTGAAAAGTCTTAACATAACATATAAAAAAAGACGTTTACCTATTCCGAAAAATCGGCGAAAGACCGCGAGGAATATCTCGAACGACTCAAAGAGATTCCGAAGTCGAAACGGGTTTACGTCGACGAAAGCGGCGTAACGCAATATCTTACGCAAGAATTTGGACGAGCGTTGCGAGGCGAAAAAGTCGAGGAGGTGAAGCGTGGTCGTAAGTGTCAATGAATCAACGTTGTAGCAGGACAATTTGAGGACGAAACAGGAAAAATACGCCGCGTCCCAGCATACTGTTACACGCAAAACACCAAGAGCAATTTGTTCGAAACCTGGTTTAAAACGCGACTTGTGAAGTCGGTCGCGCGAGATTCGACGATCATTATGGATCAAGCGTCGTTTCATCGGAAAGAATCGCTTGAAAATCTTGCGAGACGACACGACGTTAAGATTTTATTTCTTCCCGCTTACTCGCCTGATTTCAATCCCATAGAAAAAACCTGGGCCTACATGAAAAAAACGCTGATCGACGTCCTGCCTACAAAAAAATACATACAAGACGCCATTATGCAATTTTTTGAGTCTTGATTGTTTTTAAGTTAATCGACTATACAGCAAATACATTTGAATTTTATGCATGGCATAAAAACACAAGAAATAAAAAAACACAGAGTAATCAAACATTAATTTATCAAATTTTGTTTGGACGTAACACATATGAACAGGTAGTTTATGAGCAGGCATCTTTTGTAACTTCAGTTTTATTGTTTTAAAAAAATAAAATAACCAAAAGGTTATCATAGCCAATATAAAACAACGGCATGTCTCTCCAAAATCTAAAACTAATGATGTTATTGATAAACAACATACTTGGATTAATACTTGAGTTTTAAATCTTTGTGTCATAACAATTGGCCTCCAGTCTAATATTTATCCTATGTGGTATATTTATTGATACTTAGGGAATATTTAAAAAAGTTGTTAACACAAAACAAAAGTTGTATACTCTTTTCCTTTTGGATTTTCCAAAAATTTTAAGTTGCGTTGATGATCTGAAAGTTCTCGGTTAGTAAAGTTCGTAGTTCGGTGTCGAACCTTTTCCAGCGTTGAAAAAAGTTTGAACACGATTGAAGAAACGAATCGTAAGTTTCGTAGTATTTGTTGTTTACGACTTTGTTCTTAAAAAACTTCCAAGCGTGTTCGATCAAATTCAAATTCGGCGAATACGGAGGAAGAAAAACGATTTCGATCCG
>JAUNBG010000077.1 GCA_030527205.1 Planctomycetia bacterium
CTTCTTGCTTACAGATTTTATTAAGCTTCTTGCTTACAGATTTTTCTGTATCCATTCGGCGATTTGAACGGCATTGGTTGCGGCGCCTTTGCGAAGATTGTCACTGACGCACCAAAAAGCCAAACTGTTTTCTGCTGAGTTGTCTTCTCGAATTCGACCGACATAAACTTCGTCCTTATCATGACAATTCCAAGGCATCGGATATTCTTTTTTGGAAAGATCATCCATAATAACAACCCCAGGCATTGAAGCAAAGAGTTCTTTTGCTTTTTCGACCGAAATTTTCTTCTCCGTTTGTACGCAAATGCTTTCCGAATGGCAATTGGAAACCGGAACGCGAACCGCTGTTGGACAAACAAGAATCGAATCGTCCCCGAGAATTTTTCGGGTTTCATATAAAAGCTTCAATTCTTCCGATGTATAACCCCGTTCTTTTTCGCTTCCGATTTGCGGAATACAATTGAACGCAATCGGATAAGGAAACGTTTCCATTTGATAAGTTTCATTGGCCAAAGCCGCTTTGGTTCCGTTGAACAAATCTCGAGTTCCGGCCAAACCGGCGCCGCTTGTTGCCTGATATGTGCTGACGACGACCCGTTTGACTTTTCCGTAATCATGAAGCGGCTTTAAAGCAACGACCAATTGCGTCGTCGAACAGTTCGGACTTGAAATAATCCCTTGATGCTTACGAATTTCCTCGGCGTTAACTTCCGGAATAACGAGCGGAACTGTCGGATTCATTCGCCAATAACCGCTTTCATCGACGACAACGCAACCGCGCTGAACTGCCTCAGGAACGAAATCGCGTGCAACATCGTCCGGCGTGCTGGCGATAACCAATTGAATCCCCTCAAAAGCTTCCGGTTTCAATTCGTCGACAACGATCGATTGGCCGTTAAACATAATCGACTTGCCTGCGCTTCGGCCAGAAGCAAGAAACTTCATGCTTTTATAAGGAACTTTGCGCTCCTGAAGTAAACGAAGTATTAAGGTTCCAACCGCTCCTGTTGCCCCAACAACAGCCAATTTATCAAACATAATTCAACTCCTTTGCTTTTCAAACTGCTTGACGAAGATAATTTCAAACATAAATGTTTTATTATCTCAAATCCCCCTTTTTTAACAAGGGGGAGCGTCAAATAGTCTTATCAAGTATTCGGAGTTTTTTCGCAAACGGGTCATTCTGCGGTTCACAAATCGGTTAGCTTTGCTTCGATATGAGCAACTGTTCGGAACAAAAATTTTCGGATTCATAATCTTTCCGTCGAGGTCAGGCTCACAAACTCAATTATTCGGGCTTTTCAAAAGAACTGCTGCCAATCGTTTTTCGTGTCGGAACAAGCGAATCTTTCTCAATTATTCTCTTTCGAAAAAAGAAAATCATTCAGGATGTTTTTGTCGAAAAAATCAATTTTAACTTTTTTTATCTTGTTAAAATGCTGTATTTTCCCCGGTTTTTCTTTTCGCGAAACAGAATAGAACATTATCCGTCGGAAAAAAGAATTTTCACGCGGCGATAAATTTTATCAAAAAGGATTTCGCGCAGCGAACAGGATAATACTCCCAAAACGAGCGGCAAAAACGATTCTTTTTCAAATGGAACAGCCGTTTTAAAAGCGATTTAAATAACGACTAACTCGAAAGTTTTAAAAAAGAGCGTCCTTGCGTTTTCGTAGCGCCGCGCGAAAAGTTCCAATTTTATTACAAAAATCGGGGAAAGTGCCGTAAAATCTAAAAAACTGTTAAAGTGACAATCTTTGAATAATTAAGGTTTTACCAAGTATTCTCCTCGTAATCGTTGTCGACTTGGGTCATGCCCCCGCTAGTTTGAAGAATTTTTTCTGCATTAAAATGACAAATAATGCATTGAGGTTTCTCATAGGTCGATTTTTCAGAATGATACAAATCGATCAAGATTGGTTGTTGAATTTGTTGCATTGTAGTTTTCCTTATTTTTTATCCTTAATGTTATTTGGCAATTTTGCGACAAGCTAACGAAAATTCTGAATTGTTAAGCTTGCCGGTCAGGGCGTTCTGATTACAAAGCCGAAAACGTTCATTAATGTCGACTTCGATATAAATTCCAATCAATTGATTTTCGGCGGAAATTCAATTTGGCAGATCAGGGCAGATAATCCGCTAAATAGTTTTTGAACAAGGAATTGATTTGTTCTGGTTGTCGTTGAAGTAAAGGGGAAAATGGTTCTTTATTTTGTTCGGAATAAGTTTCGTTTGAAAAAGTCAAAAGTCCCCAAATGAGCCCGTTTTGTTGTTCTTTTATGATTTCTGGGCTGTATTCTTCCAACAAATCATCGGGAGAAAACCAATCGTCATTTTCAGCAAATAAAATCGAACGTTCGAGGTCATTTTGAAGATCGAGAGTTTCCAATCCTGAAAATGGAGTATTCGTTATTGATCTGTCAACAAAATCTGCAAAGGGATATTGAAACGCTGTTTGAACATTTTGATTCGAAAGCGTTGTTTTGACCGAATTGATTTTCTTGTCCAATGTCAGCCCAGACTCAATCGGTTTATGAACCATTTGCGTTGTTAAAAAGAACGTTTCATTGTCTGGAGTTTGAATGGAAATCGGAAACTGCCCAGAACGTTCATAATAATGGATAAGAAGATTGTTTTTCGTTCCGTTTAAAGAGACGACATTTCCGTCTCCCCAGTCGAGAATCAAAGGATCGTTATAAGAATTCGTATCGGAAAAGGAAAGGTTTAAGCGAATCAACCGGTCATCCAGCAGCGAACTTTTACAGAATGAGACGTTCAGAGGTTCAGGAACGATCAAAAGTTCAATTTCAAACGGATCAAGAGAAACCCCTTGTTCTGTCTTGACGGTCAAGAGAACCGAATGTTTTCCGACATTGAACCCCAATTCTGATTCGTCTAAAAGAGAACTTGTCTGTAAATCAATTGTTCCGTCCTGATTAAAATCAAAGGCATAAACAAGATTCTTCGACGAAAAAGAATCAAGAATCATCGACATTCCTTTTTGCAACGCGATATTGCTCAAAACGCCGAAATTATTGGGCGAACTGTTCTTCGTTCTTGACGAAGAGGTTGCCGGCGTCATTGTTGACGTTTTTGTGTTGGAATCGTAAACATATGTTATGGGAAGATTATAGTTCGACGTTGTAAAATTGCCGTCTCCGGTTCCTGTGCCCGTTGATGTTGAGTCGGAATTGTTGGATAAAGTAACCGTTGAGCCGCTTGTAATCGAAATCGTTGCCGTTTGAACATTGAGAATTCCGCCGCCAAATCCGTTATTCGCTTGATTGTTGGAGAATGTTGTTGGAGTTGTTCCGCTGTTGCCCAATGTCAAAATGCCGTCTGTCGTATTGCTCAAACCGCCGCCATTAACCGAAGCATTGTTATTGGAAATCGTCGATCCATTAATGGTCAGCGTTGTACTGTTGATGATTCCGCCGCCATATTTTGCCGAATTTGCCGTTCTGTCTATTCCGCCGATTATCGAGGTTATTATCGTCATTGAACTTTTCGGCAAGGAGTCATATAATGTCTGATTATTATCGACTTGCGATAAAATGAATGCGGGACCATTTGTGATAGCGCCGCCATTTTCTCCGGCGCTATTTCCATATAAATCCGTATTGGTCAACGTTGCGCTGCCCCAATTACCGATCCCCCCTCCGAAACCGCTTGTCGACGAATTGTTGTAAATATCGGCGTTTGATATGGTTAAAATGCCGAGCGTTCCACCCGTAACATTTCCTGACGAGTCTGTTTGCAAGGTTGATATATTACTGATTGCCCCGCCATTTTTTGTAGCTGTATTACGATAGAGCTTGCAGGTCGGTTGAATCGTTGTTGTTCCTGAGTTGAAAATAGCGCCGCCATAAACGGCTGTATTGTCATAACAGTCCGTATTATCCAAGGTTAAATTCGTTCTATTTGCAATCGCGCCGCCGTTTCTTGTGACATGATTATCGTACAGATCGCAGTTTTTAATCAAAAGATAACCAAGATTCAAAATAGCGCCACCAAAATTGTCATATTCATTTGGTGTTCCTGTTTTTGTTCCGTTGCCTTCACAAAGATTTAATGCAATCAAATTGACTGGTCGCGTTGATGTTCCGCCAGTAATCGTAAAAAGCCGCCTTTGATTATTACCGGAAATCGTTACATTTCTCGTCTGTATTTCCGATTCACTCGCAGGGTTTAATGAAGTTGCGTCGATCGTTATGTCGTCGGCAACAATAATTTCGTCATTCAAAACAATTGTTGTTCCGCGCATATTTGAACCAAAATCGACCGTATTGCTGCCTGCCGTTCCGCTATAAACCGTAATTGCTTCGCGCAAGGAAATAAGGCCATCATTTGGATCAACGGTATCGCTGGCAGTTGTAACCGTCATGGATGGCGTTTCTTGCGTATTTTGTGCAACAGAATTCTCGTTGATTGAAGTTGGAATTTTAGTTGGACCGGCAAATTCAAATGAATCATCGAGCAATAAATCGTCAGATGAATGCTGGATTTCGTCTTGATGCTCCAAAAGAGAATGGTTCGAAACAGAATGAGAATCCGTTATGGAGATCCGCTGCTTGTTGATTTGATCGGGGAAAGCCGAAAAGTCCGCTCTTTCAATATGCAAATCGTTTGTTTTCGCAACGTTGTGAGCGTCTGAAGAAGATTCAGCCTTGTTGACGAATTCATCAAATTTGAGATCAAGAACTTGTGTATTATTGCGACTCAAAATGAATCCGAACTCTGCGTATTGCTGCTGATATTCTGTGAAATTTGCCTCCATTTGTGAACAGTTGGCTAAAAGAATCCGATCTTCAAGCGTTTCCAAGGCAATAACTCGCTTGGAAAGGCCTTTTTGCGTTTTGTATGAACGTTTCTTTCGTTCTTGACGAAACTTTTTTGTCAAACTGTCAATGAAATTCAAATTTCGTGAGCTGTAACGATTTGAACAACCGTTATTAAGTGATATAGATGTTTTCATTCTCGTTTTCCTTTTGCTTTTTATCCAAAAAAACCGTTCGGATAAACAATAGCATAAAATAATCGAAAGAATGAAAAGCAGAAAAGAATTCTTCGGACAAGTAAAACGGTAAGAGAACGAGCATGAAAAAACGGCCAAAAGTCCCTTGCTTCCATTGGAGGCTTATTGGACTCTTTGCCGTTTATTTTGAGTTGCAAATGACAGAACTGTCTTAGACAACTCGACTTTTATCCGTTTTTCGATAAGGAAAGTTAATTTTGTGGAACAAAACCGTCCGCATAATAAGGTTCTTTTTTCGGACCTGGAACCGCATTGTCATCGGGAATTTCGCGAATCCAAATGTTGCGAAACTGCATTCGATTATTGTGATCCTGGAGTCGAATCGGCTCCCGATCGCCATGCGGTTGATAAGCGGCGGCAATATGATAAAATGTGTCGCCCTGAAGAGCAAAATGATTCTGAACAACAACGCCATTTTGAATGACTGTAATATAAGCTGGACGAACAACTTCGACGACTTTCCCGTCTTCTATTTTCAAAATCGGTTTCGTAAAAATAACGTCATAACTCTGCCATTCGCCTGGTTTTTTACAAACATTGACATAAGGCGGATATTGTTTATAAAGCGAACCGCATTGCCCATCAAAATAAGTTGTATTGTCATAATTATCAAGGATTTGAACTTCATAATGGTCCATCAAAAACAGACCGCTGTTTCCGCGCGCTTGACCTTTGGCATTCGGGTCGACTTCCGAGGGAGTTGCAAACTCCAGATGGACTTGACAACTTCCGAACTTTTGTTTCGTTCGAAGGTCGCCTGTGCCGGGTTTAACAGTTAAAACGCCGTCTGCAATTTCCCAGTCATTGCGTTCCCAAGCGTCCAAATTGCTGCCATCGAAAAGAACAATCGCGTCCGAAGGAGCTGGAGTAATCACAATTCCCGCTTCAACTTGAGCCGGTTCCGCCCACGGAATACCGTTCCGATAATCTTGAGCAAACGAAACGACGTTCGTTGCTAAAATGAACACAACAGAAATTAATAATTGTTTCACTTTTGACCTCTTTTATCAAAAAATCAAATATCCCCGAACATTCGGGTTATGAAATTAGTGTCGATGATTTATCAAATAACATTTACAAAATTCAGGCGTCCAGAAAGTTTGATTATTTTTAAACTTATCAAAAATTTCTGGAACTGGTGTTCGCAATCCCGACGACAACGGACGGATTAAGTAAAAACGAAATCCGTTGTTCAGGATGTCTTTGTCTTTTTGGTTTTCCCAAAAGAGCCCCCCAAATGCTTCATAATGAGCGTTTAGTCAACATTTTCCGTTCGTCGTTGAAAATGACTCATTTTTATCAATTTACGCAAATGGATTTTGAGCTTTATCTTCGCCGGTCAAATATTTTTCTTTGGCAATATTAGCTAAACGCCTCCCCCAATCGGTCGGATATTCATTATCAATACAGGCTTGGCACAGATGATTGGCAGGAAGTCCAATGGCGCGGGAAATTGCTGGAATGGGTAAAAAACGAAGCGAATCGGCTCCGATATCAATGGCCATTTCTTTTTCGATTTCTGGCGTTAAAATCCAATCAGAATCCGTTTTTCCATTCCGCAAGAAAAATCGCGTTGCAAAAAGTTCCGAATAAGTTGACATATCAATCCCATAAAAACAGGGAGCAATAATCGGAGGACAAGCGACGCGAACATGAATTTCTTTCGCTTTGCCGACCTTGCGAATTCGATCAATCAGAACCCGCATTGTTGTCGAACGAACAATGGAATCTTCGACGAGAAAAATTCGTTTTCCTTCCAGAACTTCAGGCAACGGCGTATATTTCGTTTCCGCTTTACGAATTCGATATTCTCCCCCTTCGATAAAAGTTCGACCGCTGTATCGATTTCGTATGAGACCTTCGAGACACGGAATTTTTAAAGCGTAAGCCATTCCGTCTGCAGCTGCTTTACTCGTATCGGGAACCGGAACGACAATCGAATTTTCATCTAATTCGAGTTTTTCCTGCTGAGCCAACTCTTCCCCTAAGCGTTGTCGAGCCAAATAAACGCTCGCGCTGTCGATTGTGCTGGCAACGTTCGCAAAATATCCCCATTCAAAGAAACAATGAGCGCAACGCGAACTCGGAGCAAATTGTTCGAAGCGAATTCCCTTTTCATTAAGAATAATGATCTGACCCGGTTCAACGCTCTTGATATGATCGGCGGAAAATCCGAGATTGAAAAGAGCAACGCTTTCGCTTGCCGCTGCAAAAAGAGAACCGTCAAAAGCATAACAGAGCGGTTTGATTCCCAGGGGATCGCGGGCAACAAACATTTCCCCTCGAGCATTTAAAAAAACGAAACTATAAGCTCCGTCGAATGAAGCGGTCATTTTTTGACAGACATTGACAAGATCGGGATCGCCGTCTTTCAGTGCCGCACAAAGATAATGCATAAAGATTTCTGTATCGGTTTCTCGCGCCAGATAAGTATTGCTGTCGTTCAGAAGTTTATTTCGTAAGAAATTATAGTTGGCTAATTGACCATTAAAGGCAAAACTGAACCATTTATATTTTTTGATATGATGACGCTCAAAAGGCTGCGCCGAACTTCGGTCTTCCTGACCGCAGGTCGCATATCGAACATGTCCGATTGCGGCCTGACCGGCATAACGATCCATTATCTTATGATATTTTTCTCGTTGATTTAAGCGAAAAACTTCCGTTACCGTTCCGATATCTTTATGAGTATCGATTAATTGCCGCCGATTGGGCGAATAGGTTGTTATTCCAGCAGAAAGTTGGCCTCGATTTTGAAGATCCAAAAGCATTCGAGGAACAAGCCTTGAGACCTCATGACGGCCTTGCGCCGGAGCGAGTCGCGATTGAGGTCCCGTTGATAAATGGTAAAGGGCGATAACGCCGCATTCTTCATGTAAATCGTTCATTTTTGGTTCAATAACGCTTTCATATCGATTGAACATCGAACATTTTTTGGAAACATTCTGTTCAGAATCAAAAAAGGAATATCCCATTCGATTAAGAACAACGGTTCGACTTTTGGGAAAAAAACAGCTCTTCATTTATTTTAACCAAAAAAATGTTTTTCTCAACCAGTATCTCCAAAAAAGTCGTTAGACTTAAAAAATATGTCCGTTTTAACATTATAGACAATAAATTTCGCTTAATAGGAACAATCGGACGAATCAAGCCAACTTTCTTCGAAAAATCAATGAAACAAAACAATCTCCCGTTATTCATCAAACCGTCATTCCTATTAATATTATAATATTATTGGCATAATATTATGGGCAAAAAAATTGACTTATGTCGATTCTGATAAAATATTTTTTCCTATCTTATCTTTTTGAAATTTCAAGCAGCTCAAAATGATCGAACAATCTGCTGTCTTCCTTTATTCTGGCGGCTCTTGCGCGGCAATCTTCGACCAAACGATGAAGGACTTGTTTTTCGACGTCCAAAAAAAAAAATTGACTTATGTCGATTCTGATAAAATATTTTTTCCTATCTTATCTTTTTGAAATTTCAAGCAGCTCAAAATGATCGAACAATCTGCTGTCTTCCTTTATTCTGGCGGCTCTTGCGCGGCAATCTTCGACCAAACGATGAAGGACTTGTTTTTCGACGTCCAAAAACGAAAAATGTATTGATAAATCGGGAAAAACAAAAAACGAACTTGAATCAAATAAAGCTTGTCCCTGTTATTGAGCGGCTTTCTCTTCTTAAGCAACGACTCATTTTGAAATTGTCAGCTTCGGTTTATGTTTGGGATCGCCTTTCCTGTTCCATGAAAAGTTGAAAGATGAATCAACTGCGCAAAAGTCTTTCCGCTTGGAAATCGATTAAAATCTTGAGCTCTGGAAAAAATGAAATGATTTCGTGAACATTTTCTTGATTAACATTCGCAAAAATCAAAAACCTTTCCGCTCAGCCCGAAACTGAACAAGCCGATTTCCTGGCTGTTTGGGAATCCCAAAAATTCTTATAGCTTTGCCAACAAGATCGAAATGGGAATAAAACATTTGATTTCCAGGCCTTAAAATCCAATTAAAACACAAAAATCAAATATGATGCCAAACTTTGATGTCTGTTCCTGACTTGACAACTTGAACTTTTCAGCTAATATTATAACAATGTTTTTGATGATTTTTAAGGAGATTGATGTTGTTTTTTCCAAGCAACCCAAAGTCGATTGAAAATCCGGCGTCTCTCTTTCGGATTTTTCAAACAACTCTTGACTTGCGGAACGACGTCACATAATGCCCTGATTAAGCGTTATTTCGTAAACCTTCCTGGCAAAAGAGTTCGGATTGCTTCCGCCGACCTTCTTTCCCTGCTTGCGAATATTAAAAATCTGCGGCTTCGACAGGCTTAAATAAAAACCGGTACAAAAGGAGAATTAAACATGACGCCCAATATTCTTTTGTTGCCGGATATTCGAGAAATTCTCAACGAAAATGGCGTTCAATCGATTGTTGATTTTTGTTCAACATTGCATCCGGCCAGTATTGCGGAAATCCTCGACGGTCTGTCGCCGTCGGAAATCTGGTCGATTCTGCGACATATCGAAGTTGTCGATCGCGGAAATATTTTTAGTTATTTCGACGACGAACTTCAAGTCAAAATCATTGAATCGGCTCCGCGATCTGAAATAGCGGAATTTATCGAATATCTTCCTTCTGACGATCGCGCCGATATTCTCGATGATATCAAACCAAAAATTCTGAACGAAATTCTTCCTCTGGTCTCTCGTGAAGAACAAAAGGACATCGAACGTCTCCGCGCTTATCCAGAAGGAACCTGTGGAGCGGAAATGTCTTCTGACTTCGTTCGACTTCATGAAGAAATGACCGTTCAACAGGCTCTCAATGAAATCAGTAACCAAACTCATGTTCTGGAAACAGTTTTCTATCTTTATGTCCTGGATAAAGAAGATCGTTTGGTTGGATTGATTTCTGCTAAAGAAATCGTTAAACGTATTGGAAAACCCGAAACGCAACTCAAAACTTTTATGAAACGCGACCTGATAATCGTTGATGCCAATGCGGATCGAGAAGAAGCGGTTAAATTGGTTGCAAAATATGACTTCGTGGCAATTCCCGTTTTAGACGAAAATGGAAAAATGCTCGGAATCATTACGCATGACGATATTGTCGATACGATTTTGGAAGAAATGACGGAAAACGCTCATATGTCTGCGGCGGTCAATCCGTTAGGCGACTCAACTTATCTCGAAACAAATCTGATTATATTAGCGCGTAAACGTTTTGTGTGGTTGGCCATTCTTCTTTTTGGAGCGCTGTCAACCGCTCTCATTTTAACATTATTCGAAACGGTTAACAAAGAAATCGTTTGGCTCGTCGCTTTTCTTCCGATGATTGTTTCAACCGGCGGAAACTGCGGCGGACAGTCGGCAACTTTGGTCATAACGGCTTTAGCAACAGGCGAAATTTCCCTTAAAGATTGGGCTTATATTTTTCGACGCGAAATCGCCATGGGTATTCTATTGGGATCGGCAATGGGATTTTGTGCTTTCATAAATGCGTTACTCATTTTGCAGGGAAACGTTCCTTTTTTGCAACTGTTGATTATTCCTGCGGCTGTCTTTTTGGTCGTTTTTTCAAGTAACATGACCGGCGCTTTATTGCCGCTTCTTTTTCAACGATTCGGTTGGGATCCCGCTCTCATGAGTAATCCTTTTGTCGCCGGTATTTCCGATACTTTGGGAACCTTCATTTATATGCTTTTAGCCCTTTGCTTCCTTTTGCCCATTTATTCTTAGTGGGCAAACCCCCTGATTCTTGAATTGCAATTCAAAAATCGATGAAACATTTTCTCTGGAGTCCGAGCCTCATGAATCATCAACCCTATACAACAGACGATTTTTCGCGAAATCCGCTCATGTTTTATTATGAGATTACGCGTGCCTGTGATTTGGTTTGCAAACATTGTCGAGCCTCTGCCCAGGAAATGCCTGATGAAGATGAATTGAAAACCGAGGAATCAAAACGACTTATTGATCAAGTTGCTGAATTTCCTCGCAAACCAACGATTTGTTTTACAGGCGGCGACCCGTTAAAGCGTTCCGATCTCTTTGAAATCATGAAACATGCAACGAACAGCGGAATTCAATCTGCCCTGACCCCTTCCGCAACTCCTTTAGCAACGTTTGATGCTTTTCAAAAGGCCAAAGATGCCGGCGTTTCTGCAATTGGAATGAGTTTGGACGGCCCGAATGCGGAAGTTCATGACGCTTTTCGTGGTTTTTCCGGAAGTTTTCTTAAAACCCTTGAAATGTTGGATTATGCGCGAAAACTCGAACTTCCCGTTCAGGTCAATACATCGATAACGAAACGAAATGTTGACCTGATTGATGATATAGCGCAGGTTCTAACCGATCAAGGGATTATGATGTGGTCGGTTTTCTTTTTAGTTCCGGTTGGCCGCGGTTTGGAAGAATCGCGAATTTCTCCTCAGGAATATCTTGAGGTCTTTGAAAAACTTTGGTATTATTCGCAAACAAAATCTTTTTCTGTCAAAACGACGGAAGCCCCGCATTATCGCAGATTTGTGCTTGAAAAGGGAGGCGATCCCTTAGCCGGTCCAAAGCAGATTTCTAATCCCAAGTCAAACGCCGATCTTCATCGGAATCGAAATCATCGTGCGCCTTTAGGTGTTACTGACGGACGCGGCATTATGTTTGTCGCTCATAATGGCGAAATTTTTCCGGCCGGTTTTCTTCCGATCGTTTGTGGACGTTTTCCAAATGATTCTGTTATCGATGTTTATCAAAATCATCCCTTATTCCGTGCGCTTCAAAATCCAGACAATTATCAAGGAATTTGCGGAAAATGTGATTTCCGCTTCGTCTGCGGTGGAAGTCGTGCAAGAGCCTTCGCTGTTAACGGCAACCCGTTAGCCCCTGAACCTGACTGTCTTTTTGAAAAATAATCCAACCGTAAACATTATTGAGTTGAAAGTGAAGTGTTTTTTTCTCTTCACTTTCAACTATCTTTTATCAACTTTCAACTAAACTAAATCCAATCTTCGTCTTCAGTAAAAACAGAGCCCAGCAAATCTTCTGCAAGCGACGCATTGGAATAAGTTCCGATAACCGAACCGCCTTCCTTTGTGTAAATATCGACGTAATTGCCGGTTTGGGTCGTGTTTTCAGAGAAGATGTTACTGCCGTTTAATCGCAGAACTTTCTGATTATTAATTGCGCCGCCGTAATACTTTGCGTAATTATCAGACAAAACGCAATCATTTAAAACAACTTGATTGCCATCATAAATCGCGCCGCCGCTATGGGTTGCGGTATTCGCCGTAAATTCCGTGCCGGTCAATTCAACGGTTCCGATACGAACATAAAGAGCGCCGCCCTGATTCGCTGCGTTATTGCTCCAGATTCCGCCGGTTACAATTGTTTTAATTGACGACGAAGAATAAAGACCGCCGCCGTATTTCGTTGCCGTATTGGAAGTTAAATCGCAATTCGTCAATGTCAG
>JAUNBG010000024.1 GCA_030527205.1 Planctomycetia bacterium
TTCGTCAATGTCTTCATCGTCTTCGTCGTCCCATTCGTCATCGTCTTCGTCGTCATCAAAATTGTTGCCATTATCTTCATCGTCATGTTTTGCAGGTTTTGCATATTTTGCATAACTATCTTGACAATCCAAAACGGCAACATTGTCCATGGAATCAGAAACAAAGGGATTTCGACCAAAATCGGTTACGAAATTTTTGGTAATGTTGGTTCTCATAATGATCCTTTTGCAATCAGATGCTTGAATGTATTGAACTTTTCGATCGTTTTTTTGCCAAAACAAAATCAAGCGCGAACGGTCGCGTTTTTCGGTTAGCGCAGCTCTCCGTCAAACAAACGTTCGTTATCGCCATTCTCTTGTCTCGCAAGAACAATCGATTATCGAATTAAACTTTTGAAATTTACACTAAAGAAAAAACAGGGGGCAATAACAGGAAAAAACGTCATATCAGGACGCATTATACTACTGAAATCAGGAATGTAAAATACTTTTTTGAGCATTTTTTTATTTTTATAAAAATTTTGATCGAATCAAACAAAATCAAAATAACATTTATCCGAAAGGCATAACTTTTCAACAACTTTATCGACGCCAAACGCCCGATTGTTGACAAACTCAACGATCCCGGTTTTCAACAGATTTAAATATAACCAGCAAAGGAACCTCTTGCAATCTGTATTTCACAAAAAATATGCCGAAAGATTGCCTTCAACGAAAACCGGATCAGGAAAGGCTTTTGGCCTTTTTTTGCGGCAATTCATTTATATTAACAAGTCCAAAAACCTGCAAAAAATGTTTGGTCGTTCCATAAAGAAATGGCCGTCCTAACTCTTCGGATCGTCCTGTTATTTGAATCAAGTCTTGATCCATTAACTGCCGCAATATATCTCCGCATTGAACGCCTCGAGTTCGTTCTATTGTAACACGAAGAACCGGTTGTTGATAGGCAATGATTGCTAAAGTTTCCATTGCTGCATTGGTCAATCGAACTTCAACAGGAACTTCTTGAAGTCGAAACAACCAAGGAGCAAACTCCGGACAGGTTCGCAATTGATAACCGCCTGCAACTTCAACAACAGCAAAAGCGCAGTTGTCCCGTTCATAACGTTGATTCAACTCTTGTATTAGTCGCCGAACTCTGGTTCCGTCTGTTATCTCGGTTAATTGAGATAAACGTCGACTCGACGCTGGCTCTTTCATTAAAAATAACGCCGCTTCCAATTTTGTCAATTCAGACAAACCGTCTTGCTTCTCTACATTCATGTCCGCTGTTTCATACAATGGAACTCTATCGGTTAAAAAAAGAAAAAAACAGATTCTTTTTGCTAAAAATTTTCAAATTTTAAAAAATTTTCTATTTATTATTTTGCCAGGATTCAATAACTTGAACTATATTCATTAAGCATTTGGAATATTCTGTTTCGGTTGCTTCGAAAAATTGCGTAAACTCGCCGCGACTTTTGAATGGCATAACTTGACAAGAGAGGCGCCAAAACTCTCCATTTTGACCCCAGCGCTCTTTTTTGATATTGAAAGCTCCAAGTTTTTGAAGCTTTTGTTCCCAATCTTCGATATTCATTTCGAGCGAAACCGCTTCGTCGTTTACCAATTCTGCCCAACTTTTATTTTCTGTATAATCATTATATTTTAACGAGGAATCGAAAGAAGATTGCGTCCTTATATTTTCATTTCTGTCAACAAAACCGTCTTGATTATCAATTGTTGTCAATTTATTGATAAAAGCAACCGGGCTATTTTTTGACAATTCAGAATTATTGGAAGAATCAATTAAAACAAAATCAGTCGGAACTGCCTGAGATGAATTTTGCGAAATGTCAATCGGAATCTGATTTGTCGAATATTCTTTTTTCGTTAAGGATTCCTTTGATTCAACAGAACGATTCGGTTGAACGACAATATCAATATCGGTCGAACTTGTTTTGGCTTCATTATTCAACAACAAGAGAGCAACCGTTTTTTCTTTGAAATGAGATATCTGATCCCAAAAAATTGCGATTAAAGGAATTCCGATTAACGAAACAATTAAAATAAAATTTCTCAAAAATTCAATAAAAATATTTTTGTTGTTCTCAAAAAATTGACTTTCGTTTTGGCTTTTATGTAAACAGGAAACAGACTTTTCAACCGGTCGAATTCTTTTATTATTTTGATAAAAGGACCGCCTCTCGGAATTCATGATCGACATAATGACGCCGTCCTTTCGTTAAATTTGATGAATAGAAATCCTGAGATTCCTCAACGAAACATTTTCCCATAACGTTTCAATCATTTTCGATCATTTTGCCTATCAACATTTTTATTCAAAATCGAAAATTTCAAACAGTTTAGAGTAAAAAATCATTCGGAATAACCAAGTTCGGCGGCTTGTTTAAGATCGACTGTCTCATTCATACTGTCGCCTGTATATCCATAAACTTCGCCGCGACGTTGATACGGAAGCGGATTCTTGGGATCTATTTTTATACATTGCGAAAACTCGTCAATTGCGCCGTTCCATTCGCCTTGATAAATATAAAGACAGCCCAGAATATAATGAATGTCGAAAGATTTTGGATCATTTTTCAATGCTGCCAAAGAATCTTCTTTAACTTTCTTACATAAATCATCTGCTTTTTTCGCCTCGTCTTCCGCAATCGGAATATCTTCTCGAATTATGGCTGCTTCCGCTAAATCATAATGATCTTTGGCCTGAGCTAAACAAACAACGGCTCGACGATATAAGAGCTCTGTATTGTCGGGCGAAAGAAGAAGCGCTTCAGAAAAATATTCATTTGCAGAATACCAATTCTTATCATTCATCGCCTTGTTCCCTTTTTCAAGCAAAAGATCAATCGGCGCCTGACCGTCTTTCTCTTGGGTCCGACAACCATTCAACGCGAACAAAATGACGAGAATAAAACAAAATGCGGAAAATTTAACGCTCTTATAATAATATGGAAATAAACTTCGTTGCATGGAAATAAATCTCTTCAACAAATGATGATTCAGTTTCTCGTTTTTGTCTTTTGTCGAATTCAATATGGGCAACAGGCCGCGCCCTTTCATAATCCGACCTTTATTTTTAGACTTGCAAAACCAATGATTCCTGTATTTTCAAAAGGATCAGGAAAAAACGCCTTCATTAATTTTGAGGATTGTAACGATATTTCCAACTGGCGTAAAGAGCGATTTTTTATTTTTTGAATAAAAGGATCTCTTTTTGTTTTGCTCTTGCCAAATCGCATTATTTTTTATAGAATTATTTGAATATAAATTGAAATCAGATCGAACGCCTTATTCAAGAAAAGAACGTTTGCTCAAATGAAAACTTCGCCCCGACAGGCTATCTCTGCCGTTTTCCCTAACGGAATTGTTGCTCCGATACAAAGCGTCGCCTCGTTGGCCGTTTCTGATTATAAAATGAGCCGCTTGAGATTGATTTTTTGTTTTTTTAATAATATTCTTTTTATTGAAATCAATTTTTTGGATGAAAACCGCAAATTCTTTGTTTCATGTCGTTTTATTTCAACCGGAAATTCCGGCAAATACAGGCGCTATTGGTCGAACTTGCGTCGGAATCGGAGCGAAACTCTGGCTCGTTCGTCCCTTCGCTTTCGAAATCAATGATCGGCATTTGAAGCGGGCCGGACTCGATTATTGGCCTTATCTCGATTGGGAAGCCGTCAACGATTGGAGTCATTTGGAACAACGGGTTCATGAAACCGTTGATTCGCCGCGCTTTTGGTTTTTTACAAAAAAAGCGGAAAAAAATTATGATCAGATTGCTTTTCTGCCGAATGACCTATTCGTTTACGGAACAGAATCAACCGGTTTGCCGCAGACGCTTCTGGATCAACATAGGTCAAACTGTTTAAAAATTCCAATGCGTCCGCAAATACGAAGCCTCAATCTTTCCGTAAGCGTCGGAATAACAATATTTGAGGCTCGACGTCAATTAGGTTTTTAACTCGCCTTCAGACTGCTTAACAGGTTTCGTCCCTTTGATTTCCTCTCGTTTGTTTGAGGGGCTTGCGAACCCAACAATCCCGCATTTCCAAACGATTTGAATATAAGTTGAAAAAACATGAAAATAATCGGCCTTTTAGATTGCAACAGTTTTTTTGCGTCTTGCGAAAAAGTTTTTCATCCAGCCTGGCAAAATCGCCCTGTCATCGTTTTATCGAATAATGACGGTTGCGTTGTTGCGCGATCTCCTGAAGCAAAGCAATTGCAGATTCCAATGGGCGTTCCATTTTTTCAAATTCGCTCTTTTGCCGAAAGAAATCAAGTCGTCGTCTGTTCTGCGAATTTCTGTCTTTATGGCGATATGAGTCGACGCGTTATGCAAACGCTTCAACAATGGACTCCTGACATTCAAATTTATTCGATCGACGAATCTTTTTTTGATTTAACAGGTCGATTTATCAAAAAACCAAACGAAATTCTTCAATATTCGGCTTCTTTAGAAGAATCGTTATTAAAATTGGGCAAAGAAATCGTTCAAACCGTTCCGATGTGGACAGGAATTCCCGTTGCTATTGGAATCGGTCCCAATAAAACGTTAGCAAAAGTCGCTAATCATCTTGCCAAAAAAGGAAATAATTCCGTTTGCTCGCTTTTGAATGAAGCCAAACGTCTTGAAATTTTGAAAAAAGTTGAAATTTCCGATATCTGGGGCGTCGGTCGACATCTGCTCCCCAAATTTCAACGGCTCGGTTTACGAACCGCTTTTGATTTATCGAACGTTGATCCGCTTTGGATGCGAAAAAATTTTTCCATTGTTCAAGAACAAATGGTTCGCGAATTACAGGGCGAATTTTGTTTTGATGACGTTAATGTTCCCGAAACTCATAAAAACATTCAAGTTTCTCGAACTTTCGGCGAATCTCTTGAAGATCTGAACGAACTCGAAAAAGCCGTTTCAACTTTTGCTGCCAAAGGAGCCGAAAAATTAAGAAGACAAAAAAGCGTAACGTCAGCCATTCAAATTCAACTCTATACAAATTGGTTTCGAAAAGAACAAGATCAATATTATCCCGCTCGAGTTATTGGTCTTCCTTATCCAACCAGCAATACTTTCGAAATTGTTTCGCAAGCCTTGATCGCATTGCGTTCCATTTTTAAACCGAATCTGCAATATCGAAAAGCGGCGGTTATTCTATTAAATTTAATCGACGAAAAATTTGCTGCGGCACAAAAAACGCTCTTCAACCTTGATCCAACAAAATCGCCAGAATCTCGCGAAAAAGAAAAACGTTTGATTAAGGCGATTGATCTTATTAATCAACAAACAGGATCCAATCGCATTTTTCTTGCCTCTGAAGGAATTGATCCGCAATGGAAACCGAATGCTAACTATATTTCTCCCTGCTTTACAACGCGCTGGGAAGACATTCCTGTCGCTCAATAAATAATCTTTCAAAAAATCAATAATGTAACAAAAACAGCAAATCTGCCAAACTATCAAATAATCAATGCGTTTAGCGATTCATTAATGAATCTGTCGAATAATGAACGAGTTTTCTAGAATTCATTATTTTTTATATTCGGGAATTCGATTCAAAACGTCTTCGTTATCAATTTTAAGAATTCGAATATTACGAAATTCAACTGGATCGCCATGCCCTAAAAAGCCAATGAAACCAGTCTTGTTATTCAAACCGGGATGTTCTGCGTCATGAATCGGTTTAGCCTCGGCGACATCCGCATTAACAATCGTTTGACCGTTTACGATAACTTGAATTTTGGAACCATTCGCAATAATCGTTTCCTCATTCCATTCTCCGGTTGCTTTTAATGCGCCAGTCTTTGCTGGAACGACGCCATAAATTGATCCATGCTTTTGCCAATCGGCAGCGCCAGGATAATCGTCGTTGAGAATTTGAATTTCCATTCCGTAATAAGCGGAGTCTTGACCTAATGGAGTTCGAATTCCGACGCCATTGTTGCCCTTAGGCGGAAGTTTAAATTCAAATCGAAAAACAAAATTGTCATATTCTTTTTGAGTCAACAGTTGGCCGCCTTTTTCGCAAACGAAATAACCTTCCTTGACCGGATAACCCTCAATATTTCCCTGCCAGATCAATTCGTCAAGCGGGCCGCCGTCAAAAAGAAGCTCAAAACCAAGCTTTTGTTCATCAACCGTTAAACGATTGCATTCTTCTCCTTGAACATTGGTTGTCATCGCCATCAACAAAACAACAATTGTTAAAAATGCATTCTTCATGAAATTCTCCTAAATTTCTCAGTTTTTGTTTTCGTCCTATTCAATATTATCTTTTCAGACCCTTGCTGAAAATCGCTGAACTGGATGTTCGTAAGTCTGACAACAACAGACCGATTACAAAAAGGCAAAACCTGTCGTCCAAACCAAGTTCGAGATAATCGCAGATTCCGAAACAAATTTTGATCCGAAACGTTTAAAATATATTTTCCCGACTGTCGAAACAACCGTCTGACAAACAGCGAACAATGCGTCCGCGCTCAGGAAATTCTTTATGATCAAAAAACGGCGAACTATAATTTAAACAGAAACAATTCGTTGACCTCAATTGAAAATTGCTCGGACTTTGTATTGCCGCCAACGGAAATTCGTCGAACTTTTTCCTGATCCAAACGATTGTTCGAGTCTGTTCCAAAGGCAATAAAGTCTTGAAAAGGGATTATGGCATAATGCCAATTATCATCGCAAGGAATAATGCTTTGCGGCGTAAACCAAGTTCCTGGCCTTTCGCCTTCTTCATAACAGAAAAGTCGGACTTCTCCCGTTTTATCCGCTTTGCCTTTTATCCGTAAAGCAAAGCCGTCATATTGCGACAAATCAACGTCCTCTGGGAGTTGATAGAAGGGATAAAACCAACGATCCCCTTCTGTAAAATCTCCCTTAACCCCCCATTTTGATTCTTGATCCATTTCGTCTTTGGAAAGAAAAGTTAATTGGCAACAAGACGGTTGATTTCTAAGCCAATGATCCGTCTTTTCGATTTCCAATGGCTTTTGTAATTTTTCTAATTTTGCTAATTTTGTGAATTCAGTTTCCGTAATCTCTTTTGTAAAATGAAGCAAAATTCGATCTTGAGCGGAAATCAAAAGTTTCAACGGTTTAAAACTCGAAATTGACTGAATATCGAGTCGAATTTTAAAAGACGAAGAACTTCGAGGCGAAATTTGTATCGATTCAGGACAATCAAGAATAACGTCTTGCAGATTGGCCGAACAGGAAACAGGAATAGTTTTTGAATCATAAGAAAGATTCCAAGCCATTATTTCAAGAGAAATAGAAGCGTTAGTTGTCGGCAGAATTTTGTAACCGTTTCGATTCGCTTCAACCTGATTCGAATCAAATTCATATCGCAAAACAATCGGCAAGGCTTTTCTTTTTTCAAAATTATTTTCCCGAATTTCGGATTGTCGGGCTTCAGAACGTTCTTTTTGGATTTGACCAACAACAGAATTGTCATTCAACGAAAGTTCAAAATCGTCTGGAACCCAAATATATAGAAATCCGTCCGAGAAATCTATTTGATAATGGCCATTCCCGTTTGTCGACTCTTTCGAATCAATCGAGTTTTCCGCTTTCGTTAAAGTTTTCTCATTTTTTAAAAGTTTTTCAACCTCCCCGGTTATTCTTTCGACGCGTTTCGGCAAAAAAGGAAGCGTTATTCGAGCCCCTTTTTGGGGAATGGCTGAATAACAAACGATTAAACGTTCGCCAGCTTCATTGGAAAAAACTCGCATTCGATCAAAAGTTGATTTCGAATGACTTAACGATTCGGGATCGTTGAACAATTCCGGATCGCCAATATATTTCCAATGGGATAGAACGCGAATCATTTGAACATAAGCGGCAAAAGATCGAAGCGGCGCATAATTTTTGTCTGTCATTCCAAAATTATTATCGTTCTCTTCATAAAAAGGATAAACAAAAGGAAAATAAGAATCAAATCCGCAAGCTTTCGCTTCAACGCCTTTCATAACAATATCAATTGCGCTTGCTTTATCTTCGACGGAGTTAGGGCGATCCGTTCCTTTTTTCCAAGGCCGTCCGCATTCCGTAATCCAAACAGGTTTTCCTGACGAATTATTTTCTGTCAGCCAATTTTGAAACTTGAGGCAAATTCCTTCCATTTGCGGAGATTGGCAATAAGTATGAAAGCTGAAAATATCGCAATAATCCAAAAGTTCGGATTGCGCTGCCGTTTTCATCCATTGATCTTGAAACATCGCGATTGAACCGCCCAAAATCGGCGATTGCTCATTTTGCTGTTGAAAAAGATAAGAGATCGTTTTGAGAACGGAAACATATTGATCTGCCGGAAGATTGCCGCCAAATTGAATGTCAGGTTCATTCCAGGCTTCAAAAGAGTTCCAACAATGTTTCCATTGTTTTTGAATTGATTTCCAGGAATCGAAAGTTTGAACCAAATTATGCGGATATTTTTCGACCTTTTTCATCCAGGAAGGGGCGTCATGAAATAACTCCAGAACAGGCATTTCATAGTTGGCGCAAACAAACCGCAATTGTTGATATTGTTTTGCCGCATCAAAATCAAATTTGCCCTGTTCGGGTTCAATATGATTCCAGGAAAGTCGTTCTCGAAGCGTTATGATTCCAACTTTTCGGGCAATTTTGATCAATTGTTCGCGAATTTCGTCTTCGGAAACAAGCCAGGAAAGAGCGCCGTCGATTGCAAAAAAAGAATCCAGAGAATGAATATTCCGAAAAGATTGCGATTGAGAGTTGGGCGTTGACGTCTCTCCGCAATAATAAGGTTGAGAAAGAAGGCCAAATCTTTGATTTGTTTCAGGAAACTCCAATTCATAAAACCCTTGCGACAGTTTGAGCGTCAGCGACAATTTTCTTTCCGTTAAGTCGCCTTTTTCAGAAAAAAGAAGAGTCCCCTCCGAATCATAAAGATTAAAGTCAGGCAATAATGGTTTGGATTGATCGGTTTCAAAGATCAAAATATTGGCTTGATTTGACGTCAAATAAAATTGTTCCAAAGAAACCGGCGTCCATAACCCCGGCAAAATGATAAATGAACAAAATAGTCCCCAAATATTCATGATCGTTCTCCCAATAATTGTTTACAGATTTCGATTATTCCTTTCCATTATAAAAAGATATTTCTCAATATTCAATATCGTTGTCGCAATAAATGAAAAACGTCTGCAAACAAATCAACGGACTGAAAAACATGATAAAAGTCTTTCCCGTTGGTTGCTTCAGTTTTTCAAACGATTAATAATGTAAAACTGTCAAGAATCATTTTGACAACAAGCGTCCAACCGTCCATAAGAACAAAAAGCATTAATTTGAATGGCAGCGAAATCATAACAGGCGGAAGCATCATCATTCCCATCGAAACCAAAACGCCAGAAACAATCATATCGATAATCAAAAAAGGAATAAAAAGTTGAAATCCGATTAAAAAAGCAGTTTTTAGTTCGCTTAACATAAATGCGGGAAGAAGAGCTCGCAAGGGGACATCTTCATAAAATTCCGGAATTTTTGCGTCAGGAATATATTGCATAAAGAGTCGAATATCGTCCCCATTCCCGCGTCGTTCTATCTGTTGACACATAAACGTTCGAATGGGAAGAATTCCTTTATCAAATGCTTTTTGGGCATCAATTTCATGATTCGAATAAGGAACAATGGCATTATTATAAACTTGCGTCCAAACCGGCGTCATAATCAAAAGGGTTAAAAAAAGCGAAAGAGCCGTTAAAACCTGATTGGGAGGCAATTGCCCCGCGCCAATAGCCTCTCGAAGAATCGATAAGACGGTTATGATTCGAACAAAGGACGTCGTCATAATCAAGATAGCTGGCGCAAGCGAAAGAATCGTTATAAAAACAAGAATTCCTAAAGACGATTGAATTCCGTTCTGACTTATTAACTGTTGAGGTTCTTTGAGAAGATTGCTTAAATCGGATGAACTCGGCAAAATTGATTGATCGGTTGACTCCAATTGATCGATTAAATTTAACGGAGTTGTTGCATTGGTCGAATTGTTTGATTTTGATTGGTCTGTTTCATTAAATATCGATTCAGAATTTAAACGATTTTCAAAATTTGGTTGGTTTTTTGTATCAACTTGGGTTGCTAAAACTGATTGACCATTTAAACCGGTCAAATTATTTAAATTGGGCGATTCACTTAAAGGAGTTCGAATCGAGTCGGATTCAGATAATAAATGATTGTTTGGCGTTTGTTCATTATTCGCCGAAGGAACAGAAAAATTATTTGTTCCGCTCAACGTTACCGAACTGTTTTGTTGGGCTTCAACAAAAAAAGGAGAGATCAAGGCAACCCAAAGCAGCCCAAAAATTCCAAGCTTAAAACAAATTTTTCGCTTATTTTTCATTGATTATCTTCCTTTTTGTTTTTTGAAGACCTTATCAATTTGGACCAAAATTCTTTTTCAAGAAAAGGAACTGCATCGTTTTCGTTTTGAGCCGCTTTTCGACATTCTTCGACTATTTGAGCGACTTCATTTGGATCTGTTATTTCCGCAATAGAATTAATTTGATTTGGAGATAGGGCAACCAGGCATAATTTTGACCCCAATCGAATAAGATAAAGTTGATTTCGCGGCGTCAATGCTTTTTGGCCTATCGTTTCAAGAATGGTTTCGGGAATAGACGTTATTCTTCGAGGCGAAAATCTTTTCAAAAGAAGAACGCAAGCAAAAAACGCCCCTAATATAATTGCCAGGCCGCCCAAAACAGAAATCAGAGAGCGAAAAAAACTGAAATTGTTAACCGATTCATTGTCTGTTTTGGAACCCGAATCGCTAATTGGCGTTTTGTTTGAGTTGAAATCCCCCCCTTTTTGAATCAGTTGATTTACCGAATTCGAATTCGCTGAATTAGAAGAAATCCCCTTTTGAATCGGTTGAACTGACGAGTTTGGATTTAATGAATTGGAAGGCATTTGATCGGGCAAAATGTCGATTTGTTGAGCTGTTTTACAGACAGGACGAACCGCTGATGTTACAGAAGACTCAGATTCTGCTTCAGGCAACAAATAATTGTCAAAATGCCGATTTGTTATATGGGATGAATATGAATTTTCGTTCATTTTAGAAGTTAATGACTCTTTTTCGTTCAAAACGGGATTTGAGTCATTCTGAATCGTCGCCTGTGACGCAACAGAAACATTTCCGCGAAAAAAAGGGGAACTTTGCGCAAAAACATTTTCCGATACAATAACGAAATATAATATCAATAAATATCGAATTTGTCTGTTTTTCATAAAAGTTTTCCGATTGAAAATATAATCAATTCAATTGGTTCAAAAGAATCTTATTATGAATTTTACAGAAAATCAGTCGATTTCGAAAGATCAATTTATCAACTTTGTTTAAAATTTGTCAGAAGATTATCATGAATTTGGAATGGGTAACGATCCGGTTTTCAATCGACTTAAGATAAAAGCATAAAAAAACAGGCTTGAACCCAAGCCTGCAAAACCGCATAAGTTTATAATCTCAGCTTCAACGATCCGAAATATTCAATCGCTTGAATAGAAATTATTTTGAAAGAGAATAATTTTTGTTAGTTATTAAATAGGATTATTCAATGAAAGGGGTTGATCATTAGAAACCGTTTGACTATTTTTCAAAATCGTTTCGGCCGCTGTCAATTGAATTTTTGCTATTTGATTGGCAAGTTGACAATTTTCGTAAAGCAAGGACTGAATTTCAGCTTTCATCTCTTTAATATTGTTTTGAACCAAATCAAGCTCTTGTTGGATCTGTTGACAATATTGGTCCATTGTTGCGTTTTCCGTAGTTAATTCGTTCCTTCGCTGCAAATAACTTTTCGCCGCAAAACTATTGGGATCGTTTTGAGCAAGAAGTTGATTATTTTTGTCTATCTTTGATTTTATCTGCTGAGAATCAAGAAAAGCAACAATAGAATTCGGAAAATCAGGATTGTCTAAAAGGGAATTAATTTCTTGCAACATCGCCTGAACGGTCTGTTGATCTTCAAGAGAAAGTTCGTTGAAAAGGGCCGGAAAGAGAGAAACAAATTGACTCGTTAAAACGTTTTCCATTTCCATTTTGGCGGTTTCTTTTTGAGTAATTGACAAATTCAGATAATTTCTGCTTTGGATTTTCGATTCAATAAGATAAGTAAAATCGAGAGGGAATCGTTTATCAGAAACATTGTTATTTTGGAGATCATCTAACGTTATTTGATCTTTTGCAAAAAACTCGGCATTGGCGCTGTCTTGTTGACTCAGCGATTTGAGAAAATCCGGGTTCAACTGATTCCAAACAACAATATCCGAAGGAGAATCAACCGGAAGACGATCAACGGAAACAATTAAACTGTTTTGATTCGCAAATGTAAGTTTCAAGCTATCCAATTCGTCATTCGATAAAGAATGAACAGACGTCAATTTAATATTTGTCGGAGCATCTGGACTTCCAGAAACGAAATCTATTTTGAAAGCGCCCAAATATTTTGCCAAGGCAAAAGAACTTTCCAAACCAGCAGAATCAACCGAAGCCGAACTCGACGAATGGGCGGAATTGTCTTCATTATTTTCCGCAACAAAAGGTTCGCCGCTATCAAACAGATAGACAAAACTATTGCTCATGATTCCTTGAGAACTATAAACAGCAGGAAGATTCATAGCGATTTCAATCATTCCTTCTGGGCTTGGCGTTCCAATTTCGCCCGGTTGACAATTCAACCAAACCAAACCGTTTTGAAGTTCCCGAACGCGACGCAATTGAGCCAAAAGTCCCATTGAATCCCAATTTATTTCTTGATTTGTCGGATCAGAATAAATATCTTTGCGTAATTGTTCGTTATCCGCGATAGCTTTTGACAAATCTTTGTCCAATTGCGCTATTTTCGTTTCCCAATTTTTTCCAAGCAAATAACGTTGAGAAACAAGCCAAAAAAATGTCAGACTTGTCAAAAAAAGGAGAACGTATAAAACTTTGTTCCAAATGTTCATCGCAACACCGTTCGCAATTTTCTAAATATTTTATGACGGTTTTGAAAATTCCGTAATTCTTTTTGAAATGTTTTCAGTGAACAAACTATTTAATCTGCACTAAAAGCATATTATTTCTGATTTTCCCAAGTTATGTAATTATTATATCTTCGTTTATTTTATTTATCTATAGCAAAAAGGGCTGAATTTATAGAATAGATAAAATTTTATGAAGATTTTATCGTTAAAACAGAATTATTTTTATTGACTGTTTCAAAAAACGTCTTTTATCCAGTTTAACTTACAGTTTGATATTAACGTTTTGAAGAGCTTTTGTCAAGAATTTTCTTCAGAATAATTGAAAAAGATTTTATTCTCCATCAAAATAATTTATACAATTAGAAAAATTTGCATAATCAAAAAAGATCTAAACTTTTTTTATTCTTTGTTTGATAAGTTTGGTTTTTGGTTTTGACAAAAAACAAAGACTATATCAAAAGGTTTTGGGGGACAAGTTTCGCATTGCATAATTCAGCCGCCCTTATTGGATTTAAGACCTTAAAAATTTGATTTTTCAATAGTCTTGTTTAAAAGTTAATCAAGACCATTCTCAGAAATTTTTTTCTTTTTATAATTCTTTTTTATATTGAATCGAAAAAATCAGATATAAAGAAGTCCCTTTTTTCCCGCTTAATTGTTTGAACAATAAAAATGGGAAAGCAAACAATCGAAATAATTGACAAACTTGTCGCAATGTCGACTAAAATAACTATATTTTCAATTGCCAAAAGAAAATCATTTGGAATTGTCATTGAACAGTTTTATGAATTCTGTTTGAAAATTTTAATCAAAAATATTTTTGCTGATTGGAATCGTTCGTTTTATGAATAAGATCATAATAACAATTATTCTGTTAATTTTGTCTAACTCGTTTATGACGTTTGCCTGGTATGGCCATTTAAAAAATATGAGTCATTCTTTCTGGCTTTGGGCTGCTCTGATCAGTTGGGGAATCGCTTTTTTCGAATATTGCCTTCAAGTTCCAGCCAATCGAATAGGCGCAACAGAACTTTCTGTTCCGCAGTTGAAAATTCTCCAGGAAGTCATTGCAATGCTCATTTTTGTTCCGTTTGCGCTTTTATATTTGAAACAACCGTTGAGTTGGAATTATTTATGGGCGGCTTGCTGCATTATTGGAGCGGTTTTTTTTATTTTTCAAGGTTGACAACTTGTTTGGGAACATTCCAGATCATTTATCCCAATGCGGTTTAAACAAGTTTTGAACAACAATGTTCGCCTTTGCGTCATTCGTCCATTGTTGCCTGGCTGGCAAATAGAAGAATTAAGATTTGAATAAGAATTGATTGACCATTTTAAGGAATCCGTTCTTTTTCCGAAAATGAATTCGGCGCCCGAAAAACAAGAAACAAAAAACATCAATCGTTTTGAGGATACTAGAAAATTTCTCTTGCCAAACTTTTGAATAATTGTTAATATGAATCAGGTTATTTTCAGAAATTTGCACATATAAACAACTATTCTATTGTTTCATGATTTTTAGAACCTTTAACAATAAATTCATTTATTTTTTAATTATCGCTTTTCTTTTTATTCTTGGGGATAATTCCAACGCTCAACCGAATAATCAAAAAGGGTTCTCAGGTTATTTATTAGACAGTTCCAATTTGATCGACAATGATTCCAATCAGAATTTGGTTGATTGGAGCGAACAATTTGAGGTTCCAGGCATTAGTTGGCGCTATCTTTATCGGGAAAAAAATGTTGAGGTTTCCGAACATTGCCGAACAACCGAAAATTTTCATTCCGGTCGCCAATCCGAAAAAATAACCTTCCATTTCAAAAATACCGACGTCGTTTTTCTCGGACATTATATTGATTATCCCCAATTGAGCAACCAAATGTCCCCATCGTTATGGTTGCGGGCAGATCGCCCCGGCATAACGATCGGAATGATTGTCGTTTTGCCAAAAACGTTAAGAATGGATACCGGTTTACCTTTGACGCTTTTGATTCCCGGTTCGACATATTCTCAAGTCGGAGATTGGGAAAAACTGGTTTTTTCCAATGATATTAAAAAAGCGGTCAACGAAAGTATTCAGGCCATTCGTTGGGAACACGGAATAACGGTCGATCCAGAAGAAGCTTATGTCCGTCAAATCGTTCTTCTCATTGAAGGTCGGCAAGGAAAATATTCGCTATGGATTGACGATCTTGAAATAATGGACCATAATCCGCGTCCTCTTCAGTTGCTTCAAGACGACGAAAGAAACAGCTGCTTTAATCCAATCAATCTATTAGAATTTCGTTTAGCGGTTACCAATGAAAGTTTTTTTTTGGGAATCGATCAAAATAATCCTTATCAGTTTGGTTATGAACCCTTTGCCATTGATCAAGAAAAAGCGGAGAAACGAAAAAAAGAACTCGAACGCCAAAAACGTTTTCAACGCCAACTCGCAATACTTCAACAGCCCAGCGATTCCAAATTATTTCAATGGAATGAACGACCTTTTCAAAATTCGCGTTTGTCGATTAATCATTCGGAAGACGTTCGTTTGACAAATACAGAATCAGCCGAATTCTCAACAACTGACGATTTAACTCAAAAACAGTCGATCACTCAAGTTGATTATTCCGCTCAAGAAGCCCAAAATGCCGAAATCGAATCGCCCTCGCCCATTGTTGTCGGAAGCGGAACGATCTCAGAAAAAGAAGGAACAGCGGCGCAGTCTTTCCCAAAACTTACACAAGATTCAATTCCCGTTCCTGTTTTCAAAAATAAAATTCTGACCCTTATCGATCAAAAAAGCCAAAATCAGGAAATGAAACTTGAAAATTTTGGCGTTCGGGCAATTGAATATCAGGGCGAATCGTTACAGTTTCTCAAAAGCCTTCATTTTAATGCAATTTGGTTGAAAACGCCGCCAAGCGCCGCTCTTTTAAAAGAAGCGGATCAAGCTCAAATTTGGTTGATCGCTCCGCCGCCTATTGGAGAAGAAACGGTTCCTGATCCGAATCAACTTGATTCGACCGTTCAAGAGATCAAAGAAAACGTCCCTCCTTATTTCAATCGCCAAAAAGTCAGTTCGGTTTATGATCGCGTTCTTCTTTGGAATATCGGTTCGGATATTCGAAAAAATGATTACAATAATGTCTGCGACCGCGTTTCTGTCATTCGTTTGTTAGACGAGGATCGAAAACGGCCGGTTATCTGCAATACTTATAACGGAATTGCTGATTATTCCTATCGAAACGACGTCGATGCTCTTTTAATCCGACGTCAACCTTTTTTGACTTCTTTCAATTTAACCGATTATCAAAAATGGTTGCAAAACTGTATTAATCTGGCAACGCCTGGTTTTCCTGTCTGGAATGAAATTCAAACGCAAGCCGATCCGCAATTATTAGCTCAATGCCGCTTTTTTGGCTCGGTTGATGAACTTCCTTCGCTTATCTCATATGAACAAATGCGTCAGCAAATGCGACTTTCAATGGCGGCCAATTGTCACGGTTTACTTTTTGCGTCGTCAACGCCTTTAGATCAAACTGATCATGAAACGCAATATCGAGCTGCAGCATTAGAATTACTGAACCTAGAATTATGTTTAGTTAATTGGTGGTTCGCAGGCGGCTCTTTTGAACAATTGATCTCCTCAAACCATTCAACATTATCCGCCGTCGTTCTGAGAACGGATCGAGCAATTTTGTTAATGCCCATTTCGACGGAATTCAACAATCAATATCTTTTTGGCCAAGGGTCAGAAAATAAGGTTAAATTGATCGCGCCAGCGCAAGAAGGCTATTCAGCGGAATTGTTGGTTCCGGGCGTTTTAGGAAAAGTCCCTTCAGAACGACGAGCAGGCGGCGTTCATATCAAGCTCGAAGAAATGGGAATGAGTTCGTTGATTTTTCTGACGCAATTCGATAATTATCGTCAGGAAATAGCGGAAAAAGCGCCTCTTTTGGGACCGCGAATGGCCGAATTGGCTATTCGTTTGGCAAAAATGCGTTTGGATACTTATGAACAGACTCTTTATCAACTCAATTATTTAAAAGAGCGCGACGGTATTCCGATTATTCAATTTTCCAAACGACCTTTATTGGAAATCAGAGAGCAAAATACGCTTTTGGCTCAAACAAGACAAGCGATTCAACAAGCGGAAGACTATTTGCGTCAAAAAGACGATTCGCAAGCTTATCTTCAAGCGGAACGAGCCTTGCGGGAAATTCGTTTAAACGAACGACGATTTTGGCAGACAGCAACTCGTTTTGAAGAAAGTCTTCCCGTTCTTCCTGTTTCGATTTCTTTTTATTTGTTGCCCGCTTATATGGATTATTATCAACGAATTAGCGGCGGCAAAATGCTTTTGGTCGGCGACAATAAAATTCAGGGCGGCGATATGGAAGACGCAAATTCCTGGAACGCCGGAAAATGGAATGCCTATGAAGAACGAATAACAGGCGTCAAATCGTCTCTCCTTCGCGACAAGGGGGCGCAGCATTCGGGTCAATTTGGCCTGCGAATCCAAAATGAACGAACTTTAGCGAATGCGCCGGTTGAAATGGAATGCGCGCCAATCAACGTCATCGTTCCCTGTTCTGTAAAAACAGGCGAATTAGTCTGTGTTCAAGGTTGGATCAAAATTCCAACAGAAATCGAAACATCGGGAGACGGTTTGATGATTTATGACGATCACGGCGGCCCGGCTTTAGCTCAACGCTTTAAAAAAACTGCTCAAAATGATTGGCAACGGTTCGCGTTTTATCGATATGCAGCTTCCGATGGCGAAATGAAAATACAATTCTCATTAAATGGTTACGGGCAAGTTTTCCTGGACGACATTGGCGTCTATACCGTTCAGTAATTCTATTGAAAAAAGCCCTTTGAAAACCAGAAAATGAAACTCGAAATGAAAAAGGTCAGCGCAAAGCCTGAATGTTTTATGCAACAACAAATAAAATATTTATCGAAAACAAGCGAACAAAAGAAAAAGAATCAAGAACTTTTGAAACAAAAACGTTAGAATTTTTTATTGAATCCGCCCCAAATATTTGAGCTCTGATAATTGTTGACTATTGTCGAATTATAGAAACAATAGAGATCAAATGAATCTTTCAGCGCTATCGTCAAGCCTGCTCCCAAAATAAAACGATCCCGTCCCTGTTTATGATTGCCGAATTGATAAGCGACAGGAAACGGCAAAAAATCGTTTGTTGTAAAGACCTCTGTATCGCCAAATTCATGAACCCAGGCTGCTTGCATTATTGGACAGATATTCGCCAAATAAGAAGAATATTCCCAAGCCAATCGGCTGCCGAGCATTATTCGATATGAATTAAAGGAATAACTGGAAGGAATATAAATAGTCGATTCCGGAAAAATGCCAGCCGTTCCCGGTTCGTCCAGATTGATAACGCGTAAACCTAAAAAAGGTTCGATTTTTGTGTGTCCCTTAAAAATACGCAACCCAAATTCCCCTTCATAATTCCATTGAGTTCCTGTATATTTATTGACAAATTCGTTCGCTTTAGAAAGGTTCACTTGATGTTTATTCCAGTTTTTGCCAACGCCAATCGCTAAATCGGTATACCAGATGGTTCCCAAAATGCTCAAATGAAGCCGACCGGAAAAAGATTGGATCGAACCAGAATAACGGTCATCCGTCATTGTCATTTTTTGACTCAGTCCATTTAGCCAAAACCCCCAAATGACATAATCCCCCAAAAGTCGATCCTGACCCAAACCGCCACCCAAAACATTCGTCTTAAATCCGCTTTGAGTCGCTTCTTTCCCTTGTTTGTCAATCGTTGCCCATTCGCCAAAAACGTTTCCGGTTATGCGACCTTTGTATGGTTCAATAGAAAGTTCAGAAATATTGCCCCGTAAAATGGACGACGTCGAAAATGTCGGCTGAAAATCGTTTGTTGGAAAATTTGTCGCATTTTCTGAAATCAAACGACTCTTATTCAAAAAAAGATTCGAGTCAGAACTTTCCAGAAAGATATTTTGCGAATCGAAACTCGAAAACGATTTGTTTCCCGAGAACGATTCTGATTTCATAATTAAACCTGAATTCAAAGAAGATTCAGAATTCATTGAGGCCAATTTTGGGGCTTCGTATTGATCTAATGAGCAGTCGTTGTCTAAAATATGGAATGACGAGGCAAAGATCGTTGAAAAATCCGTCGGTTTTAAAAGAGTTGATAAACCATTGGTTGCCGACCAATAATGATTTTGCCCCCAGGAATTTTCTGCTGACAGAAAAAAGCAACAAATAAAAAAAAGAAAAAGATTGCTTTCAATGAAGCGTCTTCTGATTCGCCAAACGAAATTTCCCGAACGCTTAACGAAAACTTTGTTTTTTCGAAAAATCGTCTTAACTCGTTGGGCAAATGTTTCGTTGACGTCAATTAAATATTGAAGAACATTGATTCTCGATATTTTTTTCATCAAAACAACCTTTTAGTGAATTCTTGTCTCTGGAATATTGGAGAAATCAGAACTCATTGCCGTTTCTGGTTCAGCGGAAGCAGAAGAAACAGGATTAATCGAGTTTTTTATTTGATCAGACTGAACAAAGTTTTCTAAATGACTTGACTCCAAAATCGTTTCAGCTTGACTCGCATTATTATCGCTCTGAAAATCAGAAGGCTGCGGACTAGTTAAGTCGCCGGAAAAATCAGACGCAATCTGCGATTGATTAGCTTGCGACTCCTGAAGACGGGGAATAGCAAGAATAGCTTGCGCTTTCATTGTTTTGTCTTGATTGTTTTGGGAAATAATATAGCCGGTCTCCATTTTATCAAATCCAAAATTAATGGAATGCGTTCCTTGGGGACTCAAAAGAGCAAAACAGGCGCCGCCGTCCTCATTCGTCGAAAGTTCGCTAAAAATAGGCGATTCTTCAGAAGTCGGGTCGCCTGTTGTTATTTGTAATTTTTGCCCCATAATTTGCAGAGCGCCTATATTTCCAGAATAAATGCCATTCTGAGCAAAAATATGACCATTTTTTAATTCAATAAGCGGCTCATTTGGTTGATTGATTGAATAAATTGTCAAATCTTGATTAATTCTCAAAGAATCAACTTCCAATTGAGAGAACTTTTCCGAGCTCTGCGTCATTTCAGAATCGTCAGATAAAAACCAAACTGTTCCAATCGCCGAAAAACAACTAATGAACGCTGCAATAATGCTATTGAAGAACTTTTCGCTCATAATAAACCAAATCAGTTGAATTAAACTTGAAAAATGAAAAAAACTTATCGAAGCCGAATTGTCAAGAATCAAGCTTCGCTTGCAACAAACAATCCGTTTTTGTCAGGCTTGCGAAGTCAAATATTCTGATTTTTTACTCGGCTTGAGCATATTCCCAAAAAATATACAGCGAATTTTAAAAAATAAAACGGTTTAATGCTATAGCAATTTTTGACTTCGTCGGATAAAATAGAAATAAGTATTGAGCCCTTTGTCAATTTTTGTTCTCAACTTCGTTTATACCGAAGCCAAAATCGACAAAAATAAGGTTTTGCCCTTTATCGCGACGCGTTGTTATCGAGTTGACGAATCTCTGAAGTTGAAATGAACATTCCGTCATTCGCCATAAACTGATCCCCTTTTTTGAAACGTTTGTTTTCCAAAAGCAGAATATTGAAATTGGTTTGCTTATCAATAAATCTTTTAGAATTGAAAAACTTTAAATTAAAAATAATGTCCTTACTTTTTAGAAAACGACTGTTTGTGTTCAGAATCCTGTTGTTCCTTTATTTTTGTTTTCTGCTTTTAATGCTTTTGCATCCGGATCCTTGGACGTTATTTGGATTTCCTCCCAGAGTTGTCTCATTAGTGTCCCATTTTTCATTCCTTCATTGCCTGATCTTCGCCGTTTTATCTTTTGGAACAGAAATGCTTCGTCCCAAAAATGGCTCGGTTTTATTCTTGACTTTTCTTCTTTTGTTCTGTTTTATATCCGAAATTTTACAAACTTATACCGGACGACAATTTGAATTTATTGATATTCTTCAAAATGCCATTGGACTTTTATCGGGCTTTTGCATTGCTCGGAACTTAAGACATTATCAATGGATCAATCATTTTTTTGGATATCAAATCAATATTGCGAAACCTGCCCCTGAATATTCGAAATAATTCTCTCTCAATCTCAAAAAAGTTCTTCGATGTATAAAATCTTTATAGATGAAACAGAAATATCTGTTTCAGAAAACTCGACGATTTTGGACGCGGCCCAATCAATTGGAATTGATATTCCAACGCTTTGTTTTTATCGAATGAGTCAAAATGGCCAAAAGATCGTTTTTGACGATTCGTCTTGTCAAATTTGTCTGGTTAAGGCCAACGGTCGGTTTGTTCCTGCTTGTTCAACTAAAGTTCAAGATTTAATGATTGTTGAGAGCGAAACAGAAGAAATTCGTCAACTGCGAACAACAGCTTTAGAACTTTTGCTGAGCGATCATGCTGGCGATTGCATTGCGCCTTGCCAACAAGGTTGTCCCGCTCATTTGAATATCCCGCAAATGTTAAAGGAGATCGAAAATGCAAATTGGGAGAATGCCATTCAAATTATTCGTCAACGAATCGCTTTGCCCTCGACATTGGGACGAATCTGTTCTCGCCCTTGCGAAAAAGTTTGCCGTCGAGCTCAAACAGACGGAGCGGTCGCGATTTGTCAATTGAAACGCTTTATTTCCGATACCGATTTGGGAAAAGAAACCCCTTTTTATCCCAAAGCTCATCGACCAACAGACCGGAACATCGCCGTCATTGGAGCAGGCTCGTCCGGACTTTCTGCCGCTTATTATTTGACTTTGGCCGGTCATCAAGTTACTCTTTTCGAAAAAGAATCTTATTGCGGCGGCCGCTTGCGAAAATATAATGAAAACGAGCTTCCGATCGATGTTCTTGAAACAGAAATCGATTATATTTTATCGATTCCAGTTCCCAATTCCATTGATTTGCGACTCGGAGAAGAAGTCGATTTGAGAAATGCCGAACATCTCAATCAACTTTTGACTAATTTTGATGCCGTTATTTTAGCTTTCGGTTCCGAAACGACCCAGCAATTTATGCCAAAACAGAATCTTGACAAGGCGTCTCCTTCTGAAATTTGCCCGTCGTCATCAAATTTGAACCCAGAGCTTAAACTTTCATTGGACTTGAATACTAAAGGATCAAACTCAGAGTCGTCAATTAAAACAATAAGTCAAAACAATAATTCAAACCTTATTCTAAATTCTCTTAAAATCGGTTCAAAGGGAATCGTCGTTCAATCTCCAACCTATCAAACATCGATTGCGTCATTTTTCGCCATTGGAACTTCCGTTCGAGGCAACAATATGATTGTTCGCAGCGTTGCTGACGGTCGAGAGGTTTCTGAGGCAATAGAAAATTATTTACGCAAGAAAAAAAACGAAAATTCCTCGAAAGAACAAACAACGCAAAAATCGCCATTCAACCCCGCAAAACAGTTTCGCGCTCGAGTCGGGAAATTAGACGCGTCAGAAATGTCGATCTTCCAATCCGCCGCCAATCCCTGCAAACGAATCGAACCGCTTGACGCTGGAGTTGATGAATATTCCTTTGAAACGGCTCAGAGCCAAGCCAAACGTTGTTATCGTTGCAATTGCCAAGGGCAAGAAAATTGTCGTTTACTTAAAGCGGCTCAAAAATATGACGTTCATCCAGAGCAATGGAACAATCAGCGTCCCCGAATTAAATGGAATCGAAGCGGTTCTCTCGTCTATGAACCAGCAAAATGTATCAAATGCGGACTCTGTATTGCGATAACGCGACAATTCAGCGAGCCGCTCGGACTGACGTTTATCGGTCGAGGTTTCGACGTTCAGGTTCAAACGCCTTTTGATCTGCCGATCGAAAAAGCGTTGGAAAAAACCGCTGAACTTTGTATTCAAGCCTGCCCAACCGGCGCTCTTTATTTTTCCGAACGAGTCATTTAATTCTTTTAAATAAATCTTGATTATTTCGCGCAAGATTTCATTTTCGTTCAAAACAACTATTCCAGTTCATTATTTTCAGATTAAAGCGTTTTTATCCTTTTTCAATAATATTTTGTTGTATTCGAGCAAATAATAATCGCCAAATTGGAAAAATAACGGCAAAATGGCGTTTTCGCAAAGCAATCGCGCCATTATCGCCGATTTCCTTTCATTTATTCAAAATGAATCCTCTTTTTTCTTGATATCGAATAAACGGCGTTTATAGATGTTTTCCTTGAATTTTTCCGAAATGCGGCGATGCGGAAAATCGAAGCGTCGCATTTTAGAATGTTCAAGATTATTGAAACCGGATCTTTGTATTCCCAAAAGTCAAACAAATAAATTAGACCAAAACCGAAATCTGCCGCTCTTTTCGAATTCAGAACAAACGCAACTGAAATCATTTTTCGAAAGATTTTATAAACTGTTCCAATAATCAGTCATTATCATATCGAACATTAGAAACGACGTTTGGAATTAAATTGAATTTGCTGATAACTTTGAAAGGCAAAATAACCGCAAAACGCGGCCGTAAAAAAAAGCCGCTCCTGGATTGATATCAAACAGAGAGCGCCAGCGCAAATAAAGGAAACCCAAAGCGATTGAATCAAACCGTTGCGAGGACTGAAAATGAGAAACATTTCTTTAAGAATATTTCCTCCGTCGAGCGGTTGAATAGGCAGAAGATTTAAAAACCCCCAAATAAAAGTCAAAAGAACAAAAGCATAAACAAACCAACCAGAAAAATAAAGATAAGGAAGGGGCGAATCAAGCCAAAAATAAGCCTCTGCCGGAAAGGCAAACGGCAAATGGATCGGACCGATTGAGATAAAAGCGAAATCCAAATGGCAACCAGCAAGCCAAAAACAAATCAATAATAAAGCAGAAGCCAAAAAGCCGGCTGCCGGCCCGGCAAAAGAAATAAGAATCTTTCCCCAACGATCCGGAATGCGTCGATAATAAGGATGATGAAAGGTCAAGCCCATAAAACCATAAAGACCAATCCAGGGAGACGCCCCAAAAACCTTTTTTAAAATCAAGGCATGCCCCAGTTCATGAACAAGAAACGAAATCAAAAAAGCAAGAACCCAAGCGATCAAACCGACCATCCAAACGCGCATTTCATTACTGGATGAACGGGAAAAAGGCGAAAACCAAATCGCAATCAACCAAAAAAACGGATGAATTTGAATCGGAATATGAAATAATGAAAAACGAAGATCATATTGCGTTTGCCCAAAACCCTCTGCCATTATTTTTAACTCCGATAAAAAGGTTGAAAATCAAAAAACAGCGTCCAAAAAAAATTCGTCTGCCCATTTCAATCTTAAAACGATCAAACAGGCAAAAAACGCCGGTTTAAGCAAATTTGAATCAAACTGGTTTCGCCTTCATGAATCAAACCGTTCGCTTGCGGATTCGCTATCTCAACGATCCCCCTTTTTCAACAGGTTTGAATATAAAAGACCGAATCTTGCCGGAAATCATTAAAAGGAAGTTCTAAAAATCCCTTAAGAGCGCGAACGTCTTGTCCGCAAAAACAGGTCTTAACGACCTTCTCCAAAATGCGTTTGTTGAAAATTCTGAATTTTTAGAACTTCCTTAAAGTTTGAAATTGAAAACGTCTCGAATCAGTTTCCAAAGTCGTTGCGTTATGGTTAAAGGTCGAACCTTGATTTTTGCCGTTCCTGTCATGCCAACCCGCATTCGAAGATCTTCATTATCCAAATCAACGCGAACCCGATAAGAAGGACTTTGCGGTTTTTCAATCCCGCCTTCAACCGTTTCTGTCGCAACGGCGCCGCCCCCTTTGGTCGAAAGCTGAATCGGAACGCTTTCCATTCGATGATATTCGATATCAATATTGTCTGCAACTTGACTATAAAACAATTCCGCCGGCAGTTCTTCCAATTTGATTTTGACCTTCTGATCTTTTTCGATAAAATCAATCTTGGATTGATCAACAATAATGACCGCTTCAAGCTTTCTGGGATCGCCAACGCTGCAAAAATGAGTTCCCGGAGCAAGCGTTGTATTCAAATTCCGTTCCAGAAGCGGCGTTCCTTCCCATTCCGGAAGCTGAGACGCCAACGTTTGATCCTTATTTTCCCGATCCATTTTCCAATAAGGAGAAACAACGATTCCTGATTCAACTTTGCGTACACAAAGAGAAAGTTGCTCCCGTTCCTGTTGCTTGGTTAGAATCATATTGTTCAACGTTTCCAGTTGTTCTTCGATCTCCTGAAGTCGGGCAACCGCTTCGGGACGATTGCCAATGTCCCGATAAGTCTGATATTCCGCTTCCGTCTCAAAACGATTTCCCTGAAGTTGAGCCAACTGAATTTCAATCTCTGGATTGCGAAGCTGCCCAAGAACATCTTCCCTTTTTACAAAATCCCCCTCTTTAACATTAATAGCAATTAATTGCCCGCCTGTTTTGGGGACAACAATATTTTCCGTTATTTTCGGATCGGAACGAAGCTCCAAAACCAAAGGGGCATAAACAGAATAAGGGAGCGGGACAAAGGCACAAAACGCCAATATAAGACCTAAACCGGCGAGAGAACAATAAAAATTCAGTTTTTTCACGCGATAAATCCTTCCAGGAACCCAAAAAAACTTCCCTATTTTCCATAAAGGCAAAACGAGTAAACCATAAAGCGACATTGCCGCAATGATTTGTCCAAAAATCTTCAGTCCATGCGAATCAAAAAAACGATAAACAAAGAAAAGAATCGAACACATAACAACCCAGCGATACATAACTGCCGCTATTGTATACAAAGCAAACAGAAATTGATTCTGTTTCGGCAAAAACGGATCTTCCTGTTCTTCCATTCCCAGAAACCAGGCTGACGCCTTCTGCGTCATTATTTTCGTCGCTTTTTGGCGAAGATTCGGTATCTCCAACAAGTCAGCCAAAACATAATAACCGTCATAACGCAAAAGCGGATTGATATTGAAGATAACTGTGCTCACTGAAGAAATAAACATGACATTTAAACATAAATAATGAAATGTCCCTTCGCTCGTGAACCACCAGAAAAACGTACAAATAGACGCAAGCGTACATTCGACAAAAACGCCAGCCAAACCAATCGCTGCTCGCTGCCATTTGCTCGGAAGCATCCAGGAATCGGAAACATTGCAATAAAGACAAGGCGTCAAAACAAGAATCATTATTCCCATTTCATGACATTCGCCTCCTAAATATTTGCAAGACAAACCGTGACCAAATTCATGAAGAATTTTTGTGCACATTAATGTTATACTTAAGAGAAATATGTTTTTCGCGCCAAAAAACTGTTGAAAATCGGGCAATTTGGAACGAAAATAATCGAATTCCGTGAGAACGAGAGAAAGGGCGGCCAACATCAACGCAATGCAGCAAAACAACGTCACTGGATGAAACATCCAACGAACATAAGGAATCATTTTCCCTAACAGAACATCAAGATCAATTCCTTTAAAACGGATTGCCAAAATATTGGACATGGCCGCAAGGATCTGCTGACGACGAAGTTTTCCGCGGCGTTTCAGAAGTTCATGACCTTGATTCGGAACGCCAGCCAGAATCAGATTGCTTTGATGAAGTTGTCCGATAAAACTTTGAAGTTCTTCCAAAGTTATTTTTTGAGGGGGAAATTTCTCTTCAAAATTTTCCTTGATGACATCCAGACTTTTGGTTCCGTCGAGTTGTTTCATAATGAAATATTCTTCGTCTTGAAAACGGAAATATTTCAACCCAACCGGATCTTTAACGACCCAATAACTTCGGCCAAGATAATACTGACGCTTGGATTCCAGATCCGTTCGCACGCAAATTTTCATAACTCTTGCCGCGCTGGAAACCAGACTATCAGCTAAAGAAACCATATTTTATCCTTTATAATTTTAAAGAATCAAAATTCTCTAATTTTCAAAATTTCCGAAATGAAAAAAATCAAACCGGTTGAAAATCCTGCTTTTTCGTTAAAGCGGACAACGTTGTCGGATTTTTATATCAATCCGGCAAGCTCGCGCTGTTTTTCTGTTTGAAAGAAGGCAATTTGCAAATTCTCAAGACGCAAGCCGATTGAAAAATCGAAATCATTAAATCGCAAGTTCGCCAATAAACTCGCGAATGAATGGAAAAAAATGCGTCCGTTCCAACTTTGGAATAATAAAATTCGAGCAAAATTAAAAAACGGGGTTATGAATTATTGATGAATGACAATATAGACAAGAGCTTCCGGATTCAAAAGCCAATAACCTTTTTCATTGACTTTATTTTCAACTTCACAATAAAAGTTATAATAAGAAAACTCGATAAACTGGCGAACATAGGTTATCTTTCCTTCCAGGGTTTGTATCGACATTCCGGGCTTTTCGAAATAAATGGTTACATTTTTGCCGTCGATCATTTCCGGAGTATAACTAGAAGCATCAATTCGACCGAGAACTTGAACTTTATCCAATCGAATAATCTTAAGAACTTTATCTCCTTCTCGAAGCCATTGACCCTCATTTTGAAAAATATCGTCAATAATTCCGTCGATCGGACTGAGAAGTTTTTTATCCTCGATTAAAGAATTCGCCGCTAAAACTTGCGCTTGCGCAACGTTGACTTCATGTTTTTTGACTTCAATATCATAACGAGATTTTTCTGCTGTTTTTTCAGCTCGTTTCCAATCAAAAGCTTTTTCGGTCATTTCTTCTGGAGTAACGGCGCCGGGGACTCGATCATTTGCCGCTTTGGCGCGATAATACGCCGATTGAGCAACGAGAGCAGCGCTATCGGCAACTTCGATTTCAAGTTCTTTTTCCGCTTCCATTTTCGCAACGACGAGTTGATAATCTGCAACTTGTCGTCTAGCAAGAAGTTCGTCGTCTTTTTGTCGAGCCAGAATTTGACCTTTGGAAACCTTCATTCCTCGTTTAAGCGGAATAATTTGAGCTTTTCCATTTTCATCAAGAATAGGATTTCCTTGCGCGTCAAGAGCTTCAATTCCCAACTGAGTCAAAAGTCCTTGCGTATTCGAACTGACAAGAGCTTCATAACCTTCTCCCGTTGGAATCATAACTTTTCCGCCCTCGACGAGAATATCGCCTGGCTGCATTGGAATTTGGGACGAGTCAATCATCGGACCATAATTAACGCCGGAAAACGTTTCCAAAGAACTCGAAGAAGGATTAATTGACGAAGACGGAGCGGAAAATGCGTTTGGCGACGGCGAAGGGATAAACGTTTGCGAAGAACCCGAAGGGGGCGCCGATATATTCGTATTTGGTAACGAAGGAGAACCGGAATCTCTTGATGGAAGAATTGTATTCGGAGTTCGACTTAAATATTCATTTCGATTGATTTCTTCGTTTAATTCCGTTTGCAATCGGGCAACCTGATAAAGAGATTTATTGGATGATTGGTTTCGAATGTCCCGAATCTTTTCCCTGATTTTAGCCGAGCTCTGCCAATCAGTCATTGTCAAATGAAGGATTTGATCGACAGAATTCATTCCGTCTTTTTCTTGAGAAACATCAGCAAGAACGGAAGCAGAGTTTGTCGATTGAGTTGTCTTGAGCGGCGCAATCTGTTCTTCAATGCCAATCGAATTGTCAACCTGGCCGGGAGAGATTACGGACGGCATATTGGAAGAAATTTCGGACGAAAATAAAGACGCGGAATTAACCAAGGCCTTGGAATCGCCCGAGTCTGCTTTTTCGTTAATATCATCAAGATCAGCCATTTCAACAGAGTCTTCGGATTCTATATTTATAGAATCATTTGAAGCAGCATTATTCAAATCAATTGGATTGACTGTTTCGTCGGGACTCTTTTTTTCTTCGGAAATATTCGGCTTTTCTTCGACAAGATTATTTTCTGAAGATCCTTCTTCTAAAAGGGGAACGATTTCCGCTATTTTTTCTGTTTCGAGCTGTTTCGCTTGACCCGTTTGCTCATTCAAACCATTTTGATTATCCGGGATTATTTCCGTCTTTTTAATGGGCAACGAGGAAACGTTTGTTGCTTTGTTATCTGTTTCAATATTTTGGATCAAAGAAAGTTGATTGTCTGTCGTCAAAGCTGTTGTTTCTTGAACATTTTGAGAAGCAACATTGGCAGGAATTGATTCTTGAAGTTCAGAAGACGAATTGGGTTCAACTGTTTCCTGAACGATTTTCCTGGCAATGGCGGAAGTCGGAATCGTTGGATTGGGAAAATCTATCGTCGACTTGGTTGGAGCGGAATGCGGCAAAAGCGATTTCGTAACGTCATAAACCTGAGGAATAACCCGATTGCTTAATTGCTTGGTTGTTGCTTTTCGATTCAGATCTGGAAGAGAATACAAGGGAGAAGACTCGTTGGTCAACCAATTAGTCGGCTTCTTATCCTTATAAACATAAGGACGCCCTGTTTGCGGATCAAGTTTTCGAACTCGACCGAACCCTCCGGTTTGAGAAAAAAGAATCGCATTTCCTGACAATCCGAATAACAGAAATAATATTACGCTCAAACAGAATGAATTTCGTTTCATATTATGTTTAACCTGTTTATGTTCAAAATACAGAAACCGTTGATTAAAAATCAAACGGATCAATTTGGTTTTGTCTTTCAAAAAAATTACCTTTTTGATTATTTTTATCGGTTTTTTGACGTTTTGGATTTCTCAATAAAACAGGACCGAAAAAGTTCCAGGTTGATCAATCGACGGCTCCGATAACCCAAACCGCATTAGCGACCGATTCGTTCTTGCGTAAGCCGTCCGAAGTTGCCCGGCAAAAACGCAACTATTGCGGATTTCAACGCTCGAAAATCAAACGTCTTCTTAAAAACAGACGAGAATTCGGGCAACAATTTTCTATTGAAACCAGAAAAAGACCGTTTTTTGCAAATAGGAAACAACTTCATGAAACAGGACAAAGCCAAGCGCTCTTTTGCCGCAATAAATTTTAGCGCTGACCCCTGCTCCGGCCCGTTTCGAGGGGGGAAGTTGATCCGGATCGTCAATATTGGCTCGAATTCGAACTGTTGTTTCCTGAGTTCCTCGATTTTCTGCCCGATCATGTTCCTCAATGACTTTTCCTGTATAAGTTTGCGTCGAGTCGACCATCATAACAAAATGAACTTTCAACTTGGAATTCGGATCTTTTTCCTTGATCTTCTTTAAATACTCGTCAATATAGCCCATATTCTTTTCGGGCATATCAAGTTCGAGAATCAATTTTCCTTGCGGCTCGGCAATTTCCATTAGCGAAACGCCGCGCTGAACTGGACGGCTTTGCAATTTGTTGACCAAATCAAAGGTCATAACCGTTCCTGTTATCGGCGAACGAATTTCCAGCTCTTTTTTTCGCTCTTCGTTAATTGCTCGTTGAACCAAAAGCGATTCCAGGCGAACCTTGTTCTTGGACAATTCGCCCATTATTCGCAATTTTTCAGAAGGATCGTCCGGTTTAAAACTTGATTCGCTCAAGTTTGTAATGACTTTTTTGACTTCGGCAATATCCCCTTCAACTTTTTGAATATCGGCCTCTAATTGATTATTTGAAAGCCGAACCAAAATCGTTCCTTTTTCATAATCCGGATCATTTGGGTCTGGATTTTGACGCGGTCCATAAACAACAGATCCGTGACGAACAAAAACCTGTTCAACCTTTCCTTCTTCGCTCGCAAAAATATTCCGTCTGATTTCAGGTTCCAGAGTTCCTTTGCAATGCATATTAAAGTTCCAGGGAATAATAATCATTGCCAGAAAGAGAGCCAGAACGCCAATCGAAACAGCAATCGTTTTGGGCAACATTCGAGCCGTTACGAGAACCTTTGATTTCCCGATTGTTTTCCAAAGCGGCATCAAAATAATATTATTATGATCGAGCGCATTTCCAATCGCGGCTTTGGCATGTTCAACAACGATTTCGATTCGCTTTCTCATTTTTTCGGGAACACGATTATCTTCGATCTGCTCGATGATGATCGCTCCGAACGGCGGTTCTGGAGGCAACTTGTTTTGATCGGTTTCTTCGCTGTCGCCTGCATTGACATTGGTTCGCGCCAAAGGAAAAACGGCAACCATTTTCGAATGAGCTTCGTCAACATATTCCTCAACGGCCGTTTCAACTTGAGGGGCAAAATCTGTTGTATCGCCAACATAAGTTATCGGTTCATCGCAAGCAACAACGGCAGTCGCCAGACGTCCAAGCAGCTTGAGCGTTGTTGACCTTTTCTCAAGCATTGCTTGACCGCTGACCGCTTCAACGCGACATTTTTTCCCTCGCTTAATTGCTATACTGACTCGGTCGCATTCGATCAAACGTCGGCTTTCATTGACGACTGTATAGATCGTTTCCTTATAATCAAGCGTCTTATGAATATTTCGCGTAAAATCTTCAAGCTGAATCCAAAGATTTTGCCGATCGCCAAAATTTCTCAGTTGCCGATTTTTATAAAATTCCGAAGCGAGGCCAGTCATTTGCTGCAAAAAACGGAGATAACCTTTTTGTGTAGCCGGATTCGTATCCGAACGTTGAACAACTTCGACCAATCCAAAGGTTTCCAATTCTGTTTTAATGACGCCAAAAAGAAGCAGAAAGTCTGTTGGATTCCCTGCTTCGTCTTCATTATCGCTTCCGGAATGCGCTGGAACAATATTGCTTTCTTCTTGCGCATTCAACATTTTATATAACAGACGACTATGCTGTTTATTCGCTTCTTCATTTTCATGAAGTTTCGTCTGTTGCAAGTTGACTTGATAACCCAAAGCGAGTTGACCGTTCGGATTTAAGGTCCAAACGGCGCCGCCAACTGCCGCCAAAGCGGAAATAACGCGAGGCAAAAATTCCGAATGAAACTCTTCCGGAGCAATATCCGTTTTGGATATTTGTGATATTTCGCTGACTAAAACCCGAATCTGTTGTTTCGTTTGTTCGACCAAGGTCGGATCAAGTCTCTGTTCTGAACTCATATTGTTATTTGATTGTTAGGACGGTTAATATATGCAATTTGGATAAAGTTAATCGAATCCGATCAAGGCAATCATTTCGCCTTGTTAAAGTCTAATCGTTCGTTTGCGGCTTGCGAATCGAACGAGCTCGGATTTTTCAACAGGATTGAGCATTAATATTGAATATTTTTCCCGCAAAGAAAAAAGATTTTTTATAATGCGCCCCGATATCTTATATCGAAAAAACCAGATTATTTAAATCAGCCGTTTGATTATTGGAGTTATATTGAAAAACATTTGATATTCTAAGCAAAATCGTTTCTTGTTAAACCTCTTACTCAACAAAAAGCTCCGACTGACAATCTGTCAGTTATCTGGACAACGCAAGGGCAAACCAATCGCGCATTCCGAACTCGAAAACGAGTTCCTGCTGAACTTTTTTCCTGTATCGATAACCTTACAAAATATTAAATTAAAAATATCTCTTTATTATAAAACGATTATTCAAACTGGACAAGTTATTTCGCAATCAAATTCGATGAAGATAACAAGAAAAGTCACAATTTTCTATTCCAATCGACAGAAAATCTCGCTTATTGCTTTATCTGACCGTCAAATGATTAAAACCGAAGTCGAAAGCTGCTGCCCATTTTCGTTTCTGTATATTTATTATAGAGTAATCGTCAAAAAAGATAAGAGATGGTCAGAAAACATGAAAAAAAATAGGTTATTCTTTGCAACTCCCGTTGCAATTGGTTGAATTTATCAAAAAAACCTGTTTTGAATAATCCCTCAAACAAACAAATCTCCAAACTTCAACCCATTTTAACATTTCAACGCGAACGATTTTTCGCTGATCTTATTTCAAAAATCAAAAAAAAGAATGTTTATCGGCAGTTCTAAAAACCCGGATTTTTCTATGAACGGATTTCGGATAAAGTCGTTAAAACCAGTTCTTGCGGACGAAACGTCCTCGTCCCTGAGGGGTTGTTAGAACTGCCTTTATTCATAACGATTTATAATGAAGCCTGACCAGGCAACAGGCTTCGACTTTTCGTTGACGGGCAAACGAATCATTAATCCAATTTCAAACGACACGAAAAATTGAAAACAAACAGGAATCAATATCGCGAACTGATGAGGGATTGAGCTTCTTTAAGAGCCTGAATTAAACATTTATCTTGATCAGATCTCGAAGCGGAAACAGAAACCGAATTAATCGAATTAATTTCGTTATTTTGAGAAATAATTGGATGAGCGACAACATAATCAAGCGGATCATCCTCGGAAATAACGACATCTGGTTCAACGCCGACGCCGCTAAAAGCATATCCGCTTGGCGCATAAAATTTCTCGGTTGTCAAACGAAGCCCGGCAATCGGTTGATTTTTTTGTTTCCCCGTCAATTGAATAATCGCTTGAACCGTTCCTTTTCCGAAGCTTCTCGTCCCGACCAACCGACCGCGATGATTATCACGAATCGCTCCGGCAAAAATTTCCGCCGCGCTGGCACTCTGTTCATCAATAAGCAGAACCAAAGGAACATTCCAAGTTCCCTTCGATTGCGCATAATAAGGCTTTTCTGAAAGGCGTCCTCGCGTTTTAACAATCAATCCATTGTCAAGAAAAAGATTGGCAACATCAATTGCTTCCTGAAGCAAACCGCCAGGATTTTTACGAAGATCAATGATAAGACATTGCATTCCCTGTTGACTTAGCCTCATTAACGCCTCAGAAAGTTCCGAAGCGGTCGTTTTTTGAAAACAGGTTATTTTCAAATAGCCGATCTTTTGCGATTTTTCCGTCTTCAACAAACGAATGTTTTCAATACTGGGAACGTCAAATCGACGACGAACAATAGAAACCTGTCGCTTTTCCTGTTCCGGGGAAAGAAGAGTCAAAAAAACCGTTGAACCTTCCTTTCCCGACAAAAGATTTCCGGCATAAACAGAATCTTGGAGTTTGGTAATATCAACGCCATCAATACCAATAATTTGATCTCCATTTTGTAATCCTGCCGCTTGAGCAGGACTTCCTGAAATAACCCGTTCTATCAACAGCGGGTTACTGTTCAACTGAATTTCAACGCCCAATCCAACAAATTGCCCGTCAATAATAGAATACAGATCGTTGATTTGCGACAATGTTAAATAGGACGAATAGGTATCCAACGAACTGGTCATCCCGCAAACGAACTCCATTATCGTTGCCGACGCGGAAAGCTTTGCGTTTTGATACATTTGCTCGGCAACTTTTAATATAGCGTTCCTTAAATCATCTTTTGTGCGAATTTTCCAGCGGTCACAATAAGATCGCAATTTTTCAAAATAAGAAAGAATTTCCCCTTTGTTCTCAACTGGAATCCGGTTTTTCTCCCAAAAAGAATCTTCCGTCAAAGCAGCGGCAAAACAGTTCAATCCATTAACAAACAAACTATCCCAACCCGGCATATCGACATGATACGTTTGAATATTATTCAAAATTTCATCATAAAGAGCCAAAATTTCGCTAACCGAAGATTGAGCCAACAAAGAACAATAAGTCTGATCATGATAGCGAGCGGAAATCTCCATATGAAATCGGGATTCCAAAAGATATGCTTTGAATTCCCGGTTATCTGGATATTTTTTGGAGTATTTTTCAAATAATGACCGAGCCTCTGACCAGTTTTTCTCTGCAATAAGTTGACGACCTTGATGAAGAATTTGAGTTATGGCCGTCTCTTTTTCCGCGGAATTCAACGAAACGATTTGCGGATAAGAAGTCAAATCCCTATCCGGATCATTCGACGAATCAATACTGAGAAAAGGCGTTGGCGCAGAAGTCGATAAAACCGGTTTAAACGTTGACTGAACCGATCTATTCGAATTTTGCGCCAGAAGAGACGAACCACAGAATAAAATCAATCCAATAATCGTCCCTTGAAACCAATTGTAAGACGCTTTTTTCATTATAATATAACCAATAGGATTTATGATCCTAAATTCCTACTGACCTCTGTTTCAAAACATTCTTGCTTGCGATCTATTTTTGATGATTTCATTCATTTACTTCAAACAACGTTAAAATCAACGAACGACAAAGGTCTTCCAACGCTGAAATGAGCGGGACGTTGCCTTCAATAATCCATTTGTTCGTTTGAGTTTGCCGTCGTCATTATCCCCTGTTTTCAATCTGCCTTGAAAACGATGAATATAAATGAATAAAAAAGAATCGCCTATGAAACAGCGTCTGAATACTGAACTCCTTTTCAGGTTACCCTCCTGGTAAACTGCTGCAGGAGAAACTGTTTTCATTCTTTTTATTCTAATTTAATATAACCTGTCGAACAATAGTCTGGAATGATAAAATTTTAAGGAATCTTATTAGAAATTTTGTCAAATCGCTCCAAGTCTTGAATGATCTCTCTTATCGTTTTACGAAAAATAACCCAAAATGTTTATTCAAGAAAACAATAAATTTCAATTTCTATTAAATTCTTTCCAGCTCCAACAGTTAATATTAATGATCTGATATTTTTAATCGCCGCAACGCCTTCTTTTTTTTGAGCCGAAGAAGCAAAAAGGTTCATCTTTCTCAAAAGCCGAAACGAAACCAAGCATTATGCGGAAATTGTCGCAAAAACAACTCATTTCGTATTTTTGGATAATTCCAAATGTAACGAGCTTTTGTTTTTTGACTAAAATCCGGAAGGAAATTTAGGCCCATTCAGAACAAACGATATAACCGTTATATTTTAACAAAAAACAGCTTTCTTTTAAATTTTTTGGAATTTTTGGATAAAAATAAAAATCATTAGGTTAAGGATTATGAGGAAGGATTCCGATATATTCATCACCCTGAGAGAAGTAAGATATATTTCAATCGATCTTTCAAGTTTTTGACAGTCAAAGTTCATTGAAATAATCCAAAATAAAAACGAATCGATATGATTTCGCGTTTCCAATAAGAAACGGATTCAAATTTAATTAGAAAAGAATTTTCTTTATCCTGGCAATTTTCACATGGAAGTTGAAAACGATAAAGATTTTATTAACAAAAGTCAACCGTTTGTTTGTTTTCGTCGACCAAAGACTGGATTTATCATGATGCAGGGAAAATGATAAATGCAATGGTCAAAGATGGTCCGAAAAAAAGAAAGGTTGCCTTAAGAGGTAAAAAAAGGAGTTTGCTCTATGAAATCCCGAATGTTGATGTTCTGTTTGACGTTTGCTTTTTTGGTTAGCGGCCATCTTTATGCTCAAGATTGCGCGACCTGTTCGGATGTAAGTCCTTGCAATACTTGCTCAACTTGTTGTGCCCGACCTTGCGAACTGTTTGGCGGACTGAAAAATCTTTTAGCCTGCCGTCCCTGCGTTGCGGCTTGCGCTCCAACCTGTGGACCTGTTTTTGAAACTTACGCTCCAATTCAACCGGCTGCCCCTTGCGGTCCTGCTGTTGAAACCTGTGCTCCTGTCCTTGATACTTGCGCTCCTGCTTTTGATGTTCCTGTCTGCCAACCTTGCGGACCGATCTTTCCGCATTTAAAACCGGCTTTAATCAATGCCGTTCATCGTCCGGTCAATGGCGTTTGCAAAATCGTCTCCGGCGTTTTTGGAACTTTGGCTGATGTTACAGCTCCGACTTGCGGTTGCGGACTTTTCGCTGATTGCAGTTGCGGTTTGGCTAATTGCGGAGTTTGCGTTTCATGCGGAGATGTTTGCGGCGGAACTTGTGACGTTATTCCGCAACCTTGCGGACCAGTTGATCCAAATTGCGGCCCGCTTCCGGAAATTCCGGCCGTTCCCGCCAAATAATGTATTTTACTGACAATTGACTCGGTTTAATAATTAACCCGGTTAAAGAAAATCTTGTTACTCAATTTTTCTTTTCCAGTTGATTCCGATTAAAAGACCTGTCACAAGATTTATCTTGTTACAGGTTTTTTTGGTTTATACTGAAATGAGATAATTTTTCTGTATAATGAATTTGATAAGAAGTCGATTTGACCAAGAGCTTCGCTCTTTCGGAATTCATTCCGCATTTCGCTGACGATTGTTTAACGAAACTGTTGTCAAGTTATCGGTCGTTGGATAACATATATAATAATGCGGGATTTTCAACAGGTTTGAATAGTCCAATGAAAAGAAATTTTGTCAATATAATAATCTGTTCCTTGCTTCTCGTTCTATTGCAAACGAGCGAGTTGTTTTCTCAAGATTCTGTTACGGTTCAATGGAAATCAAGCGACAATCAGGAGAAAACAGTCTGCGGACAAGTTTTGGCCGATTATGAGCTTGACAACGGAGATCGACTTTTAAGCGTCGAAGATTCGTTCGGACAAATTCATTGTTTTCGTCAGCATGAAATTATATCCGTAACAAAGAACGAAGAACCATTCAAGAAAGCAACTTCGCAAGAAATGATTTCGTTATTGTCGGAGGAATTCGGAGCTTCTTTCAAAACGTTGACAACGGAACATTTCGTCATTGTTTACAATACTTCGGAAGGTTATGCCGCTTGGTGTGGCAAATTATTTGAAATGATTTATGATTCTTTTGAACGATATCAAAAGAAAAGGAATTTAGATCTTAAAGCAACCGATATTCCTTTGGTCGCCGTTCTCTTCAGCAATAAAAAAGAGTTGATGAATTATGCAGCTCAGGACGGTTTTGATGCAAGTTCTATTGTTGCCTATTTTCATCGAATGAATAATCGAATGATTCTCTATGATTTATCGGAAGAAGAATCAAAGATTTCGGAATCTGCCCCAAAGTCGAGATCATATCGTCAAATCGAACAAATTCTTTCCCGACCGCAAGCGGCTTACAATGTCGCAACAATTGTTCATGAAGCAACGCATCAGATAACGTTCAATCGAAATATGATTTTGAGAAGCGGTCCGTTTCCGCTTTGGTTGTCGGAAGGGACGTCGATGTATTTTGAGACGCCGGACAAAAACGCCTCCAATGGTTGGAGCAGTCGGGGAAGCGGTAAACCGAATATTTTGCGTTTGAAACTCCTGATCGAATATTTTGCAATGCGACCAATCGAACCGATTCAGAATGTCATTCGAGAAGAAAAATTTATGAATCATGTCGATTATTCATATGCCGTTTCCTGGGCCTTGTTTTATTATTTGAATGCCAAAAAACCGAAGCAATTGGTTCAATATATTAATCTGGTTCGACAAAAATCCCCTTTTTCGGTTTATTCGCCCCAAGAACGTCTTGATGATTTTGAAGCCGTTTTTGGAAACGATTGGAAAAAATTTTATAAGGATTTTATTCGCTTTTTTGAAAAATTACAAAAATATTAATAATGAGCTGAACATTATAGAGAAACCAGTTGAAAACCCCTGATTGTTTCTTCGTAAGCCCGAAAATGACAGACGAATCTCAAAGTCAAAACCTGTCGTCCATTTCGGTTTTGCCTGATCAATCGGAAAGAATTTCAAAACGGGTTGAACCTTTGAATTTTAATTAAATATCGAGGAGAAAAAATGAGTCATTCTAATTGCCATTGTTGCCCCCATTCAAATCACGAAAATCAAACAGCGAAAAGTAAATCGGACTGGGATTTGACCCGTCGCAATTTTCTGGCGACAATGACCGCTGGCGGCGCTCTGCTGTCCAATGTCAGCTGGTCAATTCTTGCGGCAGAAAATGAAAATGATTTTTCGCTTATGCCGTCCGCTCGAAAACCGCTTGTCGTTCTTCCGATTCTCGTTTATGACATTCCGCAGCGTCAACCAATGGTTTCCTGGCGAGGTTGGGGCGGAATTGATTCAAAAGAATCCGCCGCCGAAGAAGTCGATCGAATAACAAAAGAACTCGACGGAATTTGCGCAACCGCAGACTTTCCTGTTGAATTTTTGCCCATCTTGTCCGTTAATCATGTCAATCAGGCAAAAGACCATCCTGCCGTTGCTCAAGCGGACGCGATCATTGTTTATGGCGCTGGCGGCGGCGTTGACGGAGTTCAGCATTTTGGCAAAGACGTCATTATTTTTCAACGTTGGAAAAGCGGACCGGTTTATCTTCAATATGAAATCGTCAGTCCGCGATTATTGCGACAGCATACCGATTCCTTAAAACTCGACAATATTCGTTTTGACGACGTTGTAACCGACAGTCTCGATGAATTGACTTGGCGACTTCGGAGTCTTTGCGGTCTGAAAAATACCAAAAATACGCGAATTCTCGCCGTCGGCGGCGCTGACGCCTGGGCTCAACCGGCAGAAAGTCAAAAGATTTTGTTTGACAATTTGAAAAATCAATGGAATCTCGATATTCAAACCGTCGATTATGATAAACTCGGAAAATTGCTTGCCGACGCTCAACAAGATCAAAAAATTCTGCAATGGGCAAAGCAAAAAACGGAAAACTATTTGAAGATTCCGAATACAAAACTCGATACAGAAAAAGAATTTGTCGTCAACTGTTTTATTCTCGACTATATTTTTCGTCATTTAATGAAAGAAGCCGATTGCAAGGCAATAACAATTCTTGGTTGTATGACGACAATCATTCCGCAGGCCAAAACAACCGCTTGTCTGACATTGAGTCTGCTGAATGATGACGGTTATCTTGCGTTCTGCGAATCCGATTTTGCCGTTATTCCTTCTGGAATTCTTTTGGCTAATATTTGCGGTCATCCAGTCTTTTTGAACGATCCGACTTATCCGCATGATCAAATTGTAACGTTGGCTCATTGTACAGCGCCGCGAAAACTTGACGGAAAGAATTATGAACCGGCTCAAATTGTTACGCATTTTGAATCGGATTATGGAGCCGCCCCCAAAGTCGATTTTAAACTTAACGAAACGGCAACCTGTATTCTTCCCGACTTCCATTCCGTTCGTTGGGCCGGTTTTCGATCAAAGACCGTTGATAATCCGTTCAAACCGATCTGTCGAAGCCAAATTGACGTTCAATATACAATTTCGGATTCTATTATTGCGGAAAGAATGCCCGGTTTTCATTGGATGTTTGGATATGGCGATTATATGAAAGAAATCGGTTATGCCCTTCGCCGCGTCGGAATTCAATGGGATAATCTCGAAGAATAAGGTTGGCGACCATTTCCATTGAGTCATTTCTGCATTGCCCCCAACTTTCTTGCTTTTCGGTTGAGGGGCTTCAACGTTTTCCGTTGAATCCGATTTGTGCAAACAATCGACTTTTGGCCATTCCAATCCGTTCATATGCTTGCGGATCTTCGGCTTCAACTTTTCCAGATTTTCTATAGGATTGAGTAAAAATGTTGACAAAACGTCAAAAATTTTTCTGCCTTGAACATCGGGAACGAAAATTTCTAAGAGTTTGAGTCGATATTCTAATTCCCTTCTGGAATAATCTTCCTGTTTTCTGCTCAAATCTTTTTCAGCTTCTATATTTTGACAATAGAAAATAAAATAAAAGGTTTATTTTTAAACAAATAATATTTTCTGTGACCAGACAAGAATATTGGTATTACAAAAATTTTTGCGCCTGTTTTCAAAACATTCGCTGCCTTTCATTGATTCCCCAAAGAGTCGTTTAGCGATTCTGTCTCAAATAAGTTGTTTTTCGTTCGTTTGAGTTAAGGATTCAATGACTGTTTTTGTTTTATTAATGCGTTTGCGGCTTTCAATCATTTAATATCAAAATTAAAATGAGCGATTTTGTCCTTTGTTATATCCCTTTTGTTCTCGAATTAACAAACGAAACAATTCGGGACTTTCAACGGCCAAAATAAAAGCAAAAACAAATTCCTAAAATCAATTTAACGCGAATTGGCATAAAAATTGGGACACAAACTTAGGAAGTTCCAAAAACCCTGTTTTTACAACAAAAACATTTCAAATAAAGTCGTTAAAACCTGTTCTTGCAGACGAGACGACTGCGCCGAAGGGGTTTTTAGAACTTCCTTATTAACATTTCAACAGAAAGTTCCTTTTAAGTGAGGATTTTCCATGCAGTTCAATAATCATTTTGGATTTCGTTTGAGTATACCGAAGCCAATAGGGGCAACAAACTTTGCCTTAAGAAAATCATTGGCTATTGACGGGCTGATGAACACAAAAACCAGAATTTCCAACTGGCTTGGCTCTCAACGAATCTTTTTGTTTTTAACGCTTCTCGTTTTGTATTTTTTATTCGTCAGTTCAGTCAATGCGCAATTGCCGGCGATTGTTATTTCCGATCCTTCAAAAAAAACGCCTAAAACTGCTCTTGACGCATTAAACTGGCTTGAAGGAACTTGGTCTATTCAAACAGGAACAACGGAAATTCGAACTCATGTCGTTCGTTCGTCGGGCGGAAATTATCTGTTTTGTTTCGATCAGATTCGTTTGGAAGAGTCGAAAGAGTGGTTCAGCGTCTTTCGGATCATTGCCTGGAATCCGATCAGCGAACTTTTTAATGAATCAATTTTCTTTCGTGACGGCAGTATTGGAAACGCAACTTGGGAACGATATGACGCCAGCTGGGTTGTCGCAACAAAAGTTATTCTGGCCGACGGAAGAAATGTGACAGCAATCAATGTTTTGACGCCCATTCAACCTCACGGATTTAACTGGCGCTCCGAATCTCGAACGGTTGACGGTTTTCCCCTTCCCGATCTTGGACCTGTTGTTGCAAAACCAATCATTAACCCCGATTTGAAGCTTTGGATTACAGACGTTCCTATTCCGCCAACTGTCGCCGCCGATGAATAACGCCTTGTCAATCATTTGACCTTTTTTACTGTTTCGCTTTCAAAAACAAACTTTTTTAATATTAATTCAACAATCAAATTTGCAGCGATAATCGATTTTTTGAAAGATTGGATTCGCCTTCTGATGTTCGCCCGTCATCGCTTGGCCGCGCAAGCAGAGATTATAAATAGCCTTGAATAGCCCCCAACGATCAACATTGCGTTCCTGAAAATATGTTTTTTAAATTTTGAATATAAACAAACAAATCAAACAGTTATTTTAACCCTTTCTGTATTATATTTACAGAATTTGTCAATCCAAAAGGAGATTTTAAAATGAAGCGTATTTTATTGAAAAAAAAGCGTTGGAGCTTACTTATTTTAACCTCTGTTGCCGTTCTGATTTGTTCGACAGCCCCTTTTGTCGTCAAATGCGAGGAAAATAAAGACAATCCGTCAACATCAAATCAAAAAAAAGAAGAAACGTCTTCCTTAACTAATCAGGCGTCATCCAAATCGAATTCTGTTCCCCAAAGCAAAAAAACGCCCATCCAAACAACTTTGTCTGCTTCTTCAAAAGCGACAACAGAACCTTCAGAAGCCGCATTAAAACAGGCAATCGTTTCCCCAGAAAACGCAAAACCTCAAACGCAAACCGTTTTGCGTCCTAATATCGCGAAGCAAGATACGGAAACAAAACCTCAAAACGGAGTCAAAGGATTGACGAACGATCCTTTTGTTGATTCCGCAGAAAAAGAGTTGTTTCAAATTATGACAGACGCCTATATTTATGCGTTTCCTCTTGTTCTCATGAACGAAATCGAAAAGGAAATGACCGACAGCATCTTTTTTGCGCCCGTCAACCAAATGGCTTATATTCCCAAACTCCCTTCGCCTTCCTTTAAAATGACGGAATGTCCCAATTCTGACGCTTTAACGTCGATTGCCTGGCTTGATTTATCTCAAGGCCCTCAAGTCATTTGTTTGCCGAAAACATCGAGCCATTCATTCATTTTAGAACTTCTGGATGCTTGGACAAACGTTTTGGAAACTTTTTCGAACGATAAATTGGATCAATTTCCCATTCGGGAGTTGGACGGTCGCCAAATTCGTTGTTTTATTATTGCGGATTCGAATTTTAATGACAAGGAAGCAGAAGGAATCCCGGTTATCAAATCTTCAAGCAATATGACTTGGTTGATTAATCGCGTTCTTCTCGGTTCGCCGCGAAGAAGTCGAGAGTCTGCTATTGCCGCCGCAAGTCGCGTTTTATACGAATTTGAAATCATTCCGTTGAATTTGTTTTTGAAAGAATTCCAAAAGTCAACCGAAAAAACAACGGATTCTTCGTTATCGCTTCATTTTCCAACCTTGAAAGCAAATCAAATTGTAACAGCGCCAACCAATCCGAAGTTTGCGAAAACATTCTCGTTGCTCAATCCAACAGACGTTACAAATGAATCATCCAACAAAAAAACAGAGACTCGCTTAAAAACGTCTCAAAATTCCTTGCCGTTGAATATTCTTTCTTACAATAACAAGGTTGATCAAGATGAACAATCTGCAAAAAATAATACAGAGCAAAATAAACAAGCAGCTCAAGCAAGTCAAACGAATCAAAATGCGTTAAATGACCAGAATAGTCAACAGCCTAATTCTGGACAAAACAAGCAAAATGGTCAAAACAACAATTTATGGCAAAATAAACAGGCAACTCAAGCAAGTCAAACAGATCAAAATGCGTTAAATACCCAGAATAATCAACAGACCAATTCTGGACAAAACAAGCAAAATGGTCAAAATAACAACTTATGGCAAAATAAACAAGCAACTCAAGCAAGTCAAACGAATCAAAATGCGTTAAATACTCAGAATAATCAACAGACTAATTCTGAACAAAATAAGCAAAATGATCAAAACATAAATACAGAACAAAAAGGGCAAAACAGTCAATCGAGTCAGCCAAACCAATCTGACCCAAATATTCCAATAAAGACTGAGCCAGAACTTTTGGAAGAAGAATCGCTTGACTTTAGTTTGAATCAAACGCCAGAAACGTTGCAAAATAACAACAAACAAAATATCGAAGACGAAAATTCCTCGGAACAAATTAATCATGAAACACAAAAGGAACTTGATTCTGTCGAAAATAATACTCAACAATCAATTCAAAATGACTTGGATTCGGACGACGAGATTGATATTGAAGCTGAAGAAATAAACGAATTGGATCGTCCAGAAAACAATTCGAGCAAAGCTCAATATTTGCCGCAGCAATCGATCGTTCAAAAAACATTGTTTTCTTATAAAAAACGCCCCTTAAAACGAAAAATGATCTTTTATCGAAACGTTTCAAGTCGAGCGGACAATAATGATTCAATGACATTTTCTTTTGACCTTACCGAAACAATAATCGATCCACAAATCATATCGAACTCGACATCTGATCATTCCGAAACAAAAGCGTCAACAAAATCAATCATTCGAATTTCAAACGATTCGTCTCAAGAACCTGAGAAATTGGAAAATGAAGTTGATCGAATTCAACGCGACATTGAAAAAGAGACTCAAAAAGAGGAAATTCGATTAGAAAAAATGGTTGATCATGCCAAAAAAACGGCTGATCGTATCGGCGATGACATTTATGAAATGTCAGATCGACTTTATGACCGAACGAAAAGTCTCGCAAAAGACGGAATTGAATTTGGAAAGGAGTCAATAAATTATTTTGATCGGAAAGCAAAACGGGATTATCAGCGTCTGATGCATAAAATCGGAATGTTGCTTGAGGCAGAAAAATGGGTTGAACATCCGGTTGATCGAGTCAAAAAAATGACAACGACTGAGTTTTTCGTTGAATTTGCTGAATTGTTGAAAAAAAATCCGCCGCTGGCGGAAGACAAAGATATGATTGCAAAACTTGCGAAAATCGGCATTGTTCCCGGCGAGTCTTTTGATCCAACAAAACTCGATTCCAAATCGCAAAAGCTTTTGCAATATATTGCCCCTTATGCGCAAGGAAAAATTCAGGAAGCGGCTTTTTACGGACTCTGTCGCAAAACTCTGGATAATTATTGGATCATTTTTACAGATTTGGGTCAATACGGAACCGATTATATGCGCCGCGCTGTTATTGCTACAGAATTTATTGGCGCCGACTCCGCTCAATACGTTTTATATCCCTATACAATGGTTGATCAAGACGGGAATTTCCTGAACGGGAAAAATGATTATGTTCTTCATTTTCCTGCCGGACAAACGCCTCCCGTTCGAGCTCTTTGGTCGTTATCGATGTATGACAAGAATCATTATCTTGTTCCAAATCATTTGAAACGTTACGCCATTCGGAGCAATGAACCATTGGTTTATAATGAAGACGGAAGCCTTGACCTTTATATTCAACATAACGAACCTTTGGATAAAGTTTCGAATTGGCTTCCTGCTCCAAAAGACGAATTTATGCTTATGCTTCGTCTGTATCTGCCGAAAGAAAATGCTCTTGATGGCAATTGGAAGATTGCCCCGGTTCAAATGATTAAAGACGAAAAAAACAAAGAAAATAAATAAAACAAAACTCCTGGATTTTTCTTAAACAAGGTTTCATTAAATTGAACCTTGTTTTTGAGAAAGTCCAGAATATTATATCGAATGATTGACAAGATAACCAATCGAAAACAATAACAAGGAGAATATCAATGACAAATGAAATGGACAATAATTTAACCAACGACCCTTCTCAATCGAACGAAAATCGAAATGCGTCGGAAACTCTTCAACAAACGCGAACAACGTTCGACAGTCAAACTTATGAAAGCGAACAGCAAACCGATGGCGCTCAATCTGCCGGCTTTTGGAACGCAACGTTATCAGCAGAAAAGAATCTTTGCGGACTTTGCGGCTTTTTTACTTCGCCGGAAATTAAAAAGCTTTCAAAAAACTGGTTTCCCTTTTTATTATTGGGAATAACGTTGATTGTCTTAGGCTTTTTGGCGATCGGATCGACTTTTTTTGCGACGATCTTAACCATTGCGGCCATTGGCGTCTTTTTGATGATCGGCGGGATTATGCAGATTCTCAACTCATTTTATACAGGACGCTGGAGCGGATTTTTTCTTCATTTAGCGCTCGGAATTCTGTATTTGGTTGTCGGATTTATGCTGTTGGACGCTCCGATGCTCAATGCGATAACTCTAACCTTTTTGCTGGCCGGATTCTTTATTGTCGTCGGATTATTTCGAATCATCGGCTCGCTTTCGACACAATTTCCTGGTTGGGGTTGGGCTCTCTTCAGCGGAACAATAACCTTTTTGCTCGGCGTTCTCATTTACAAACATTGGCCGTCTTCCGGACTTTGGGTTATCGGGCTTTTTGTCGGCATTGAAATGATTTTCAGCGGTTGGTATTGGGTTATTTTCGCTTCTGGACTCAGAGTCTATCAACAACAGCAACGTCAGAATACTCCTTCAACAATAAACGCCTAACAAAACGTTGAATAACTTTTGATATGTCCGCTTAAGCGAACCTTTTGAAAAAAGTTTGAACAAACTTAAAAGAAGTCCCAAAACCCGCCAGGAACGCTGACGTCTCGACCAGGAACTGTTTTTGCGACGCTTCCTGAATTGAGTTTATTGCAAAAAACAGGTTTTTAGAACTTCCTTTAAAAAATATCCGCTTAAGCGAACTTTTTCGCAATAACAATTTGAACAAATTTGAGAAATTCCGTTGAAACAAAACGTTTCGAAATAAAGATTCCTTTGTTTAAAATTATCCAATCTATTCAGTTTTAATATTTTTCTGTTTTTAATTATCGTTCTTATTTTAGGTTTATCTATCTATTGTTGTTTCCTTTTTCTTTCAACACAATTTTTTCCAAAACCATCGAATTACAGGAATCAAAAAGAAAAGACCAACAAGCGACAGTTCCGCGACAATTGAAACAATTCTTTGCTCAAGCGAAACAATCAAAGCAAGCGAGCTGGCCTGAACAGCAATGGCGTTATTTTCGGGCATCATTAAAACGGCATCAAAATAGGGAATGAGAAGAAGAGAGAGAACGGTTTCCCGAATTCCTATTCCGCCAGGCGAAATAGGAACAGCAAATCCCAAAACAACAGCCAAAGCGGTCGCCGAAATATAGCGCGGCAAATTATCAATAAAATTTCCCGGAAGAATACCGAGCCCTTGAATCGCTGCCCAAAGAGAAACGCCAAAGAAAATCCAAAGAAAAGTCATTAGCGCAAAGCCGACCAAAAAAGTTCGAAATGTTATTCGATCAAGATATCCCTGAAGCTGTTCGTCTTTTTTGCCAATTCGAAAAAGACGCATGATTCGGATGAAAACAACCGGGAAAACCGGCAAACTCGCCGCAATCATCATTCCTATCGAAATAATCGAATAAAACCAATGTTCGCGAAACCAGATCAAAATAATCATTGCAGCTATGAATGCGCCGGTTGCCATCATTGTCAAGGTTTCGTAAAAAACGCAAACAGCCGCAACGCTGGCGCGAACTTTTTCTCCTGTAACCATTGCCGAACGAATGATGACAACCATTGCTTTTCCTGGAAGATATTTGCCAAGCTGGCTGACATAAAACGCTCGAACCGCTTGAAAAAATGATATTTTTTGCCCCATCCAACGCAATAAGAAAAACCAGAAAACGGAAGCAGGAAAAAAGGCAAGAAGATAAATAAGACAAGACAAAATAACCCAACGATAATGAATCGTCCAGTCATATTTCATAATTTCATTGGAATCTTGATAAAGCCGCCCGCCGATCCAGACCAAAACAAGCGCAACAACAATCAATTTAACCAAGAAAATAAACCTTTTCCAATGTTTCAGGCGATTCTGGTTGTTCTTGGATGGATCGAAGTTCTCGGAAATTGCTTTTTCGGCATTTTCCTGAAATTCGTTCGAATCTTGAAGTTCGTTTTGTTCTTTCGAATTTCTCGAAGAAATAGAATCTTTCGTTTTGTCAAATTCTTTGCTTAAAAGGTCTCCGACTCCTTCTTCAACAGCATTAATTGCAAAACTTTCCAATCCTTTTTGTATTCCGAATTTTGTTCCGTCTTTCAAAGCATTTTCCAAACCGTCCTCAAGGCCATATTCAATTCCGTAATTTAAGCTATCGGTAAGAATTGTCTTCGCTTGAGGTTTTTTCTTGTTTTGCTTCGTTTTTCTGTTTTTCTTTGACATTAATCATTCCGTCCGCTTAAGACTTAACCGAAGCCGTTATGGGCGACAATTTCGCCTTCCAAAATCTGCCCGTCGTTGCCAGTTAATTCTAATGATATCGACTTTTCATAATTTTGAAGACGATTACTGTTATTAAAACTAATTCGATTTTCCGCGAATCCAGGATTGCGACGTTCCGCTTGCTGTATTGGCAGACTGCGCAGATCTGGACGTTTGAGTTGGCAAATTCATTCTTCCGCTGGAATCGGGAACAAGTCCAGAAACGCCGGCGCTGGAATCAGTTGGAGTAAAACCGCGAACGGAACTTTCGGATTTTATTTCGATTGGTTCCATAAAACCTGGAAGCGGAACGGCCTCCGCTCCCGATGAGCGATTCGCGTTGGAATTATTATTGCCAGTCGAAGCGAAAGTCGAATTGTTCGAAAGATCAGTTAAAGGGGAATTTGGCTCGGAAACCGTTTCTTTTTGATCGGCAACTGCCGACAATAATCGATCTCGAACTGTTCGATTTGCGGCCGTTCTTTCGCGACTTGTTCGTTGACCGGCAACTCGTTCGTTACTCGAACGATTATTTTCCGATCTTGTCGAAACTTGTCGATTATTGGTTTGACGCTCATTGAGAACTCGGTCAGACGCTTGTCGATCCCGGGCAGTTCGATCATAAATAGACCGTTCATTGAGCGTTCTTTCTCGATATTGACGTTCCCCAGTTTGGGCATTTCGACGCCCCGAAGCGCCGGGCGTTTGTTGACGTTGAATATAACCTTGTTGAAGAGGAACAGGCTTGCGTCGTTCCAAAACTTGATGTTTCGCTAACGGAGTTGTCGGCAAATAAGAAATGACCTGTTCAACTAAAGGCATCGATAATCCAAGTTCGGAAATAAGAGAATCCAACGATTGGGAAATATTGGCTTTTCCATTTAAAAGATTGGAATCGCTGGTTAACTGAGTCATCGAATTTGCATTTGAAAAAGCGTTATTTCCCGTTTCAATCGCAAATGGATCAAAATTTTCCGAGGATTCAAAAAATTCTGTATTGTTAACAAAAGGGTTGTTGTCATTTAACCGGTTTTCCTGAGGAGATTGCAACGATCCGACAAACGAAGATTCCAAATTGACTTCATTTGTTGACGTTTCGAAAGACGAATTATAATCGTCAAATTCGGGAAGCATTAATAATTGCGCGCTATTGCGTAAAATCTCAACGTCATCCAACGGCAAAAGTTTGAGCGAAACTTCAATCGCAATGGGAAGGCCATTTTTTTCGATACTGTTCCAACGGTCGAACCAAGTTTGACCATCAAAATAACGAAATCGGCAATCAATGACTTCTGGAATCCAAACTGTTCCGTCTTCTGAATCCATTGCCAATTGCGCGGCTGTTAAATAAGGTTTGATATTTTGTGACGCATTAGAATTCAATCCATTGAGCAATTGATCGTTCAAAAGATTATCATTTTCCCAATCATTGGTTAAAGAATCGCTGGTTGGATCCGACAACAAACCGGCAAAGGCCGATTCATTGATTGAATCGTTCGGGGACGAATTTGACGACAAATCGGAATTAGAATCGTCAACCGTTTCGAAATCAAGTTCATATCGAGATAATCCATATTTCTGCGTCAACGGCCGATTCATTGAACGGTCAAACTCATTCATCGGACTCAAGGAAGAATCCAAAGTCGATTCATCTTGCAACGAACCAGCGAATTTTGAACCAAAATCGACTTTTTCCTCTGCATTCTCTGTCGTTGATTGAGTTTCTTCGTTTCCCTTTTCCCGAGCATTGATTGGAACGAATTCATAAAAAATCGTTTTTAACTCCGGAACCTGCGGATTCGGCGATTCCCCCAAACCAGAAGCCGCTTGCCGATTTTCTTCAACGCTGGCTGTTTTTGCAAAGAGATTCGGCTGAACAACGTCAATTTGTAACGAACGCGAATCGCCTCGAAGTCCAAAATGGCGAATAAATTGGTTGCCCAATGAATTGGATGACGGCAACGAATGAATCGGATCCTGAACCGCCGCAGCTAAATCGTCATTAAGCATTTGCGAAACGGATCGAACCAATTGAGCCCGGCTGACTTTTCGTTCGCTTATTAAATAATGGCCGGAATAAAGTTGCATCATATTCCAAATCATAGCCAAAAGAGCGATCAACAATCCCAAAACCAATAAAAGTTCCAGAAGCGTCATTCCCTTTTCTCTTAATCCGCTTTGCATTATAACTCTTTCTCGTTTTGCATTATTTGAAAGAACGAAAGTTATGTCGACCCATTTTATTTGAAATAATGACAACAAGAATAATGTTTTTTATTCTAATATTCTGTGATGATTCAACTTATATTTATCTTTTTGAAAAGATCAAAAGAACTATAGGGAGTTCTAAAACCCAGATTTTTCAACAAACTCATTTCGGATAAAGTCGTTAAAACCTGTTCTTGCTGACGAGACGTCCGCGTTCCTAAGGGATTTTGAGAACTTTCCTATTATTTTATAATAATCCTTGCAAAACAACAAGATCGCCTTAAGCAAACTTTGGAAGACTTCCCTTTTTATTAATAATTATATAATATTTATAGACAATAATATCACAAATAACAAAATAAGGATTTATACAATGAAATTTTTCTCGAATAACAAACGCTCGCAATCATATGAACGGATTGCGTAAAAGCGTCCTTTTCAAAATAACCTTCTTTCAAAAAAATTTTTGACAAAAACGATAATCAAGTTTTCAAATAAAATTCATAGAAAAACTTTCGTTCGATCGATTTTTTGATTATGCTCAAAGCGCAAGAAAATGGAACCTATCGATATAAAACAACTCGAATGATTGCCTCCAAAAATCTTTTGATTCGAGTAAACCAAGGCTCTTCTTCCGGTTGAATGGGAACGGTTAAAAAAGTTCGAATGCCGGTTCGATTTCCAGCAAGAACATCGGACAAAATTTGATCGCCAACCATTGCCGTTTCAGACGGATCAAAATGATTTTCCTTGAGGGCGCGAACGCAACCGCGAATCGACGGCTTTAAAGCCAAGGCAACCCAGGGGATTTGTAGCGATTGGGCAAAGCGGGCAATTCTTTTTTCCGCTCCATTGGAAACCAGACAGAGCCCGATACAGGAATCTTTCATTTGTTGCAACCATTGACGAATCTCTGGAGAGACTTCTTGCGTTCGATAACTTTTTAGAGTACAATCAACATCAAGGAGAAGATTCCTGATTCCGAGTTGTTCAAGTTTTTCAGGCGTCAAATCAAGGACGCTTTGAATTTTTTCCGTTGGGATTAATAGTTTAAACATAGGTCTTTAATAATGCGAAAGTCGTTTAAGGAAGCGTTACAACAATCCGTTATTGTTTTTGATGGCGCAATGGGAACCGAAATCTATCGAAACCATATTTTTACGAATCGATGTTATGATGAACTCAACTTGAGTAATTCAACGCTAATTCGTCAAATTCATGAATCGTATCGGAATGCAGGGGCCGACGTTTTGACAACGAATACTTTTGGCGCTAATCGACTGAATCTTGAAAAATATGGTTTGGCCGATCAGTTAAAGGCGATTAACCTTGCAGGAGCGGCCTTGGCTCGTTCGGTTGCCGAAAAACAAAATGAAGAATCCGATCGGAAAAAAAAGGACGGAAATATTGACAAAACAATTAATAATTCAACGACAGGACAGTCGCAAACGAATCTTGATTCCAAATGTTCTGAAATGAATGGCAACGAAAGCAACAACTTTTATGTTGCCGGTTCGATTGGACCGCTTTTTCCTTCAACTCCAATTCAATATACGAATCATGAATTGGAACAAATTTTAACAGAACAAATCTCGGCTTTGATTGAAGGGAATGTCGATTTTATCCTTTTTGAAACGCAACCGTCACGAAAATCAATGGAGTTGGCGGCAAAAGCAATGTCGCATTTCAATGGTTTTCCTTTTATTATATCCGCAGCGCTCTCGCAAAACAAGGAGACCGTTTCCGGCGAATCGGTTCAGAGACTTTTTGCCCCCTTTCCCGACGAATTGCCGCAACCGTTTGCTTTTGGTTTGAATTGCGGTTTAGGACCGGACGGAATTTTGGAATCGGTTGAAGAAATAATGAAATTCGTTGATCGGCCATTTATCGTTCAACCCAACGCCGGTCTTCCCAAAGAATTTGAAGGACGTCAGCTTTATTATTGTTCGCCTGAATATATTGCAACTTATTCAATGCAATATGTCAACCTGGGCGTTTCTGCTGTCGGCGGTTGTTGCGGAACAACTCCGGAACATATTGCAGAAATTGCCAAAATGGTTAAACCGCTTTCCAAAGGCCGCAGCGCTGTTTCGGTTCTTCAGCAACTTCAACCGGAAGTTCAAGAGCAACCGGAATCCAATTTTGAGGATCGAAGTCGTTTGGCTTGGAAATTTTCTCATAAAAAATGGATCAAAACCGTTGAACTCGTTCCGCCGCGAGGTTATGATTTGTCCGATACAATTCAAAAATGTCAACAAATAAGTCGTTTCGGCATTGACGCGATCAATTTGCCCGATGGACCTCGCGCTTCGTCTCGAATTTCCTCGCTGGTTGTCGCGGAACGCATTCTTCATGAAGCCTGTATCGAACCTATTTTGCATTTCTGTTGTCGCGACCGAAATTTAATTGGAATGCAAGCTGATCTTTTGGCCTGCGCTGCTTACGGAATTCATAATCTTTTGTTTATAACGGGCGATCCGCCGAAACTGGGCAGTTATCCAAATGCAACGGGAGTTTTTGATACCGATTCGATCGGTCTTTGTTCGCTTCAACAGCGAATGAATCGCGGCATTGATTTGGGAGGTCAGGCGATTTTTCCGCAAACTCATGCGGTCAAAGGCGTCGGAATTGACCCGAACTCATTAGATTTAAATCGGGAAATAGCTCGTTTTCGTCGAAAAATAGAAGCGGGAGCCGATTTTGCCATTACGCAACCGGTTTTTGATCAGAATCAATTGTTTTCCTTTTTGGAAAAGGTTGGAGATTGTTCCATTCCAGTTATTGCGGGAATTTGGCCGCTTGCGAGTTATCGAAACGCTGTTTTTATGCATAATGAAGTTCCAGGCGTCATTATTCCCGACGTTATTATGCAACGAATGGAAAAAGCGTCTCAATATTCCAAAGAAGATCAGCTCGCAATCGGCATTGAAATTGCCAAAGATTCAATCGGTTTTGTTCGCGATTCAGTTGCTGGCGTTCAGGTCAGTTCTCCCTTTGGGCGAATAGAAATCGCTTTGAATGTTTTGGAATGTTTCTGAATAACAAGACAATAACCTCAAGCTGTTATCAATGTTTCTGTGACATTAAATTTATATTTGTTTTAGGAGTTTTATTTTCAAACAAATATCATTCATACAGAGGCCGGAATGGACAAGCCCCAACAATTTGCGACTTTTGCCGTCGTTGTTGAAGTTCGTCAATACAAATTTCGGCTTTTCAATAGGCTTGAGAATACAGATTGAATCATTATTAACGTCATTTAGAGTTTGAGTCAAAAACTTATGCCGGATTTCAAATACAAAGCGCGAAATAAAATTGGAAAAGAGATTCAAGGACGCCTTTCAGCGAATACGAAAAAGGATGTTCTTGATCTTTTGTCGCGTCAGGGAATGTTCCCCATTTCTGTTGAGGACGCCAATAAAGGGGATATTGATCTCGGAAAATTGTTCAAACGTCGTCCGCCTGATTCCCTAATCGCTGCTTTTTTGAGTCAACTTGCCGAGTTGCTCGAAAATGGCGTTCCGGTTTTAACCGCTTTTCAAGTTTTAGGAAAACAAGCAACCAATCCTGTTTTAAAGGAAGTCGTCAACGATATTCATGATCAAATTGCTGACGGTCAGGAAATCGACGTTGCTTTTGCGTCTCATCCGCGCATTTTCAACGATTTAACGATTAGTATTATTCGAGCAGGCGCAGAAGGAGCCTTTTTGGAAGATTCGCTCAAACGAACAGCAAAATTTATGGAACAACAAGCAGAGCTCAAAGGAAAAATAACGGGCGCAATGATTTATCCCGCTATGCTTTGCATTGTTGGAACAATTGTTGTAACCGTTTTGGTTGTCTTTTTTGTTCCCAAATTTGAACCGATGTTCGATCAATATGTTGACGGCGGTCACGAATTGCCATTCGCGACGATTTCTTTATTAGCATTTCGAGATTTTCTTTCAAAATACGGAATTTATGCGTTGAGCGGTTTGATTCTTGGCGGTTTCTGGCTCCGTTTCCAAATGATGACTAAATGGGGACGACAGTTCGTTGATCGTTGGAAACTCAAGATTCCGATTATTGGTCCGATTGCGTTAAATTCGGCGGTTTCACGACTTTGTCGCGTTTTGGGAACTCTGCTTCAAAACGGGGTTCCTATTTTGCGAGCGCTTGAAATCAGCAGCCATTCAACAGGAAATTCGCTTTTGGCAACGGCAGTTGAAAAAGCGGTTGAGAGCGTTTCTGCAGGCGAACCGTTGTCTAAACCGCTTTCAGACGCCAATTTTATGCCGCCGCAAGTTATGGCGATGATCTCCATTTCCGAGGAATCGAATACGCTTGAAAACGTTTTAATTAATGTTTCCGAAAGCATCGAACGCGAACTGTCGAAAAAGATTGATCTTTTGGTTCGTCTTCTCGAACCGATTATGCTTTTGATTATGGCTAGCGCCGTTTTTTATATTATTATTGCTTTATTGCTTCCTATTTTCAAAATGACCGAAGCTGCTTGATTTTTATGCCGAATTTTAAAGAAAACAGATTTCGTCTTTGCCTAATCGCCTTTTTGTTTGCAGGTTTTGAAAACGAGAATCTTGTTTGTTAGCAAATTTGTGCACAAAAAGCATTAAACCTTTGGATATTTCCCGCCTGATTTTGCCCTTTTCGTCTTTGAATAGAAATTGTATAATGCCGTCAAAAGACTCAAAGGGTCTGTGTTTTTGATATTGAATGAAAAGGACTTCTTCTATTTCGAATTCCTATGAATGAAGCCCTTAACAATCCTGATGAATACAGAAGCCGAAAGAAGCAACAGTCTTTGCCCTTTCTTAATCTGTTCATCGTTTTCAAGCTTGCCAATCCGACGATTTTGTATTTTCAACAGGCTTGAATATAAAGCGGATCAAGATAATCAATTAAAGATCAACCCCAATACAAATAAACAAACATAAATCAAACGATAATCAAGGAGTTTCTATTATGAAGCGCAATCAGATTCGGCCCGCTTTTCGCGGTTTTACTCTTATGGAATTGTTGATCGTTTTGGCGATTTTAATCGTCATTATCGGAATTCTCAGTCCAATTATCTGGTCTGCGTTAGCTCGAGCAAATCGTCGCGCAACGCAGTTGCAAATCAATAACTTTATGACAGCTCTCAAAACGTTCAATGTTGATCAGGGGCGTTTTCCAACAATGATTGAAGGACTTTATATTCTCGTTGAGCAACAAAATCCCGACGCTCAAGAAGCAATGCAAAAACAGCAGCAACTTATGGGCAATAATGGAATGAACTTCAACAATATGGGCGGCATGAACTCCGGAATGATGAGCGGCAATATGGGCGGCATGAATTCCGGAATGATGGGCAGCGA
>JAUNBG010000078.1 GCA_030527205.1 Planctomycetia bacterium
CATTTCGCCGAAACAAACTATTTTGCCGAGATAACGATTTTTAAAGTTGATTGAGAAAAAACATTCCAAATTAAATTTGATTCAGGGAAAAAAATCTGTTCCAAGCGGATTAAAACAGTCTTTAAATTGTTGATATTCCAAAGAATCATTGGGAAAATCCTGAAGATTATTATTGAAAAAAGATTATTTTGTAACAAAAAGAGGTTATTGCGATGATTGAATTAGGGGTCAATATTGATCATATTGCAACAGTTCGTCAAGCGAGAAAAACGGTTGAACCGGATCCTGTTTGGGCGGCAGCTTTAGCAGAATTGGGCGGAGCAGACGGAATAACGGTTCATCTTCGGGAAGATCGTCGACATATTCAGAATCGGGACGTTCGCATTCTTCATGAAACGGTTCGGGCAAAATTGAATCTTGAAATGGCTTGTAATGACGAAATCGTCGACATTGCCTGTCAGATTATCCCCAATCAAGCGACCTTGGTTCCAGAAAAGCGTCAGGAAGTAACAACGGAAGGCGGACTCAATATTTTAGCCGATAAATCTCGAGTCGAAAAGACGATTCGTCGTCTTCAGGAACAAGGGATTTTTGTCAGTCTTTTTCTTGACCCGGATCCGAATCAAATCGAAACGGCTCATCAACTCGGCGCCAATGCGGTTGAACTGCATACGGGAACATATTCGTTACAAACCGATAAAATCGCCATGGAAAAGGAACTCAATCAACTGCGAACAGCAGGAAAAATGATTTCCGACTTCGGAATGCGACTTCATGCCGGTCACGGATTGACTTATCATAATGTTTTGCCGATCGCCGCAATTCCCCAAATGTTCGAATTAAATATTGGCCATAGCATCATTTCCCGCGCATTATATGTCGGTTTAAAAGAGGCCGTTGCAGAAATGAAAAAATTGATTCATTCAAACTGCTGAACTTTTTCCTGCCCGATTTCAAAATAGATAAATCTGAATCGATTTGACGGTTTTGCGGATCGTTTAATATTTTCAGAATTAACTTTTTGGCCTGGTTATTCATTGAGCGATTCAATTAAATATTAAATGATTCTTTATAAATTGATTCTATATAAATATTGAATAAAGATAAGCCCATTGCCAGGAGAAATGTTATTTGGCCCAAAAATAGGTTTGTGCGCTCTTTTTAGATAACCCCAAAAGCCGATCGACAATGATCGCTCAATTTTCAACAGAGTTTCGTTCGAGAAAAAGGGGGCATAACCCCCTCTTCTCAATTCTCATCAGAGCCAAAAGCTCCGGACGTTCGAGAGAAAAATTGAATTAGACTTCAATATTTTCGTAACCGTCACGATATTTCGGATTAACAAGTTCAGCGACTCCAGGAGTTTTCAAATCAGCCAAATTGGTAACCTTGAGATTTTTGGCATCCCATTCGACTTTTTCGCCCATAACGCCTTCTTTCGGCGCAGCCCAGACAGCAAGATTTCCGAGCAGAATCGTTTCGGTAAGCGGTCCAGCATGATTCGGGAAGTTCGACCAGCAGAGCTCCGGTTTGCCTTCATTGATCGCAGTAACCCATTCGAGTTTGTTGCGTGTATCGAAGTTTCCGGATTTATCATCGGTCGGAGCGGCACGAAATTCAACCCCTTTGATTTCCTCAATGGCGGCGCCGCCTTCGGCTTTGATTTCATAATTGGCCGCATAATCATCGGGAGAATAGACAACTCCTTTTTCTCCAATAACAATCGACCCGCTGCTGGTCGGTTCGGCGATTCCATATTTTTCAAACAGAGCCGGATCAGGTCGCGTTGAACTGTCATACCAAATGCACGGAATCGCGTCGCGCCAATCGTTAGCCGGAAATTCAAACCAAATTTTCGTTTTCGCCGGGAAACTATTGAAATCGTGTCCGCTGCTTTCCGCAACAACGCTGGTCGGGAATTTCAGGTCGCAAGCGCCAAAAGGCATATTCGCTGTATGGCAAGCCATATCGCCGAGCGAACCGGTTCCGAAGTCCCACCAACCTCGCCAGGAGAACGAATGATAAAGACTCGGCCAATATTCGCGATACGGAGCGGTTCCAAGCCAGAGATCCCATTCGAGATTCTTCAACGCTTCTTCGACCTGCTTTTTCTTTTCCGCGATTTCATCTTCCGCAATATCCGGATCTTCTTCTTGAATCTGTTTGCTGAATTTTTCGAGGGTCATATCTCGATTCGGACCTTGCGGCCAGATCGGACGATTCGTCCAAATATGAACTTCTTTGATTCCGCCAAGGACGCCCGCCTTGACTTGCGCAACAACGTTTCGCATAGAGTCGAATGAACTCCCTTGATTACCCATTTGCGAACAAATGCCATATTTCTTCGCCAGATTGCCGAGATAACGAGCTTCGCCAATGGTTCGGGTCAACGGTTTTTGTGTATAAACATGTTTGCCGGCTTTGATCGCCATTGCCGTTTGAACCGTATGCATATGATCTGGCGAACTGATTGTACAGGCGTCGAACTTGTCAACCATTTCGGCAAACATTTCGCGGAAATCGACAAAAGTTTTCGCGCCTTTGAAATTGGAAGCTTGGCCAGCAAGCGTATTTTTATCGACATCGCAAAGAGCAACAACGTTCATATAGCAACTTGCATCTTTAATATCGCTGGCGCCTTTGCCGCCAACTCCGATTCCGGCAACAGCAAGGCCTTGAAGCGCCGATGCGCGAGCCATTTTGGGAGAATTGCCCGCCGCAACAAGAAAACCCGCTCCGGCAACAGCTGACATTTTGAGAAAATCTCGACGAGATGTTCGATTCACCATTTTATTCCTCCATCTTTTTTTCAGTAAAAATATATTCAGTAAAAACATTTTTGACAAAACAGTAATTGAAATACATGATCAAACTGTTTCTGATCTTTTCAATTGTTCCAATCATTATCTGCAGATTATAACAAAAGCGAAAATCAATTTCCAGTCATTTTGTCAAAAAAGAACATTTTTTTAAAAATTTTTCTTTCCAAGATGATTTTCATACTCAAGACCAATAAAAAGCTCTAATCCTTCGGTTCGTCAACTCAAAAGAGAATACGCAATTGAAAAAGAGCGAAATTATTCGATCTTCCAGTTCCAGTTCTGCGTTTTTCTGTCATCAGGAACCTCTCGGATCGATCGAGAGTCAATTAATCTTGTCGTTATTTTACATTGAATCGGTTTTATCCCAAAAAATAATATTTTATAGAACAATTTTTTGATTTTTTCAAACAAAATCGTCGACAAATTCAAAATGTCGAAAGTTATTCTTTTTTTTCATTTGAATAATTTTAGAAAAAGATTACAGTCGAGAACAACAAATAACCGACAAACATGTAAGAAAAATAACAGTTTCTTTTTTTGAATGAAACAAAAAATTTTTTGAGAAAGAAGAAATGGGAATTCGGAGGAAAGTTGAAAAAAGGATTTTAATCAAATTGTTATGTAAAAATACTAAAGATTTATAAGATTATTTATAAAAAGGAAAAAAATACCGATTTAATAAAATCTTTCCTCAACAAACAGGGCAACAGTGCCGATATTTTGAAAAATAATATTGGGTTATGGATATCCCCTCAAGAAACAATGTAAGGACGCACAAAATGAAAAAAAACTTTGTCTCAACAATGCTCTTTTTTTTGTTGATTGGAGTACTGACAGTCGGATGTAGCAGCATTCCGGATAGGCAAACCATTTCAGCAAAACATTTTCCGAGTATGCAAAACAGTAAGCCTCGAAGCAGCTTGGAAAAAGTCAACTATACGAAACTGCGAAAGGATTCAGAACCGGCTTATATTTTGGATTCTGGAGACGTTTTGGGTATTTATATCACCGGAATCACAGGCAATCCGGAGGTTCCGCCGCCGATTCATAATGTTACGGATCTTTCCAAAAACAAACCGGCTCAAGGTTACCCTTATCAGGTTCGAGAAGACGGGACAGTTTCATTGCCGATGGCAACGGAACCTATTCTCGTTGCCGGAATGACCTTAATCGATGCCGAAAATGCAATCAAAGCCCATTATATGAGCGATAACAGTATTTTGCTTCCTGGAGCAAGTATTACTGTTTCTTTGATTCGACCGCGAACTTATAATGTTATTGTCATCCGTGAAGATATTGTTTCAGCCGATTTGAGAAACCAAGTCCGAACGTCATCCGGAATTGGCGAGTCCTATATGGGAAGCATTGAACGCGGGGCCGCTTATTCCCTCGAACTTCCTGCCGATAAAAATGATGTTCTGGAAGCGTTGAGCCAAACTGGCGGTATGCCTGGTTTAAATGCGAAAAACGAGGTCATTATCCTTCGTAATCAGTTTTTGAAGACCGATTTCATTGATCTTAATAATCTGAACCCCAATATGGATATCAAACGAATTCCTCTTCGCGTCGGACCGCATGATCCGCTTCCTGTAATCCATTCGGAAGATGTAACGTTATGGAGTGGCGACGTCGTTTATATTCCTTCGCGTGACGCTGAAATCTTCTATACTGGCGGCATGATCAAAGGAGGAGTTTATCCTTTGCCTCGAGATTATGATTTGGATGTCCTGGGAGCCATTGCAACTGCCGGAGGTTCCGTTGGAGCCGCCGCAGGAAGCAGCAGCGGTTATTCCGCAGGTTCAAAAGTTGGAACGGTTCTTCCTCCGTCTCGCGTACTCATCATTCGAGAAATCAACGGAAGACAATTTGCCATCAAGATGCGTCAAGGAGATCTCTTGAAAGACCCGAGTCAACGAATCTTGATTGAACCAAACGACGTTGTCATTCTGGAATATACGAATTTTGAGTTGATATTCAATATCATATTCAGTACATTAACATTCCGCGTCGATACTCTCTTTGATTAATCGATAATGTAATGCCATAAAAGTTGTTCTATGAGGGAAACAAGATCATTCTTCTTAACGAGGAATGGTCTTGTTATTGTTTTTGACCATTTTCTCATTGCTGTTCCAATTCAAAAACAATATTTCTTTTTTTCCTGACGGATGTTGAAAAAAGTTGTTCCTGGCTGATCAACAATGGAATTCAAACGATGAAGTCAATAAAACTTCGCAAAAACTTTTGCAGAAACCAAACCAGTCCATCATTTTCAGAGTTCGAGTTTCCATGGATCGCGATATTCATAGGAAAGCAATTCATTCGCGGGTTCGTAATTGGTAATGCGTTCATTTTCGGCATCCCATTCGAGTCGTTGTTGAGTTGCAAAGGAAATATTGGCCAAAAGACTCATGGTTGTACTTCGATGCCCTTCTTCAATATCGGTATTCGGCAACTGGCGATTTCGCATGCAATCGAGAAAGTTTTGCGCATGCGCGGCAGTTATATCCAAATTGGCCTGATTCTTCCCATCCGTTATATAGACTTCGTCCTCAGCTCGCTTCCCTTTTTCTTGAAACTGTCCCGGTTTTTCCGATTTAACAATATATCGATTATCATAGATATAAAGAGTTCCTTGTGTTCCGCGAAATTCGATAAAACCGAGCGGACGATAATTTTCATCCGTTGCCATAATCGGATTGCCATTTCCTTCAAAATGACTGAAAAGAAAGAGTCTTCCCGAAGCAAATTGGAAACAGACTTCCATTGTATCCGGAATGGTTCGATCATCAGCAACGACAAAATTACCGCCCATAGCGCAAATGGAAGTCGGCGCTTTTTCGCCGAGAAACCAGCGCATGGCGTCAAGAAAATGAACGCCTTGATTGGCAACTTGAGAGCAATAATCAATCCACCAACGGAACTTGTAAGGGGCAATATTCTCCTGATAAGGCCGTTTCGCTCTTGGTCCGAGCCAAAGATCCCAATCAAGATTAGCAGGCGGGTCTGTCGGTTGCGCTTTTCCCATTCCGTTTGGAAACATATTCGAACAATGGCTTGATCGCGCAACCGTTACTTTTCCTATTTTATCTTCTAAATGCTCGTTGACAACTTTTTGATAGATCGGACCGCTTCGACGATGAATTCCGACTTGAACAATGCGTTCATATTTTCGTGCCGCCTGAACCATCATTCGGCCTTCATGAATCGTTGTTGAGACCGGCTTTTCGCAATAAACATCTTTGCCCGATTTACAGGCTTCTATCGTTTGATAAGCATGCCAATGATCCGGCGTCGCCAAAACAACGGCATCCAAATCGTTTCGTTCAAGAATTTTTCGAAAATCGATTTCCTTGATCGCTTTTTCTGAACCAAATGTTTGAGCGGAAGCGTCGAGCGTTTTGGAATCAACATCGCAAAAAGCGGCAATTTCGTTGCTCTCGCATTTTTTGAACGCGTCCAAAAGTTGACGTCCGCGATTGGCAACGCCAATGAATCCGAGCCGAATTCGATCATTTGCGCCAATAATATTCGCTTGAGAGGTTTCCGTTTGAAGCGTTGCCAATCCAAACGCCAATGACGTTTGAAAACCAAACTGTCTTCTTGTCATTTTATTCTTCTTGTTCTTCATGATCATTTCCTTTTTTGACTTATTTTTGCAGCGAAAAACATTAAGGCTGCTCTGAAAACGTCTGTTTCGATTCCGATTCGATATTCCAGTTCGTTTTGAAAATCGCCAACAGAAAACGTTAACTGGATTCATTTCAAAAATAATGTCTCATAAAATCAACTAAAATTGAGTTCATATCCTTTTCGTCGCGGTCGGGAAAGAAGAACGTTTCCTTCGTCGCAGTTTGTAAATCGCTCTGTTTCTGGATCCCAGCGCAACGTTTCGCCAACTTTCCCAACGCTTCGAACGATATTAACCAATTCGCAAAGCGTCGATGAACGTTGTCCATATTCAATATCAGCAACGCATTTTTCTCCGGTTCGAATGCAATGAAGCCAGTTTTCGACATGATCGGCTGACTCGTCGCGCGGATTGGAACCCGGATTGTCATCGCGTTCCAAAATGTCTTTGGGATTTGCCGCAATTTTATCGCGATTGATTTCGATTTTCCCCTTTTCTCCAACGAAAATCGCTCCTAATCCTGGCCCTTTATCGCCATCCAAATAAAGCCGCAACTCTGTCCCATTGGCAAACAACATTTTAACCTTGCCGCGAGGTCCTGTTACTTTTGCCATTCCATAATAAGGCGAACCGGTTTCGTTATCTTCAACTTTTCGATTCGGATATTTCCCTGACTCTTGAATTGTTGACGGTTCCTCCAAAATCAAAGCGATTGGTCCTGTTTCGTTCGTTCCAAGGGCTCGATTGACCTGATCATAAGAATGAGTTCCCCAACCAGAAACGCCAAAACAAAGCCCTCCGGCATCATAATCGCGCCAACGAGACCAGCCATAATGAAGCTGCGGATGATAAGGTCGATAAGGCGCCTGATTCGTCCAGACGTCCCACCAATTGCCGTTTCCCCCTTCTGGAAGCGGTTGACCAGGTTGATCTTCCCAAATATCTGGTCCTACAAAGTTCGGAGCAAGGACATATTTGATCTTTCCAATGGCGCCATTTCGAACCAAATCGCTGGCCCAATTATTCAAAGGAATCGAACGCTGTTGCGTTCCAACCTGCGTTACTTTTTTGAAATGTCGCGCCGCTTTGACCATTGTCCGTCCTTCTTCAATCGTCAGGCACATCGGCTTTTCAATATAAACATTCATGCCCATTGCCATTGCCTGAATAACAATCCAAGCTCGCGCATGAGTTGTCGTTTCGACCATAACGCCATCCAGATTTTCTGTTTCAATCATTTTGCGGAAATCATCATAACCTCTCATTTCGCCCAATTTGTTTTCTTTTGCAAGAAACTCATTGACTCGCGGCTGAAAAATATCGCAAACGGCAACAAAATTCGCGTCTTGAACTTGAGGAAATGTCGCATTATAAAGCCAGTTGCAACGTCCTCCCAACCCGATCAATCCAACGTTGACGCGGTCATTTGCCCCCAATGTTTCGCCCGGCTTGGCCAAAATTGCGGAAGGAATCAAATAAGGCGACGCAATGATTGTTCCGGCTGCCGTCAGAAAATGACGACGATTCATTTTGATTTTCATTTTTTTCCCTTTGTATTTATTATTTCAATCTCTGCCGAAAAATCAGGAATCCGATCAAACGGTTAATCATTTTTCAGAATTTTAAAAAATTATCTGAAAAATAAAGTCATTTCAATCGCTTTTTTCATTGTATCAAAAATAAACATCAAATAACATTCTCTTTCAAATAAATTTTTAATTTCTTTTCCTGTTTTTTCGAAAAAAAGTCAAATTGCTCTGGTATAATCCCAATAGAATTGTTAATCTTCCAACTGGGCGGGTTATAAATTTAAACGGATTGAAACGTCCAATTGTTCCCGTTTCCTTATGACGCCAGGAATTGTCAAGGTCAAGAGCAAGGTTTAAGGTTCAAAATTAAGAACAAGGTTTAAGGTTCAAAATCAAGAACAAGGCCAAAGGGACAATTATTCCGATATTCCGAGTTTTTTATGCAACAGGCAACTTCGGCTTCAGGCATCAACCGCTCATTGCGGATTGGCAACGCAAAGTTCTGGGTTTTTCAATAGTCTTGAGTCAAGAGGAAATCATAAAAAATCAATTGGGGTTCAAAATCAGGATTTTTGAGCGGTCGATCAATGGAAAGCATTCATATTCCCGTTTTAATTGATGAAGTTCTTGAAGGACTTTGCGTCAAAGAAGGCGGACTTTATTTCGATGGAACCCTTGGCGGCGCAGGGCATACGATTGCCCTATCCCGAAAAGTCGGCCCAACGGGTTTAATTATCGCAACAGATCGCGATTTAAAAGCGATTGATGCCGCAGAAGAACGCATTAAAAGAGAATCAAATTTCGAAAATCAATCGATCAAACTCCCCATTCGATTGGCTCAGGCGAATTATCGGGATTTTGAGGCCGTTTTCGAATTATTAAAAATCGACTCCGTTGACGGTTTTTTGTTGGATCTCGGCCTTTCGAGTGACCAAATTGCCGATCGAAATCGCGGTTTCAGTTTTGATTCTGACGGAGAACTTGATTTACGCTTTGACGTTTCGGAGGGGCTTCCCGCTTATGAACTTCTTAATAAATGGAATGTTGATAAAATTGCCGATATTATTTATCAATATGGCGAAGAACGTTACAGTCGTCGAATTGCTCGAGCAATCGTTGAATATCGAACCCGTCAGCCGATTCGAATAGCAAAAGAACTTGCCGATATATGCCGACGTTGCATTCCAACCCCTCCCTGGAACCAGCGAATTGATCCCGCAACGCGAACATTTCAAGCCTTACGAATCGCGGTTAATGATGAACTGAACGCTCTTGAGTCCTTTTTGAAAAAGGCTCCGCAATATCTTAAACCAAACGGAAGGATTGCGATCATCAGTTTTCATTCGCTGGAAGATCGGATCGTTAAAAATACTTTTCGAGAAAACTCCATTCTCGAAGCAATAACAAAAAAACCGATCGAAGCAACGGATCTCGAATTGTCTCGAAATCCGCGAGCGAGAAGCGCAAAACTCCGAATTGCGCAGCGAATCCAATAATTTGAATCATTATTCAAAAAATATGAATAGCCAAAAACCGGAAGGGGCAACAAAGTTGTCGTTTTTGGTCATCTGTCTGTCGTTGTTGGTCTGGCGAACCCAACGATCAGAAATTTTTCGATTGCCTTGAAAATAGAACAAGCAATACTCAACGACAAAAACAAAATTAAAAGTTAAACGACTTCTTTAATGATCGAATGTTTTTGAAAATATTTTATCGTTTTTGTTTGAAAGGATACAGCCATGAAAGATCGATTCGCCGATTTAATGCAAGATCATTCTTATGACGATGACAACGATCAATACGAATATATTGATGATGACGACGAACTTCTTGACGAAGGCGTATTCGAAGAAAAACTATCTGAAGAAGAGCAATATAAACGTTGGGCTGAAGAAAATTTAAAAAATCGCGAAAAGAATTCCAATCAAAAGAATTCTGGCGCTCAATCCGTCAATATTGCCCCAACCGTTAAAAGCGGCAACAATAATCAGTTTAACCAACAGAACAATAACCCCAATAACGGAAACAAAAACAAATCGAACATTAATCTTAAAAACAATTCTCAATCGATTCATTCTGTTTCGTCATCAAAACCTCAATCTTCGGCGTTGAGTTCTGCTTTAAAGGATGCAATGGCCAAAAAAAATTCGAATTCCAACAAAAATGCGCCTTCAAATGTTTCCAATAATAAAAATGCTTCCAAAGAGATTGAGGAAAAACAAAATGATCAACAACGAAATCAAGCCCCGGATTCGGATTTTGACTTCGAAAATGATATCGAATACTCTTATGAACGAAAAGGATTTCTGAATCAAATCAAACGAAAATCAGCTTATTTCTTCAGTAAAATGGGAAGTTTGTTTTTATTTTCCATTGCGTTGTTGCGAAAATGTTTTCGCCGAAATGTTATCGCCGACGACGAACAATTGGCCAATACAATGTCGCAAGATTCGTCTGTTGAAAACAAGAAAACAGAAGATTTTTCGAAAAATATTGACGACATATCGACAAAAAGCTGGAAACGATTTCTTTCGCCTCGTTTTTGGTTTGGAGTTTGTAAAATCGTCGCAAAGAAACTTTGGACAGGCTTAAAAAAGATCGGTTTCTGCTTAAAATGGGGCTGCATTAAGTTATTCTTTCCTTTTTCCTGGCTTTATTCCAAAATGATATCCCGTCGACATCAGGAAGATTTGTCCAATGATTCGGAACAAATTGAGGAAAGCTCCGATTTTTCCAGCGAACTTATTGATAAAAACAAGAATATTCAAAAAAATGCTTCAATCAACCAAAATGTCATTGGCGACAAAAAGTCAACTTCGGCTGATTTTTCTGAAAATAAAGAAAATGACGAAGGCGATTTTGCTGATTCTGGCAGAGATTGGAAAAAAATCTTAAAAAATACGGGTTGGGTTACAGCTGTTACAACGCTTGTTTGGGCGACTGTTTATGGCAGTTATGCCGTTTATAACTATAAAACGCCTTCTGATTCCGAGGATCAAGTTGCTTCGGCAGACGAAATTGTCCCGGAGTTAACAATCGAAGATCAATTGCAAGCAGACGCGAATCAAGTTGCTTCTTTATCGTCGAATAACGAACCGAATCTGTTGTCCGACAAGGGAAAAACTCTGGAAAACGCGTCCTTAGATGAGCCTGTGTCCCAAACGAATTCTCAGAATGACGAACAATTGAATTTAACCCCTGAATTCAATAGTCTGGCCAATGATTCTCAATTGCTTGACGAAATGACAGAGTCTGTCCCTGCAACAATAACCGAATCTCCTGTTAACGCGTCCAACACAGAAATTGCTGAAACTGCTGAAGCCAACATTCAAACGCCCGATTTTGCTCAAAGCGAAGAAACCAGCGCAACGGATAATTCTGCGGATTCAACAGCGCAACAGGAATTAATGAATAACGATTCGGAAATTATAACGGATTCTATTGCAGAAACGAACGATTCCAATTCTTCCGCAATCCCTGATATTTCCGCCCCTGGTATTTCCGACAAACCGGCAAACGAATCAGTTGCCTCAACTTCAACAGAATTGATAGACAATAATCCTCAGGAAACGCCTCAACCGGAAAATGTCTCCGTTGAAATTGTCGACTCCTTGAATGATCAGGCTTCAGATATTGCTCTTGAAAATGTCAACACAGAGAACAATGTTAACGATTCAAGCAGTTTTGTGACAGAAAATATTGACTCAGCAGAACCGATTCCTCCATTTCCCATAACAGAAACAGAGAATATAACGAATACTGAAACAACGTCAAATGATCTGTTAATGAACCCCAATGGGACGAATAACAGTCAGGAAGAAACGGCGACATTCCAGCTTAATTCTAACGATCCCAATTCATTGTCTTTTACAACTTCTCAGACAAC
>JAUNBG010000098.1 GCA_030527205.1 Planctomycetia bacterium
ATTTTTTTTGTTATTTTTTGTTTTTTCTTGATCTTTTTTAAAAGAGGGGGCGTTACAAAATAGTTATTTTTCCGCAATATTTGCTTAAAATTGATTTCAATCAAAATATTTTGTTTTTTTATTATTTTCTTAAAAAATGACAAAATCTTTCATTTTTTGATTGACTTTTGTTAAAAAACAGATTATCATGCAATAAGAATTCGGAAAAAGAAGACGTTTGTTTTGTTGTTTATTGTTTTTTATTGTTGTTTAACCATTTTTTGAATTTTACGAAAGAAAACGAAAGGAAATAGAATGAAAAGAAGAGATTTCTTGAAATCAAGTGCACTCGCAGGAGCGGCAACGCTTGTTTCATCGTTATCTATTCCAGCGGTTCATGCGGCGGGAAGCGATATAATTAAGGTTGCCCTTGTTGGCTGCGGCGGTCGGGGTTGCGGAGCGATTCGAGATATATTGTCGGCAGATCCAGGAACAAAATTCTGGGCAGCGGCCGATGCGTTTGAAGATCGTTCACAGGGAATCGCTCACGGTTTGAAAGAAGCTTTAGAAGACAAAGAACGGGTTGACGTTTCAGAAGACCGCATTTTTATCGGTCTTGATGCTTATAAAGCGGCCATTGATTCGCTTGATCCAGGCGATATTGCTATTCTTGCAACGCCAGAAGTTTTTCGACCTCTTCATTATGAATATGCGGTCAATAAAGGGGTCAACGTTTTTGCGGAAAAAGCAGTCGGAGCCGATATTCCGAGTTTACGACGCATTCGAGCGGCCAACGAAGTTGCCAAGCAAAAGGGGCTCAAAGTTGCGGTCGGCCTTAATAATCGCCATTATAACCCAACCGCCGAAGCGATTGAAGCAATTCATGAAGGAAAACTCGGCGATATAACCGGTCTTTGGGTTTATCGTTCTCATGCCCCGAACGGTTCCGTTCCTCTTGGGGATTATTCGCCGCTTCAATATCAACTTCGCAGCAACTTCCATTTCGATTGGACGAGCGGCGGCTGGTTTGTTGGAGCTTTGGTTCATAACATTGATATTTGTTGCTGGGCGAAGAATGATTATCCAGTTTCCGCTCAAGGTTTGGGCGGTCGAATCAATCGAAAGACGAAGGACCAGCTTATGGAAATCGGCATGGCCGAGTTTACCTTTGCCGACGGCAAAAAAATGGTTGTTCAAACGCGAAATATGCCGAATGTCTGGCATACATTCCAGGCCAACATTCAGGGAACGCAAGCGTCCGCTCAAATCGGCGAAGGCGTTGGGAGACCTCAACTTTATCAAGGATTTGACGCTGTCAGCTCAACTCGAAAAGCGATCTGGGAACCTAAAACCGCGCCGAACAATTCCTATGAAACAGAACAGGGTTGCCTCGTTAAAGCCGTTCGAGAAGGCCAGGACTATAACGAAATGGATTACGGAATTCAGGCGACGTTCTTTGCCATTATGGCTCGAATGGCCGTTCAAACCGGTCAATGGCTGACAACCGATCAGGTTTGGGACTCTCAATTTGAGTATGTTCCGAATATCGATACATTGGATATTAACGGCGATGCTCCGGCAATGCCCGACGCTGACGGAAATTATTTCATTCCGGTTCCTGGCGAATTCCCGTTTACCTAGAGCAGGCCATTAAAATATTTACTACAAAAATGAGAAAAATATTCGAGTTATGAAAGGAGTCGGACGATAATAAAGGATAAGGAGGGAACCGAAATGAGATCTTATTCAAACGACCTGAGGGAACGGGTTATCGCCGATATCGCGGCGTTCGTCCAAAATTGTTGGAACATGACGAACTTATTCGCAAAATTGTTTCGGAACGTCCCGATATCACAGCATCGGAAATTCAGGATATGCTTCCGGTTACCGTTTGTCTGGAGACCATTTATAAAACATTGAAAAGATTGGGGTTCACCTATAAAAAAAGTCTTCATGCCGCCGAACAAAACCGTCCGGACGTTCTCGAAAAACGTAAAAACTGGAAAAACGAGTTAAAAAACGTCGATCTAAACAAAACGAT
>JAUNBG010000025.1 GCA_030527205.1 Planctomycetia bacterium
TTGGAAGCGCTGGTTTCCGTCGACTCGTTATTGTTTTCATTGGAAACGCTGATTTCCGTCGACTCGTCGTTTGGAGCATGTCCGACAGCGAGCATCTTTGTCGTCGTTGAAGTTCCTCGAGTAACAACATATTCCGTATCGTTTTCATTCGAGGTCTTATCGTTTGGTCTTTTCAGAATTACGCTTCGGCCATCAATCAATACTTTCATACCGAATTTCTTCTCTGTGAGATTCATGTAGCCAATGCGATAAACTTCTCCAGGCTCCAATTGAATATACTGAGCGTCTTCAATTTCCTGGAATTCCCGACGAACAAAATTGGTATCATCTTCATTCTTGACTTCAATCCAAAATTCGGGAAGTTCTTGATCCGTTGAATTTGAAGAGAGTTCTTCCACAGTTTGAACGTTTTGAGATTCATCATCATAACATTTTCGCATCATCGAAACTTCATTTCCATTTGGAAACTTAAGAGTGCTTTTCAAATGATAGATGTCTTTTTGATCCTTTGTTTTTTCGTTTGTGAGAATGATTTCGGTATTAAGAATGCAATTGTTGTTCATTTGTGATTTAGCTTCGGTTTGTTCAATGACTTTGACATCCTTATTCAGGGATTTTTTCAGTTTATAGTCACAACGGCTTTTATAGTTTCGAATCACATTCTGAGATTTTGTATCGTTTTCTTTTTCAGATCTCTCTTTAAAACCGTAAAACTCAAGATTTTTTTGTGAGACAGTATTCATCTGTCCAATGATATGAAGGGCGAAATCTTGAAGGGAAGAAGTCAATGGTTGAATTTTTATTTCTTCAATAAGATCAAAATGTTCGACATTATTACCGGCAACCAATTTGTTTTCGAGCGATTTTGAAAGGGTTCCCTGATGCTTAAAGAGATATTCGTTCAGTTCTTTAGTTGTAATAATATCGTCAATATTTTTATCGGCATTTCCTTTTAAGGCCTCATTAAGTAAAAATGTAAAGAGCGAAATTGTCTTCTTTGAATCAGGGCCGGTTGTACTGTTTTCAGTATAAACGATGTTACTGCTGCTCTCTTCATAATCAGAACTTGCAAAAGTCATAACGCCGTCATGATCTTCTTCAATTTCCTTAAAGTTAGGAGCATCCGAAGCCCAGGAACTTCTTGTTGCTGCTGCATGACATGTATCCAAAATCAAGAGTTTGTTTTCTGTCTTGATATTGTCTTTCATCCATTTTCGAAAATCCGAGACTTTTAATGCCGTTTTATTGCGTTCTTCCAAAGTCGAACTTTTTGAATTCTGTAAAAATAAATGAGTGTCATTTTCCGAAGTCTTTGATCCGTGACCACTGAAGTAAATCAACAGGGTATCGCTTTTATCGATCCTTTTCGCCAGATCATTTTTTAGCTTGTCGATATTTTCCCTTGTTGGGATATTGTTGTATTTGAGCGAAAAATTATTGTCGCTTTCGTTTGAACGGGCAAAGAAATCATAGACGATAAACGATTCTTTGTTTAATGTTTTGGATATTAATTCCGCATCATAATAACAACGCTCAATCATTTCTATGGTTTCATCAGTCTGTTCTGAAACGCCGATGATAACGGCATAATTTTCAGCGAAAAGAGACATCGAAAACGACAGAAAGAATATAACGCAAAGAAAAAGTCCTCCGATATTTTTAAAAAAATTAAACATATCAGATCTCCTTATAATATTATTGTTTTAGGAAAATTTCGTTTGGCAATTGCATAAATATTAATTAAAAAACAGTTATATATGATTATTTATGGGATAAGAAAGGCATTTAATGCAAAAGATGTTCCAAATATTTTATCGGAATCTTGTTTTTTATAATCAATTCGGCATAACCAGAAACAGGGACGGGCGTCGCTTTTGCATTAATGTCAATATTGTCGGACTTGTGAGCTCAACCATTTTAACTTTTCGAACGAGTTGAGAATAATTTTATTTTAATCAAAACTCCCTCAAAAGTCAAGTTAAAGGAAGTTCTAAAAACCTGTTTTTTTCAACAAACGCATTTCGGATAAAGTCGTTTAAACCAGTTTTTGCGGACGAGGCGTCTGTGCTCCCAAGCGGGTTTTAGAACTCCTTGAACGAAACATTAATGGGATTGCAAATCGAATATCTTTATGTCGTTTAGCGATCGATAAGGCGAATTATCGATCTGGATTTTTGTTGCGCAAACCGGTTTTGGCATAGAGCCAACCAATGCCATAAAGGGTCAACAAAGGAATAAATATCATGAAGGGCGCCCGCATTCTCATATTGGTCCAAAAAATCAAATGGGGAATTTGTATCGAAAGAATGAGCAAAAATCCAAATATCCAGCAAGGAGATTGATTGTTGTTTTTTTCGATTGAAAAAGCGAGCCCCAAGGTTCCAATCAGAGCGAATCCCAACTCGAAAAGATAAAAGAGTCCAATGGCGTAACGAATCCAACGAGTCGTTTGCGATTCCGTCTGCGGATCAGGAACGGCATAAGGAAGGAATTGCCAGAGATTTCCAATGCGATAAACAATGGAAGTCACAAAATCGCCGGGACGTCGTTCAATGACATCCCAAGCGGCATTTTGAGCCCAGGAATCTTGAAGTAATTCCTGTTCAGTCTGTTTTGAGCCATCTTTAAGACTGGATTTATGAACGCTAATCGTTTGAGACCAATTGTCATGAAATGTTGTTGGATCCCAAAGCGATAACCAGGGACGCGATTCATGATAATAATCATAAAGATCGTCATTGTTGGCCAAAAAAAAAGTATAACCGGAATGCGTGGTCGTTATAATGGGACGCTGAAAGACTTTTTCGTTTCGAATCGCCCAAAATGATAAAGGAATCGCCAAACCGATTAGAAAAATGATGATTTTGCCAAAAGGAAAAAGGATAAAACGCTGACTCGGTTTGAGTTTGGGAAATTGAGTCGAAGAAAGAGGAATCGCCAAATAGAGCGTTAACAGTCCGGCAAAAGCAAGGAAAGTCGGCCGACAAAGAACAGATAATCCCAACAGTATTCCGATCATAACAAGAGAAATCGAATAACGAATCCCGTTTTGCCAGGAGTTCCAATTCCTATTCTGATTCGAAAATGATAAATCGGCAACGGAAAGATTGTTTTTGGGAACAGAATGTAATTTAATAATAAAAAAAAGGATTAATGCAGCCCAAAAAACGGCGAACGTTTCCGTCATAACAAGTCGGGATTGCTGCAACAAAATCGGGTCAACAGCAACCAGGAAAGCGGCGCAGCAAGCTGCTTTTTCCGTGAAATGACATTCCAAGGCGATTCTATAAACGAGAAAAACAGTTAATAATCCCAAAATCCAATGAAATAAAGCAATCGTTGCGTTGCGGGATAAAAGAATCGAATTCAGAAAATCGCTCTTGTCGGGATTGATCTGCAAAAAGGTCAATAAACTCAAAAAATAAGGATAAAGCGGCGGTCGAAATGCAGTCGGATTCTCTTCCGAACCAAAAACATGAAAAATCGATAAATTTTCCGCCAATCGCCCATAATCATCGGGATCCGCGTCAAATGTCTCTAAATGAGAGAAAAGAACGCTTCCTCGAACGAAAAGAGCAAAAAGAATCAAAAAAACAAAACAAGAATGATTTGTGTTTTTGTTATTCAATGTTTGTGTTGCCATTATTTTATCCCGAAGTCGTTTTGGACAAAAAGCTTTGCCCTTTCGTCATTTGTTTCGATATATTGTTTCGAAGAGGGGACGACGTTTCAAAGATTAGCATTCCAAAGATTAAAGTTCAAAATCTGCATTCCAAAGATTAGAAGGACGGTTAGGCTCAATCGATCCGAAGTCAATGGCTCGTTTTAACGGCGTCGAAAAGTCGGGACGTTTGATTCTCTGAATGCAAAGTTTGTTTTGAGTCAGTTGATTGCGGAAATTCTGTTTGCAACTTTTGAAAAACAATGTTCAATATTAAACAATGTCCAATATTAAGGGGGCATTTCCAAATTGTCGATTGAGGAAAGAATGGAAAGCGATTGTTTGCCTGAATCCAAATTTCTTAATTCATTTCGAATAAAAAGAAATGTTAAAAAAGCGGACAAGAAATCGGAAATGGCAAAGCTGCTCCAAATGCCGATCAACCCCCAAATTCTTGGAATAACAATCAAAAGCGGAATGAGAATGATAAATTGACGCGTCAGACTTAAAAAAATGGAAAGCTTCGGTTTTCCAACCGCTTGAAAATAATGCGAAGAAATGACCTGAAATCCCATTAACGGAGTCATCAAAAGACTCAATCGAATGGCAACTTTCGCTAACGAATCCAATTCGGGCGTTGCTTGCGTAAAAAGACGAACCAGCATAACAGGAAACAATTCTGCAATTAAACTAACGCCGAAACACCAAACGCAAGCAATGCCGATACTCAAAAGCAACACTTGTTTAACCCGTTGATATTGCTTCGCTCCAAAATTGTAACCCATTATCGGTTGAGCGCCTTGATAAAGTCCTAAAACGACAAGAAAAATAACGATGACAATTCGATAAATAACGCCCCAAATCGCAACGGCGTTGTCGCCTCCATATTGAGCCAGTTGTCCAACCAAAACAATTCCCTGAAATGAAGAAGCCAATTGCGTTAAAAAAGGGGCTAATCCGATCGTTAAAATCGGTTTGCAAAGATTCCAATTCAGCTTGAGATTTTTCCAACGAAGCGTTAAAAGACTTCGAGAACTCCGAAAATAATAAATAACCCAAACAGCCGTCAACGCCAACGAAATAACGGTTGCCCAAGCGGAACCGGCAACTCCCCATTGAAAATAGCCGATAAAAATCGGGTTTAAGACGATATTCAAAAAGGTTCCGACCAGAAGAGTTGCCATTGCGATTCGCGGATTTCCCTGAACCCGAATAAGATTATTCAGTCCATAGGCGATAGCGGGAAGAAATGCGAATCCCATTGTTATGCGAAGGAACGTTTTGGCCATTTGCAAAACGTCTGCATTTAAATTCGTATGCCTGTCGATATAATAATCGCTGATCGTAAAAACGAAAAGAACCATCAGAACCCCAAAAACCAACGTCATCGAAACGGCATTTCCGAGAATTCGTTCCGCTTCTTCCAAACGTCTTTGTCCTAAAAGAAGGGAAACAATCGAACAGGTTCCAGCGCCGACCAAAAGGCTGAATCCTGTCGATATAACCGTCATCGGAAACGCAAGGGTTACTGCCGCTAAGCCGTCGGGACCTTGATAATGTCCAATAAAGGCAGCATCAACGATTGTATATAAAACCTGAACCAACATTCCAATAACCGCAGGCACGGAATAATGGAACAATAAACGAAATATTGGTTCGGTTCCCAACGCTTTTGAATGATCCAATTTTCAATCCGCTGAAACGAAGTTAATGTTTATGCTGAAAACTATAGGACGACGGTTTGGGGGGTTGACTAGGATTAGTCCGTCTTTGTCGAGTTTTCGAAAAGAAAGATTAAAGGGTTTCAATCGTCATTTGATAATCCCATTGATCAAAATAAAGATTGCCGCCGTCCCATTCGACTTCGCCGCGTTGAAAATCAAGGGGTTCGCTGCGGAAAAACTTTTTTTCAGGCGTTAATGGTTGCGCGTAATCCTGATTGACAATCAGACGTTTTTCGTCATGCCCGAATTTGTAGAAATTGGCAATGGCAGGGTTCTCGGAGGGCAATTTCCCATAAGAAACATCGCAAGGAACCCAACCGATTCCTTCAAAATAAATTTCGAGCCAATCATGTAATCCCCCTTTTCCATTGGAAAAAGTCCAACCGCTTTGCCATTTTGCTGGAATTCCTTCGCAACGAAGCAGAGAGATCAATAACAGGGAAACCATTCCGCAGTCGCCATGCCCCTTATCAATGACATATTGGGGAATATTAAGATTGACTCCGTATTCATTGGCGCTGGCCCAAGGGAAACTGTCGTCAACCCAATCATAAAGAAGCGACGCTTTTTTGACAGGATTCGTTTCATCGCCGACAATTTTCCTGGCCAATTGTTTAAAGGCGTCCGACTTAATGATATGCGGCAAACGTTCTTCGGTATACAGTCGAACGAATTCGCATTTTTCCGGATAAGGTCGAACTTTTTCGACAAGCCAATCATAAGAATAGGCTTGAGCGTAACCAATAGTCTGAAACTGAATTTCAAAAACGGTCGGTTGATCTTTAACAGCCGTTTTTTCCATATAAATAGTTCGCTGCAGATCACATTCGGGCGAAACGACAGGATTTTCGGAATTGGTTGAGATTAGTTTTACATTTTTCTGTCGCGCACAATTTGTCTGGGCAAAGGGCAACCAGCATCGAATCGTTTCGCCCTCTGGAACTTCATTGGCAGGAACGGTTAGAATATAGTTGATTTTGTAATTTGTTTCGCAGGTCAAATTTCCCCGGCCATTGGATTGATCCAAAATTTCCTGGCAATGAGCTATTCTTGCATTATAACGATCCGGATTGCGATTTTTTGCCGCTAATTCCGGGTCAAGCAGAAAAAGATTTCGAACAGCAGACGAAAAATAACGCTTTTCGCCGTCAATATTTCGCATTTCGAGATATTGCTTGCTTTCCCATTGGTTCATTTGTTCGTCGGTCAAATCGGGAAATTTTTCCTTTAATTGTTCGCGAATCTCGTTTTCGTTATAAGGAAACTCAAGATTCAACCGTCGCATAATTTCGAGAAACGCGTCTCGAGAAAAAGCGTCAGCGTCGGAAAGATTTTCCATTCCGTTGAGCGTTGCGGTTGCCGAAGCAAAATCGCCGTTTTGAATAAGTTTGGTTATTTCTCCCTTCCAACCTTCATATTGCGAAGGATCATGTTGCGCAAAAGCGCCAGACGAACAGAATAAAACGAATGCCATTAACAAACAGATGTTTTTCCAATAATTGGCGAATGGATAAAATGTCATCATTAATTCCTTTTAATCTAAAATTTGAACGGTTTTTTAGGGGGCTTTTCATTTCGAAACATTGAAAAAACAAAATAAAATCTCAAAATGTTTTGTTCGACGTCGTTTCCATAAAAAACCGGTTTGGGATATTTGTATTGATAAACGATATTCTTCTGTTTGGAAAATAAAAGCAATAATCAATATAAAACGGTTTCAGTTATATTGAAATCCGCAACAAAGGACGGCTTATTCAAACTGAGGTCAACAAAGACAGACGATTTATTGAAACCGTAACTGAAATTGTTTTCTTTGTCGAGAACGATTGAATCCCTTTTTTTAAAATTGATCAGGAAAAAAAAGGTTTATTTCCCGTTGAGCGGACTCGGATGAGTCGGAAGCATGAATAAGATTTTGACGATAACTCATTGCGTAATCGCCGCGAATAGTTCCAGCGGGCGCTTGCGCTCCGTCGGTTGGTCCAACCATTTGACGAATTATGCTTATCGCTTGAGATCCTTCCAGAATCATTGCAATAAGCGGTTCGCTGGTTATATATTTTTCAATTTGAGGAAAAAAGTTTTTATCGACCAAATCGCGATAATGTTGTTTGGCCATTTCTGAAGTCATTTGCAACATTTTCATTGCGACGATTGTCAAGCCCTTGCGTTCAAATCGAGAAATAAGTTCGCCAACCAGTTTTCGTTGAACTGCGTCCGGCTTCAATAAAATCAAGGACTGTTCTATTTTTGTTTCGTATATCATATTGTCAATTTTATCTGCTATAAGTTTTTGATTGTTTTTTGCAACTAAATCAAAAAATGCCTGTTTGCTTAAGGAAACTGAAAAGCGAATCGTCGGGGAACGCAAGGCCGACAACGACAGCCAGATTACAAAAAGGCGAAACCTGTTGACCATTCCGGCTTCGATAAAATAACTCAGGCTCAAAGGCGAAAAATCAGGAAACGAATCGAAGAAAGGGACGAAGGGAATCTTGTTTGAATAACAAACGCATTTTGTGAAACAGACTCCAAATCCAAACAATATTTAACTTATCAATCAATTTAAAGGTTTTGTCAATCTTGCGTCCGTTATTGCCAAAGTTATGGAATTGAGAAGTTTCGGTTTCAACAGAGTTGAGTATATCGATGAATTATTGAACTGCAATCAACGAATAAAAACAATTGAACTTAAATAAGCAACGCATAATGAGTATCAGGCAAAAAACGATTGAAGAATTGAATCAAAAACCGTTGGGATGATTTTACTTCAACTCATTCTTTCGATATTATAGCTTATTTTCTGAGGAAAGCAATAAAGTTTTTGCAATTGAGCGATTTTTGAGAAAGCGTTTTTATCGCGCTCGAAATTTTTATGTTTCGAAGAAATTTATGCTCAATAAATATTAAAGATTCAATATTTAATATTTGCAACTTTTTGAACGAAAGATCATTGAATGAAAACGGATTCCGTTAACCTTTTCGGGGTTTTCGATATCATCCAAATTCATTGATTATTTGATTGTCGAACCTGATAACCGGACATATCAGAAATATCCAGTAAAGCGGCATTCGATTCATAACTGTCGTTTTGAAGAGTCTGCAAATCAAAACTGTTGAGATTGCTGTTAAAAATCTGTTCGGAATAAACGGCTTCAGACAAAGATTTTTTTGTTGAAAAATCGTCGAAATAAGTTCTTGTCTTTTCCGAAAACAATGAATCGTCAACAAATCCCGGCAATTTTTCAGAAAACTCATCCGACGTTCCAAAAGACGAAGGGGACGAATGAAGAATTGCTGTAAAATCTGTCGAAACGGCAGTTGGCGATAAAAGATGACTATTTTGCTCTAAAATATGTTCCAACCATTGACGATAACGAAAATCATAAAAGAAAAAACCTGCTAAAAGTAACAAAGCAAAAAAGATCGAGAACGCGACTCCTTTTTCCTGTGAAGACAATTTGGAAGGCTGTTCCAACGGTTCGCTATTGGGCGAAGAGTCATCAGAATCAAGTTCCTGTTCGATTATTTTTCCATTTTCCTGCGGAATTGTTCCCGAAGGTTGTTTTTCGATATTATTCGGAGAAACGACATCCAATGGTTTGGTTTCGGTTAAAAAACCTGGCGGATATTGCATATCCTGAGGGAAATTGGACGGCTTGGGCGGACGCATTTTACGAATGAGTTCGCTGGAATATGAATTAAAATCCTGATCATATCCGTCTCGATCTGTTGTTGAACGATCCAAACCGGAAAATTGACCGCGATAAATTGTCTCGCCCCGCAACATTGACAAATTCAAATCAATATAAAAAAAAGATAAAAAGGCCAAGAATGATAAAATGCAATAAATAATATTGTTTGTAACGATATTGTTATGCAATAATTTTTCTCGTTCAAAGAAATGATTCAATTGTTGTCGAAAAATTTTTTTCATTATTATACTCAAGCCTATGAGAAATCGCTGGACGTTATTTTTGCAAGCCCGATGACAACGGGCGGATTACGAAAAGGGGAATCCTGTTGCCCAAACCGACTTCGGTATATATTATTTTATAAGCTCAGGCTGATTAATATATTTGACCTTTTCATGTATCGGTTCAATAAAAAATAAAGTTTAGAATTCAGAGTTTTTTTGAGCGGGTTTTCCCGAAACTTAAAAGTTTTCTAACTAATTATAACATTTTTATGCGGCTTGAGGGATTCTTACAAAAAAATCTTCAAAAAAAGATTTTTACAAATAAAAGATTAATGTTCAAACTGATTTCTCGTTTTCAAAAACCAGTTAACAACAGTCTGCCAACAGAAATGAAATGATATGAAAGTTCTAAAAACCCGGATTTTTCAACAAACGCATTTCGGATAAAGTCGTTAAAACCAGTTTTTGCGGACGAGACGTTCGCGCTTCCAAGGGGGTTTTGGAACTTCCTTATATTAATTCAAACTTAATGAAAAACGAATCGCTGATTTCGCAAACCCGCTCAATGATATTGCGATTACAAAAGAACAAAACTTGCCGCCTTGGACGCCTTGAGCAGATTGGCTTTGGAAGAAACGATCCGTTTGATTTTTATTTTTTTCTTAATTTCTTAATATAAATAATTGGCCAAATAAGCATTGTCAATTTCAGCAAGGACTTTTTCAACGATTTCGAATGATAAACCGGCGCGATTGTCCAAAATAATACGAACGACGTTTCCTGTTTGCTTGAAAGAATCGATTTTTTCAGAGAGATCGGAAATTTCCGTGTTTTCGTCATTCCAAAGGATTGATGAATCGTTAATCATTTTTAATTCAACGGTTATTTGTTTTTCATCGCGGGCTTTGGCAATCGTTTCTTCTAAAGAAACAGGAATTCCGCCCAGTTTTAAACTCTCATCAGCCGCGCTCATAAAAGCAAAAATATTGATTGTTTCTTGAGGTTCAATTGGGACAATATTTGAATCAAAGAATTTGCAAATTTCGACGACCAAAGGTTTATAACCTTCGTAAGTTCCGGCTTCTTCAATCCCATTTTCTGCATAAACTTTCGCGGAATATCCGGAAGCGCCTTGACGAATGCCGCGAAACGTTCCAATTCGACCGTCTTTCCAAAGCCCGACCGCCAGATCAACGCCTTCCGTATGAGTTCGAGAAACGTTCAAACAATCAGAGCCCATAATTGTAAACAAAGACTCAACTCCGTGAACGCCATACCAATAAAAATCGGGATGTTTGCGATTCAAAGAACAAGGGCTCATTGTATCGCAACCCCAAATTTTGCCCAATGGCTGCTCATTTCGCATTTTTTGATAACCGGAAATATATCGCAACGACGAAGCGGAAAAAATCGGAACCCCTTTTTCTTCTGACAGACGAAAAATCTCCAAAACATCAGAAAGAGAACCGGCAATTGGTTTGTCGATAAACATTGGCTTTCCCGCTGCAATGACAGGTTTGGCTTGTTCCAAATGCGGACGCCCGTCAACGCTTTCCAACAAAACGCCGTCAACATTTTCAACCAGTTCTTCGATTGAACGATAAAGGACAATTCCTGCTTTCGAACATTCTGCCGCATATTGTTCAACTCGATTCCAACTGTCTGGATTGTCCGGCATTCCGCCCTTGTATGCCGCAGTTATTTCGAATTTTTGAAACAATTCTTCTGCATTGGGGTCATTGATGACGTTAACAAAAGCGGGAACATGAGAAGTTGTCGTTCCGATTATTCCGATTCGAAAAACGTCTTTTTGGCTTTCCGAATCGTTCGCTTGAATATCTTGCGAAAAAGCCAATCCCGAACAAAAAACAAAGAGAATCAATAAATTGTGAAATTTCATAACCAGTCCCTCTTATAATTCAAGAATATTAAAATGTTGACATTTGCAATAACCATTCAAAACAAAAAACGGGGCAAAAATCTTCAAAACAATCGAAAACAGAGCCGTTGGGGTCTCAAAAACGGGAACGACGTCGGATTAGACAAAAGGGAATTTGTCGATCAGTCGGCGCCGGTTTAAACAGAAAACAAATCGCCCGATTCGATATTTTTTTGGGATTTGTCGCATAAAGTTTTGATAAAATGTCGCGAATATCATAAAAAACGGCTTAATCCGTTTTCAAGCTCATAAGAAATTCTGCGTTTTTCTTTGTTTTTGAAAGTTTTTCCGTTAAATAATCCATTGCGTCAGCGGGGTTCATAACGTTTAACAGACGGCGCAAAACAGAAATTCGACGATATTCTTCCGGATCCAGAATCATTTCTTCGCGGCGGGTTCCGCTTTGAGTTATATTAATAGCGGGCCAGATTCTTTTGTCAACGAGAGAACGATCCAGCCAAATTTCAAGATTGCCGGTTCCTTTAAATTCTTCAAAGATAACCTCATCCATTTTGCTGCCAGTATCGACTAAAGCGGTTGCAATAATGGTCAACGATCCCCCTTCTTCAACTTTTCTTGCGGCTCCAAACAATTTTTTCGGACGCTGAAGAGCGCTGACGTCGACGCCTCCGGTCAAAGTTCGGCCGGTTGTTGGGCATTCGGAATTCCAAGCTCGCGCTAATCGAGTCATTGAATCGAGAAAGATAATGACATCTTTTCCATATTCGACCATTCGTTTAGCTTTTTCAAGAACCATTTCGGAAACCTGAATATGACGACTTGGCGGTTCATCAAAAGTCGAACTGATAACTTCGCAATGCGTTCCCTTGATTTCCCGTTCCATATCCGTTACTTCTTCAGGACGTTCGTCAATGAGAAGCATGAAAACATAACTGTCGGGATAATTGGTTAGAACTGCTTTGGCCATTTTTTGCATAAGAATCGTTTTTCCTGCTCGCGGCGGACTGACAATGAGTCCTCGTTGACCAAAACCGACAGGGACAATCATATCGACGATTCGAGTATTGATATCTCTGTCAGGCGTTTCCAATACAATTCGTTCATTTGGATGCATTGCAGTCAAATTATCGAACAAAGGTTTCGAAGCCAAAAGCATTGGGTCTTGACCATTGATTGCTTCAATTCGCAAAAGAGCAAAATAACGTTCTTTTTCTTTAGGGGGACGAATTTGACCGGAGATTGTCAAACCGTTTCGCAATCCAAAGCGACGAATTTGACTTGGCGAGATATAAATGTCATCGGGACAGGAAACATAATGAAAATCCGAACTTCTTAGAAAGCCAAATTCGTCGGGGAGAATTTCCAAGGTTCCTTCTCCAAACATCAACCCGTTTTTTTGAATGCGATCTTTGAGAATACGAAAGATCAAATCTTGACGGCGTTCGTCATCAATATTTTTTAAATTCAACTTTCTGGCTTCAATAACAAGTTCTTGCATTGACATTGTTTGAAGTTTCGCAATGAGAGCAGTTCCTTCTTTTTCCAGAACATCGGGAAAATCTGTTTGAATTGATTCGAAAATCGTTTTTTCATTTGCGTCGGATTTTTGACGTTTTTGAGCCAATTCTTCCGCAAGAGAAAGCGGTTCTCCTCGTTTTCCTTTTGCCCCAATGGTTGGTTCAAGATTATCATAAAGATCGTTTGAATGATTGGGACGCGATATTCCCGAACGAAAACGTTCTCGGAATTTGTTGGATTTAGAAATTTTGTTTTTTAAATCTATATTTGAATGATATTCTTTTTGTGTGTCGGAATTCTGTTTGTTTTCCCGTTCTTTTTCGATATTCTGATTTTTTCCCAAATTGGAATTGGTCATATCGGAATGTTCGTTTTCGATTTGGTCTGAACGCGAAGGTCGGGATCGTTCGCCCTTATTGCGACTATTGTTTTCTTTGGAGCGATCGGCATCTTTATGACGACCGCGATCGCGTTTTTCTGATTTCGATGTTGAAATAGCAAGCTCTTCAAAAGAACGATTCCAAATGCTGTTTTTTCGTTGCAGAGAATCATAATCTTCGGCAATTTTGTCGCGAATTTGATAAGGATTCTCAATTTGTTCCGAAGAAGAAAATTTGGTTGAGACAGGCTCAAATAGAAAATCATTTTCAAAAAATTTTTCAATATCGTCCTTAATCTCAGAATCTAAAATTTTGGAAGAATCTTCGGAATGATCGTTGTTATTTGAACGGGGAATAAAATTATTCTCTGAATTGTTTTCCGGGGAAACCATATAAGTATCCTCATCGACTTAACGAAAGGCGGGATTGTTTGAAAAGATAAAACAATCTGTTTGAAGCAGATTGTACTCAAGTCGGTTGAAAATTCGATATTTTAACAATGCGACCAGTCAATGACAGGCGAAGCCAAAAATGAGTTCCTTGGGGTTAAAACTAAAAAGCCAAAGAAAGGACAGGGGAATGAAGAAAATAACGATTTATCATTGTTTGGGGGTTGAAATAATAATAACAAAAATTCCAAACGAATAATATCCTGATTGTAATTGTTTACTTCTAACCGCAGTCGGGATGAACGACAACATTGGCTTCAATAAATAACTTGATATTGCGGGCTTACGAAGACAAAAAACATGAATTTTCAACCATTTAATTATATTATAGCAAGGGGGGGGGGGTTATGCAAGCCCTGGTTGACTCAACGCAGAACATTTGACGATTGGGATTTCAAAGAAGCTCAAAAGTTTTTTCAGGTTTGTTAAAAATGAAGGACTTGAGTTGCAAGCCTGCAAACGAACGAGCGGATTGCGAAAGAACGAAAACATTTATTTATTCTGATATTGAGATATAACCTAATTTTCATTTTAAACTATTTATTTTTCGAGTTAAATTGTCAAAAAACAGGTTATGAAACGAATTTTAATGAATCAAATATTTTTTGGTTCGAATATCAGAAATGCGTTGAGTTTGAAAGCAAAGTTTTCCTGACAATAATCGTTTTGATGTTAAATTATGCATTCAATTTGCAATTGTTTGAGTTGTTTATTGTTTGTCGGATGAATAAAGCTGAGCGAAATATGAACTAAATGAATTTGATTCGATAACTCGATTCAAAATAGACAAATAAAAACTTTCGTTTTGATTATTGGCGTCTAAATTAATTTGGTTGTTTTCCCGACTTTCTGTTGATTTTGGAGAATCGCTCTTGTTATCAGTTGAATCAAATAAGCCAATTGTTGATGTTTCCGATTGATTTTCCGTTTTGGTTTTCATCAAAAAATAAGTCGTTTCAACCGGAGAAAGGACAAATAAAGGAAAATATTGTTTTAACTCTTCAGGAGAAATGTTGTTCCAATTTAACTTCAATGAAATTTGGGGGGACGGAATATTTGTTAATAGAAAGGAATCCTGTTGCCTGCCTTGCTGGGGAAAATCAGAAGAGGACGAATAAAAAAGAAAAAAACAGATTCCTGCTAACAAAATAATTGAAACCGCTGTTGTCAACCATTTGGTATAACGATTTTTTTTGAGGAATGTTTTCGAAAGCGAATAAGGGCGGCTTTTTTCTTTTGATTCATGAAGCGAGTTGTTTAACGTTCGAGAACGGTTAATTGAGGGAGTTCGCAAAAAAGAGTTTTGAGAAACAGGCGTTTTTGGTTTCGATTTTAAATGATTTTGTTCGGACTCGTCAACGATTGTTTTCGAGTTAAGATAATCAAGTCGATGAAACATTAGAAGAGATTCCAAATCTTTCAAATCGCGCCAATATTCTTGCAACTTTTCGTCTCGATTGATAAAAAAACGAAGCCAGAACGGAATCGCTTGATTTCGATCATTAAAGCGATCAATCTGTTGAAATAAATAAGTTCGGAAAAAAGAAAACATATTAAGCCTGTTTAAAAGGATTTTTGTTTTATTGGTCAAGGTTGGCAATATCAAGTTTGTTTGCTTTGAAAAAAGTTTCGTTATTAATCGCTTGATGTTTTATTGATCATATTCTTCTCTTATTTGATGTAATTTCGGAAAAAGTTTGCGTCTTGCTCGATGCAAAATAACGCGGATCGTTGCAACTTTTTTATGAATCAATTGACTTATTTCCCAATCCGTTTTTTCTTCGCCATATCGAAGCCATAAAATATGGAATTCTTCTTCACAAAGAGCGTCTTTGGCAATTGCCCAAATATTCTGACTTATTTCTATTTGCGCAAAAATTTGAGCCGGATTAGGATTTGAATCGAAAAGGGTTTCGTCAAAATCGGTTTCTGTCTGAGCATTGTTAGAAAACATTTCGCTAAAAGCTTGAGGACGACTCTTTCGTAATTCATCAATTCGCATATTTCTTGCTATTTGGTAAAGCCAATTGGCAAGAGAATTTCCTGTCTTTAATTGCGTTAAGGATTGAAATGCTTGCAAAAGCGTCTTTTGAGCCAATTCTTCCGCGTCTGAGGAACAATGCGTTTTTAAAGATAAAAAACGAAAAAGTTTGTCGCGATATCGTCGATCGATTTCGTCAAACGCTCTGGAATCGCCTTTTTGAAACAGCAAAACCAAATGAGAATCATCCATTTGTTGATATAAATTCATCAAAATATTGAATCTGTTTTTTGTTCAAAAAATAAACCGGAAATGGCGCCGAAGTTTTCCGTTTAATCAGAAATTGTTCAGGCTAACTTATTTTTATGGACGACAAATCGAACGAAAAAGTTACAAAAATAATTGAAAAAATTATTTTAGGAAGTTCTAAAAACCCGGATTTTACAACAATCCCAATCCGGTAAACGTCGTTAAAACCTGTTCTTGCGGACGAAACGTCCTCGCTCCGAAGGGGTTCCAGAACGTCCATTTTATTTTTGTTGAATTTTAATCCGGATTTCATAATGATTCAATGAAAAATTCGATAACCGTTTAGTTATAAAAAGCAAAGCCAATATAATCAAAACGCCAAATTATCAAATTTCAAAATAATCCCAAATCATTGAGGACGCAAATGCGGCAACAACGGTTGATATAAGGCAAGGGCAAACCCTTGTTGCCCATTCAGATTTCGGTTAAAATCTTAATGGGATTTAAAGATGTTCAATCGCATAAAGCAGGACATTAACCGCTAACTGAAAAGCGCTTTTTTGAGAATAACCGCTGCATTCAATAGCGCCGCTTTTTTCTAATGCGCAACTAATATCATAAGGAGAAAAGAGGACGATCCAACGTCCGTCTTTTTGAATTCCTTTGAGTTCAGGGGGCGATTCAATCAGTTCAGAGCGAATTTTTTGTCCTGATCGGCGAACCGCTTTTTGAATTTCCAAATTTTTAATGGAAAAACCGCCAAATTCGTTGGAAAAAACAGGATCGTCCAAAGGAACATTTTGCATTTGAAACGATTCTTCCGGATAAATTTTCTGCATTTCGTCTGCGAATGCGGTTGAGAAAGTTGAGGAAGCGCAAATGGAATTGGCAAACAAAAATCCGCCGCGATCCAAATAATGTCGCAAGTTTTCTTGTTCTTCTTTTGAAAAAGAAAACGTATTTCTTCCATGCATAAATAGAATCGGATAATCAAACAGTTCTTTGGAATTTGCTCGAATTTTAGAGACGAACGTTTGAGTTGGAATACCGAGTTGATTCTGAATCGCTTTCATTAAATTCGGAATAGCGCGCGGGGCGCAAGACGAACTGTTTCCCTGATTCAGAATGGCGGCGAAAATTTTGTTTCGATAATTTTTTTGATCGGCTAATTCATCCGAAAGGGATAAAGGAATTTCTTCTTTAAATTTCATTTCGCGATTGGTCGCATAAGAAAAAATATTGATGCCGATATCTAAAGCGGCGGAAATTTGATGTTCGACCGATTCAGGATACGGTTCGTGACGCTCGACCAGTTTTGCGATTTCCCAAAGACAGGAAAGCGACGGTCGAACGTCAAAAACGCTTGGCGGTTCTTCCTGGTTGTTCAATGAGACTTTGGGGACATAAACGACGCTTGTTCGACAACCGTAATCAATTCCGTAAATAGGACGTTGCTGATCAACCGGGACAATTTTTTCAGCGGACCAAATCGGATGATCGGCGGCGATCAAATGCAATTCGTTTCCTTCTTCCGGCAAGACTTCTTTCATTAATTCAAGAAAACCGGTTTCAAACGATTGATCCTGATCAAGGGCTTCGGCATAAATAAAGCCCCCTTGCTCCAAATAACCGCGAAGAGCCTGAACCTGTCGGCGTTTTTGGTTCGGGTCGTCAGGAATGGGCGATTCTGTTCCGTTGATAACGAGAATCGGCGTTTGAATCAAGTCGTCAACGGTTGCTTTTTCAGAATCAATAACTTGCCAAATCAAGTTCATTCCCCAATTTTTCTCGATATGCCTTGTTAAATGGGCCAGATCGTTTGGATGCGCGTTCCAGGAATCGTTTGTTCCATATTTATATTTCGAAACGAGAACGGGCCAACGGCCTTTCGAGAGAAAAAGAAGCGCAAAAGCCGTTGAAACGGCATTATTATTTTTCAGATCGTTTTGGGCATTCCAGAATTGCGACAGGGTTCCTTTTCGGCGCAAAAGAGATTCCGCTCCTTCGCGATACCAATCGTTTTGGCCAATAAATCGATTGGCAGTCAAACGACCGACGCGTTCAAGTCCATATAAATAATAAAATATATTGACGTTTGAATTAGCAACGGCTCCAGGATTGGACTGAACGCTGAAATGACTGGCCAACCAATTGAGTCCCTTATCGATTCGTTCGGAAATAGAATCGTCAAAATCCTGACAGCATTGAATTTCGCCTGATTCTTTTTCAAAGGCGGCGCCTCCTTTTGCTCGAATTCCGCTACAAATAACAAGTCCGGCGATTCCGGCGCAGGTCATGCTTCCGGTTCCTTCGCCGCTGTTGCCTGTTTGAAGATTTTGAATTGAAGCGCGATATCCCCAGGAACCGTCTTCATTTTGCATTTTTAACCAATAATTTTCTGCCGTCTTCCAAACAGTTGGATCAACGGAAATGCCGATTCGTTCCGCTTCATAAAGAGCTAAAATGGCAAATTGCGAATTCGAATTGTCAACGCGATCATATTGTTGATGAATTCCAAAATAAGCCCAACCGCCATTAAAAACATTATTTGTTCGAAATTGACGCGAAACGAGCCAATCAACGTTTTCTCGGATTCGAGCTTGATCTGTTTGCGGGTCAGCAAGACAAAAAACCATCGTTTGAATGGAGACGGGATAAGTCTGATTTTGCATTTCCGCTGTAAATTGTCGCAAATATTTTAATGCTTTTGCGATTGTTGGGTCATTTTTATCGAGTCCAGCCGAAAGAAGCGCAAGCGTACAAAGCGACGTTGTTCCTGGTTCGTATCCCGGATATTCTTTCCAGGAACCGTCGTTCGATTGACGTTGTTTCAAAAAACTTATTGCTCCGTCAATGCTTCGCTGAACCGCTTCTGGCGTTAAAAGTTCGGCGTTGTTAATTGTTTCGTTATTTGGCGATTGTTCATTTAAATCAATTTTATTAAAATCGATTGTCTGAGCTTGAAGCAAATGAGGGATAAACAGAAGACAAAAAACAAACAAAACGCTTGTTATTTCGTTCGTTGCGTTTAATTTCAAAAATGTTTTAAAAAATTTGTTTTTGATCATTTTTGCTCAATAAATGTTCTGGCCGGGGGATCAAAAAGGAAACAAACGTTCTATGATAAAAGGGCGTTTATTCTGTTTCCGTGAAAAATTTTTATTATAGCTCATAAATCATGAAACGAGGTTTTTAATTGGTTATCGAATTGCCAGAATGACGTCATCATTTTCGAACAGGAACTATATTGAAACAAGTTTGGGCGACAGATTTCGTCTTCTGTTATTCGTCTGTTCGCTTGCGGGCTAATGAATGAAAAATCGTTTTTATTTCAACAGGGTTAAAGATAAAGGGATTTGGTTCGTTTTTTCATTCGGATCGTTAAGGCTGGAACGCTTTGTTTGGACGATCAACAGGAACGGCGATATCCGTTGGAAAAGACATTTCGATTGGATTGAAACGCTGTTGCGAAGTCGCGAAACAAAAATAGGAAGTTCTAAAAAGCTGTTTTTTACAATAAACTCAGTTCGGAAAACGTTGCTAAAACCAGTTCCTGCAGACGAGAGGTCCGCGTTCCGAGCGGGTTTTTAGAACTTCCTGAATGCAAATCGTTTTTTCAATGAAAAAGAATTCCCCAAAACGCGGGGCTCATTAATTTTTTGTTCTCATTTCATTTTGTTCTCATTTTGTTCGTCTGAACAAGATATGATTCTGAATTGTTCTTTCGTTCAATGACGACTTGAGTTTATTATGACTTATTTTAATGAATTTTCTTTTAATCTGTAGAATCGAATCGGCAATTTTTATTTTTTTCTTTTAAAAAAAGTTAAACTTTAACGAAAAGGCAAAATTTTCCGTTATTTTTTGGATTTGATATTTTCTCAATAACTTTTTATTGTTAAACTTCCTGGGTCAAAAATGGGTTCTTGGGTTTGAAAGGGATTTCAGGCTTATTGAACATTCCAAATTTGCGTTCGAAAGCCAGGCAATGCCGGGCGGGTTACTCAAGGCGAAGTCGGTTGCCATTTCCGGCTTCGGTTCGACCAAAAAGAATCATTCCTTAATTTGGGGAGATATCGATGAGCAGGGAAGCTCAATCTTCGAGAAAGAGTCGATCAATCGAGCTTTGTTTTCGTTTGATTGGAATCGTTCTCTTTTCGACTCTTTTTCTTATTATTTCTGACGAAAAAATCTGGGGAGCTGTTTATAAAACCCCGAATTTTATCGTTAAAGCAGAATCGGCCGATTTTGCCAAAGAAGTTGCGGAAACAGCAGAACAATTTCGGTTGGATCTTGCGAAACTCTGGTTAGGGACGGTTATGCCGCAATGGGGCGCTCCTTGCCAAATTCAGGTTGAAGTGAGCGAACATTTGGGCGCTGGCGGAAATCTGTCGTTTACATTTGACAAAGGCGAAGTTTTTGGTTGGTCGATGACGATACAGGGAAGTCGCGAACGAATTTTAGATTCCGTTATTCCTCATGAAATAACGCATACGATTTTTGCTTCTTATTTAAGAGAACCAGTTCCTCGTTGGATTGATGAAGGCGCGGCGACGTCGGTTGAATCTCAAGTCGAACGGGCAAATTATCGAAATATGTTGATCGGTTTTCTGAAAGAGAAACGGGGAATTCCGTTTTTGGAAATGATTCGATTGAAAGAATATCCGAAAGATTCTAAAGATATGTTGACCTTTTATTCGCAAGGATTTTCTGTTTGCGAATATTTGATTCTTATTGGCGGTCATCGTCGTCTCATCGAATTTGCCCAATTAGGGGTTAAATCGGGAAATTGGAATCACGCTTTAAAGAAATTTTATGATTTTGACAATCTTGGCGAACTTCAACTGAATTGGACTCAATGGATCAATCAATGGTATTCCGATTTTTATCTTGCAGGACGCCCGGATCAATTTCCGCCTGTTCAACGATTGGCCGCTTATCAACCGAGTTCAAACGAAATAACAGCTGCTCAACTGGACCAATCTCGAAGGTCTGATTCCGAGCTTAATTCAATTGTTTCAATGACAAATTTTTCTCAAAATGACGCTTCCTTGATTGCTTCTCATCAAGCAACGGTTTCCGAAACGAATTTGTCGAGAATTCAATCGCTTGATCATTCGATTGCTTCGGAAGATTGGGGGAATGGATCGTTAAACCTTCAAAACATTTTTGAAAACGGCGTCGGCAGCACAATTCCCTATTTTAGCGCCAGGGAATCAGGAAAGAGCGATCGAAACAATGACGCGAAAGATTCGTTTGTCTCCAACGACAATTTGGGGAAATCAATGGTTCAAAAAGAATGGCGTTCCGATCAGTTTGAATATCAAGGTTCTTATGGGACGGGAATAACGTTGCAAACGTCCGGTCATAACAAATCAACCGAAGACTTTTCAACAGATCCCAAATCAGACAATTCGAGCGTTAAAATTCTTGCTCAACAGAAAGATTGAACGTTTCCTTTTTCATGTTTTCCAAATCGAAGTCGAAAAGGGCAACAGGGAGCGTCTTTTCGGAATCTGCCTGTTTGCTTACGAGTTTCCGGTTTCAACGATTCGGGTTTCCTTTAGCTTGAATATAAATATCTTTGGTTCATTTGAACCGTTTTTATCAACGGTTTCAACGATTTGGGAAAATTTAAATTGATCGTTAAATGTTCAAAAAAGTTTCTATAAAGCCGACGCCTGGGGAACTTCGCCGACGCATAACCTTCGGTAATGCGTCAATTTAAATCGCAGTATTTCGGAAAAATTCAAGGAAAAACTCTATAAAATCTGTTTTTTACAATAAACTCCATTCGGAAAACGTTGCGAAAAACAGTTCCAGCAGACGAGACGTCCGCGTTCCTAAGGGGTTTTTAGAACTTCCTAAAAGACTGTTCTTCGCCGATTTTTCTTTTCGCGACACAGAATAGAAGATTATCCGTCGAAAAAAAGATTTTCGCTTAACAATAAGTTTTATCAAAAAGGATTTCGCGCAGCGCAGCGAACAGGATAAAAACTCCTGAAACGAGCGACGAAAACGAAACTTTTTCAAATGAAACAGCCGTTTTAAAAGCGATTTAAAAAAGGAAAAAATCGGAAGTTCCAAAAAGAAAGCGTCATTGCGTTTTCGCTGCGTCGCTGCGCGAACATTTCCAATATCATTACAAAAATCGGGGCAAGAGCAGCAAAAGATGTTTTGAGGAAATTCAAATCAATTAACAATCTATTTCGAGAAGCGGGCAGACAATCGTTTGCGGATCCCAATTCCAGGCGATTCCAGTCCAGGCCAAACCTGTTCCAAATCCGAGCATTAATAATTTTTGAGGTTTTGTTAAGAATTCCCGAAGACGAGAAACAATAGTCAGCGGAATGGAAGCGCAAGACGTATTGCCGAATTCTTCGATCGAAAGCGGAACCTTTTCCAATGGAATTCGATTCAAACGACTTAAGTTCTGAATAATGTAACGGTTTGCCTGATGAAACAGGAAAGCGTCAACGTCATCTTTATTCCATTTCGCTTTATTCAAAAGGTTGCGTATCATTGCAGGAACTCGCTCAATTGTAAACTCATAAACCTTGATTCCGTCCATTTCATAGGCTTGTTCATTATTTCGAATTTCTTCGTTCGGACGCAATCCTTTTCGATAACCGACAGGACAATGAATGGCCATTGCTCCAGAACCGTCTGTTCCAAAAATATAGGAAAAGGAATCGTTTGACGCTTCCAAAATTGTTGCCGAGCCAGCGTCGCCAAAAAGCGGCGCGGCGCCTTGATTGTTTGGAGAAAAACGAAGCGACGGCGTATCGCCAACTAAAAGAAGAACTCTTTTCAAGCCGAGACCTTGAAGCAAAGATTGGGCGATAAGAAATCCGTCGCAAAAACCTGGACATCCGCGATTAATATCGAAGGCCAAAACGTCATTGGAAAGGTTGAGTCGCGCTTGAAGAATGCCGCTTGTTCCCGGCGCTAAAAAGTCAGCGGTTTGCGTTATAAAGACAATAGCTTCAATAGAATTTCGGTCAATATTAATATGTTCGAATAAATGTTCAGCCGCAGCGGCACAAAGGTCGGATGTGCAGCCAGAAACAACAGTTCGACGCGTTTTAACGCCAATATTATTAATGATTCGATCAACGGTTTCCTTGCCCAAAAGTTCATAATGATCGGACGCATTGGAAATATGTCGGGGGACAGCACAGGAAAGCCCGAGAATTCGCATAATAGTCTCCTGAATTATGAAAGACGGGAATCGGCCAACGAAATGAGTTCAGCAACAGTTTGACAGCTTCGAAGTTGATCGACTTTAAGATTGAGTCCAATTTCCGCGAACAAAGTTAAAACAGACAGTTTGCCGACGGAGTCCCAGGTTTTTAATGTTTCAAGGGGCAAATTGTCGGTCAGGCTTCCTTCCGCGACATTTAAAATAAACTCAAGTTCTGTGATAAATTCTGCTTTTGTCAATGTTCTCTCCTTTATAAAAAATGAACTATATCGAATCCGAAACGGACGCCAGGCAACGTTTTTTATTGTTTTCAGATTTGTGAGCCCAACGATTCGGTTTTCAATGAGGTTGACTCGAATAACAATTATTTTGATTGAGTCAATTCTGGTTTTTGAATTTTCTGATAAAAATCGGGAAAAAAATAATGGCCGATTGTCTTCATGCCAAAGGAATAAGGAAGGGTTAACAGGACGATTTTTAAATCCATCAAAACGGACCAATTTTCGACATACAAAACATCCAATTCATAGTTTTGGGCATTATTCATTTCGCGACCGCCCATAATTTGAGTCAGGCCAGTAATTCCCGGCTTGACGTTCAATCGTTTTCGTTCTCGTTCAGAATATCGTTCTCTTTCCCAGGGAACGTCGGGTCGGGGGCCGATCAGACACATTTCGCCCCGAATAACGTTCAGGAGTTGCGGAAGTTCGTCAAAACCGAGTCGAATGATTTTGCCAATGGGCGTAACCCGCGGATCATGATCCAGCGTCAGAACTTTTCCGTCGCTGGCGGTTATCATTTCTGAATCGACATACATTGATCGAAATTTGATCAATCGAAAAACATTTCCGTTTCGTCCCAATCGCTCACTGATAAAAAAAACCGGTCCCCGAGAGGTTAATTTGATCAAAATGGCAAAAATGAACAAAATCGGCAAAACAACGATCAATCCCAAAAGAGCGATCAACCATTCCAAACCATATTTTAAACGCCAAATTGGCCTCATTCAAATTCCGTTCGTTTTGCGTTATAATTGTTGATGTTTTTCTGTTAAAGTCAATATGAAAATCGGATTGCTGGTTTGTCCGACCGGAACAAAGGCCGATTTCGAAAGGGCGAACACTGTTGTCTGTTTTGATTTTTGTTTTGATAAAATGAAGATTATTTCAATTCTTTCTCAATAATACAATAGCCGTTCTCTCGAAACAATTCTTTAAAACCGATTGCTCGATCAAAGGCAAGAGCTCGCGGATTATTCAAATAAACTTGACCTCGAATTTTCTGATAACCCATTTCCTTGGCAATTCGTTCGCTTTCATTAATCAAAGCGAGAGCCGTTTCCAGATCGCCGCGATATTTTTCCTCAACGGCGATTATTTGCGAAATAAAGACGGTTCCCTCTTTTTTTATTCCCGATTCAATCCCTTTTAAACGTTGCCCGAAAATCGATTTGATCTTTTGAAGAACAGAATTGATTAGCGTTCGAAAAACGAGAAAATCGGTCAAACTTTTCAAAAGGAGCTCAGGCAAAAAAGAAAGGGCAACTTTTTTTCGAAAGTCTGTTAAAAGATATTTTCCCGCGCCAGCGCGAATTCCGCAGAGATCGCCGCTTTCGGAATGAATGGCAACAAGGGCGATTCCCGTTGGAAAGTCGATATAATAACGATACATTTGCGAAACATACTTATTTCCCATTCGACTGGCAAATTGTTTGGGAAAGGCTTGAATATGAACTTTTGCAACTTCTTCCAAATCTTCTGACTGCATTTTTCTGACTTGAATGCTCATTTTAACAGCTCTTGAATTGTTTTGTTTCTGGCGATCCTGCGAGAAAAACTGTTTTTATAGACGTTTTCATCGACGTTTTTCTTGAGTTTTTCTGAAATGCGGCGATTTAGGGAGTCGCATTCGCAAAGGTTATGCGGCGGCAAAGCGGAAAAATCTAAGCGTCGGCATTATAACCTTTGGTTTTGGATTTGCTTTATGATTTTTGTGCCAATTGTCTTAGCAGTTCATCCGTTTTTTTGCATTGGGCTTCCATATCGAAATGGGAACGAGCATATTCGACCCCATTTTGACCAAGCTGTTGTCTTTCTTCATTGGAAAAACCAATCATTTTTAACGTTGCATCCATTAATGCGTCTGAAGATTCCGGTTCAAAAAAGAGTCCGCATTTTGAATCCTGAACAAGCCGCTCAATCGCTCCCAAAGCGCCAGCTATAAGCGGTTTGCCCGTCGACATATAAACCTGCGTTTTGGAAGGAATGGCTCCAAAATGCTGCGACATCTTTTTAAGATGAACCAAAAGCGCGTCAGCCATATTAAAATAGTCGAAAATTTCTGTCTCGGAAACCGGTTCAAGAAAACGAACGTTTTGAATATTCCGCTCTTGAACTTCGTTCGCCAAAAGTTTTCGTTCGCCGCCATAACCAATCAAAACAAAGACGACTTTCTCAAGTTTCGAGATTGTTCCCTCGATTTCGGTCAAATTATTGTCCCAGACTTTTGAGCGTTCGTTGTCTGTTTCTTTTGATTCTTTAATTAATTGTTTTTGCTCAACAATATAATTCTGAATTTTTTCGCCTGCTTCAAGAACAATGCGAAGTCCTTGCGGTTCGCCAATATTTCCTGCATATAAAATGACGAAACGATTTTTTATGTTGAGCTTGCGACGAAGTTCGTCATCATCAGACGGCTTAAAAGCGTTATAATCAACCCAATTATAAATTGCGCTAATTTTATCGGCAGGAGCGCCGCGTTGAATCAAATGTTCGACCATTTCAGGAGAAAGGGTCGAAATCCAATCTGCTGCCGCATAACATTTGCGTTCTGTCCAAAGCAGAAAGCGTTTCAGCCAGGGAGAATGAACATAACCCATTTCAATCGGAGCTTCCGGCCAGGAATCTTGAATGCGAACAAACAATTTTCCGCCGCGAATCCAACGAACAAATCCAATCGAAATCGGTTGAAAATAGGGATAAGCGGGAACATACCAAATATCGGGACGGCGGCAAAACAAGGCAAAGAAAAAGGTCATCATTCCAAACGTCAGGAACTGAAGAACTCGATATTTCATATTATCCCGTTTCGCCGATGTAAACGACCAAAGTCGTCGAATCGTTAGAGACTCAGAAACGCGTTCTGTTTGAAGGAAACGTTTTTTATAACCAGGATAAACTGTTCCGACAGGATAGGACGGGAAAGTTGTTAAAACTTCAACTGTGTGACCGTTTTTCAGAAACTGTTCGACGCATTGTCCCATTAATCGGGCAGGACCGGTTTCTGGAGGATAAACCATTGAAACGACTGTTATCTTCATTAGCAACGCTTTAATTCATAATGAAAAGGTTTATTTCGCAAGGTTAATTTCTTTATCGGCAATATCGTTGCGATATCGGCAACCGTTCCAGAAAATCTTTTCAACGGCGTCATAAGCGCGTTTTTTGGCTTCTGCAACAGAATTTCCAAGGGCAGTAACATCAAGGACGCGGCCGCCGTTTGTCAAAACCTTGTCGCCGTCCAGTCTTGTTCCCGCATGAAAAATTTTGACATTGGAACATTGAGCGGCTTCATCCAGTCCGAGAATTAAATCCCCTTTTCGATAGGAACCGGGATAACCGTCGCTAACCATAACAACGCAAACCGCAGGACGATCATCCCATTCAAGCGGTTCGAGTTCATCAAGACGACCGTCGATAACCGCAGTCATAACGTCAATCAAATCGGTTTTCAAACGCATAAGCAACGGCTGACATTCCGGATCTCCAAAACGAACATTATATTCGAGAACTTTGGGACCGTTTGATGTCATCATCAATCCGGCATAAAGAATTCCTTTAAACGGAATTCCTTGAACATTCATTTCATGAACTGTTGGAACCAGAATATTTTCCTCGATCCAATGAAGTTTTTGATCATCGACCAATGAAGCAGGGCAATAAGCGCCCATTCCGCCTGTATTGGGACCGAGATCGCCATCAAAAGAGGCTTTATGATCTTGCGCGGGTTGAAGCGTCATAATTGTTTGACCGTCCGTAATCGCTAAAACCGATGCTTCCTGACCTATCAGGCATTCTTCAATAATAAATCGATTGCCTGCGTCACCGAATTCATGATTGGCGATTCGATGAATTGCTGCCGACGCTTCTTCCAGATTTTTGCAGACAATGACTCCTTTTCCCGCCGCCAAGCCGTCTGCCTTAATGACGCATTGAAGGTCGCCGCTGGCTTTCAAATACGAAACAGCAGCTTCCTCTTCCGAAAAAGTTCGATGATATGCGGTTGGAATATTGGCCGCATTTAATATTTTTTTACAAAAGATTTTGCTGGCTTCAAGCTGAGCCGCTTTTTGATTCGGGCCAAATACGCGAAGTCCAGCAGCTTCAAAAGCGTCAACGATCCCGGCCGAAAGCGGCAATTCTGGTCCAACAACGGTTAAACCGATTTGATTCTGTTGAGCAAAACGAATCAAAGCAGGAAAATCATTTTCCCTAATATCAATATTTTCCGCATCAATTGCGGTTCCTGCGTTTCCCGGCGCAACATAAACTTGATCGACTTTTGGACTCTGACCCAACTTCCAAGCTAAGGCGTGTTCGCGTCCGCCGCTTCCGATAATCAGAATTTTCATATGGTTATTCCCAAGATTGTTTTATGAGGAAGTTCTAAAAACCTGGCTTTTTCAACAAACGCATTTCGAATAAAATCGTTAAAACGAGTTCTTGCGACGAGACGTCCGCGCTCTTAAGGGGTTTTTGGAACTTCCTTATGAATAAAAGTCATTGTTTGAATATCGAAGCCGGAAAAACCGGAATGGGCAACAGGCTTCGCTCGTTGACAATCTATCCGTTTGTAATCTATTTGTTGACCGGCTTGCGAATTCAACGATCAGGGATTTTTATTGGATTGAGTCTAATCGAAAATCAAGCGAAAAATATAATTTATGCAATATATTTCAGCTAAAAAAGAAAATTCAACAACAATAACCCCTTCATTATTTTAGAGGAGAGCGTTCAAAAGAACAATCCCCCCCATTAATCATCAAAAACGAGTCTGATCTTTCCGTCAAACAGAAGTCATTCTATTAATTTCCCTTATTGTCGGGCTTGCAAATATTAACAATCAGGTTTTTCTATTGGCTTGGTTATGAGTCAAATCAAGTTATCGTTTTCGACTTTTCGGAACGAAGATTGAATAAGGCAATGAATTCGGGCATAAGTCCATAAGCAAAGGCAAGAATTTTTAACGGATGTAAGACATTTTTATCGGTTCCCTGTTCCATTTGAATTCGACAGGAATTGCATTCAGAACAACCGATTTGAATGGTCGGTTCGCGAAGGGCAAGAAAGAGCGGCATTCCCAAGCGTAAGCTTCGGGCATAATTCTTTTTTTTCATTCCAATAACGCCTCCAGAACCGCAACAGCCGCGTTCCAATCGGCGAACATTTAATGCGGGAATTAATTGTAAAAGTTCTTGAGCTGGCGTTGAAACATTCAATGAATCTCCGGTCAACGCCAATGTTCGACAAGGCGCATGATAACCGAGAGAATAAGGAAGCGGAGAAAAATTGAGCTCGAGCATTCCTTCTTGATGTAACCCATATAAATAAGAACAGATGTCCATTGTATTTTCTGCAACGAGTCTCGTTTCCTGATCGTCATGCAAATAAAGATATTCCTGACGAATACAGACAGCGGATATCGGCTCCAATGTAATAACTTGATAACCTTGTCGAACGGCGTCAATAAGGGCATTGACATTTCTTTGAGAAATGATTTCTGCTTTATAATTATCGCCTAAGGAAAACGCCTGATGTCCCGAATTTTTTTGTCGTCGCGGAATATAAACCGTTATTCCGTTATGTTCCAAAATTTTAACGGCAGCCTCAACCAGTTTTAGGTCATAATGATTCGCGTATGTATCAAGGAAAAGGGCAATTTTTCGTTCGCTTCGACGAATCGGCGAAGATTGTCGCTTTTTCAAAGCCAGTCTGGATAAATAACTTAAACGAGATAATTTGGGGAGTTTGCGTCCTTGGGGTAAATTTAATGTTTTTTCTAAAATCCAACGAGTTGTTCGATTGGTCTGAATATAGTTCATAATTCCGCTGAAAATTGACGTTATATTCAAAATAATGTCGATATTGGAAAAGAATCTATCGGATAAGGAAAGGCCATGAGCAGCGTTATAAGCGCTCTTAATATGAAAGACGAGTTTGGGAATATCGGTTTTGGAAGGGCATTCCTGAACGCAACAATGGCAGAAAAGGCAATATTCCGAAATGATTCGAGCGTCCTCGTTTGTTAACGTTTCCAATTGAAGTTTGCCGTCCAAAATGCCGCGAAGAAAATTGGATTTGGTTCGACAGGAAACGGTTTCGTCCGGCGTATGCCGAAATATCGGACACATTCGGACTTCGGGCGTTCGACTTCGACAAAGTCCGCAACCAGAACAGGAAAAAGTCGAATCGGATATTTTATTTGCTTCCCATTTGAGTTGAAATGCCAGTTGACTCTCGAATGAGTTGTTTTCCGAAGCCGATTTTTGAGGGAAAACGACTTGATTTGTTGAATCAAACGTTTCAATGTTTGTCGACGACTCGAATGACGAGAATAGCGAGCGAAATTCATTTTTGTTTGCCAATAAATTTTGAATTTCGTTTTTGATCGTTTCATCAAAACCATTTTGGAACGACTTTGAAACTTGATTGCTCTTTTGATTGGGCTTCGGCTTCTCTTGCAGAGTTGTTGAGTCGACGAGATTTTGATTCAAAACCTGATCAATTTCTTGACTTGAACAATCATTGGAACGTTGACGGGAAGAAAATAAAATGTCTTGATCCTTTGTTTCCTTTGGCGAAGCGTTACGAGAAACAATGGATTTTTTCGAATCGAAACAATCTTCCGCTTCCGACGAAACCGAGTTATCCAAATCTATTGGATGATCAAAACGCTTTAAATCGTCAACGTTTTTTGAATTGTTCGCTTCTTTGTGAATCGTTGAGTTTTTTTGAGAATCCGAATTATTGAACGAATTTGAAATGTTTGAATAATTCCATTGATTCAAAGGGGGAACAGAGAAATCATTTGAAGATAAATGATTGAATATTGGCAATTGAGGGACAATGATTCCGGGATTAAAAATATTTTTTGGATCAATAAGTTTTTTAATATGAGCAAAAACCGGGGCAAGATTCGGATAACGTTTCGGAATCGTTAAGGATTTAGCGCGACCTAAACCTTTTGCAGCGCCAACGGTTCCTCCATATTTATCAACAAGAGCGAATATTTCGCTGGCCCATTGCGTCATCGAGTTTAAAAAGAACGGTTCTCTTGTATCCAAAATTGGTTGAAGACGAATTTGTCCTATTCCGATATGTCCGCTTAAAGAATAGGTTATTTCATTTTTTTTCAAAATATTTTGAATTTCATGAATAAAAGATGGCAAAGTTGAAACGGGAACAATAATGTCTTCCAGAAGAGAAATAATTTGAAAAGGCTTGGCGATTCTGAATAAAGCGACCTGCGATTTGCGCAAAAGATCGCGAAAAAGTTCTGTTTCCGCATGATGAAATGCGAGCCAGGAACCAAAACTCAATCCTTTTTGATCGCGAATGCGATGAACAAGCAGATTCAGTTTTTCGCTGAGTTCTCTTGGGGAATCGCAATCAAGTTCGACGATAACAGCAACTTCTGTATCATTGGGAAGGATCGGAATAAAACGTTTATCCCAATCGCGAACCATATTAATGATTCGACGGTCAATGAGTTCACAAAGAGTTGGTTGACTGTCTAAAATGGGAAGAATAGCTTTCGTCGCTTTTTCCATTGAGTCAAAGAGGAAAATAATGGCGCCGGAATTATTTGCCAAAACGGTTGTCGATAAAAGCGCTTCGGTAATAATGCCAAGCGTTCCTTCTGAACCGGCAATAAGACGGGCAAAATGAAACATTTCATTTTGGATAACCCCTTCCAGACGATAACCTGGACAATCAATGGCGTTCGATTTTTGTTCTTTTAATATGGAATCAGATGCGTTTTTTATTATTTGAACGATATTGATTTCCAATGGATCAGTTAAATCATTCAGAGGAACCGGTCGCAGATTTTTAATGGTTCCGTTGGGCAAAACGACCTGAAGTTCTCGAATATAATCATGAGGGAAGCCGTATCGCAACCAACGAGGGCCAATGCTGTCTGTTGCTAAAATGCTTCCCAATGTATTTGTCGGCAAATGTCCAGCGGAAGGGGAAAAAAAATGACGTTTTGTTCGTCGCAAAAGATCGTTGACGCGTTCCCGAACAGCGCCGGGCTGAACCAAAACGGATTCGTCGTCGGCATGAATCATTCGTTTCATATATCGAGTAAAGTCGAGAATCAAGCCATTGCCGAGCGAACCTCCGTTTAAACTGGTTCCGCTTCCGCGAGGATGAACAGGAATTTTCAATTCGGAAGCATAGCGAATCGTTGCGACAACATCATGAACCGAGCGCGGATAAATGACTCCTAACGGCTTATATTCGAACATTCCCGCATCTGTTGAATACAGTTGCAGAATAACATTGTCGCAACGAACATCGCCAGAAATCAAGCCTCGCAAATCGTCTTGAAGTCGCGATTGTTGTATGGAAAGCGTTGTCATTTTAGTTGTCTCTTGGACTTTCCCCGAATTTTGAATTTTTAACTTGATTTTGTTGAAATTCTTGATTATTGAATCTTTCAATTGTCAAACCAGACAACTTATTCGAAACGAATTTCCGAAAACAAATCCGAATCAAACTAGCCCAATAATCAAGGCTTTTCAATAGGTTTGATTATATATTATATTGATTGATAACAAGGACTCATAAACATTTTTTGGGGGTTATAAGTCGTCGATATTCTTAAAAATATACATTCCGTTGTTTTCGTCGGCCAGCTGACGAAATGACGAGTTTTTTCGGCGGTTTTGATGTCCGAATTCAATGACATGAATTTGAGCGATGTCATTTCGGATTCTCATCGAACGAATTTGAGCTAAAGTTGCCGTTCCGATTTCTTCATCGGCGTCCGTTAAAAAAAAGATAACATCAGGTTTAAGCGAGACAGCTTTTTCAATGGCCTTAAGCGAATTCGTTCCGCCAGTCGGAAAAAGCGACTGAAGAAAAAGGATCATTTTTCGTTTATTCGATTCATTGACGTCAAGCAGTCGGGAATTTTGAAAGATTTCTGCTTCATGATTATAATAAACGAGTTGAAATTTCAGAACGCCTTTTTGAGGATCAAGACTTTGAATGCTTTTTTGAGCTTCCTCAACGGCGTAACGCATCGGACGTTCGCTGTTCCATTTCATGCTGTCAGAACGATCAAGAACATAAACGAAACGTCGACCGGTTCCTTTGAGGTCGGCGAATCCAACCGATTGACCGCCAGAGCCATTTTGGGCATTTCCGATTGATGATCCAAGTCCGCTTAACAAATCCTTTTTCAGCGAATGATCAGACGATCCGGAAGAAGTCATTCCAATGCGTTGAGGCGAAAAAAGTTCATTGCGAAGATTATTGTCATTTTCCGTTTCCGATAATATTTTATCTATTGTTGAACGGGAAGAACCGTTTGCTGCAGAAGACGATTGATTGTTTTTCGCTATTTCTTTGGGCGTTTCATATCCGTTGCTTGTTGAAAAAACGATTCCAACGGCGTTTGTATTTCGTTCGCCCAAAACATTTCCGGGTTGAGGCGTTTGAGAAACGAAATAAAGGAGAATCAAAAGCAAGAAAAAATGAAATAGAATTGAACAAAACCAAGACGATATTTCCTTTTTCAATCCCAGAACAGAAAAGATTTTTGACGTTAATTGAGATTTCAAACGATTCTCCCGATCAAAGTTGAATTTGTGTTAAGAAATTCCTTATATTTCAATGGCATGAAACGCGTCGACCAAAATATTATCGGAATATTTTCGTTTCGGCCAGGCATTTTTTTTGATAAAAGAGTCGATTCAATTTTCCTTATTAATAAACGTTTTCCTTGAAAATTTTGAAATGCGGCAATTTATGGAGCCGCATTAACAAAGGATATGCGGCGGCGAAGCGGAAAAATCTGAGCGTCGGCTCTATATTCAAAACTATTGCAAGTCGGTCAACGGGTTCGTAAACGGGGCAACGAGGGACGGATTATTGAGGGGGAAATCGGGCGTCCCTTCCAAGTTCGATATCAAAGTTTCGGATTGGATGATTGCTTGACGGGGGGTTACAAAATAAGACGTCGAATGTTTGGGGCCGTCCAAAATACTCGAAGCATTTTCATAGGAATCGAAGGAAGCCGCCCAATGTTCTGCTTCTTCTGTGAGATAATTGAGAAGCGATTCGACTTTAACGCGATAATATTCAATCATTTCTTTCGAAAGAACGGGCGGAATATTGATGTCTCCGCTGACGATAATGCGACAGCGACTTCCATATCGGGGAATGGCGAACCGATCCCAACTCGAAACGCGATAAGGGCGATCATAACCGATTCCCAAAAGAACTAACGGAAATTGAAGTTTCGAAGCCAGATAAATGCAGCCGGGCGCTAAAGTTCTTCGAGGACCTCGCGGTCCATCTGGCGCCATTGTCAGATGAAGCCGTTTGCCCTTTTTGATCAAATTCAATATCGCTTGAACGTTTCCGTGATAAGTTGACCCGCGAACCGTTTCAAAACCAAATCGAGAAGCAACCTGTTCCAATAAATCAGCGTCTTTATGTTTGCTGATCAGCATTCCAATATTGCAATTCTTTCGCAAATAGATTAAAAATTGGATATATTCATGCCAAAAAATATAAAGACGATGTTTTCCGTCATTAGCATAAGCTGGATCAACAATTGGATCATAATAAGCGACTTGCCTGTCCAACGAGCCCATCCAACGATTGACAACGGAAGCAAGGAGACTCCCAGAGGCATTGATTAACGTTTTTTTGACAAAATTTTGCATAAATATTGATTTTAGAATGCTTTTTATGAGAGTTGAGGCTGTAAAAAGTCGATCAGATGAGCGCAGAATCCCAATTAATCCTAAACTATTTATAACAAAGATTAACAGATCGAGCAAGAGGCAAAACGCCTTTGAGAGAAAATTTCGACCGATCCATAACATTTTAACAGGAATGAAATTTCAATGACGATAACCGATTATTCTCGTTTTCCCCGACATAAACCTTGCCGCACAAAAATCGTTGCAACGCTGGGCCCGGCTTCCGATTCGGAAGAAAAAATGAAAGAACTGATTCAAGCAGGCGTCGATCTTTTTCGATTAAATTGCGCCCATAAAAGTCTTCGAGAAAACGAAGAGATCATTCGTCGCATACGAAAAGTCAGTCAAGAGCAAGGTCAACCGATCGCCATTCTTGCCGATCTTGCCGGTCCCAAAATGAGACTTGGCGAACTTCCAAACGGGTCTTATTTTTGTCAAAATGGCGCAACCGTCCGCTTTGTCCGCGGCCAGACGTCGACGCAACCAGAAACATTAACAACGAGTTATGAACCGTTATTGGACGATTTGAAAATCGGAGATCGCGTTTTATTGGCCGACGGAACTGTAACGTTTCAAGTCGTTGGCAAAAAAATTGACGCTTCATCTCAAAATCGAATGTTAGACGAAGTCGAATGCCGCGTTTTACAAGCAGGAGTTGTTCGAAGTCGACAAGGGATTAATCTTCCTGGCGTTCAACTCAGCATTCCAACGCTTCAGCCGAACGATATCGAAAATGCAACGGAAGCGGTTCGATTGGGAATTGATTTTCTCGGTTTGAGTTTTGTCCGGTCTCCTCAAGACATTCTTGATCTTCGCCATATTCTGATTCAGGCGGCCGAAAAAAATGTTGGTTCAGAATTTTGGAACGACCTTATTCCCGAAGATCGTTCTCTTTATTATCCGAATATCATAGCCAAAATCGAAAAACAGGAAGCGCTTCCCTTATTGGACGACATAATCCAAACAGCGGACGGAATTATGATTGCTCGCGGCGATTTGGGGGTCGAAGTCGATATTGCCCGGATCGCGGTTCTCCAAAAACAGATGATTGAATCTTGTCGTTATTGGACGAAACCGGTTATCGTTGCGACTCAAATGTTGGAAAGCATGATCGAAGAAACAATTCCAACGCGGGCAGAAGCAACCGACGTTGCCAACGCGATTCTTGATGGCGCTGACGCTTGTATGCTCTCCGCCGAAACAGCGATTGGCAAACATCCAGTTGAAGCCGTTAATATGATGAATCGGATTGCTCGAGAAACGGAAATGATTTTGGAAAAACGTTCATTAATTGAAAAAGATTGTCGAATCAAAACGATGAATATTATGAATAATCTGACTCTTCCAGAGGCGGTTCGCGTTTCGATTGCTGTTTGCGATGCGGCGGGTCAGTTGGCGGATACCGTTTCGGCTTCGATGATTTTTGTTGCGACTCAAACAGGCCGAACAGCGCTCAATTTATCAAAAATGCGCAATTTTGTTATGACAGTCGGAACAAGTTCATCCTTAACCGTTTTGCGTCGTCTTTGTCTTTATTGGGGCGTTATTCCTGTCGGCAATGTTCAAAGCGATCCGTCTCAAATGTTGACGACTCTCGTTGAGCGAGCTCAGGAAAGGGATTATCTTTCTCCAAACGATCTTGTTATTCTTGTTTCAGGAATCGGGACAATAAGTAATAATCAAAATGTTATTTATGCTCATAAGGTTTCCTGATATGCGATTCGATTGAAAATCTCCAATCGACAGGTTCGCAATCCCGACAACGACGGACGGATTATTGACGGCAAAGCCCGTTACTCATTTTAACTTCGTAATAAGCCGCAAAAATAAACCTTGATTGTCTGAATAAAATAAAGTATATTATTGGTTGACTGTTATTCATTTTCGAAAAAGCTTTATTTTAACAGGGTTTTATTATGCAAATTTCTCGAAGAGGTTTTATTCAATCGTCGTCGTTGACAACGACAGGACTTTTTTTGTCCCTGACTGGGTTGTTGGAGAATTTTTTGACCGCAGCCGAAAAGTCGATAGCGAACCAGAACCGTTGTTTTGCAGACGGTCAAACATTTTATTTCCCGTCTTCAAACGATGTCGCTCTCAACGGACTTTTTGGAACGGCATACGCCAAATCGCTTCAACGACTTGGCGAAGCTCCGATTGATTCTGTTGACTTTATTCTTGCCGACGTCAACTTCAATCAGAATCGCCGTTTTACAAATTACAGCGGCGATATTTCTGGACGCTATATCGAAATAACGTCTTTAACTTCGCATTCCGGAAAACTGACGACGGCAATCTTGCCGGAACTCATTGATAAATTAGTTGAATTTCAAAAAGAAGACGGTCATTTCGGAGCGGACGTCGATTGGAATAAAACCGTTGATCTTGCGGCGTCGACCGATCAATCGCTTGAAATGCCGATTCTTTGGGGAAACGGGCGACTTTTGCTCGGTTTATTGGCCGCTTATGAACGTTTTGGAAACGAAAAGGCTTTGGAAGCGGCAAAAAAATTGGCTGACTTTTATGTCAATATTGTTGTCAAACGATTTTGCGATCCGAATCGAATGACTGAATATGAAAAGAAGGCCGCCGGTTATGCCGCCGCTTATGTAACCTGCGTTTTTCATGGAATGGAAGGACTCGTTCGCGCCTGGCGAATCACAGAGGACAAAAAATATCTTGATACAGCGATTCAAATGGCCGATTTTCATGAACATTTCGATGTTCTTCCGGTTGGGCATAGTCATGGGAGCATTAGCGCGCATGAAGCTCTGCTTATGATTTATGAAGAGACCGGCGAGAAAAAATATCTTGACCGGGTTACTCAACGTTGGGAAAAAGCGGTCAGCGAAGGTTATATCAATCCTTGCGGCGGCGTTTCGGAAAAATTTGAGATCAATTATCCAAGCGACGAAGGTTGTTCGGAAGCAGATTGGCTCCGGCTCAATCTGATGCTTTGGCGAAACACAAGAGAAACAAAATATATTGATTTTGCGGAAAGAATGTTGTTTAACGCTTATTTGGCTAATCAATGGGCGACGGGCGGTTTTGGACATCGGCGACTCGGCGTTGACGAAAAAGGGGTCTTTTCCTGGCAGGAAAGATACGCGGAATCATATTGGTGTTGCAGTTATCATGGGCCGCTTGGATATTATGAATGGAAACAATTTCTCGCCGTCGGAGCAGAAAAAGGACAGAATAATGATCAGAAAAAAATGATTTATTATAATTTTCCCGTCGCTTTTCGGACTCCCATTCAATTCAGCGGAGAAAAATGGACGCTTGAATCGGATTCGCTTGCTGAAAAGCTGGATAAAATTCCGGTCAAAACGCGCGTTTCTGTCGTTTGTTCCGAGAATGCAACGTCAACAATTGATTTGGCTTTGCGAATTCCCGATTGGGCGGAAAAAATCAACGTTAAAGTTAAAATGAAGGGAAATTCAAACGAAAAGGAATTTTCCTCTCAAGCCTCAGAAATTCAAAAAGGCGAAGGATATTTCGTTCTGTCCGATTTGGAATCCGGGTCGGAACTGACAATTGAATATGTCGCGTTTCCGATTCTTGAAGATCGACGATTTCATCGAATTGAAACGATAGCTTCAGAAAAAAAACCTATTGAACTTTCCGAGGTTGTTTTGCGTTACGGACCGGATATTTATATTTCTAAAAACAATGACGGTTCAAAAATCGAAGACCTTGAATTAGAATCGTCCTTGGATTCGAACGGCAACCGCCGATTTTCCATTCCGGATTCGCTTTCCTGTATTTCAAAAATGAGCGACGAAGAACGGGACGGAAAACATTCCTTTGTTTTTAATGTTCGATGTTCAAAATAAACGCTTGATTGTTGTTCTCAAAACTGTTTATATCGACAAAAAGATTATCGTTTATATCGGCGACAAATAAAGATCAACTGACATCCAAAAGCAAACAAAGGTTTTATTCAATGAACATTTATCTGGGAATCGATATTGGAACGTCCGGGACAAAAACGTTGGCAATTCAGGCAGACGGGACAATCTTGGCAAGGGCGACGGCATTTTATCCTTGCTTTGTTCCTCAACCGCTTTGGAGCGAACAGAATCCTGACGATTGGTTTGCGGCGGTCATTAAAACGGTTCGACAGGTTCTCGAACAAGGCAAAATAGCGAAAGAGGACGTTAAAGCGATCGGCCTTTCCGGTCAAATGCACGGTTCTGTTTTTCTTGACAAAAATCATAAGGTTATTCGAAACGCGATTCTTTGGAATGATCAACGAACGGTCAAAGAATGCGAAGAAATTGAACGTTTGGCTGGCGGTCGCGATTCGTTGATTTCAATGGTTGCCAATCCGGCGATGACGGGATTTACTGCTCCGAAAATCCTTTGGCTACGCAATAAAGAGCCGGAAAATTATGAGAAATTGTCCAAAGTTCTTTTGCCCAAAGACGAAATCCGGCGTCGTTTGACAGGCGAATTTGCAACGGAAGTCAGCGACGCCAGCGGAATGCTTTTATTGGACGTTGCTCATCGTCAATGGTCTCAACCGCTTCTTTCTGCTCTTCAATTGGACAAAAATCTTTTGGCGACGGTTTACGAATCGGAAGAGATAACGGGCAATTTAACGAAAGAAGCGGCGGAACTTCTCGGATTGACAACGAACTGTCAAGTTGTCGGCGGGGCAGGCGATTGCGCAGCGGGAGCGGTCGGCAACGGAATCGTTCGCTCGGGGATTCTTTCGACGTCTATTGGGACCTCTGGCGTTATGTTCATTCATTCTGACGAAATGAAATTGGATCAACAAGGGCGGGTTCATACTTTTTGTCATGCCGTTCATGGCAAATGGCATATGATGGGCGTTAATCTCTCTTCGGGCGGTTCGCTTCAATGGTTCCGCAATAATTTATGCGATTCCCTGCTTGAAGAAGCGAAAAAACAGAATCGGGACGTTTATGAATTAATGACAGCCGAAGCGGAAAAAACGCCGGTTGGCGCAGAAGGCCTTTTCTTTCTTCCCTATTTGAGCGGCGAACGAACGCCTCATGCCGACCCGAATGCTCGAGGCGCTTTTATCGGTTTAACGTTAGCGCATGCGCGCGGTCATTTGATTCGTTCCATTATGGAAGGCGTAACGTTTTCAATGCGGGATTCTTTAGAAATATTCCGTTCATTAAACGTTCCTGTCGAAGAAATACGAGCGGGCGGCGGCGGGTCAAGATCGCCGTTTTGGCGGCAAATGCAGGCCGACGTCTTTGGTCAACGCGTTTCAACGCTTAATTCCGATGAGGGCGCCGCGTTTGGCGCCGCTCTTTTAGCGACTGTCGGGGGCGGAGAATATCAAAATATCGAAGATGCCTGTCAAGTCGCGGTTTCAACGGTTCAGACGGTTTCGCCGATCCCTGAAAATCAAAAAATTTATCAGAAGTCGTTTCCGATTTATCAGCAGCTTTATCGCTCTCTTAAAAACGATTTTCAAACGATAGCCCAGTTATGACGAATTTGCTGCTTTTGGCGATTTGGGGTTGTTATCAAACCGATTGAGAAAACTGGATCATTGTTTTCGAAAATCCCGTAATAACGGACCGATTATTTAAACACAGATTTTTTAACTTGGCTTTGATATCAGAAGGGGTTCAATATATAAACGGCAGAATTTTATTAAAGAAATGGACAACAAAAAAATTCTCGATTTTCCTTGTTATTTTGCGAAAGCAAGGGGAAAAAATGCCGATGAAACCAAAAACTGCATTTTAGAAGGGGCGAAAATAATAAAAAGAAAAAATTTTGGATCGTCATTTTTGATTAGTAAAATTATGACCGAAACCTGTTGCTCAACAAATTTGCTTTTGATCATCCGTCCGTTTTTGTCAGGATTTTGAACCCGATAAATTCGACTTTTTCGTTGGGACGAATTTGAGACCGATTATCAATCTTGTTTCTTATCAAGCGAGAAAACGTTTAATAGGAAGTTTCTAAAAACCTGTTTTTGGTAATAAACTCAGTTCATGAAACGCCGCAAAAACTGTTCCTGCGGACGAGACGTCTGTGTTCATAGCGGATTTTGGGAACTCCCTTAATATATTTCAAAATATCCGTTGATTTGAAAAACGGTCAACGAATGAACCAATGACTTCCCAAAGCCGAAAAGTTCAAATTGCGACAGATTATTTAAAAATTTCGTTTCAAAAAACGATCGAAGAATTCAAACAAACGGTCGATAATAAGAGCAAAGCCATAAAAATGGACGAATTGGGGGCAAACATATTTGGGTTGCAATAAAGATAAAAAATGCCATTACAGTTAGAATATTGGGCGAGAAAACCTAAAAATGAACAACAATAAAAATTGGGAAGTCGAACGTCAAGAACTTTTGGCCAAAATATCGCAATTGGAAAATCGTTTGGAACAGGTTCAACAATTGACGGCAGTCGGCGAACTGGCGAGCACAACGACGCATGAATTCAATAATATTTTGACGACGGTCATCAATTATGCTCAAATGGGGCTGCGTCATAAAGACGATCCGACGCGAGAAAAGGCTTTTACCAAAATATTGGACGCTTCAAATCGAGCCGCAAAAATTTCTCGAACCGTTCTCGGATTGGCGAGAAATCGCAAACCTGGTTTCGAGCCGATTAATTTGGTTCAATTGACCGAAGATGTTTTGCTTTTGCTTGAACGGGAAATGAATAAATATCGAATTCAAGTTGAAAAAGAGTTTCAGATTGTTCCCGAAATTATGGGAAACGGCAATCAAATTCAACAGATTTTAGTCAATCTTCTCATCAATGCCCGACAGGCAATGGTTCAAGGCGGTCGACTCATTTTAAAAATTGTTGCCGATCAAGAAAACGGAACCGTTGATCTGACGATTCGCGATTTCGGAGTCGGCATTCCAACGGAAAAACTTCCGCATATTTTCGATTCCTTTTATACAACGAAAAGCGGTCCCGACGAAAGCGGCAAAGGCGGAACCGGTTTGGGACTTTCGCTCTGTCGAAATATTATGGAACGGCATCACGGAAAAATTCGCGTCGAAAGTTCGGTCGGAAAAGGAACCGCTTTTATTCTGAAATTCCCTGTTTCGTCTCGTTGCATTTCGGAATGATATTGAAATTTTCGCGCAATGGCGCGGCGAAAACGCAAGAATATTTCCATTGCTGAAATTTCCAGAAACAATATTCGTTGCGTTATTTTTTGTTTGGAATGATTTTTAATATTTTATAATGCCGACGCTTAGGTTTTTCCGTTTTGCCGCCGCATAACCTTTGGTAATGCGACTCCATAACTTGCCGCATTTCGGAAGAACTCAAGGAAAACGTCTATAAACAATATTCCCTTTGCTGCGCCGCGCGAGAATTTTTTTCAGAAATCCGTTGATTCCATTTTTTCAGCAAAACAATCAACGAACAGGAACCGACGAGGGCGCTTGCATTGAATCAAAGTTTTGATAAGCTCGCATCTTTTTTCTGGATTCTTTCCAGTTGGAATCGCTCGATAATTCTTCGGCCTGAATCGAATTTCGACTTGCAATCGATTCCAGTTTTTCTTCATAAGATCCGCCCATCATCGCTCCCATTCCTCTTATATAGCTGACGTTGCTGTTCAAAACAGCTTGAGCCTGCTCAATTTGACCCTGATCACGAAGCTCCGTCGCCCGTTGATTTTCCAGATTGGCAACTTGAATAACGCATAATTCCAACGTCTCCTTGTTGATCGATTCCTCAATCAACGCTTCGGAATCGCTGAAACGAACGGAAGCGGTTGCGCTCAATTCGTCGGTTGCGTTTGTTTCCATATTGGCGTAAGTCAGGAACGCCGTTCCCAATTTTTTCGATTCGCCTTTCTTGCCCGAAGGAACTTCAATTTCAAGAATCATATAACGTTCAAGTCCCGAATAAATTTGATTCCATTGAAATTCAACGTTTTGTCCCTGAATATCAGCGTCCATATTCAAAACGCGAATCGGACGAATTCCTTCGTCAAGAACAAGTTTGCAAGCGACTTCTTGCGCAACAACAGCTGCAGCAAATTGGAACTCTTCTTTAAAAACGTCGATTAAATTGCTGGATTTTGTTATGAAAATATGATTTCCGTCGCTGGCCGCCGCAAGTTGAGTCATCAAATCCTCGTTAAACCCTTCCCCGAGCCCAAAAGTCGTTACGGAAATTCCTTTTGATCCAATTTCCTGACCCAATTCCTGAAGTTCTGAAACGGAACTCGGTCCAACATTGGCTAAACCGTCGCTCAAAAGAACAACCCGATTAACGCGGTTTTTATCAAAGAATTTTTCGACCTCTTTTGAACCGGTTTTTGTTCCGTCATAAAGAGCCGTTGAACCTGACGCTTCGATCGAATTGATCTTTTTAAGAATTGTTTCGCGATCCGTCAATTTTGTCGCGGGAACCAAAACCTCAACATCCGAGGAATAAACAACGACGGAAACGATATCGTCCGCAGTCAATTGTTCGACAGCGCAAATGGCCGCTTCTTTCGCCTGACGAATTTTTTCGCCGCTCATCGAACCGGAACGATCCAAAACAATCGCGATATTTAAGGGCGTTCGTTCCTTTTCCGACTTCATTTCAAAACCGGTTACGCCGACTTTGATGAAGGTTGTCTGTTTCTGATCCGCCTTCAAAACGGGTTTCGGAGTCGAAACATCCAGTTTGCATTGATTCGCCAAAACAGCGGATCCGATCATTGTTGTCATTGTCATTGCAAGAACAAACGTTTTCAAGAGTTTCATTCTATTTTTCCTTATTGAGTTTATTTTCAATGTCCGCTAAATAATCCGTTATTGTTAAGACGACTCTGATTTGCAATTCGTTTTAAAAAAATAAATTATTTTCAATATCTTTTTTATGAAAGAAGAATCGAAAGTTGAAAAGCGAGAGAATCAGAAAGTTGTTCAGGAACGAAAGAACGCAAAGCGGCGCTTTTGCGATATGATTGAACGGCATTGGAAAAATGGTCAAAAAAACTGCGTTCTTCAATGAATTTGCGGACATCGATTGGGCAACAGATTATTCGCCTTCATTAATCTTCTGCTCTTTCTCCGATTTTTGTAATAATATTGGAAATTTTCGCGCAGCAAAAACGCAAGGACGCTTTCTTTTTGGAACTTCCAATTTCGTCGTTATTAAAATCGCTTTTAAAACGGCTGTTCCATTTGAAAAAGATTCGTTTCCGTCGCTTGTTTTGGGAGTTTTTATCCTGATCGCTGCGCCGCGTCGCTGCGCGAAAAATTTTTTTCCGACGGATTATGTTCTATTTTGTGTCGCGAAAAGAAAAATCGGCGAAAGTTCTGATTGAAAAATTCCCTTAAAAATCAAAACGGGGAAAAGTACAGAATCTTCCGAAAAGGCAAAAAAACTTCCCGATCTGCACAAAATTTTTCGATGGGGGCAAAGCGGCGTCGTCAACAATCAAGGATTTTCAAAAGAATTGAATAAAAAAACTGCTTCATAACGTTTTTTCTCGAATCGACTCTTAAAATACAAAGTCAAAAGAAAACGGGTTATGAAACAGCTTTTAGATTAAGATCGGAAAAACTAAATTTCCGAACTCAGTTCATTCGTTTCAAAAACGATCAAATCAGTTTTCGCCGGGCATTTTGAAAATCGGGCCGGAATCTTCGCCGGTTCCGCCGCGCAACGTTTCCGGATTAACGGCAAGAGCAGCCGCATCGACGATTTCGGCGTTTTCTTCCGCTTCGACTTCTGATTGTTCTTCTTCAGACCATTCCGCTCGTTTTTTGGAAAGACCGATTTTTCGTTCTTCAATATCAACACGAAGAACTTTAACTTCGATTTCATCGCCGACTTTAACGATGTCTTCCGGATTTTCAACTTTATGATTGGCCAATTCGGAAATATGAAGCAAACCTTCCAAATCGTCTTCAAGACTGACAAAAACGCCAAAGTTCGTTATCTTGGTTACATGACCTTTAACGAGTTGACCGGCTTGATATTTTTCCGGAATCCGGGTTTCCCAAGGATCTTCTGACAATTGCTTAAGTCCAAGCGCAATTCGTCGATTCTTTTTATCAACAGTCAGAACCTGACATTTGATCTGATGACCTTTTGTTACGACTTCATTGGGATGAGTAATTTTTCGAACCCAACTCATATCGCTGACATGAAGCAGACCGTCGATTCCCTCTTCAATTTCGATAAATGCGCCATAATTCGTAAGATTGCGAACGGTTCCAACAACTTCTGAATTAACCGGATATTTTTGATCAACGGTTTCCCAGGGATTATCGGTCGTCTGTTTGATACCGAGAGAAATTTCTTGCTTATCCTTGTTGATTCCAAGAACAACAACCTCAATCGTATCGCCAACAGAAAGAATTTCGTTCGGATGACTGATTCGTTTTGTCCAGGACATTTCGCTGATATGAACGAGTCCTTCGATTCCCTCTTCAAGTTTGACAAAAGCGCCATAACTCATAACGTTGACAACTGTTCCCTGAACTTTTGCGCCAATAGGATATTTTTCTTCGACGCTCGTCCAAGGACTTGGCGTTTTCTGTTTCAAACCAAGAGAAATCTTTTCCTTTTCATAATCGATATGAAGAATCATAACTTCAATTTCGTCATCAATCGAAACAAGTTCATGCGGATCGGTAATTCGACCCCAACTCATATCGGTAATATGAAGCAAACCGTCGATTCCGCCGAGATCGATAAAAGCTCCGAATTCGGCGATATTTTTGATGGTTCCTTTGCGAATCTGACCCTCTTTGAGTTCGTTGAGAAGGGCTGTTTTCTTTTCGGCTCGTTCGTTTTCAATCAAAAGACGACGACTGACAACAATATTGCGACGCGCTTCATCAATTTTAAGAATGAGGCAGTTAATCGGTTTTCCAATGAATTCGTTAATGTCGGCAGGTCGACGAACGTCAACTTGACTGGCGGGCAGAAAAACATGAACGCCAATATCGACCAAAAGACCCCCTTTGATCTTTTTCGTAACCATTCCTTCGACGACGTCGCCTTCTTTGACGCGTTCCATCATCTTCATCCAGGCTTCGATTTTGGCCGCTTTACGCTTGCTCAATGCAATCATTCCGCGAGAAAGCTCGTCGTTCGTCATTGTATCTTCAAGCTCTTCGACAAGAACTTTAACCTGTTGGCCAGGAATCGGCGGCTCTTCTCCCTCTTCCCATTCCGTCAACGGAATTTGACCTTCGCTTTTATAACCAACATCAACAATGACAAATTCTTTTTCAATTCGAACAATTCGTCCATCAATAATTTGATTGACTTCGATTTCCTGGTCGTTTCCGTAAACGCCGCTGATATCTGCGTCGTTCATAGAAGCCAAATACTCATTCTCCCAATCTTGTTCATTACTGTCCAGACCACGAATCAGATTTCGATTAACCACAACAAAATTTCCTGAAGTTCAAGAGTTCATTTACCGGATCATTCATCAACTTAATAACCGTTGTTCGTCGGTTATTTCATAAAATCAAAATAGTTCTCTTTGATCTTTTATGATAAAAGCGATCAATAACCCCCAATAAAAAAGAACAAAGGTTGTTTTAAAAATGCTTTTGGAACGCTCCAAAAGTCCTTGCAACGAAATACTCTTTTGACGCTTTAGAACAGAAATGTCAAAAAGTTCTTCTGTTAAAAACGCTGAGCGATCAAAATTGTTTCTCTTGAACAAGTTTGAGAACTCTTTCATAAATGAGTCAAAACCGTCAAATTTTGAAAGCGCAAAAAACGAGTATAATTCATTGAATGTTATATTTTAACAAACTAATTTTAATGAACAAGGGGAACAAAGAAGCAAAAAAGAGAAATAGGACAATTTTTATTAATATTTATAAAAATTTCAAAATATGTCAGGAGAAACTTGACTTTTAAAAAAGAAAATGTTCTAATCAATTCCGTATACTCAAACATATTGAAAGAGTTGTTTAGAACTTATTTTTAAATTTGTAATGCCCGTCAACGAGGAACGAAGGAACGGCGAACCGATAACAGAAGGCAATGCGTCTTTGGCGACAGCGGTTTCGCTTTACAGATCATGTTTTCTGGAAGAAGAGTTAAGAAAATCCATCTTATTATGAATATTAGATATAAATTATAATTTTGAGGAGAAAAATCAATGACGAAGTTGGCTATTGATGGCGGAGAAAAATATTATTCCGGATCTTTTCTTGGTTGGCCAAGTTTTGAAGAATCGACCATTCAAAAAGTTGCCGATATTTTGAGATCGGGAAAGGTCAATTATTGGACAGGACCGATCGGTCAGGAATTTGAAACGGCTTGGGCGAAATGGATTGGCGTCGATCATGCCATTAGCGTTACAAATGGAACTGCGGCGCTGCATGTTGCTGTTTCTTCGTTAGGAATCGGCCCGGGAGACGAAGTTATCTGCCCAAGTTATTCCTTTATTGCCTCCAGTTTCTGCGTTCTTCAGGCGGGAGCTTTGCCGGTCTTTGTCGATGTTGGAACGGATCATGTCATTTCTGCGGCGGACATCGAAAGCAAAATAACGGAACGAACCAAAGCGATTCTCGTCGTTCATCTTTACGGAATCGTTGTCGATATGGATCCTATTCTTGAAATCGCTCGAAAATATAATCTGAAAGTCATTGAAGATTGCGCTCAATGTTTTGGCGGCGTTTACAAAGGAAAGAAAGTCGGGACGATTGGCGATGTTGGTTGTTTCAGCTTTTGCCAGAGCAAACATTTTACAACGGGCGGCGAAGGCGGAATGGTCGTTACAAATGACGAAGATCTCGGTTGGGAATGTCGTTCGTTTCGCGATCACGGTTACGATGTCAAAGAAAGGTTGAACCTTCTTGAAATGGAAGGAAAACTTATGTATATTCATCGACGCGTCGGATTCAATTTTAGAATGACTGAAATGCAATCGCAAATTGGTCTTTGTGAACTGGCCCGTTTCGATTCCTGGAATTTGCCGAATCGACGTCGAAATGGAAAAATGCTTATCGAAGGTTTGAAAGAGCATCCGTTGGTTCTTTATGCGCCAATTGACACAGAAGACCGTCAAAATGCGTTTTGGTGGGCCCCTTTTGTTTTGGATACGGACAAATTGACTTGCAGTATGAAACAGTTCATTGCTGCGGTTGCCGCCGAAGGCGTTCCTGTTTACAGCGTTCTTTGGCCTGAAATGTATAAGGAAAAGGCGTTTGCCGATCGAATCGGTTTTGGAACGGCCAATTATCCGTTTGATGATCCCAAAGCCCGAAAGATTGATTACAGAAGCGTTGAATGCAAACTGGCGAAATGGATGACCGATCGAACGATTTCATTTTTTACGCATCCGGTCTATTCAGAAGAAAATATGAACGCTTATATCGGAGCTTTCAAAAAAGTTGCCGACGTTTATACTCAAACTGATTGAAAATCGTTGCCGTTGAGTTCGCAAGCCTGAGTTGTCGAGTTTACTGCTTTTTCCGTTTTCAAACGGTTTGAGTATAAGCTTTCGAGCGGTTTGAAGAAAACTGATAAACGGGGCTTTGTTTATTTGAGCGCGGAAAGGTTAAATTCGACAAAAATTGGGCGATGATCCGAAGCAAGCGGTTCGTTAAGGACTTCGTTTTGAAGAATGCCTGTTTGCCAGTTGGGATTGTCTGTTGATTGCTTTCCCGTTGGATCCATACCGAAAATAAAATCGATGCAAATATTCGGTTTGTCAGCCGGATAAGTCGGGTTTTCTCCTGTTAGATTAACGCAATTTTGAGTTAAAGAAAGAATCGTTGGCGATTCCGGTTTCGCATTGAAATCGCCAGCCAGAAAAGTTATTTTTGTGTCGTTTTTTAATTCGTTTTGAATTAATTGAACAGAAGTTTGACGATCTGCTTCGGTCAAGGAAAAATGAGTGCAGCAGAAAATATAATTTTCAAATTCCGCGATTAAAAAAGTTCGTTTTTCTTCGGAACCGGGAAGGGGAAGACGTCTCAATTGAATCGGCTTTTCTTTTGACAGAATTCCGATTCCATATTCCCCGCCTCGAAATGAAATCGCTCCGGAAAAAGAAGCGTTCATATCTGTTCGATTGGCCAGCTCGGCAAGAATATCATCGTTTTGACTTCGTTCGTTCTTCATATCCAATTCCTGAATCGCGACGACATCCGGTTTTTTGCTGTTAATTATGGCGGCAATGCGATCATAATCTTGAATATTGTCCATTCCTCTTGCGGTTCGAATATTATAACTCATTAAACGCAGCGGTTTTTCCAATTCTTGAGCAATGATTGTTTTTGAACTGAAAATCATAAAAAAAATGAAAATGAACCAACAACCGATTCCTTTTAATGAGCCTTCAATCCAGGAGAAACTGTTTTGATTTGAGTTGTCAGGGGAATTGGCGACAAAGCGATAAAAAGAATCCGATTTGGATCTAAAGTTTTTGTTGTTTGTCAATTTGGTTTCCATAGGAATTGTCTTTCGTCATAAATATTTTAAGGACTGATCATTTCCAATAACCGTTTTCGATCATTTTTACAGAAACAGGATTGGGCGGCAAGTTTCGTCCTTTCCTGGTCGGAAGAGCAAATCGAACGAATAATCAGGGCTTTTCGATAGGGTTGAGTCTAAGAAAGTCGATTATTTTCTGTTGAGTTTCAATCGGTATATTGTTTCCGAGAGCAGAAATTTCGTGTCCCATTCCGGGAGTTTCAATGAAATCAATACAGGAATGTCCCAGCGCTTTGAGGGAAGCAAACATAAGTTCATTTTCCTCGACGCGAGCCTTCCATTCCATTTTTCGATCGCCTAAAACGAGCAGAATAGGCGGCAAATCGCTTGAAAGATAAGCCAAAGGGGCATTTTCGTCGATAACCGGCTGGTATTGTTCGCCCGGAATCTTCAAAAGTTTTTTAATATGAAAATGCGTTGTAACCTGACCGCTGACTAGAATGAGTCCAGCAAGTTCTTGCTGTTTGATATGATAAGGATTAAGCCAACGCGGATCCATTCCAACCATTGCGGTCAGATAAGCGCCGGCGCTTCCGCCGCAGACAAAAATTTTCGAGCGATCCCCGCCAAAACGTTCGATGTTTTGAAACGTCCAGGCGACAGCAGCGGCAGCGTCTTCGAGAAATTTTGGAAATTCAACTTGCGGAGAAAGTCGATATTCAACGGCGACAACAGCGATTCCCCTGTCTTTCAAAAGATCGGGGAAATAACGTTTTCCGCCTGTTAATCCGCCGCCATGAAACCAGACGACGGTTGAAAAAGCCGATTCATTTTTCGGATAATAAAGATCAAGTCGGCATTGTTGACGCTGATAATCATCGGCGGTTTGATAACATTCGTCATTATAATAAAAAATGTTTTCTTCCGTTTGATATTCCGAAGAATCGGCCAAAATAATATTGAATGAAAAAAGAACGCCGGCAAGAACAAGCGGGACGAAAAATTTTGACAGGTTAGACATATTAAATCCGTATAGGAGAACAGTTTCGTTATTATTTATTCGCGTCCCATTTGATCAGTTGACTTTGGTTTCAATGGATTTTTCGTTTTTGGGGCTTTCGAACAGAAAAAAGAATTTTCCAAAGATTTGAGTATTGATTCCGGCAGTTACAAATTCTGAATTGTTGACTTGGCAAACTCCGTTAAAAATGGGTCGAGACGAAAGACCGAATCGGTCGCGCATTCGGTTTTTATTTTGCCGAATGAATTGATGATTTATGAAATTTTTGAACAACTTTGAAAGGGGCGACAAGAGTAAATCGTTGAGGAACGACTTCAATCTGAACGGGCAAAAAGCCGCCAGGGTCGCCGTCGAGTTGAAAAGGGATTGCGGACTCGCTGCTCCATTGTAAAACGGTTGCTTTTCCCAGGCGAGTATTGGGCAAAAAACGATGCAGACCTCCGAATTGAGCCATTCCGACATTCCATAACGAAGCGATTAAACCGGCGCGACGAAAAAAGCAATAATCGAGTTGAGCGTCGTTTCCCAAACAATGAGGAACAAGCGTTACTCCCCAACCATATCGCGGAAGATTAAAGACAAAAGTCCATTTTCCCCATTCTTTCTGAAACTCCCCGGGAAACGATTGCATTTCGTTGCGATTTATTTCCTGCTCTTCGTTCGACTCGAAAGTCGTTGCAACATCAGTTACTTTTTCTTTCGAATCGAGACGGGAATTCATATCAACGCTGAAACCCAATCGAACATTAATCAGAGGATACGAATAAGACAAGATTGAAGAAAAAATCGGTTTGATATAGGAAAGATAGCTGATATGAGCGCCTTTTTTCGCTTGCTTTTGATAATTTGCTTCGCGCCGTTGATGAACTTTTGAAACGATATCAGCATCAATTCCGGCGCTGACCATAACCAAAAAGAGTCGATTGTTCGCTCGCCCGGCATCAAGAGTCAACGTTGCGCCGGATTCGATCATTTCCGCAGCTTTTTTCGGTTGAAACGGCAACTGAAAATGTTTTGCCAAAAGATTGGCCGTTCCGGCAGGCAGAAGCGAAACAGGAGTCCCGATTGCGGTTCGATTAACCAATTCTGCAGCGGTCCCGTCGCCTCCGACGCCCAAAAGAACGCGAAGACGACCGTCAGCAAAAAGAAAATTTGCCCGTTCGCCAACCAAATCAAGATCGGTCAGAAGTTCAACGCGAAACCCCTTTTTCTCTAAGCAACATTGCAATTCTTCCGCGCGAAGCATCGGCGATGTTCGACCGGCTTTCGGATTGACGGAAATGATAACGGTATCGCTTTGCGAAGAAGACTGCGAAGAAGACTCTGTCATAACCCCTCATTATTTGATTGAGTTCAAACTTGATTTCATACGTTTTTTCTCCAAATCATAAGCAATTCGTTTGAATTCATTGATTGCTGCGTTTTGTTACGATTTTTGTAATGAAATGGGCATTTTCGTGCGGCGAAAAAGCAAGGACAGTTTCCTTTTGGAACTTTTTATTTCGTCGTTTATTTTAATCGCTTTAAAACGGCTGTCCCATTTGAAAAATATTCGTTTTTGGAGTTTTTATTCTGTTCGCCGCGCGAAAACCCTTTTTTATAAAATTCATCGCTGCACGAAAATCGTTTTTCCCGACGGATAATCTTCTATTCTGTGTCGCGAAAAGAAAAATCGGGAAAAGTTCCGTTGATTACTTTTAACCAGAAAAAAGTTTATGGCGTCTTAATGTCAAAAAGACTGATTTTTGATCCTTATTTTATTGCCAACTTTTAACAATCAATCTTTCAAATCGAAATTGAATACATTTTCGCCTTTGACGACTTCTGCGGTCAATCCGGATTTATCAAAATTTTCATAATATTTCGGAATCAACGATTTGGGTTCCATTATTTCTTGTTCTTCTCCTTCGCTGGATGTTATTGTCTTTCCGGTTGGAACCATTTCAATACAGGAAATCGAAACCTGATATTTGCCCGGAGTTGTTCCGGCGTCAGGATTGCCGAGAAGAGCTTGCAGTTTATATTCTCCCTTTTCATTTGTTTTCCCGTAAGACGGAGTTCCTTCGCTTCCGCTGACTGGACTAAAGTTGATCTGCGCATTGGCCAAAGGTTCGCCATTATAAGTAATAACGCCGCTGACGGCTTCTGTTTTCAGAACTCTTTTTTTGCAACCCGTTTCCATTCCAAAGAGCAAGAATAAAAAAACCAAACTGAGAGCAACAGTAATATTTTTCATAAAATAACCATTATTTGCTGAATGTTAAAAAAGAAGGGAATTTCCAAAACATTCCTGCCGAAATGTTCATTTTTCGGTCAAGATTGTTTTGAATCTCCCTTCCAGTAAATCAAACGAGATTTTAATTAAAGAGCGGCGCTGCTTTCTCCGCCTTGAGGAGTTGCTGCAGAACCCCAAATTCCTCCGGTCGAAGGCCCGGCCCAATGATGACCTTCTCCGGAATTATTGGGATAACCGAGAATATGCGTAATATCTCCGCAATCGACCGTTTCGGAAACAAAGCGAACAGAACCGTCACATAACGCGACATTGACGCCGCCGCTATGATAACTCGTCGCAGAAACCTGCATACAGGACGCGGCTTCGGATTGATTTGCCTGTTGATAACAACTGGGGGAATTCGGCGGCAGGGCGGCATGAAAATTCGTATAAGCGGCGCGAGAGTCAGCCCAACGACGGCCTTTGATCGCCCAGGTATCGCCGACAACCATGCCATTTGTTCCTCGAGTCGAAGCGCAATTGGAAGCGGCAAGTCCATGAATATTCGCGGCAACCATTGTTGAGAGCATCATAACGTCATTGCCGGAGCCTTTTGAAACGCAACTTTCCGAAAAGAGCATTGTATTGCTCAAGCCATCGGCAATCCCGCCGAACGTCATTTTGCCGCCGATGTTCCCATCAAAGAAGACGCCGCGTTTATTAGCGTTTTCGCCCCAAGTAATTCCAATCATGAAATCGCCGCGATTGCACATATAATTTGTGCAGCCGCTCAAACCATAATTGGAGTTCGAAGTATCGCCATTGGAATCGGAAGGACAAAGAAAAGAAGAAATGGAAACGGCGAAAGGATTACGAACGCCGCCAGCCATATGGTTTGCGTTCCAGGGGAGGGGAATGTTGGCGCTGCCATCATCGGTATTCCAAACATAAGGAGAAGCAGCGGCAGCAGCAGAACAATAACCGGTAATTTCATCATACAGCGCGTTTTGTTCAATGTATGGAAGCAATAATGAAAAAACGGAATAAGCATCAACAGCGTCGATACGCGTTGTCGTTCCATTTTGACAATAACCTCTGATCCATGAAGGATCGTTGTTTTGATTGGGAATACGGTTTTGAACATCATGAAAATTGTGAATCGATAATCCCAATTGTTTGAGATTATTTGTGCATTGCATGCGTCGAGCCGCTTCTCGAGCCGCTTGAACGGCCGGAAGTAAAAGCCCAATCAAAATGCCAATAATGGCAATAACAACAAGAAGTTCAACGAGAGTGAAGCCCAAATTGCCCCCCCCCCCCAATTTAACATTTTTTGTTCTCATAAAGAGTCTCCTGAAAAAAGAATGATATTTCCCAATCGATATGGGAAAAACACAAAAAATAAATACTCGATTATTTGTATTTATTATGACTTTTTAATATATTATAAATCAACGATAATGAAAACAGAATTATATTATATAAAATGAAAATTGTTTGTCAAGAAAATAATATTAAAATTAATAAGAATCATATAATATGTTCCGGCTGTAATGATTCATAATCGTTTGGGGACGCAATTTTCGATTTGGTTCGATGATTTATCGTTGTTGGCGAATTGATAAAACAGTCAATTCAAGGGTTTTCAAGCTGTTTGAGTTTGGACAAAATGTTATTGGAAGATTATTGATTGTTTATCAACGATTCAAAATCGATTGTTTTCCGGGACAGTCAAGGGATCGGAAGAGTCTGTTGCGCGAAGATTGGCGTTTGGAGTTGTTATTGAAGAATTTAACGCTGTTTTGTTTGAGACAGTTGAATCCGTTGCGTCAAAATCAATAACGGACTCATTTTCTTTTGAGGATTTTATCGTTTGACCATTTTTGCTCGACGATGACTCTTTTTGAATTTGTCTCATTTCATCGACTGTTATGACGGGCATATTTTTAATGTTTGAGGTCGAAATGAAGCTGGGACGAATCACATTTGACTCGACATGATCAATAATTTCTGACTCAAGAATGTCTTCTTGCGAAGTTTGTTCTGGCTCGACTTTCCAAAGGTTTTCCAAGTCCCAACGAGAACCGTTTGTCCAGCAATAAACGATAATCAAAACAAACGAAGCCGCAGCAATTTGTTTGCAAAGAAATCGAGTAACGCTAAATTTAGGTTTGAGATCGAATTTTCGCGTCGATTCATTTGACTCAAAATGTAAATCGCTCAAAATATTCGAAGAGGACTCCGAATTCTTTTGTTTGGTATTCCTGGTTTTAATGGGAGAACGCGATTCCTTCTTCAAGTCTTGAAAATCTGTCTCTCTTTCTTTTGTCGATTCGGAAGATTTTGCTGATTCGGAAGGTTTT
>JAUNBG010000006.1 GCA_030527205.1 Planctomycetia bacterium
CATTACCGCAATATTAGTTTTGCCAAATTGCTTAACTTAACGCGTCATTTCTTAGTTATTCAAAAGTCAACTTTTGAAGAACGCCGCAAATAATTGTATTCATTTTCGGTTCCGCATTTTCCGCCGCAGCAAGAATATCCGAAATATTGGCGGGTTCCAAAGCGTCCGGCAATCCCATATCGGTAACAATCGAAAGACCAAGAACTTTTATATTGGAATGAACGGCAACAAGGACTTCAGGAACGGTTGACATTCCAACGACATCGGCGCCGATGTTGCGGAGAAAACGATATTCCGCTCTTGTTTCAAGATTTGGGCCAGAAACCGCAACATAAACTCCTTTTTGAGTTGCAATTTTATTTTCCAGGGCAACTTGTTGAGCCAAATGAATCAATTCATGCGAATACGGTTCGATCATATCAGGAAAACGCGGTCCAAGTCGACTGTCAAAAGTTTCAACAACAGAATCGACGCCGAGTTGACTGACGCGATCTTGAATCAAGGGATTGATTCCGAGCAGATTGATATGATCTTCGATGAGCATAATATCGCCGCGTTTGAATTGAGGATTCAAACCGCCGCAAGCGTTCGAGACAACTAACAGTTCAACGCCAAGTTGTTTCATAACGCGAATCGGGAATGTTATCCGTTTGGCGCTATAACCCTCATAATAATGAAAACGGCCTTGCATTGCGAAAACTGTTTTTCCTTCCAATGTTCCGAGAATCAGTTTTCCTGCATGGGTTTCGACCGTTGATTTCGGAAAATACGGAATTTCTTCATAAGGGATAACAAGTTCCGTTTCAATTTTATTGGCCAAATTTCCGAGCCCTGTTCCTAAAACAATCCCAACTTGCGGCTTTTTATTCCATTTTTGCCGAATGAAGTCTGCCGCTTCCTGAATCAAATCAAATTCTGCCATCGAATATTCTTTCATAAAAATTTGTGTTTGTAAAATTGTGTTTGTAAAATTGATTTTTAACCAAAAACATTCGGCGCTGTCCTTCGGAAGCAATCATTAATTTGGAATAAAAAATGAATCAAAAAAGAGACCGAAGTTCTTTTGACGAAGGGAATGTCTTTATGAAAAACGGATTGTTTAATCAATGTTTACGAAATACTAAAATGAAACAAACAAATTAAACGAGAAAACCTCAGCCGATTGAAAATCCTGGAACATTGCGTTTGCAAACTTAACAATGACGAAAGAATCATTAAGGGCAATGTCAAGGGGCGAAGGGGCGTCGCTCAAATCGGATTCGGTCTTAATTCGCCTCTTTTCTCTCAATTATTTTAACATAATTTTGAACGAAAAAAAGAGGTCGGTTCTTTTTGGAACTTTTATCGTCAATTCAAAATTTCTGACTTTTGGGTTCGCAAGCCCGTCAAGGACGGGTTGATTACGCAAAAGCAAAGTTTTTAACAAAGATCGGTTTCGTTAGACTCGCCCTTATTTTATTTTGGGATATTGTTTTGTCATTTCGATAACAGATTGAAAAAGGGCTTTATTGGTTGCAATTCCTTCATAACCATAAATGGTCGAATGGCCTTGCCAATCCGTAAAATGTCCGCCCGCTTCTTCAAGAATAGTCAAAAGAGGTCCCGCGTCCCAGGGACTCATTTCCGGATCGATTATTAAATCGGCCCGTCCGGTCGCAACGAGATAATAAGCGTAAGCGTCGCCCCAAGTCCTTGTTAAATAACATTTTTGTTCCATAATATTATAAACGTCGCGACGTCCAACCTGATCGAATGTTTTAACTTCGCTGGTTAGAAAAAGAGCTTCGGAAAGAGAATTGATCTGAGAAACCTTTGCGGGCAAGAGATTCTCGCATTTCGGATGTTTCTGCCAAGCGCCGGAACCTTTTTCCGCCCAAACCCCTTTATCAAGAGCCGGGAGCCAAATAACGCCAATAATGGGCGTTTTATTCTGTTCAATGCCAATCAGTGTGCTGTAAAGCGGAACGCCATGAATGAACGATTTCGTTCCATCAATTGGATCCAAAATCCAGCGATAACCGGAAGTTCCCTCTTTCTCGGAAAATTCTTCGCCCAAAATGGCGTCTTGCGGAAAAGCTTCGGCAATCCGTTTGCGCAACAATTCTTCGGCGCCTTTATCCGCCGCTGTAACGGGAGTTCCGTCGCTTTTTCTTTCAACAACAAGATCGGGACGGTCGAAATATTGCAAAGTTAAATCGCCTGCTTCTTTTGCAATTTGAATGGCAAAATCAAATCGTTCAGACATTATTTTATCTCCTTTATGATTTGGATAATATTGAAGGGAGTTCTAACCCCCCTTCGGAGCGCGGACGTCTTGTCCGCAGGAACTGGTTTTAACGACGTTTTTCGAATGGAATTTAGCGCCAGAAACAGGTTTTTAGAACTTCCTTTTAATACATAAAAACGGACATTAAAGGTTAAGTAACTGATTTTCGAGGGTTATCGGAGCCAGTTCTTCCATAAAAGGCGGACTTTTAACGGAAAGAATTGTTCCTTTTTCTGGATGAAGCGGATCAATCAAGGCGTCGGGACGAATATCCGTTTTCCATAACCTTCGAATTGTTCGAATGATCCAAAATGCGGTTTCATTTGCTGAAAGGAAATCGTTTTTGGTCCAGGGAGCAATAACGGCTTTCGACAATCCTGTTTGCGGCAAAACAATATAACCTGGCGTCGGTTCAATTTCATTTGCGTCCAATCGATATTCATGAAGAATGTCTTTAAAGAAAAAACGATAAAGCGGAAGTTGCAGATCTGTCCATTCCCAAAACGAAGGTTGATTTTGCGATTCTTCCAGATTGTCATCGAATGAGTTTGTTTCTTTTGAGGGGGAAACGTCTAAAAATTTTGAAAGCATTGATTTGGCAGGATTTAAGTTTATTGCAACACTTTTCTTTTTTCGATGCCTTTTGTCTACGGAATTTCCAACCCCCAATGAAATCAATGGCGAATCGGCAAAATCGGCGTCAGGGATTTTCTTTCCTTCTTCAATTGAATCAAATGTTTTATAATCAAAGATAAACCAACGATTTATCCTTTGATTATAATCAATTCGGTCAATTCGTCCCTTTATTTGAACAGGAATATTGTCGACGTTGAACGTTATCATTTCTGAAGCGGTTGATGTTTCGACATAACGAATAAGATTTCCTTCCGATCTCCATTGAGCTTGCCAGGAAGCAAAGGAATTAAGGCGTTTGCGTATCAACTCTGTTTGGACGGGAAGAACGGGCGAACTATTCCAGCCAAAAAAATCTTTGATATATTGATCCAATTGACGATTCAACCAGTCTTGAATAAGAAACGGATCGTCGCAATCTCTTATTTGCTCATTTTTTCCGAAACGTTTTAATATTTCATGAATAATATTTCCAAATCCTGCGGCATCCAATTCGGAACGATTGTCAACAGCCGATTTTAGCATAAATTGATGTTTGAGGAAATATCGATAGGGACAGGCAATAAAATCACGAAATTCTGTAACTTTCATTATTGACGGAATGGGCCGTTTCATTTTTAAAATCGGCGGTTCAAAAGAATGTTCAATCGAACATTTTTGCGGCGAATGTTTTGAGGTTTCGGATTTATTAATATTATTGCCACTAAAATCAATCTCTTCGAAATTTTCGCATAAATCTGATAATATTTTTCTTTGGTTGTCTGAAAAAGACGATTCTGTGTCGAAAAAACGACAGACTCTTTTTGCGATAACTTCTGATTTATCGGCAAATAAAAGACGACTGGGCAAAAGCGGATCGCCTTCAAGGGAACGCCTGGAAAAAATAATGGGAATATTGGAATGGGTTGCCAAAATGGCCGATAAATAATAAGCGTCGCGACAATAGCGACTTCGATCATTCTCAAGATGAAGCGCCCGTCGAAGAAATCCGGATAAAAAAATCTCGTTCGAAAAAGTTGACGGAACGACATTGTCGTTAAAACAAGTTATCGCGACTGTCGCAGAGTCGTCCGTCATTAAATCCAGCCAACCAATGATTTCCAATGCGTTTTCCGAATCGTTTGGCTGTTGGCGTTCTTTAACAGTCAATCGAAGCAAAAGTTCAATGGCTTCTGAACTTGAAACGATTTCATTTTCGTTGACAGGAAGCGCCAAAAAATCAAGAAGATAACTTTTGATAACGCTTAAACTGCTTTCAATTTGCTTTCGTTTTAATGTAACGATTTTGTCGTTGTCCCGGGTTGCAAATTCTTGACGAATTTCTAATGAATTGATCGTTTGGGTCTTGTCTTCAATTAGATTAAACGGAATCCCGTCTTCGATCAGGCTTCTCGAATTTAATGTTATTGAGTTGGCTGGTTCAGATGTTTCCAAACTTTCGTTCGAATTGTTATAAAGTTCGTTTAAAAAGTTTTGAAAAACGGTTCCCCATTCAGGCAACGAAAGAAAAAGTTCAGAAAAGATTCCTTGATACTTCTTTGTGTTTTCGATGACTTCGCTCATTGTTTCGACGTTAAATTTTTGATTTTTATCAAAAAAATTATTTTTTGGGTCGTTAATATTGCCGACTCTCTCAAGTTCAAGTTTAACGTCGGACAGATCTGACTCTGGTTCATTTTCGGGAGTCAATGGTTGCGGAAGTTCGTTTTGATTCTCGTTATTCTCTTTTCGCGACGGTTTTTTGAAAAAGGATAATAATTGATCCAGAACGGCATAAGCTCGACGCAAATAGGGAAAAGTTGTATTTTGAGTTGGAACGTCTTCATTGACAAAAGGTTTCCAAAAACCGTCAACATGATCCGGCATAAAGGTTGTTTGATATCGGTCCAATTCGCCCAGCCAATCGCCAAACGGAAGTTTATAATCAAAACCGTCGTTCCAATGTCTTTCGATATAATCTTCGATATCGGGATTTCGTAATAATTCTGTCAAAAATTTGAACTTGCGATTTTTCAAAAAGGCGGCAAGAATGAGAAAAAGTCGATAAACTCTCGATTTCCGAAACGATTCGCCGGTTGATAAAATGATGTCTTGACGAATTTTGAGCATTTGTTGTTCGAGAAAGGGAACCAATTGTTCATTGGGAACACAAATCGTTGTCGAAAAATGCCTGGGCAACGGTTCATTGGTTTCGACGCGACATTCGTCAATGAATTTCGTTTGCCTTGGATCATTATTCTTGAGAACGGTTTGAGTCTTTTTCGCTTCATTCAATTTGAATAAGTTTTTTTGAAACAATTTCGCGGCAACGGCAGCCTGTTCGACAAAAGTGTCCGTTTGAAAAAGTTGATCGTCAGAAACAATAATCGGTTCATTCTGCCAGGCTTCCGGAATAATGCAACCAAATGAATCGAATTTATTTTTAATGTTGATTGACGCATAAGTCATAATCCAAACCGATTGAGAAACTTGTTCCAGCATTTTCTTTTGAACGGCGTTCAAGTCAACTGTCCCAATAAGATAAACAATGCGATCTGTTCGACATTTATGCTCTTTAATTGCTTGAATTCGGGCTATTTGCTCATCGACAAGATTCAATTCGTTCAGTTTTTGATAATATTTTTGATAAAGCCTGTCCAAAACATTCCAACGGGTCATTTCGTCTGTTATTCCAAGACGACGACAATAATTGGCAACGTCTTTGAAATTAAGACATTCCGCAGACAAATCTTGATGAAGACGATTGAGCATATCGGCGATTTCCATTTGAGCTTTCCAATCCTCGAAAGACGGCGGAAATGGAATAAGCGCTTTGATCTCAGAACTTTCCGAACGAATTGTTTCCTTTAAAGCTTTTTGCCAAATCGTTAATCGGGCAATCGAAGACGCTTGCGGACGGTTTTCATAATAAAGCTCTTCCGGCAAGTCTCTCAAAGTCAAATATTGGGGCAAAGAACCATTTGAGGAAATGCGCCCCTGGAAACTCAATTCCTTGATTCGAGATTCCAATAAATGTCGAATTCGTTTTATTGCCCGGCTATTGGGCAAAATGAGTAAAAGATTGTCCAATACAAATTGATCTTCTTTAACCCATTGATTCAAAAGATGTTCAACAACTTCGGTTAAAAACGGTTTGGTCCAGTCGAAAAATATTTGTTGCATGAAAACCTCTCTTTTGTCAACGGCATAAAGCAATAAACAATCCGAATATAGGAGCAGTTTTCTTTTGTTTCAAATTCTCTTTTGAAAGAATTGCCTTTTTATGAACTTTTTGATTCGAGAAGTCATTTCAAACTTCAAGATTATCCGTTCATTGTTTCCGAATAGTTTGTTAATGTTGCCTTAATATTTAATTGAATCATAAATCATTGTTGAACAATCAAAACATGTTCGCCAAAATCGACGTCTTCTTCAAGAGGTTTGCCGTCTTCGCCAAACTTCAAATCGGCTTCCGAGGTTTTACTTTTTGCAACCTCAAAAAGATTCAAATAGATATCGCCCGCCTTTTCGCCTGAAATCGAACTTAAAGCGTTTGCGACTTCCTGTAAATATCGAACAAAAATGCTGCGTCGTTCGCCTTGCTGTTTGACCTTTTCTCGACGACTCAAAAACAGTCCGAGTTTTCTCCCGACGGTTTGTAAAGCCAAACGCAATTCCTTTTGTATTTCCGGATAAGAAGCAATTGCTTCTTTCGATTCGCTTGTAAAGGGAACCCAAACGCTTGCCAAATGAACCATAACCGTTAATGGCCCGCGAGGCAATTGATTCTTCGTTTGAGACAAACCATAAGATCGCCAATTCATTTGCATAATGGATTGCGTAATAAGGCAAGCGCCTGCTTGAAATTGCAAAGGAACCCGATTTGCATAGCGATAAACGTTCATCGTTTGGCCTTCGGAAAGATTGAGCGTTCTCAACGATTCCAAAAGCGATTCAAATTCTCTGGTCGTTAATTTGGGAGGCGAGACTCTCGGACGAATTTTCGCATTTTTAATCAATTTATCCGCTCCGTCGGGGCCGATTCCGTCAAAAGAAGCCGTTAAAAATTGACGAATTGTTCGCGCATCGCTTTCATCAAGAATTTCCCTCAACGATTCTCTGGAAACCTTTTGAAGGGAAGGGCCGCCGCCATAAGCCAACCCAACCTCAATTTGAAAAGGATTGCCTCGATAAACCGAAGGCGGTCTCGTTGTCGAAACATAAAATTCGGCGGGCACAACTTTATGCAATCCCGCTAAAATATGTTTTTCGCCGATCGGAATAATGCAGTCGGTTGAAGGCGCTGGGATTTTCGTTTCCATAATGGCCGAATATAATTTTTGAACATCGTCTCGAGTCATCGACTCGGGATTTGTCCGAACGGAGAGCCCCGCTGTTTCACAAAGAACTTTGGCGACATTTTTGGAAACCCGACTAAAAGATTCCATTAAAAATTTCAACAGCGTCGGTTGAGTTGTTTCTTGAAGCATATTAAGTAAACGCCCCAATTCAACGCCATACGGATGCGGTTTGATTTCAACGGGTTCCGGCGGAAGCTCCGTAACAACCGAAGAATAAGTCGTCTCTTGACCTTCGGGATCAATATAATGGAAAGTCGCATGAGGATTCGAAATCGCTGTCTGTTCTAAATATTCATCAACGCTTCCTCGGCCTCGTTGATATTTAGCTTCAAGTTCGATTGTTACGCGCGTTCCGTGAGGGACATCAACCCATTCTATTTCCTGCTCGACAAGCCATTGACGTCCAGAATCGTCATTTAAAGAAAAAGCTTCGCCTTCGCCGTTGCCGTTGAGGATAATCGGGCGATTCTGCTTCGTATCCATACGAATTACATAATAATGCGACGGTTTGCGAACCGACAGTTTGGATATAATTTTAACAGGGCGCCCTGTCGTCAAAAGTCCATACATTCCGGCGGCGCTGATTCCAATTCCCTGTTGACCGCGACTCATTCGCAGACGATGAAATTTTGAACCATAAAGCAATTTTCCAAAAATCAAGGGAATCTGTTGACGAACAATTCCCGGGCCATTGTCCTGAATGCCGACTTTATAATGATTCGACCCCGTTGACTCAACATGAACCCAAATTTCCGGCAGAATTCCCGCTTCTTCGCAAGCGTCCAATGAATTATCGACCGCTTCTTTAACTGTTGTCAATAAAGCTTTGCGAGGATTGTCAAACCCCAAAAGATGTCGATTCTTGGCAAAAAATTCGCTGACGGATATCTCTTTTTGGGCTGCAGCCATTTCTTTGGCGCTGGCTCGACGTTGCGGTTGAATTTCTTTTTTGCTCATTTCAGCTTTATTTATATTCCGAAAAGGTTTTTCTCCCGATTTTGATTTTTCTGATTCCGTCAACGTTAAGTTCTCTTCGGACATATTGATTGATTCCTGCTGAAACCGTTTTTAAAAATATGTTTTATAATAAAATGCGTCAATTATCAATGCGGATCTAGCGAAAACAGGTTATTATGATCAATCCGTCTTCTTTATTTTTATGAAATTTGATTATTGACTGAAAATGATATTTTATTCCAATTCAAGAAAACAAAATCCCGTAATATTTCGACGGATTACGAAAACGCAAAACTTGTTGTCGATTCCTGTTTCTTTAAACAACTGGACTTGATTTGGCTCCGGTTGGTTGATTAATTCCTTCAAAAGAATTCAATGCGATTTCTTTGAACAGGAAGTTCTAAAATCCTGTTTTTGGCATTAAACTCCATTCAAAAAAGCGTCGCAAAACCAGTTCCTGCGGACGAGACCTTCGCGTTCCCGGCGGATTTTGGGAATTTCATGAATGTTATATTTCTTTTTGACAATTAATGAGTTGATCTTTCCTGCGAAAGGTTTCCCAACAAAATGGATAACCCAAACAAAACGTTCCTGTCATTTCAGTATAAATGATTAAGTTGTTTTCGGAATATCGATCTAACATTTTTTGTCAATTAAAATTAAACTTCGGCAAAATCGATAAAATTGATGAAATCTGTTTAATTGGATCGTTTTGTTTTAAATTGGAGAAAATAAAGAAAATTTTTGTGATTCTTTTTGAATTGTCCATTATAATTAAGTAAGCTGAAGAAAAGAAAGGCAAATTTTCTTAAGAAAGTTATTATATCAATAATAGCTTTTTTGTTGAGTATATAAATCTTAAATAAACGATTTTTGAAGATTATATTATTATAACGATATAACAAACAAAAATCAAAAAATCATGTTTTAAATAAATTGACTTGCGATTATCAATTGTCTTTTGCCGATAAGAGCGGCAATTTTTCAGCTCCGATTTCGGCTTCAGTAAACTGCCCGTTGTTTGGATTGCGAAGTCAACGAATTTGGATTAACAACCGTTTTATTCATATTTTTTATGCCGATTGAAAATCAAGAAGGCTTGCAACAGGAAACAAAATCCTAACGTCAAAGCCATCCAGAACCAGATTAAAGTCATTCGTCAATCCTTTTCGAAAACATTATTTTAACATTTAAAATTGAAAACAGATTCTATCTTGAATTTTCCGGAACGTTAATTCTCTCAAAATGATAATGTTTTATAAATATCCCGAATCAATCTGGGCAAATCATTTTTGTCCTGTTTTCGGTTTCAATAATTTGCCCTTGATGACTCAGCTTGAGAACAAAAAAGAGGGATTTTTCAACTCGCTGACGTTTATCGTCGCGGAAATAGTCTTGCAGAATCTGTTCAAAATAAGAAAGACTCGATAAAATTGAATTCTTTTAATAATTTTGATAAAAGCATTGATTTTATAGAAAAAGAAAATCAACGCAATATTAGTCCCAAAAGGAAGGAGTCGGGAGTCGTTAGTTACTCCTCTTTTCCTTTGAATTCCAAAGCAACCGATATCAATCCGCAGACGAAAAGTTCCTGGAGAAATGAATCGTTCAAGTCGGGCGGCCAAGGTCATTTTTCGGAAGCTTCCTCGTTAAATCAGCGCAACAATTCTTTTGACATTTCATCTCGACCCCTGGAAAGTTCTATTGAGTCTGCTCAAAGGAAAAGCTTCAATGAAACAAACTTTTCCTTAAACAACCCCAAACGGGACGAAAAGATTCAACGTTCCAATTTATCGAGTTCTCATTTATCGAGTTCTTATTATACAAAAAAGGTTGAAAAAACGAAAAAAGAGCGTCGAACTCATTTGAAAAGAAAGCAGTCCAACAATTTTTTGGCTTTCTTTAAATCGTTTTTCCTTATTTTTATTGTGATTGTTGGAACTTGGGCTATTTATGGGGTCAGCCTCGAATCTCATTTGTCGTTTTGGAACTCGGTCTTTGGTTCCGAAATTAATTATATTAAACAAATTTTAGAAAAACAGGAATTGCAATATTATATTCCCGTTCAACCAAAAGATTAAAACAGAATTTGTGTTTATGTGAAACGATAAACAAAAACCTCTTTTTCTTCGGGACGATCTGCTTCGTTCGGAAGTTTGCAGACAGATTGCCCTGGCAATGCGGGACGAAGTCAACGAGGCTGCGCCATTATTGCAGTCAGGGGATGCGGACGAGACGACCGCAAAAACAGATTTTAACGACTTTATTCGAAATGCGTTTTCTGAAAAATCTTGTTTTTTAGAACTGCCTTTGTTGTTTTTCTTTAAACAAATCAATCTTGAGCCAATTGCAGACAATTATTATAATATTCAAAAATAACAACAAACTTTTTTAAAGAATCATAATACAGGCAACAAGAATGACAAAAAAAATAATGAGCTTCGGATTGATATTGTTTGTTTTTATTGCAGGAAAAGCAGAAATCCTTTTTTCCCAGAGCTCCCATTCCTTGTCGAGTTCTCCGGCAAACAATATTGTTCAGAGTCAAACTTCTCGCAAAACGCAAGACGATTTGCCTGCTTCATCGCAGAACAATCTGAGAAATTTGCCCCAATCTCTTTTGCCATCGCAGATCAATCCCAATGAATTTGTTCTTCCAGCTCAAGCGACGCCTGAGCAACTTTTGGATTGGGCGGCTCAATTAATGACGCAACAGCGTTCATTTGAAACGAAAAAAGATTATGATTTATGGCTTGATCAAATGTTTCAAGCCGTTTTGACCGCCTCTGAAAAAGTTATTTCGTCGTCAACAAACGATGAAACTTATTTAAAAGGCTGCAATTTAAAAGCGAGAATTCTTTATTATCAATGGCAGTTACAGCCGACTGTTTTTCCTCATTTAAAACAGTTTGTCGATTCAATGGCCAATGATTCGAGAATATTGAATCAACCAGACGGAAGGATTATCGTTTCTTCGTTTCAAGCTGTTGTTCTTCAAGGCCAAATCACAAATCTCGTTCGAAATCAAGGAAAAATTGACGATTTAAAACAAATTATGAAAGACGTTTTGGCATTGATTCTTCGTTGTCCGGAAATGTCTGGAATGATTGAAGACAGCATTTATCCTGTGACGCTTTATGCTGAAGCCAAGAAACAGCCGAATCTTGTCAACGAACTTTTTGGCGAAATCTATCAAATATTAAAACAATCAGACAACCCAGAACATCAAAAAGCGATCAAAAGTTTGGAAGGAATCCTTCGCTTTTCGCAACTTCCCGGTCAAGAAATGACAATTGAAGGAACGCTTTGGAATAATTTGCCGTTTGATCCTGAAACTCTTAAAGGAAAAGTTGTCATTGTTGACTTTTGGGCGACTTGGTGTGTCCCTTGTCATGTTATGGGACGCGATCTTCTCAAACTTTATGAACAATATAAAGATCAAGGATTGACCATTGTTGGATATAGCATCGACGACAATATTGAAGAACTTTCCAGTTATCTTCAATATGAAAAGATTCCGTGGCCAACGTTATCAGAAAAGATTTCCGTTCAAAATAATCAATTGTCACTCAATAAATATTATGGGATATCCAGTGTTCCAACTCTTATTCTTATCGGCAAGGACGGAAAAGTTATCAAAACAGATCCGGATTTGAAACAGTTGACAGAACTTTTGAACAATCTTTTCAAACAGGAAACCGCTCCAAAAGAAAAAACGTCTTTTTAAATTTTGGCGTTTAATAATAAAATTTTTTGCCGAATCAAGAAAAGGGGGTTTTCTTTTTTCAAAAATCGTTATAATATATATCGAATCAAAATGAGAGCATTTCTTCTTTCAATTAATTATTGCGATAAGGAATCCTTTCCAAATCATCAACAATTTCTTTTTGGTAAAGACTTGTCTTTCAATCAATGAATAGCTTTTGATCATACAAGTTTAAAATATTCGGCAAAACAAGATTAATTGAGGTTATGAATGGCTGGAAAACGAAGCAAAAAAAAGGCGGAAACCATTTATCTGGTTTGTGAAGAAACAGGCGATTATAATTATATCGTTCGAAGAAAGCCGGGAGGCGAAAAACTGAAGTTGCGAAAATATTCTCCGCGTCTCCGTAAACATACAATACATGTTGAAAAGAAAAAGTAATTTTTATTTTTACGCCTGTTATTGAATGAAAAATATAAAGAGCGCGCGGATCAAACGAGCGCTCTTTTTTATTGGTTTATGAAACGCAAAAGGATTCTTTTATCATAATCTGTTTATTGTTGATTGATAATCTAGGAGATTTGTCGATTGTTCTCGAAATTTCTCCGAAACGACGATTTGTGAGTTGTTTTTGATCTTAAAATTTGAAAAAGGTTGTTTTTTTTAAAGTTCGTCAAGAGATTTCAAAAAAGGTATTTCAAGACAACAATATAATAATATTAAGATCGCTTTTCTTTTGTGACTTTTTCCAAATATAGAATTGTAATCCGTCAATATGACCTTTCGTCCTCCCAAAATTAAGAAAGTCTGGATTCCGCGTCCATTCGATCCGCAAACTGTTGCTCAAATCTCGCGACAGACTGGCGTTTCGTCTGTTGTTGCCCAGGTTCTGGCGGGCAGGGGAATTCAATCGGCGTCTGCTGTAACAGCTTTTTTGGAACCGCCCAATTTAACGAAAGGTCTTCATCTTCCAGAAATGTTGCCCGGTTGTATGCAAGCGGCGAGCTTGATAATCGACGCAATGAAGAAAAATCGCAAAATAACGATTTATGGCGATTATGATGTTGATGGGATGACGGCAACCGCCATTTTGGTCAAAGCGATTCAAACGCTCGGCGGTCATGTCAACTATTATGTTCCGAATCGATTGGATGAAGGTTACGGGTTGAATTGCGAAACAATAAAACGTCTTCATGATGACGGAACCGATATAATCATAACAGTCGATTGCGGCATAACGAGTCTGAAGGAAGCCGCATTTGCAAAAGAAATCGGTTTGGATTTAATTATAACAGATCATCATACGCCGATAACAGCTCCCGATACAAATGAACAAATCCTGCCCGACGCAATGGCAATTGTTCATCCTCGCATTCGATTGCGTGGCGAAGAAGAAACGCAATATCCTTGTCCAGAACTTTGCGGAGCAATGGTTGCTTTTAAATTGGCCTGGGCATTGGGAAATGTTGCCGAAAATGGCAATAAAGTTGGCCCGGAAATGAAAAAGTTTCTGATTCATGCTGTTGGACTGGCCGCTTTAGGAACCGTTGCTGACGTTGTTCCGCTTCAAGATGAAAATCGAACCATTGTTCGTTATGCGTTAGCTAACAGTTTGCAGAATGATCAACCTCTTGGCTTGAAATTAATGATCGAAGCAGCGGGCATGAACAATAAAAAGCGAATAACGAGCGAAGACATCGGTTATTCCATAGCGCCTCGTTTAAATGCAGCGGGACGGGAAGTTCTTCATGCCGGTTCAAAAAAGGATGCCGAAGACGAAAAGAACTGGAAAACAGCCCTTTCTTTATTAACCAATCCCAATCGATTGGCCGTTGCCGGTCAAATGGGGCTGGCAACTCTTGGCGTTGAACTGATTATAACGGATCGAATCGAACGGGCTCGGGAATTAGCTCCATTTATCAATAATCTTAATGAAACTCGACAAAAGCTTGAACGCAAGATTATGTCGGACGCATTAAAGCAAATCGAAAAAGATTTTATTGATGAGCCAGCCTTTGTTTTAGCAAGTCGCGATTGGCATCCGGGGGTTATTGGAATTGTTGCGGGGCGTCTTGCTGAAATGTTTTTCCGCCCAACGGTCATGATCGCCTTAAAAAATAAAGATCCAGGAACCGGATCAGGGCGCGGCGTTCCTGATTCGAATTTTAGTCTTTATGACGCTTTTTCTCATTGCAGCGAATTCCTCGAACGATTTGGCGGTCACGCAGCGGCGGCTGGCCTTGGCATTAACGAAGCCAATATCGATCGTTTTCGAACCGCTTTTTGCGATTATGTTTCAGAACATTTTGCTGACACAGAGCGGGTTCCGAAAATTTATATTGACGGCGAGTTTCCTTTTTCTGCCATTAATTATCAAACAGCAACAGAAATCGAAAAAATGGCCCCTTTTGGTTCCGAAAATCCTCGACCTGTTTTTGCGGCTTATGAAGTTTCTTTGGTTGGTCAAGCCCGACGTATCGGAACCAAAATGAAGGTTAAAAATGAAACATCCAATAAGACCGAAGAAATGGTTGGTCGAACGTTTTCTGCTAAATTTCGGCAATTTCGCGACGAACGTCGGGCTGTTGCTTTTGGCGCAGGAGATTGGGTTGATGAAATGAATGAACTTGTTGAAAAAGACCCGTCCATAAAATTTGACCTTGCGTTTCAGGTTATGTATAACGATTATTTCGGTCAGGTTGAATTGAGACTTCAAGATTGGAGAGTTTCAGAATAGAATTTCTCGTTAAGAAGAGTTCCGTTCCTTTACTTTTTATTGAAAATTGCTGTTTTAACAAGTTTCTTGAAGATTTGTCAATCTTTGCGTTAATAAGCTGGGCGATGACGGTCGAAAAACATTGAAATCGAAGATTCGGGTTGCGGTTGAGATCAATTTCTGTTGCGGCCAATTGAGAGGCCAACTTATTATAATTAGAACTATTTTTTTCCTTTCTTTCATTAAATTCTTTTTAATCAGGAAAATTTCTATGCAATACATAAAATTGCCATTGATATTTTGCTTATTCTTTTTATTTTCCCCGTTTCTTCTTGCGCAAACAGACTCTTTTGAAATAATGAAGTCTTGCGCCGCTTTGAATCTTGATCTTGTTGATTATCATATTCATTTGCGCGGCGGAATGACTGCGGAGAAAGCCTTGGATCGTTGGATGAAAACAGGAATTCGATCAGGCGTCTTAGAAAATTTTGGTCGCGATTGGCCTCTTTGTAATAATGAGAAACTTCGCGAGTTTATTGATCATGCAGAAAAAGTTGATTTTCAAAACGGAACCAAAGAATTGCTCATCGGCATTCAGGTCAACGATCGCGACTGGTTTAAGGTTATTGATCTGAAACAATATCGACGTCTTGATTATATTCTTGCCGATACAATGATTATGGGAACCGATTCCAAAGGCAATCCGGAAAAACTTTGGCTTCTTCCGAAAGAGTATTCGGTTGACGCTGAACTTTGGATGCAGCGATATATGGAGCATAATCTTCAGATTTTGGATGAACCGATAGACATATTGGCAAATCCGACTTATTTGCCAGCTTTTGTGGCGGAAAAATATGACATTCTTTGGACAGAAGCTCGAATGCGACAAATCATTCAAAAGGCGATTGATCATAATATTGCTCTTGAAATTCAGGCCGAGTCGGAGTTTCCCAAACCGAGGTTTGTTGAACTGGCATTGGAAATGGGCGCGAAACTTTCGTTTGGAACCAATAATTTTGATGATCATTTAAAAAATTGTTCCAGCTGGAAGAAAAATATTCAATTATTTAATATACAAAACGGAAATCTTTGGAAAACGTCCTTTTGACAAAGTTGTTTCATGAAACATTGACGACTTTCTTGTTTGAATGCCAAAGGAGATTTTTAAATTTCGCTTTTATTAAGAGACCGTAATGAAAACAGGGTTCGTTTTCCTGGCTTTCGTTCAACGTTGCCGGGCTTACAAACTCAATGATCAGCTTTTTAAACAGATTTGGACATCATTGTTCGACGAAACAAAAACAACCAAATTCAACAACAATAAATCAGGAAAAAACAATGGAAGACAAAAAATATGATATTGGATTAATGGGTCTGGCCGTTATGGGACAAAATCTTGTTTTAAATATGGTTGATCACGGATTTGATGTTGTCGTTTTTAATCGAACAACCAGCAAAGTCGATGATTTTCTCGCAACCGAAGAAGCAAAATCGAAAGGGACCAAGTTGGGCGGAGCGCATTCGTTGGCGGAACTTGTTTCCAAATTAAAACGACCGCGAAAGATTATGCTGATGATTCAATCCAAAGACGCCGTTCCTGCTCCTGAGATTGCTCTTTATCCGAACAACGCTGCTGTTGACGCCGTTATTCAAGACCTTCTTCCGCTTCTGGAACCGGGAGACGTTATTATCGATGGCGGCAATACTCAGTTCAAAGATACAGAGCGACGAACGAAATATCTTCAAGAGAAAGGGATTCGTTTTATTGGAACCGGCGTTTCTGGCGGCGAAGAAGGGGCTCGCAAAGGCCCGAGCATGATGCCGGGCGGCGATCCGGAAGCTTGGCCGCTTGTCAAACCGATCTTTCAAGCGATTTCTGCAAAAGTTGGTCCGAACAAAGACATTCCTTGTTGCGAATGGGTCGGGAATCGCGGCGCGGGTCATTATGTCAAAATGGTTCATAATGGCATTGAATATGGCGATATGCAGTTGATCTGCGAAGCTTATTGGATGCTCAAACAAGCGCTCGGTTTTTCCAATGAAGAGCTTTATAAGGTTTTTAGCGATTGGAATGAAGGGGAACTCAATAGTTATCTGATTGAAATTACTCGCGACATTTTTACAGTCAAAGATTCTGAAACGAAACAATATTTGGTCGATCTCATTCTTGATACAGCAGGCGCGAAGGGGACGGGAAAATGGATGAGTCAATTGGCTCTTGATCTTGGGGTTCCGAGTACGCTTGTTACGGAAGCCGTTTATGCCCGTTGTATTTCCGCAATGAAGGAACAGCGATTGCAAGCTTCTCAGGTTTTATCCGGTCCGACAGTCAAATTTCAAGGAAATCGCAGCGAGTTTGTCGATCAGGTTAAACAGGCTCTTTATGCATCGAAAATCTGCAGTTATGCGCAAGGATTCGTTCAAATGCAAGCTGCGGCAAAAGAATATAATTGGACGTTGAATTATGGGCAAATCGCAATGCTTTGGCGAGGCGGTTGCATTATTCGCGCCGTTTTTCTTGAACGAATTCGAGACGCTTTTGCGGAGAATCCCAATCTTGAAAATTTGTTGCTTGCGCCTTATTTTAAAAATGCTGTTGAAAATGCGCAATCAGCTTGGCGAAATGTTGTCAAAACGGCGATTGAACTTGGCATTCCAGCGCCTGGTTTTATGACGGCGCTTTCCTATTTTGATTCTTATCGGTCAGCAACGCTTCCAGCCAATCTTTTGCAAGCTCAACGCGATTATTTTGGCGCGCATACTTATAAGCGAATCGATAAACCGGGCGAAGGTCCATTCCATACAGATTGGATTAATGAGCGTCAACAATAAGTTGTTTTGCGTCAACAACAAGTTTTTGACTGTTTTTAATGCCGATATTATTGTTTTTTGCTTAACGAACGTTTGGGTCAAAAGTTGGCAAGGGACCTTGTAAATCGGCTGGAACGGTTGAAAGTTGATTGTCAACCATTTTGACGCGAGGATCTGTCAGCAAGATTTTTCCTGCGGCAATTTTGTTGACTTGAGCAGGAACAATCCCGCGAACCGTTGCTGTTTGTGTCGTTGGATTATATTGAATTTGAATTGGCGAAAGCGGATTAACGTCAGGGCTTCTCAACAACATTAATTCGAGATATTCCTGATAAGCGGTCAATGGATTTTGTTGCGTCTGGTTGGGCGTTGTCGGCAAGATTAAAGGGAATGGTTGTTGATTTGGCTGATTTGCAAATCTCAATTCATTTGTCCCATTTTCCGCCAAACGATTGGCCGATTCGAGATCATAATTCGAAGCGGCAGAGTTAAGATTGGAAGGATTCGAATGGTTTGTTGAAGTTGAGTTTCTCGGACTCGAAGAAAAGGAATTCGAATTTTGCGATCTTGAGGCTTGCCGCATCCAAATTTGCTGCGGGGACTCGGTTCGTATTGATTCTTCGACGTTTTCTGGAATGATTGGATTAGAATTCAACGACTCAGGGCTTGTCAAAACATTTTCTTGAGCCAATAACGGATTGACTGATCTGGTTTGATAAGGAAACGGCGATTGAGGTTTGGCCGATACCGATTGCGGGCGTTTCCCAATGATCGTTGGCTCTTTATTTTCCCAATAATATCGATACAATAAATAGATGTCATAATCGACATTGGATTCAAATTGACGTTGATGATAAGAATTAAAGCGCGAAAAAGGCAAAGAATCATCAAATCCGATAAAATTGCCGCTTGAACCTGATATTGCGCCGCTCTGAAATCGGGAAGGGCGATCTTGATTCGGCATTATTGCCCCGCCGATGTTTGTTGTTCCGAACAACCGGCTGTTGATCGTTCTTTTGCCTAAGATTCCCGTTGCCGTTGGTCGAGTCGTTCCGTCAATATTGTTTTCTTGACGAACTGTTGGAATTTGAGCCGATGTCTCATTTATGTTAATGAAAGAAAATCCCCAAACGCCCAGAAATAATCCGAAATAAAGCAATCGGTTTTTTCTAAAAAGTTTCATTGAAATTCCTTTCGATTAATATTTGTTAATTTGGGCAACTATTGTTCTGTTAAATTTCTATTTATCGGTTGCCTCTGTCGCGGAACAAACAGGCCTGGAACGCGAACGTCTCTCTTTTATTGAACGACATTAAAATGATCGACTTGCTCGGAAAAAATGGCTTGCGTTCTTTTTAAATGATAAGACGGACAACGACCGCTTTAATCTTTATGAACAACTCTTTTTTCAATTTTGAAAGGTTAAAACAGAGAAAACTTGACTCATTATTTTGACTGTTTTAATCGTTCTGTTTTCAAACAAACGGTCTGATTCAATGTTTGGCAAGTTTGCGTATTTTGTGCCATTTGAGAAAAATGGCGATTTTCATTCGTTTAAAAGTTGAGAAAATGACAATTATTAATATTATAACGGAAGATCGATAAAAAAACTAAAGAAAAAACAAATTTTCGCTTCATTTTATTAATAAATGAAAATTGTTATATCGAAATTGATATTCGCTGTTAAGAATCCGTCCGTTGTCGCTGGTTGAGGGGCTTATGAATCCAACGATCTTGTTTTTAAATGGATTTGAGGTTAAAAGCGGAAACGGTCTCTGGTCAAAATACGAATTTATGATAAAATAAACTATTTGATTTTATAATTATTAAAAAACGCTCAAAAAGGCATTGTCAAGGCTTTTTTCGAAGGGAGAATCTCAATGGAACATCTTATTGAGACATCAATTGTTCAATTAAGGGAACAAATAGGAAAAGAACGCGTTATTTGCGGACTTTCCGGCGGAGTTGATTCCTCGGTTGTCGCCGCATTGGTTTCAAAAGCGGTTGGCGAACAATTGACCTGTATTTATGTTAATTCCGGTTTGATGCGAAAGGGAGAAACCGAAGCGGTTCAGGATATTTTTGCAAAACATTTCAAAACCAATCTCGTTGTCGTCGACGCTGAAGCCCGATTTCTTAAAGAACTTGCTGGCGTAACCGATCCGCAACAGAAACGCAAAATAATCGGAAAAACGTTTATTGATGTTTTTTCAGAAGAAGCAGGCAAAGTTGACGGCGCTAAATTTCTCGCTCAAGGAACGATTTATCCCGATATCGTTGAAAGCGGCGGAACGGCTGATAAACCGTCGGCAACGATCAAGTTTCATCATAACGTCGGCGGGCTTCCGGAAGATTTGGAATTCGATCTTGTTGAACCGCTTCGACATCTTTATAAAGAAGACGTTCGTCAATGGGGACGCGCTCTCGGACTTCCTGAAGAAATCGTTTCGCGACATCCTTTCCCTGGGCCGGGACTCGCGGTTCGTTGTCTTGGCGAAGTGACCAAAAAGAAACTTGATATTCTTCGCGAAGCAGACGCCATTCTTCTTCAAGAAATACGAAATGCCGGTTTTTATAATCAAACGTCGCAGGTTTTTGCTGTCTTTCTTCCTGTTCAAAGCGTTGGCGTCAAAAATGGCGAACGGATTTATGATAACGTTATTGCTGTCCGTTGCATTTCGACGAAAGATTTTATGACGGCCTCATGGACCCGCCTGCCTTATGAATTACTCGAAACAATTTCAACTCGAATCATTCAAGAAGTTGAGGGAATCAGCCGCGTTGTTTATGACGTCAGTCCGAAACCGCCCGCAACCATCGAATGGGAATAATTGTATTCAAGCCTATTTTAATCCGTTTAAAAACTTGATCTTTCGATTCGTCGGCTCCGCTGCAATAAAAGAGAATCGAAGTCGAACCAAAGACAACAAGGCGCCCAGCGGGGGTTAAATTACATATTGAAAAAATGAGAAGATTCGGCAATTTGGGTAAATAAGACAACAGGTTTCGCCATTTGTAATCTGCCCGTCTTTGTTGAGCTTTCAGCGTTAACGATTCCGATTTTCTCTAAACTTAATATATTTTCTCTAAACCTGAATATCAGGGCATTCTCTCGATTTTAACCTTGGGTTTGCCATTATGAAAACATTTTTTCGCTTTGCCGGTTTTGCAAAATCGGCAATTTATTGTTGAACTTTTTCCGCTTTACTCCGTTAATCGTTTGTTGCCATTAATATTATATTGACAGAATTCTGAATATTATTGGTTGATTAACCGTTTTTTTGATAAAAAAAGTTCAGACTTTATGAGATATTGTTAGAAAAAAGAAACAATAACTTGCAAAATGAAAATTTATTGAAACAGGAATGAATTATATGAAAATTGCAACAATTGAAACGCCTCGCGGAACAATCAAACTTGAACTTTTCGCCGACAAAACGCCTAAAACCGTTGAAAATTTTGAAAAACTTGCCAAAAAAGGATTCTATAACAATTTGAAATTTCATCGCGTTATTGCCGATTTTATGATTCAAGGCGGTTGTCCTCTTGGAACAGGAACAGGCGGTCCCGGTTATCAATTTGCCGACGAATTTCATCCCGACCTGAAGCATGACAAACCGGGAATTCTTTCAATGGCAAACGCTGGTCCGAATACAAACGGCTCTCAATTCTTTATAACTCATATTCCTTGTCCCTGGCTCGACGGAAAACATACAGTTTTTGGGAAAGTTCTTGAAGGTCAAGACGTTGTTAATGCGATTCGTCAAGGCGACAAAATGACCAAGGTTGAAGTTGTTGACGTCGATTGATTTCTTTTTGAAGAAACGATTGAGATTTCTTTTTGTCCGACGCTGTCGGACTTACAAACCCGACAATTTGGGATTAATATTGTATTTGGATTGAATATGTAAATTGGATAAAATTTCTGGTTTTGCGATTTATAACAGCGATGACGGCGAACAAATCCTGTCGAAGCCGAATTCTGTAATCCAAACGACTGCTGAATAATCGTTATAAACCGCAGAAATGCTCGCAAACATTAAAAATATCCCATTGGGAAACAACAATTCATTCAAAAAAATGGCCGATTCATCCGAAAAGAATTCTAATTTGTCGTTTGAAGATTCAGTAAAACGTCTTGAGCAGATTGTTGCGCAGCTTGATTCGGGTCAAAGCGATCTTCAAACCTCATTAGCTCAATATGAAGAAGGGGTTTCTCTTCTTCGAAAATGTCATCAGACATTGGAAAACGCTAAACGACGAATTGCCATTTTAAGAAAGATTGATGAAAATGGTCAACCGATCCTTGACGATCGATTAGAAGACTCATTTCAATCGGATGAATCAACGCCTGGACGGCAAACTCAAGCGGCAGAATCTCAGAAAAAGAGCAGGGCGTCTCGAAAAAAAACAGAAATGCCAACAACTCAACCAGAAAAAAGTTCATCAATCGAAGGAATGACGCAACAGCCTGATTTTTTTTCCTTGATTGACAATTTGGAGAATTGAGTTGAAACACTGAAAAATGTTTTTGAAACCTGTTTTTACGCTCGGATTTCCTTGCAAAGACTTGATAAAATAACGGAGAACAATCCTTGTTTGATAAATTAACGGTTTTGAAAAAGCATGATTTCCGAATGATCTTTTTTGACCCTTTGATTATTGCAACAGGAGTCTCATGAATGACTGATTTTGATTCAACAATTAAACTCTATTTAAACGACTGCCGTCAATTGATTGAAAAAGCGCTGGATCAATATTCTCATTTTCAACAAAGTTGTCCGAAACGTTTACAAGAGGCCATTCGTTATAGCTTGTTAGCGCCGGGAAAACGGCTTCGCCCTCTTTTGACTCTGTTGGCGTCTGAACTTTGCGGCGGGAAAAAAGAAAAGGCTCTTCCGGCTGCTGTTGCGGTTGAAATGATTCATTGCTATTCTTTGATTCATGACGATTTGCCCGCAATGGATAACGACGATTTGAGACGCGGACGGTCAACCTGTCATAAACAATTTGATGAGGCAACAGCCATTCTTGCTGGCGACGCTCTTTTAACTCAAGCTTTTGAAGTTTTGAACAACAAGGCGTCTTATAAAAGTCAAAAAGAAATATCCTTTCAAGATTTGTCGAAAATCATCGTCAAAAGTTCTTTTGAATTGGCCAAAGCGGCAGGCCCTTGCGGAATGGTTGGCGGTCAGCAAGACGATATTCTCTTTTCGACGTTATCCCAAAATGTTTCGGCTCCATTAAAAGAGTATCCTCAATCAGACGATTGGTCTTCAGAAGAAACGTTTCAATTGCTTGAACGCATTCATGAACGCAAATGCGCTGCGCTAATCGTTGCCGCTTTAAAGTTGGGCGGAATATCCGCAGGAGCTTCTGATTCATTGTTGAATTCCCTGGAAAAATTTGGAGAAGCATTTGGACTTTTGTTTCAAATTACTGACGATATTCTCGATTGTATCGGAAATGAACAGACGCTTGGAAAACGAACGCAAAAAGACGCCGAACAGGGAAAACTGACTTTTGTAACTTGTTTAGGGCTCGACAAAAGTCGCAAAATTGTTGAGGAACAGGAAAAAATTTGTCTTTCTTTATTGAAATCATTTTCTGATCAACAACTTCCTTATCATTCTTTGATATATCTTGTTCAAAAAACCAAAAAACGCAACAAATAATTCTCTTCAAATCATGACAGCTGCCCGTAATATTATTTTAGACGCTCAAAACAATGTTGAAAATCAACCAAAGAACAAACTTTTTTTGGAGACCCCTTTTGAACCGGTTTTTTTAAAATCTTTAAATCTGCCGGATGATCTCAAAACGTTAAACTTTGAACAACTTCGTCTGGTTGCTTCTGAAATTCGATCCATTTTATATCAACTATCAGAACGACGAAGCGTTCATTTTGCCTCGAATCTTGGCGTTGTTGAACTTGCGATTGCTCTTCATTCTTTGTTCGATTTTACAAAAGATCATTTGATTTGGGATACGGGTCATCAATGTTATCCGCATAAAATTTTGACTGGACGCCTTAATGAAATGAATTCAATTCGAACGTTGGACGGGTTAATGGGATATCCCAATCCTGACGAAAGCATTTATGATCTTTTTATGACAGGGCATGCCGGTTGCAGCGCTGGAACGGCAATTGGTTTGACTTGCGCCGATGATCTGTTGCGTCCTGAAGAAAACCGACATTCTTTTGCGATTATCGGCGACGGAGCAATGGCAAGCGGCATTTTTTTTGAGGCGTTGAATCAGGCAGGCGGACTTCGTAAAAATCTGACCGTTATTCTCAATGACAATAAAATGTCGATTTGTAAAAGGGTTGGCGGTCTGGGACATTATCTCGATCAATTGCGAATGAATCGAGCTTATCTTTCTTTCAAAAGTCGTCTTCATCGTTGGGTTGATTTGCTTCCGGCCTTTCGCGGATTGACGGAACGCTTTATGAGTCGATTTAAAATGGCTATTAAAGCTTATCTTTCCGGAGGAATGCTCTTTGAAGAATTTGGGTTTCGTTACATTGGACCGATCAACGGGCATGACATCAAAGCGCTGCGGTTTTATTTGAAAAAAGTTCGCGAATATCATGAACCTGTTTTGCTTCATATTCTAACTGAAAAGGGACACGGTTTTCGCCCTGCTGAACTTGATCCAACAACTTTTCATGCGCCGAGTCCGGAAACCGTCATGAAGCAGGAAGAAAGACCATATCAGGAAAATATTTCCTTTATGAACTCCTTTCGTAAAACAGAGGAAAAACGTTCAACTGAAGAACAAAATTCAACCAAAAAATCAAAAAACGGTCTTTCGGAAAAAAAATCAAAAAATGAAAACGAAATCAAATCTTTGATTTCAGACGATATTCCGGATCAGTTAAAATCTGTGCCGCCGACGATTGTTTTGGATGACAATTGGGATATGGCGGGAGAGCATTCTTTTACGCATTGGGCACGCAACACAATTTATCAAATGATGCAGAAAGACCAACGAATTTGCGTCATAACAGCAGCGATGACGCAGGGAAATATGCTTGAGCCGTTGCGCGAAGCGTTTCCAGATCGTTTTTTTGACGTCGGAATCTGCGAAAGTCACGCGATTGTTTTTGCGGCAGGACTTGCCAAAGCGGGCATGAAGCCGATTGTTGATATTTACAGCACATTTTTACAACGCGGTTATGATCATCTTTTTCAGGAAGTTTCGCTTCAAAATCTTCCGATTATTTTTATGCTTGATCGAAGCGGCGTTGTTGGCGCGGATGGCCCGACGCATCATGGCGTCTTTGATATTGCTTATTTGCGCCCTTTTCCTAATTTAACGATTATGTCGCCTGGCGATTCTTTGGATTTGCAGCAAATGCTTCCTTTTGCGTTGGAATTAAATCGACCTGTTTGCATTCGATATCCCAAAACGACAGCGGAACGAATTCATCGGGAAATAAAGCCGATTCAACTTGGAGAGGCAGAAATTTTGCGATTGGGACAAAAGGGGGCTTTGGTTGTCTGCGGCGGTTTCCTTGCCGATGCTCTTGCCGCTTCTGATTATTTTGCAAAACAAAATTCCGAACAAACATCTTTCAAATCGTCAACCATTCAACAAAACGGAATGACGCAAAATAATATTAAGCAAAATGAAATGACGCGAAAGGGAAATATTGACGATTCTCTGCGATATGAAATTGGCGTTATTAATGCCAGATTTGTCAAACCGCTTGATTTCAATACGATTTTGACGCCTTTAAAAAATAACGGTTTTTTGGTAACCGTTGAAGAAGGAATTTTGGCTGGCGGATTTGGAAGCGCTATTTTGGAAGCAGCAAATGAACAGCGTCTGAATACATCCAATATCGTTCGACTTGGCATTGCCGATCAATATGTTCCGCATGGATCTCGCAAAGAACTCCTCGATTTGCTCGGGCTTAATGTTGAAGGGCTGATTCGCGCGGTTCATCAGTTTGTATAACGATTAATTTATTAATATCTGACTTGTTTTAATGGCAGAATCCATAATAAAACTAATTTATGTTTCAATTTGTATTAATTGTTCTTAAATCATCTTTGTTCAAAAAGAGTCATTTATTTTTGTTTTTTGCGGTTCTAATCAATGATTTCTGTTAATTTGTTGCATTTTGTGTAAAAAATCGATAAATTAAATATTTGGGTCTGGTATTTTCATTAAGACCGATTACAATTTAGATAATTAATGGTTAATCCGTTAAAACTGATTAAATAGGTATTATTTTAAGGAATAAACTTGTTGATTCGATATGAAAGCTATATTTTCCTTAATTCAACTGACGACAATTATTGATAAAGAAGGTTAAGCAAATAAAACAGTTTTTTGACGCAAAAGAAATTGACGTTCCCAATTGCAGTCAGTTCGCAAATAGAAGCGATTGTTAAGGATTAAAAGCTTTATCCTCAAACCTGTTGAAAATCAAATTGTCGGGTTTGACGTCTGATAAAAATGCGCGGATTACAAAAGGGTTGTTGTCCCTGTCGATTCGTTATAACAAAATAAAAAGTATAAATCATTCTGAATGACCCAATTCCGAAAGATTTGATAAAATGCAACAATTCAAGGAGAGAAAATGAAACTTTGTAAAGCAACTTGTTTATTGTTATTTATATCAACCATTTTTGCCTGTTCGCAAGCGGACGCTTTTTTTGGTCGAAATAGAGCATTGCCGTCAGCCGTTTATTTTGCAAATTATAATGACCCTTATTATGGTTCAATGGGACCTTTTGCCGGTTATGAAGCGGATACCGCTTTTATTTTGCCGTCTCGAGGACGTTCGCCGTTCAATTATCGTTATTGGAATAACGCAGTTGCCGCTCCAGTTATCGAAAATGGTTATGCTGTTGGCATCGTCAACGGTTGTTACAATGCCGAATATGAGCCTTGTTGCGGCGAGGAATCTTATTTTGCGGAACCTGTTTTTACGGGATATTATGCAGGCGTTGACGCTTATTTTCCCGCGCCGCGTTCTTTCCAGCCGATTCGTAATACGTTTCGAGCGATAAAGTCTCTTTTCTGTCATAAACAATCGATCTATTGCGATCCCTGTTTTGCCTGTTGCGATCCTTGCGTTGGTTTTGATTCTTGTTGCGGCGAGGATGACGCAAATATCAAAACAATGAACGACGGCATTCCGGCAACGACAACAGGAACGATCGAAATGGAAACCAGCAGTCCAACTCGCGTTGATTCTTCTGTTTTGCCGACTCCAACCAATCAACAGCAAGCAGATCCCAATGGTCCGATTATTGGTCCAGATCAACTTTTGACGCCCCAAAGTCCTTTAAACAATAATCAGACGGGCGTTCTTCGAATGACAGTTCCTGCCGATTCGATTGTTTATATTAACGGTTATCAAACAAAATTAACGGGAACAGAACGGAATTTTACAGCCAATGATTTGATTGCTGGACAAACTTATCATTTTGAAATTCGCGTTGTCGCTGTCCGTAATGGTCAAACATTGGAAGAAGTTAAAACCGCTTCGTTGATTGCGGGTTCAACCAGTTCGATTGCTTTTTCGGATTTCGAAAATCAAGGACTTCAAGAAATTGCTCTTCTTAAATAAAATTTGTTTTCCGTTAATGAAATTCAAATGATTTTGGTTGTCAAAAGTTCAATTCATATTGATTTGTTCGCCGATTTCATACAATTCTTTTAATCAATCTTCAAAATCGGCAACGAATTGAAATTCTGTCTGGCTATTGTTTTGTTAATGTTATAAATAGACGTCGGTTGATTTTTCCCAAGAGTCGGGGCAACTCCTGGGATCGGATGCGGGACGGGACGTTCGCGCTCCAATCCTTTTTGTTCTGCGACGAGGGCAACCGATCAATAGAAATTTAACAGAACGCTTGAAATAGAATTTTTGTCCGTTGCCTTTTCATATTAATATGAAAAAAGTTTTTCAAATTTATGTTTTCGGCGAAATTCTTTGGGATTTATTGCCTTCAGGGAAAAAGTTGGGCGGCGCGCCGGCTAACTTTGCTTATCATGCCAATATTCTGGGCGGACAAGCCTGGGTTAAGTCAAGAATTGGCAACGATTCTTTTGGCGCAGAAGTTCAATCCATTTTGGCAAGTCATAATATTTCGCTTGATTTTGTTGAAATCGACCCTGTTTTGCCGACAGGAACCGTTGTTGTTCATTTGAATGAGAATGGTCAACCTTCTTATGAAATTGTTGAAAACGTCGCTTGGGATAATATTCAATCGGATAACAAGTTTTTGGCTGACTTAAAAAATGCTGACGCTTTTTATTTTGGAAGTCTCGCGGCTCGATCAGAAAACAACTTGCGAATTCTTCTCTCTTTATTGAATTCTCTTCCCGAAAAGTCGCTCAAAGTTTTTGATTTAAATCTTCGAAATCCTTTTTATTCAAAAGAAATCATTCGACAATTACTCAAAAAGACAACGGTTTTCAAATTGAACGACGAAGAACTTTTGATCCTTGCGGAAATGTTTGCGGATGAAATACCGACAACCTTATCGATTTGCGATTCATTATTTACGCAAAATTCGTTGAACCTTCTTGAAACAAAAGTTATTGAATGGATCAGAGCTTTTATTCAATATTATCAATTAAAACATCTGATTTTGACTTGCGGTTCTTCAGGAAGTTTTCTTTGGGATTCGCAAGGAAACAGTTCTTTTGCTCCGGCAGAAAAAGTCAATATTATCGATACAGTTGGAGCAGGCGACTCGTTTACTGCGGTTTGCGTTTTAGGTCTTTTGAAAAATATTCCTCTCGACAAGATTAATCGAAATGCCAATCGATATGCTTCTTTTATTTGTTCTCAATCGGGAGCGATGCCGACAGTCCCCAATCAATTTTTAGATTTTGAATAAGGAATCCCAATGAAAAATGATCGAATCTTCAAAACGGCATTAATGATTTTAATAACGAGTTTAATGTTGCTTTTTGTTGTTCCGATATCAGCGGATGAGACGCCTGGGGCTGAGGATGTTTCTCTGGAAGAATCATTTCGGCAAGCCCAGATTTTATCCAATGCGTTTCGGCAAACATCCAGGAAAGTCATTCCTTCTGTCGTTAAAATTATTATTCAAGAAAACGCAGAACTGAAAGATTCCAAAAAGTTTTTGCCGTTTGGCGATATTTTTCCTGATTTACCAAACGAAGAAGAAATAGAAGGAGTCGGTTCGGGCGTTCTGGTTGATCCGAAAGGGATAATTTTAACGAATAATCATGTTGTTTCGGAAGGCCAGAATATTAATGTCGAACTTTATGACGGCCGCAAATTTAGTGCCAAGACAGTTAAAAAGGATCCGAAATCGGATTTAGCTGTTTTAACGCTTGAGTCAAAAGAAGAACTTCCTTATCTAACGTTTGCGGACAGCGACCAACTTGAAATAGGCGATTGGGTTTTGGCAATAGGGAATCCTTTTATGCTGGAATCCTCGGTCAGCGCAGGAATAATCAGCGCCAAAAAACGTTTTCTGCATGGACAAATGGGGAAACGGGAACACGGTTCTTTTATTCAAACCGATGCGGCGGTTAATCCGGGAAATAGCGGCGGTCCGCTTGTTAATTTGAAGGGCGAAATTGTTGGAATCAATACAGCTATTGCTTCTCTATCTGGAGGAAACCAGGGAATTGGCTTTGCGATTCCTTCCAATACAGCGGTTTGGATTATGAAGCAACTGATCGAAAAGGGAAAAGTTGATCGCGCTTTTTTAGGCGCTCCTTTTGATTCGTTGAAATATGAAGAAGCCAAGCGATATAAACTGGCGCCGCGCGAAGGGGTTAAAATCGGGACTCCGTTTAAAGATTCTCCTGCCGCAAAGGCCGGATTGAAAAGCAATGACGTTATTCTGGCTTTTGATGAAAAACCGATTGATTCTTTGGAGACTCTTCAAATGCTGATTGAATGCGCAGACGTTTCTTTGGAACATCAATTGACTGTTTTGAGAAACAATAATCATAACCGATTGAATTTTCCGATAAAATTAGAAATTCTTCCCGATAATTATGTTGGAATTCCGCAAACGGAACAATTGGTTAAAAAAGGGGAACATTATAATGATCGCGCTTTAGGTTTGATGCTCATTCCGTTGACAACGGATTCCGCAAAGCGCTTGAACATTCCAGAAGATCAGCGCGGCTTGGTTGTTTTGAGCGTTATGCCAGGAAGCCTTGCCTATCAAGCAGGCATTCGAGACGGAATGTTGTTGACCAAAGTCAATCAACAGTCTGTTTCAAACGTTGAGGAATTCGATAAAATTCGGCAATCTGTGCCTCAGGAAAATGAGCTTGAGTTTGAGGTTTTTTATAAAGGCGAAGCAAAAATCATTCGTTTAAAAAAATAATCAAAATTTGTTTGATTGTTTGAAGACTGACTTTTCAGCCAATTCAATTGTTCTTCTTTAAACAAACCAACTCATTCTCAAAAGCAACAGTCCTTATAAAAACAGGGAAACGAGTATGCCGATGTCAGATTTGACATCGGTTTTGCTTTTTTGAATTCTTCGTCTTTTTTGGCTTGCGATTTCTGAATTCGGATTTTTCAACTGTTTTGAACAGAACGTCCCTGTTTTTTCTTTGAATATTGCGCTATTATAGATCAAAAACGAACTTCTTTTTTTCCCTTATTATTGTTAAAAAAAAGATCATTGTTCAATAAAATGGACTTTTGACTTGAAACTCATTTTTAACAATGATAAAATTGTTTCTTTGAATCGGTCAATATTAAAATGAAATTCTCAACCAAAGGATCAATGATGAAAAAAATTCTTTCGATGACAATGTTTTCTTTTCTATTTTGCTTTTTGATACTGATTCAAAGTCAGGCTCAAACGCAAGAAACAAAAATGCTTCCCCGGGCAACGCCGGAATCGCAAGGGATTTCTTCGGCCGCCATTGAAGAATTTGTTTCGGCCGTTGATGAAAAAATAACGTCAATGCATAGTTTTATGCTGATTCGTCATGGGCAAGTCGTTGCTGAATGTTATTGGGCTCCTTATCATTCAGATTTGCCGCATATGCTTTATTCGTTGAGCAAAAGTTTTACATCAACAGCCGTTGGGTTTGCCATTGCAGAAGGAAAACTTCAGCTGGACGATCCGGTCATTTCATTTTTTCCCGACGATTTGCCGCAGGAAATCAGCGAAAATTTGAAAAAAATGCGAGTTCGCGATCTTCTTTCAATGTCTTGCGGACATGAAAATGAAACGTCTTATCCTGATGAGACCTGGGTCAAATCTTTTTTAGCTCATCCAGTTCCGTTCGAACCGGGAACTCATTTTCGTTACAATACGCCGGGAACTTATATGTTGTCGGCCATTGTTCAAAAAGTAACAGGCCAAACGGTTTTGGATTATTTGAAACCGCGTCTGTTTGAGCCGCTTGGCATTGAGAATCCGTATTGGGAAACAAGTCCGCAGGGAATCTCGAAAGGGGGAACCGGTCTCTTTGTCCGAACAGAAGACATTGCCAAATTCGGTCAACTTTATCTTCAAAAAGGAAATTGGAACGGCGAACAACTTTTGCCTCAAGAATGGGTTGAGACCGCAACCTCGAAAAAGATTTCCAATGGCGATCCGTCGAAACAAAGCGATTGGTCGCAAGGCTATTGTTTTCAATTTTGGCGCTGTCAACATAATTGTTTTCGAGGCGACGGCGCGCATGGGCAATTTTGCGTCGTTATGCCGGATCAAGACGCCGTTGTTGTTATGACCGCCGACTCAAATAATTTGCAAGGACAACTTAATTTTGTCTGGGAAATCCTTCTTCCGGCAATGAAAAACGAAGCGCTTCCAGAAAATCCGACCAATCTGGAAAAGCTGAATGAAAAATGCTCAAAATTGATAGCCGGTTATCCTGGCGGTTCGCGAAGTCAGGTTTTGCCGGAACAAACCATTTCGAGCAAAATTCTTCAAAAGGAAATGAAATTTTCCGTTTATCTTCCGGCAGGTTATAAAACTTCGGCAGAACCGATGCCGGTTCTTTATTTGCTTCATGGAACGGGCGGAGACGCAATGAATTGGTTGAACAAAGACGCGGCCAAAATCGCTGACGAAACGTTCCAAAACGGCTTGGCCCAACCGATGATTATTGTCATTCCCGACGGCGAACTGACTTGGTATATGAACAGCCCAAACGGCGATTATCAATACGAAGATTATTTTGTCAACGAATTAATCCCTTATATAAATGAACAATATCGCTGTAAAACGGATAAATCGAATCGATTTGTCGCCGGCCTTTCGATGGGCGGATTTGGTTCATTGCTTCTTTCGCTTCATTATCCAGAACTTTTCGACGCTTGTTACGCAATGAGCGCTGCGTTTTATACAGACGACGAAATTCGGAATATGTCTGTTGAAAATATTAAAAATCGGCATGAAACGCCTCCGTTGGGCGATATTGAGGACAAAGAGAAACGCTTAACTGATTTTTGGTATCAAAACAGCATTTTCGATCTCGTTCAAAAAATGCCGGCGGAACAAAAGAAATCAGTTCGATTTTTTCTCGATTGCGGCGACGACGATTATTATTGTCGAGATAATGCGCTTTTGTTTGCTCAAATGATTGATTTGCAAATCGCTCCGGTTGAATTTCGCGTTCGAAATGGCGGCCATTCCTGGGAATATTGGCAAACGGCGCTTCCAATGGCTCTAGAGTTTTTCTGCCCGGGAAAATAAAAACACAAATAACCGACACAAATAACAAAAAATGATAACGGCGATACAATAACGACACAAAAAACAATCTTGTGAGAAGAATCAATAGACCGGACGATTATTTTTTGACTTGACTTTCTCGTCCAAAACTCAACCGGATTTGTCTGATTAACCAAAAATTAATTGAAAAAAGGTCGTTTTAATTTGGGATTTGGTTTCGCTTCGATAAACGGCCTGTTGCAGGCGAACCAACCCGGCAAGATTCAAGGGGGTTAGACGGGGACTGTTCTTAACCAAAACTTGACGTTCTCCAAAAGTCCCAACAATTTTTTGATTCTTAAAATAATAGAAAAAGGAAAATAATGCAAAAACTGACGATAAAACTTTTTGTTTTGTTTTGTTTAACGGCAATGACGCTTTCCGCCGACGAAAAAACGGAATCGCCGATTCGCTGGAACGCCGTCGATTTTGGCGTTACAAGCGACGAAAGCGTCGACAATACAGCAGCGCTTCAAGCCGTTTTGGATCAAGCGGGACAAGCCGGCGGCGGTTTGGTCGAACTTCCGAGCGGACGTTTTCGCTTCGACGGAACGCTTTCGATTCCGGCAGGGGTTACGCTTTGCGGAACTTATCGGGTTCCTCCGACGATTCATAATGCGGCGCAGCTCCCTAACGGAACGACGCTTTTAACTTATGCCGGTCGCGGAAAACCGGAAGAACCGCCCTTTATCCGACTTGCCGGCAGCAATAGCGCCGTCAAGGGATTGGCGATCATTTATCCGGAATGGAAGCAGACGGACGTTCCGCCTGTTCCTTATCCCCCTTGCATTTATTCGGAGCATACGGACAACGTTGGCGTTATCGATTGCTGCCTTTTGAATCCTTATGAAGGAATCAAATTCGTTTTGGCGGCGCGTCATTTGGTTCGAAATGTAACCGGTTATCCGATCAAACGCGGACTTTTCGTCGATCAATGTTATGATATTGGTCATATCGAAAATATTCATTTTTGGCCGTTTGGCGTTATGTATCAACCGAATGATCCTTATTGCAAATGGATTAATTTGGAAGGGGTTGCTTTTGAATTAGCCCGAACCGATTGGCATTATGTTTCGAATACATTTTGCTTTGGATATGGGGTCGGCTATAAATTCAGCGAATATGAGAACGGCGGAACAAACGGCAACTTTTTGGGAATCGGCGCCGATTCCTGTCGTCGCGCCGTTTTGGTTGAACAGGCGCAAGAACCGGGACTTCTCATAACGAATGGGGAATTTGTCGGACGCTGGTCCAGCGAAGATTCGATTTGTTTGGAAATACAAGAGAAATGCGAAGGAAAGGTCAGTTTGAATAATTGCTCTTTTTGGGGACCTGTTCAAACTTGCATTTTGATGAAAAGCCCCAAAGGTCAGTTGACAACGAATGTTTGTCATTTTGTTAATTGGGACGAAGTTCATAGTTCGCATATGAAAAAAGGTTCGCCTGCCATTCAGCTCGACGCAGGAAAAACGATCGTTCAAAGTTCAACCTTTGAAAAATCGGGAACGCATATTTTGGTCGGAAAAGAAGTTAAATCGGCAATTTTAATAGGAAATCAGGCTCAAGGCGGTTTTTTTGTTGACGGAACAATAACGCCGCGGATTCAAATGGTCGCTAACGAACAGAATCCAATGGAAATTGAACCGGCAAGCAAAGAATGGTTTCGCGTTTTATTTGGAACGTCCGGCGACGAAACTTTTTTTGAAGGCTTGTTTTATCCGGAAAAACGAACTGACGAAAATCTTGAACGATCTTTTCGTTGGTCGCAAAAGAATGCTCAATTTATTCTTCCGGTTGTTCCCAATAAGGATTATGAAATAACGATTGTTCTTGACGTTCCGGGAATGGCTGTCGCCGAAAACGCCGAAAACACAGAAAAAGCCGATCATTCCGCCGATGTCGACGCTGGCCTTTATTTTCAGAATCAAAAGGTCGCTTCGCTTCAGGTCGGGCATAACGTTTTGACGTTTCCTGTTAAATCAGACGGGAAAAAAATCGTTTGCGAACTTCGTTGCCAAGGTTGGATTCCCGCTCAATTTCATGAAAATTCGACAGACGACCGAGAACTCGGCGTCAGCGTTTTTTCTCTTGAAGCCAAAATGATTGGAACAGAACTTGCCGCTCCTTTTGACGCGAATCGTTCCGTTTGGAATGATTAACGGTTCGATAAGAAAGCCGGTCTGAACAACCGGCTTTTGTTTTCAATCGAAGTTTCATTAAACCTGTTGATTATTTCGAACATTGAGTTTGCAATACGAGTTCCCCTCAAAAAACGCTCAAGTCAAATTTCGTTATTTATAACGATTTCGATTTCTTTCATTTTCGACAGGTTTTTTGAATCATTCAATATTGTCGCTGAGAAAGGTCTTAATTATGAAACAATTTTTGAATTTTTCAAGACAAAATTTTTATGATTGTTCTTTCTTGATTATCGTCCTTTTATTTTTGGTCTATTTCTGGCTCAAATCGCTTATAATTTAACGGAATTCAAAACAAAGACTTTTGTTCTGGACGACGAATTCATGAATCGAATGTCAACAAACATTGATTCAGGAAAAACTTTCGGGGGTTCCTATTTAAATCTAAGGGAAAGAAGTTCGTCGATCAATTTAACCTCGGAAGAAGCGAAACAAACAATTTCGTTTTTTCTGCCGGTTCTGTTTTTGGGAAAAATGCTTCCCATTGAGATTGATGGGGCGTTCGGCGTTCAGGTCGGACGAAATCCAATCGAAATGTTTTTCTCTCTTAAAGAAAAAAAAATCATTTATTATTTGGCAAATAACGAAATTATTTATCAAGGGGGAAATTCAATTGAGTTTGCTCATTTTTTAAAGGAACTGAATTTGAAACATAGGCCGGTTCTCTCAAATGAGATTCCTCAAAACGAAATTCCCGAAAACGAAATGACTGAAATAATCGTTCCGCAACAATAAGCAAAACAACGGTTTTAATCAACAAACAACCAATCGATTCCCCTGACTCTCAAAATAGCTTTTTGATACAGAAATTTGTTGAATACGCATTCCATATATAACAAAACGTTTTAATATTCATTTTTAATCTTGATGAAAAATTTGGAAAATCAAAAGGAATGTAAAACCGATGAAACCAAACAATGATAATATTCCCGAAAACCGAACGGATCGTCGAACGGCGTTAAAACAAATTCTTGGACTTCCGGTTTTGGGGGGACTCGGATATTGCGCGTCGGGGCTGATGCTCGAAGAACAGACTCTTTTATCGCAAGAATCGTCGCCGGACTCAACAAAAGTTTCGCAGGAAACAGACGCTCAAGTTGACGGCGTTTCGGGAGCAACGCGGACTTCCTGGGAAATGCCCAAACTTGAAACCTTAAAAGAACCGATTCCGAAAGCGAAAATCGGCGATTTGGAAGTCAGCCGGGTTATTCTCGGCGGCAATTTAATGGGCGGCTGGGCTCATTCCCGAGATTTGATTTATGTTTCCGAACTCGTCAAGCAATATCATACGAAAGAGAAAGTTTTCCAAACATTTCAACTGGCCGAGAAATGCGGAATCAATACATTTATGGGAAATCCGGTCATGAACCAAATGTTGGAAGAATATTGGCGCTGGACCGACGGCAAAATGCAGTTTATTTCGGATTGCGGAGCGGGCGGGAAATCAATGCCGGACAACGTTAAACTCGCCATTGATTTTGGTTGCGACGCTTGTTATATTCATGGCGGAATCTGCGATTCGCTTGTTGCCAATAAAGATTTCAAGACGATTGAAGAATGTCTTCGGATTATGACGGATAACGGTCTTCCGACAGGAATCGGCGCTCATTCTCAAGCGACCGTTCAGGGAATTGTTGACGCCGGACTCGTTCCTGATTTTTGGATGAAAACGTTTCATCATAAGAATTATTGGTCCGCGCAACAAAATGAGGCTTATTCCTGTTTTTCGGTCTTTTGTCCAGAACCGGATGAAACCCGCGAATTTATGCAAAATCGAGACGAACCCTGGATCGCTTTTAAAATCTTTGCCGCTGGCGCTATTCCGCCCAATGAAGGGTTCCGTTTCGCTTTCGAAGGCGGGGCGGATTTTGTTTGCGTCGGAATGTATGACTTTCAAATCGTCGACGATATTAATCTTTGCGTCGATATTCTTAAAAGTCCGCTCAACAGAAAACGACGCCAACTCGAAACGCTGGCAATGAATTGATTGAATCGGTCAAAAGAGAAAAAAATCGCCAACGATAATGATTTATCGCGGCGATTTGGGGGGCTTTGACCGTTGTTGAATGTTTAACGCTTTGATATAAGAATTTCTTTTGAGAAATCAAAAGATCATTCGTTTAAAAAAATCAATAAAGTTCGGGGATTTCCATATGTTCGTCTTTGGCGACTTTTCGCAATTTTGCTAACGCTCGAGTTTCAATCTGGCGAACGCGTTCCTTGGTTACTCCCATTTCTTTGCCAACCTGACGAAGCGTTTGATGTCGATCATTTTGCATACCCAAACCATATCGACGTTGAATAATGGCCCGTTCTCGATCATCCAACTCATTCATAAACCGATCGACTTGCGAAATTCGTTCCCAATAAATGCGTTCTTCTTGAGAAAGCGTTGCTCGATGATCAACTTTCAGTTCAAACATATCCAGATCCTGCGGTTTGAAGCGTTCTCGATATTTTTGTTCATCAGGAATGGTTCGAGCATAATTTCTGAAAAGAGCCCAGGACGCATATGTACTGAACTTGTTGCCTTTATAATAATCAAATTTTTCAACCGCTTTCATTAACGAAAGATTTCCGTCGCTAATCAGTTCATAAAATGAAACGGAAGAAGAAATATGTTTCTTTGCGATCGAAACAACCAGACGCAAATTCGATGAAATAATTTCATTTTTAACGTCAATGGCAGCTTGATACAAACGTTCAATTTCGTCAATCAGAATTAATTTCGGACGATTGACATCAAGTTTTTCCCGCAATTTTGAAGCCTTGTATTTCAGATAATTCATTTTTCTGAACAAATGAACTTCTTCTTCTGGCGTTAAAAGCGGAATATCAATTAAATGCGACAAATAAACCGGAATATCATTTAACGACTCCGAAGGCGAAAAACCGCAATTTTTGCTTTTGTTTTCTGACTTTGTTTTCATCTTAAGCAAATTTCGTGGCGCGATGATTTCGTTTTCTTGCTTTTTCGTCAAAACTTGAGCAAATTCTGGACTGTCAATATAATCCAGCGGCAACTTCATAATCAATTCTGTTCGAATTTTTGACAGAACTCGATAAATTGTGCCGCGAGTTCGGTTATATTGCTTCGCGATATGATCAATGGATATCCCATTTCGAAAATCGTTGTAGATTTCATTCTTTTGCAGTTCCGTAAGTCGGGAACGTTTTTGGGGAAAAAGAGCCAATTGCGAATGCGATTCGTCAAAGTTTTTTGTAACCATGCGAATTGTTTCCGGACTTCGTCCCAATTTTTGAGCGACGCTTTTCGCTATTTGGGTTTGATTGGCTCCCAAATGCGCAAGTTTTCTCGCTTGATCAAGAATCCATTGCTGTTCTTCAGTTGATAATCTTTTGAAATTTGTGCTCCTTTTAATTTTCTTTGAATTTATTTGCATAAATTGATTAAGAGAACTTTCCTTAAAAACAAGGCGTTTTTTTCCATTGACCAAATAGCGCCGGGCAATCAGCCCGTTTTTTCGCCAACGGGCAATCGTCTTTGGGGAGACAGAAAAACGTTGACAAAGATCGTCGGTCAACCAAATTTTTTCCTTCTCGTCTTGAACGTCATAATTTCCTGAATCTGACAAATCTTCGATAAACAAATGCAGATCATGTTTGAGATCTTTTCCTAAAAGGGAAGCATTAGGAAAGAAATTGGTTTGAAAATTTGTTATTTGTTGATAAATTTCATGCCAGGAATAAGTCGAGTTATGATCCAATCGCCCAATAATTCTTTCTGCTTGATTGGTTTGTTCCAAACGTTTTTCTTTTGGCAGATAACGAATCTGCATATCGCGAAATTCCTGCAAAAGATGAATCTTATAACATTTGTGCATTTTACCAATCCTGAATTATCATTAATAGCGTTAAGATTGTTGTCTGTTGCCAATTTTATTTTTTATAAAATCTTTGAAAAAGAAAGCATTTTAGGAAAGTCTGGGAAATGATTCAAATAAATGAGTCATAAACGTTTGAGCATTAGGATCATTCTTCTTTTTGACAAGAAGAATTTGGGGTTGAACTTGCAATGATAAAAGTTAAGTTGACTTTTTAAAAAAATAATCTTAGGTTAATGACAAAGTTGGCGCAAAATAACAAAGAAAGAAAAAATGGTAAAAATATATCGATGGCGTTTCAAAGAAAAAATGTCTTTAATAAAATTTCCCGTTAAATGTTTTTTGATCTTTAATTAATTCTATTAAAATCTCCCTTTTAAAAGTTCGAAAGTCCGGCAAAGACGAACGGAAAAGAGAAAGGTTTTTGGCCTTTCGCAATAGTCAATCAGGATCAAAATCAATGTTAAAATCGAAAAAAAAGGAAAAAACAGTTTGTTCTTCTTAGGCAGCAAAGCAAAGCTAAAAAAACTTGGCTGCATTATTGACATATGTTTCCCTTGCCGGGAATATCTTTCTTATTTATTAAGAAAAGATTTTGAAAAAATGACAGTTTTATATAAAATAACAATAAAATCTTATTCAAAATTGAAGCAAAACGAAAAAATCTTTTGAAGGTTGAAAATCGGCGAACTTGGGGCAAGGGTTACTTCTCAAGCAATTATCAACCTCGGATCGTTTGCGGCGAAGTCCAACATCGACAGGCGAACCTTTGCATTCGTTTTTTCCTGAAAAGAAGGACTGAATATCAATAATTCCATTTAATTATTATCGAAATTATCAATATTATGACGATTTACAAAGCCCCTTAGATTCAGTTATATCGGAAATATTCAAATTTTTCCAGACTTTTAACCGTTTTTTTTCAAAAAAGTCTGGATTGATTTGCATATCTCTCCAATTTTGTATATAATAAACTTTTTATTCCGGTTAAAAGTTGACTCTTGATTCTAAAAATCTATTTAAAAGCTAAAATTTTCTTATATTTCCTTGCTTATCATTCGTTGTTTTTTGCCCATTTAAAAAAAGAACAGGATTGACGGAATGGCGAAAGACAACTTTATTCTTGTTTTTAAGGACGATAGAATAAAGAGTTTTCCTTTAATCTGTTTTGAACCCCTGAGGAAAAAAGAATGTCAACAACAGGTCAACGTCGAACAAGAGCGCAAAGAGTTGCCGCTCATATCGCCTATGAGGGATTTGTCGATAAAATCGGCAATCTGTTTCTGACGGATCACGGTTTGACAAAATTGGGACTTCTTCTTTTAACAACATTACTCCTTTGCATTATTGTTGAAGCCTGGAATCCTTCTTTTATTTTTCAATTGTCAAAAAATGCGGAAAGAGATATTGTCTGTCGAACGCCTTTTTCTTTAGAAAGTCCTGAAAAAACAAATGAGGCAAAACAAAATGCCCGATTTGATACGCCGCATGTTTATCGAAATGATCCCAATAAAATTGTTCAGTTCAAAGCCTATCTTGTCAATATTATTCAATCTTTATTGACTTACGAAAACTATGAATCCCTTTCGCCTGAATTTCAGACTATCTGGAAACAATTTTTGCCGAATGATGCTTCTCCTGAAAAAGCGGCCGAAGCTTTTGCCCGTCTTCATGAGGTTTTTGAGACGGACAAAGAGCTTTCTCATTTTAAAAATACGCTCGATATCATTTTTCTTCCAATGATGAAAAATGGCGTTCTCAAAAAATTGCATGGCGGACGAGACGGCAATCAGGAAAAAATTTCTGTCTATAATACGGACGAATCTTCCGATAAAACCCGCGATATCTTAACTCGAGACGTCTTGATTGGAAACGCTTATCAAATTAAAGAACAACTCAACAATGAATTTGAACGCGATATTACTGAATTATTGTTCCAATGGATTCGTTCCGGAATTCCCGAAACGTTGACGGAAGACTATGAAGCAACGCTTAAAGCTCAAAAACGCGCCGAAGCTGAAATTCAACCGGTCTTTGTTACTTACGAACCCGGTCAGGTCCTTTTGCAGCACGGAAAAACGTTTGATGTCAATATACTTCATCTGCTCGATGCCGAATATAAAGCAATCATTAAAACCCAAAGTTTTCTGCAACAATTATTGCGATTTTGTGGAAGTTTTATGCTTGTCTTTATTATGCTGTTGATGACAACCTTCATCATTCATCGACGTTTCAAAAAAAACAAAATTGATGAAACGCTTCCGACTTATTTTGCCGTCCTGGGATTAATGCTCTTAACCGCATTAACCTGTCGAATTCTCCAAACTTTTTTGACCAATCAGGGCGCTACTGTTGAACTGATTCCGCTTCTTATTTTTGCTGAATTAACCGCAATTGCCTTTTCCTGGGAAATCGCCCTGATTGCGGCCTTTGTGACTTCCTTTACGATTACGCTTTCTGGAAGCGCTGATTTGGGGATATTCATTATGCTCATCGGAACGCTTTCCATTGTTATTGTTCTGGCGCGAGATATCAGAACTCGTCTCCAATTAATAACAATTGCGCTTTTGGGCGGAATGGTTGCTTTCGTTTTGTCTTATGCTGTCGGTTTGGTTTATCAACAGGAAAATTCGCATCAACTTTTCATTGATTCTCTTTTGCGATTGATTTGGGCTATTCTGGCTGGCTTTCTCGTTGCCGGGTTTCTTCCGTTGATCGAACGACTTTTTGGCATTTTGACCCCGATGAGATTATTGGAAATTGGAAATCCCTCTCATCCCCTTTTATTGGAACTGGCTCGACGCGCGCCTGCGACTTATAATCATTCAATGCAGACCGCTTCGATTGCCGAGGCGGCCGCAGAAGCTATTGGCGCTCGCGCTGCTTTGATTCGCGTCGGCGCTTATTTTCATGACATTGGAAAAATGCTCAAACCGGATCATTTTACGGAAAACCAAAGCGGTTTTAATATCCATAATACGCTTGAGCCCCGAGTCAGTACATTGGTTATCGTTGCGCATGTCAAAGACGGCGTCGACCTGGCTCGGCAATATCATCTTCCTCAACAAATCATTGATTTAATTGAGCAGCATCACGGAACGATGTTGGTCAGTTTCTTTTATCAGCGCGCAAATCAAATTAACAAGGAGAGCGGAAGTTCACAAAATTTGGATGAAAGTCTGTTTCGTTATCCTGGACCGATGCCGCAATCGAAAGAAGCAGGAATTCTTATGCTCGCAGACGCTTCGGAAAGCGCCAGCCGTTCATTAGGCGAAGCAACGCCAGGCCGCATTGAAAATCTTGTTCGTCAAATATCTGAGGCGAGAATGGAAGACGGCCAATTGGACGATTCCGGTTTGACGCTCGGAGAAATTCGAATCGTTGAGAACAGCATTATAACGTCGATTTTAGCGAGTCGTCACAGTCGCATCAAATATCCAGAAAAAGAAAAAACGAATTGACCGTTGTTCTTTTTCCAATGAATACATTTCAGCAATTAATCCCGGCTTATAAGAGACAATAGGGAAAAATCCAACGCTTGGATTTGTTAATGGAGGAGCGATGACAGATTCAAGGCAAAGTCAGGAATGACCAGTTTAGATTAATGGATATATCGAAAAATTTCGCATGAGAACTTATCTGATAAAGCGAGGAAATGATGGGATTTTGGGAAAATATTTTCGGCAAAAAAAAGTTGGATTGTCAAGCGCGATTCGAATTTCTGAAACAGGGAATCGTCGGAACAATGTCAAAATTTTATATGGCAAAAGATTTATTGAATGATCGAATCGTTGGAGTAAAAATCATAGATCGCAAAAAGGCCAAACAGGTCGAAGACCGAATAAAATTGCTCAATAAAAAAGTTGTCAAACCAAGCGAAGGAGAAATCGCTTCGATGTTCGATCATCCTTATATAGTTAAAACGTTCGAATATGGATTGACAACAGAAAACGACCCCTATCTTGTTATGGAATATCTTGAAGGAACCGGTTTAAATAATATTTTAATGGTCAAACAAGATTTATTGGCTGGCGGTCGACTTCGTTATATTCGACAATGCGCGGAAGCTCTGCGCGAAGTTCATGAAAAAGGATTGATTCATCGGGATTATTGTCCGCGTAATCTTTTGTTTACAGGCGACGGTCAATGCTTGAAATTAATTGATTTCGGGTTGACCGTCCCCAATCAACAGCCGTTTACCGATCCCGGAAATCGAACCGGAACGCCGAATTATATGGCTCCGGAATTGATTCGGCGCCGCGAAACGAATGAACGGCTCGATATTTTTGCTTTTGGCGTTACAATGTATGAACTTTGTACGCGCGAGCTTCCCTGGCCCCGAGGAACAAGCGGTTTAGCCGCAATGAGTCACGATCAGCCCCCAATGCCGATTACTGAATATCGCCCCCATATTCATCCAAAATTGGCTGCCGCAATTCATTCCTGTCTGATTGCTGATCCCAAAAAACGTTGCGATTCAATGGCTTATTTCTTGCGTCAAATAAGTCATATTGAAAAAGAGGATATTTAATTTTGAAAATTCAATCAAATTTATAAAAAACAGGAATAATCAGAAAACCAAAGATTTTCGAACAGTCCTCTCCGCGTTCTTGGAGTTCCGCAAAAAAAATAAGAAAAACGTTTATTCATTGAATCATGAAGGTTAGAAAAACGAGAGAACAGTTGGATTTGTTTTCTTTGACGCAATAAACTCATTTCGCTTAAATATTATTATGAAAGAATAAAATGAAACGAGTCGCAATTATTGGCGGCGGTCTTGCCGGAATAACGGCGGCTTGGGAAGCAAGAAAACGCGGAGCCGAAGTTGTTTTATTTGAATGCAAACGACATTTGGGCGGTCGAGCTTCAAGTTATTTTGATCAGAAATCAAAATGTCTGTTGGATAACGGGCAGCATATTTTTTTGGGTTGTTGTTCTGAACAACGAAAAATTCAAAGCGAATGGGGAATTTCTGATTGTTTTGATCGCTTTGACAGAATTCCGTTTGCTTTTCAAACGAAACGCAACTTTTTTGCCTCGGAAAATTTCGATTATTTAAAATCAAGCGCCTGGTTGCCGCATTGGTTTCAATTTTTCCCCTCATTTTTGGGGTTACGGTTTTTAAGTTGGAAATCGCGGCTCAGTCTTTTGAAAAACATTTCGTTTCTTTCATTTGAGATAAAAAAAAAGGAAAGGACTCTTTCGTTGGCGGATTGGTTGAAAATTCGTCGAACAACATTGGAGGCTGTTGAATTTTTTTGGCAGCCGTTGATTTTTAGCGTCTTTTCTGAAACGTTGGAAAATGTTTCGATTTTAGCTGTTCAACAACTGATTCGCAAAGGTTTTCAATCGAACAAAGACGGAATGACTCTTTGGATTCCGAATCAGCCGCTTCAAAATATTTATCATTCAAAAATCAGAACTGTTTTGCAGCAAAAAGGGGTTGACGTTCGTCTTTCAACCAGAATCGAAAAGCTGCTTATAAAAAACAATCGTTTTATTGGATTAAAATGGCGTCAAATTTCTTCAATATCCGATCCGTTGTTTAAAAATGAGAACAATGCGTTTGAAAAAATGCCTTCAGACTCCTTTTTTCTGACAAATAAGAATGAGACGATTCGCCTTTCCTGTCGAAAACAAGAAGAACATTTCGATCTGGGAATATTATCCGTTGATCCTGTTGCCGCTTTTTCGATTTTAACGGCTTCTGATCAAAATCAGCTGATTGAAGAAATCGGTTTGAAAAGAATGGCGTTTGGGGCAATTACTGCCGTTCATCTTTGGTTTGATCGACGACTTATCAAAGATTTTGCTTGCGCCATTGGAAACGGTCCCGGTCAATGGCTCTTTTGTCCGCTTCAAGAATCCCGGCAGAATAGGGGAGTTTCCTTAAAGAATCTTCTTCGACAAACTTCTTGCAACCATTTAACGCTTGATGTTGAAAAAAATAATAGGGGAACCGTTTTTTCCGGCTCGGTTCAAAATTCTGTTTTTCCGGTTTATCATCAAGTTTTGATTAGCGCTTCGCATCGATTGCTCAAAAAAAGACTCGGAAATCAAACGAATCAGGAAAATCTGCTTCAAGAAATAATGAACCAAATTAAAAATAGTTTCTCAGAAGGAAAAAAAGCCAAACTTCTGAATTATCAAATTTCAACCGTTCCCAATGCGGTTTCGACTCCTTTGCCAGCAAACTGTAACCTTAAACCTTCGCAAAAGACGTCGATTGAACATTTGGCATTGGCTGGCGATTGGACGGCAACAGATTTTCCGTCAACGCTTGAAGGAGCGATTCGGAGCGGAACAGCTGCAGTTCAAACGCTTCAAATTTAAAAATGATCCTTCAATAAGTCTGAGCCATTTCCTTTGATTTCAATGGTTCTTAAAGGAAGTTCTAAAAACCCCGATTTTTCAACAAACGCATTTCGGATAAAGTCGTTAAAAACAGTTTTTGCCGACGAGACGCCCACGCTCCAAAGGGGGGTTGAAACTTTCTTTAAAAATAAAGGCCGGATCGAACTTGAGGCGTTAAATTGGAATCAATTTTTTCCAAAAGTTCCTGATCGTTTTTGCTCCAATTTTTAGGAAGTTGAACTTCAAAATCGATAAAGAGATCGCCCTTTTTGCCCTCTGGGGTTGCTTCTCCATTTTTTGAACCAATGCCGCGTCCTTTGAGTCGAAGCTTGGTTCCTGTCGTTGAGCCCGGCGGAACTGTAACAACAATAAGGCCGTCAGGAGTCGGAACATCAACTTTGGCGCCAAGAGCCGCTTCTTTTAACGTTATTGGAACCTTAACATATAAATTATTCCCTTTGCGCGAAAAGAATGGATGATCTTGAATTTTGACCTCTAAAATTAAATCGCCCGACGCCCCGCCATGAGAACCTGGATTCCCTTGGCCGCGCAGCCGAATCTTTTTGCCATTTTCGATTCCAGCCGGGATTTTTATGTCCAGCGACTCCATTTTGCCCCCTGTGTCTGGATGATTCAAAGAGATTTTTCCCCCCTGAACCGCTGTTTTGAAAGGAATTTCAACCGAAAAGGTCAAATTTTCTCCTTGAACCGGCGCTGGCGCTCGCCGTCGGCGTCGACCTGAGCCCGTTTGTGAGCCAAAATTGCTGAAGGGATTATCTGCGCCTTGACCCGCTCCGCCGCCAAACATTCCGAAAAGATCGTCTAAATTGATATTTCCATTTCCAAATGGATTGGCATTGTCAAAAGGATTCTTGCCTGAACCATTCGGCGGCCATCGAAATGTTCCGCCTTGAAAACCGTTGAATCCTTGTCCGCCTGCGCTGCCAAATTGACTGAAGTTTTCGCCAAATTGATCATATTGTTTTCGTTTTTCCGGGTCTTTAAGAACGTCAAATGCCGTCTGTAATTCCTGAAATTTCTTTTTGGCTCCCTCTTGATCGTCTGGATTCATATCGGGATGATATTTCCGAGCTAATTTCAAATATGCCTTTTGAATGTCGTCTTGGGTTGCGGTTTTGGGAACATCCAAAATTTTGTAATAATCTTCAGCCATAATTTTTCAACTCTCGCTCTTCAAACAGAAAATGGGTTTCGAGCACTCGCTGTTAAAAAATAGATTTGAATAAGATACTCGTCAACAAATCAGCAAAAAATCGCTTCATTTATAACGAATCAAACGAATTCGATTTATTTAGTATAATTTTTTACTTAAATGAATCAATCCCTTAAACGCTCTTTCTTTTTAATTATTTGTTGGTTGTTTGATTTTAAGATTGATTATTCTGAAAAATTTTGTTTTTTGAAAAACGTTCCGGGGGTTTGATTCGTCTTGCTTTTGTTAAGAAAATGAATCATAATGTTTAGAAACCGATTGACTTTTTTTCTCTTCTTTTTAAAAGCATTGGAAAAGAGGCCTGAACGGAAAGGACAAGAATTTCGTCCTTGGGCAATCAAACGTTGTTGCCGGATTTTGGGTTCAATAATCAGAAGTTTTCAAACGATTTGCGTCAACTGTCGCTTTTTGGAGACGAAAAGATCAAACAAACGATTTTGCGGCGTTGAAAAAGATTCAATTAGAGAAATGATTAAACGAATGGGGAAAATTTCTTATGAAGAGAAAAACGAGTTCTTTTTTTGGCTTGGGGTTATTAATGTTGTTCATTTCTCCGCTTTGGGGCAATGAATTGGTTGAAAGTCAAATTCAATCGCTGGGCGTTTTTAAGAACGGAAACGTTTTTGTTCAGGAAACAATTCAGATTCCAAATGAAGGTCAATTTATTTTGAAATCGCCTTCTTCTCCGATTCACGGAACGTTTTTTATCGAAAGCAATGCTATTGTTTCGACAAAATTAACGGAACAAGAATTTGAATTTCCGATTTCGGAAGTTGATTTGATTCATTATCCGGAAGATTTAATCGGCTTAAATCTTCAACTTGAGTTGAACGAAAAGTTGATTGAAGGAAAAATTGTCCATATTCAAAAATCAAGCGCAGACGCCGGTTGTTCAAGATCCGTTTTATTTGAAAAAAACGACGGAACGCAAATCATTATTCCGTCTTGGGATCAACTCGACAAACTTTTGATTTTCCTTTCAGATTCCTTTAAAACAGTCAAACGCAAGGAATCCGTTTTGATTTTTGATGTCAAACGCCTTTCGGAAAAGGTTCAAACGCCAGAATCTTCGGAGACCGAATCAAACGCGATTGCTTCTGACGAACCGATTGTCATTCGACTTTCTTATTTAACCAAAGGAATTTCCTGGATGCCTGGTTATCGAATTGAAATGAGCGATTCGAAACAGCTTTCTTTGGAACAAACCGCCATTTTATTTAACGAATGGAAAGATTTTGAGAATGTTCCGGTTTCGCTCATTAGCGGTTTTCCGCAAATTCAATTTGATAATGTTCTTTCGCCAATGAGTCCGAATATTGATCTGAACTCTTTTTTTGCGTCGCTTTTTCATCAAAATAATGTTAATCGGTATTCGCCTTTGACAATGAATGCTATTGTAACGCAACAAATGGTTATGAGTAACTCGGCGCCGATATTCGAGCCTGACGTTTCTTCCGGTCTTAATGCCTCATCGTTATCCGAAGGGGATCAGCCAGACGCTTTTTATCAAAACATTGGCATTCAATCGTTAAAGAAAAATGAAAGAATTCAACTGACGATTGCGAAAAAAGACTCCATTCCCGTTGAAAGCATTATTTGCTGGGATATTGCCGACATTCGAGACAACGAGGGGCGAATCATTAATCGAGAAAACCAGAATTCCCCCCAAAATTATGCTCGAACAACGTCAGGCAATGTTCAAACTTCGCCCTATAAAGAACCTTGGGACATTTTGCGATTTAAAAATCCGTTTGATTTTCCTTTGACAACCGGACCGGTTTCGATTTGGGGCGACGGAAAATTTTATGGTCAAAATATGAGTTTTTGGTATAATCCCAACGAGGAAATAAAAATCCCAATCAACAAAGCGCTGAGCCTTCGCGTCCAATCCTCGGAAACGGAGCGAACGGAATATAACGATTTAACGAATAAAATGAAAAATGAGATTTCTGTTTTTCAACGCAATATGAATCTTTATGTTTTTATGAAATCCAATGCAGGGCAAACGGTTTCTGTTCTGAATAATCATTATCGCGTTGCTATTGTTGACGCCGTTATTTCCCTTGAAAATCTTCGAAATAGCGAAAACATTGTTTATTTGCGACGAGAGCTTTCTGGAGAATTAATTCCCGAATCCATTGCAACTCAAGCAGACAGTTTCCAAATTAAAACCTTAACCTCAGAAAATCATTATTTAAGTCGAATCAATCGATTGCATGAACTTTCATGGACAATCAAACTTCAACCGGGCGAAAAGAAAAACATTTCTTTTTCCTATTTGTTGATGATTCGATAATAGAATTTGTTTCGTTTTGAATTTCGATTGAATCTTATTTTGTTGTTCAATGAGTTCGATAAAACTCTTGAGCTTTTTGTTTTCAAAAACTTCCGTTTTTGTTACAAATTGATAATAAGATCAATCATTCTTTTCAACCATAAACCTTAGGAAACTCATTTATGAATAATCAACGATTCAAAAATCATAACGTTAGAATAATTTGGACGTTTGCGTTTTTTTTGATTGCTTCGGCAATTTGGTTTCAATTCATTTATGCGCAATCGATGCAACGAAGTCGTCGCCCAAAAGAACCAACTCAAACAAAATCCGTCGCAATTTTGGAGCTTAAAATAATGAACAAAGAAAATCCAGTTCCGGAATGTCAAAAAGCGATTCAACAAGATCAGTTATTTCGAGAAGTTTTAGACGTTCTGCAACCTTGGACGCTTGAGAAAAAAAACGATCCGAACTTAACCAGTTCGTTGATTGAAGGAATTCGTTTGGCTGAATCCTGTTTTCGAACTCTTGGCCGAACAAATGAAATTGATGCTTATTTTGAACAATTGGCCGCAGTTTATTCGGATGACTGGCGGGTTTTATCAGCTGTTGCCGAGCTTATCAATAACTTGAATCATAACGGGGCAATGATCGACAACGTTTTTCAACGCGGAGTCCGTCCAAGTCGGGTTTCCGCCGCAAAACGCGATCGCGTTCGCGCCATTCAATTAATGATGAAAGCGTTTGAACTTGTCGAAATCGAATACGCAAAAAACAAAAGCGTTGAAAATGCAACAACAAATTCAATGGAAAATGATATTTGTTCTTTTTATCATTCCTTTGCTCTTTGTTTTGAAACATATCCGTCCTGGAAAATGCAGATTTTAACCGATTATTCAACGCTTCCGGATTATGAAGATTATAACAGAAATGACAGTTATGATATGTTGGGCGGAATGGGCCGAATAGGAGGCGGACAGGGACGTTATAACAATTTCCCTTTGGCTCCCGTTGATGAAAAAGGGAATCCGATTTTTTATTTCGCCCCGGAACGTCTTGAGTTAGCGAAAAACGATGGCGAACGTTGGCGATATCTTTATGAACGAGCCTGTTCTGTTTGTCCGTCAAATTCGCAATTATTCTTGGAATTAGCGAATTTTGCCCAAAGAAATTTTGGAATCCAGACGCTTCAAAATTATGATTATTTTTCTCGGAATGATCAAACGCTCAATGAAAATGATGACGCAACAGACGGAGTTTGGTCGCTGCATACGCTGCAAGATGACGAAACGATTGCCCGTTTGGCCAATGGAATCAAACGATTTAAGCTTCCGAAAGAATATTCGCCCCTTGCGCTTTATCGAGAGGCCATTAATCGAGAGACCCAAAAAAATAATCTCTCGAAAGTTTCTATTCAATTAAATATTGTAACAGAATATGTCAATCGACGCCAATATAACAAAGCTGTTTCTTTATTGGAAGAAATTTTCGCCGAAGAAAAAATCTCCAAAGAAAATAATTGGGGCAATCGCGGCGATCGCTCCCCCTATCGACAACTGATTCAAACTTATGAACAACTTGTCAAGAATTGGGGACGTTTTGAACCGAAGCAATCCGAGGCCTATAAGACTGACATTTCGCTTCCTTTTCTTTTCCGAAACGGTTCTTCTGTTTCGTTTGTCGCTTATGAAGTCAGAGTTCCAGAACTTTTGAACGATATTAAAGAATTTTTGCCAACGTATTCAAAGAAGGGGATTTCTGATAAACTCAATCAAATTAATCCGGAACAACTTGGTTTATATCTTGTTAACAACGAAGAAACTCGCGAAAAATATCTTGGGAAACAAGTTGCTCAATGGGAGATTCCGCTTGAACCGCTTGCTGGACATTATGACCGTCGGGTTAATATTGATTTCCCGATTAAAGATTCCGGAGCTTATCTGGTTGAATCGACTATGAAAGACGGCAATCGCGATTCGATTCTTGTTTGGATTAATGATTCTGTAATTATTCAAAAGGAGATTGACAAAGCCATTTATTATTTTGTGGCCGACGCAAAAACAGGCGCTCCGATTCCCAATGCAAAGATTGATATCTTTGGATATAAGTTGGTTTTTGGAAACAACAGGAATATCCCGATCATTAAAAAAACGCAAAAAATCGAAAAAACGGACGAAAAGGGACAATTCATTTTCAAAGATCAGAATAATTTAAATGAAAACGTTTTGATAACCGCAACAACGCCTGATACAGCGGACTCGAAAGGCCGTTTTGCTTATCTCGGGTTTAGCAGCTATTGGATAGAAGGGGATTCTGATGAGGATTATCATCAAGTTCGCGCTTATTTTGTTTCTGATCGTCCGGTTTATCGCCCGAATCAAAAAGCAGAATTCAAATTCTGGGTTGGAACTTCGAAATATGATTTGCCGAATTCCTGCGAATGGGCCAATTCAACCGTCTGGCTGACGATTATTGATCCGTTGAACGAAACCATTGTTGATAAAGAAGTTGAATTGGATGAATTCGGCGGTTTTGCCGATTCGTTTGAATTTGATCAAGACGCGAAATTAGGTTATTATGAAATTTCTCTTCGGGCAGGCAAAGACGGAGTTTGGCTCGGACAGGGGAATATTCGTTTGGAAGAATATAAAAAACCGGAATTTGAGGTTTCCGTTGACGCGCCGAAAGAGCCGGTTAAATTGGGCGATTCCTTCAAGATTAAAATCAAAGCTCAATATTATTTTGGAGCTCCCGTTCAAAATGCGACCGTTAAATATAAGGTTGAACGTCAAAATTATTCTGTCGATTGGTTTCCTGTGCGGCCCTGGGACTGGTTTTATGGAAACGGTTATTCCTGGTTTGCTTATGATTATATTTGGTATCCCGGTTGGAAAAAATGGGGTTGTTTCCGGCCGAAGTCGCCTTGGTTGCCGCGAAACGCTTATTCTTCGCCGGAAATTGTTGCTCAACAAGAAGTTCCCATTGGCGAAGACGGAACCGTCGAAATTGATATTGATTCGTCTTTAGCAAAAGCCATTTTTCCGAATAACGATCAACGTTATTCGATAACGGCTGAAGTTGTCGATCAATCTCGAAGAACGATTGTTGGAAACGGGGCTGTTCTCGTTTCCAGGGATCCGTTCAAAGTTTACTGTTGGGTTGACCGCGGGTTTTATGAACCAAATCAGCAGATAAACGCTTCATTCCAAACGCGGCAAATTGACGGCAAACCGGTTTCAGGAAAGGCAACGGTTAAATTATTTCGAATTGCTTATGAACCGGTTCTGATCAACAAAGATTCGGATAATAAAAATGGCGATATTCAAAACGATCTCAATATCATTAATCTTCAGGCGAAGGGAATCGGATTAAAACCAATCGAAACGGAAGTTTATGCGGAAAACTTGAAAATCAACGAAAACGGAAAGGCGAATTTGTCTCTTGCTGGACGCGAAGAAGGTCAATATCGACTCTCTTGTATTGTTTCCGATGCGAACGGCAATGAAATCGAAGGGGGATATATTTTCTCGATCCGCGGAAGCAAAAAGATTCAGGAAATGGCGGAAATGGCTTCCGAAGATTCCGTTCAATCGAAGACAAGTCAAAACACGAAAACGTTTCATTTCAATGAACTTGAACTGATTCCTGACAAATCAGAATATGAACCGGGCGAAACGGTTCGTTTGCAAATCAATACAAAACAAGCTGATTCAACGGTTGTTTTGTTTATTCGTTCAACGAATTCCATTTCTGGAGAGCCCAGGGTTCTTTCTCTGAATGATTCGTCAAAAACCGTTGAAATCCCCGTTATTCAAAAAGATATGCCCAATTTCTTTGTTGAAGCGTTTACGGTTTCTCAAGGTCAGGTTTATTATGAAACAAAAGAGATTGTTATTCCGCCGGCAAAACGGATTTTAAACGTTAACGTTTTGCCGAATAAGGAAAATTATAAACCGGGCGAAAAAGCGAAAGCAAAAGTCCAAATAACCGATATGAACGGCAATCCTGTTGTTGGACAAACTGTCATTTCCGTTTATGATAAATCCGTTGAATATATTTCTGGCGGTTCGAACACAGAAGATATCAAAGAATTTTTCTGGAAATGGCGACGCTCAATCTTTCCGTCAATCGTTCATAATGCGAAATATCTTATATATAATCAATCGCCCAAAAATGAAAAAAGAATGCAATCGCTTGGAATTTTTGGCGATTTCAATCTCTTTGAAGACGCTCCCCTTACTGAAGAAAATGGAATGGGCGGCGGAATGCGCAACGGAATGATTGCCGGAGGGGTTGCTGTTCCAATGATGGCTGCGGCTCCAAAGATGAATAAGATGACCGGCGCTGTTCCTTCAGAATCAGCAATGGACGACTTTTCCGTTAATTTGGAAATGTCGAATATGTCGGAAAGAATGGGCTTTGACGTCGAACAGGAGGCCGCTTCCATTGTTTCCTCCAATCTGTATAAAACAGATAAAGACACAGGAAAAATGGAACTTCCCCTTCTCGAAGCGACGATTCGTCAAAACTTTGCGGACACAGCATTCTGGGTTGCCGATTTAACAACGGATGAAAATGGAATGGCCGAAATTGAATTTGATATGCCGGAAAACCTGACGACCTGGAAGGTTAAAGTCTGGTCGCTCGGACTTGGAACAAAAGTTGGCGAAGGCGAAACAGAAGTCATAACCCGCAAAGATTTGATTATTCGAATGCAGAAACCGCGCTTTCTTATTCAAAAGGATTGCGTAACGCTTTCGGCAAACGTTCATAATTATTTAGCGGAAGAGAAAAAAGTCCAGGTTTCGCTTGAATTTCCAACTCTTTCCGAAACAACGCAAACTGTTGCCGAATCAACGCAAACAGAATCAGAAGTCATTTCTTCGAATCCGTTGCTGACTCTTTTGAATGACAATGCCGTTCAAATGGTTACAATTCCTGCGAACAACGAAGTTCGCGTTGATTGGGAAGTTCGAGCGGATCAGATCGGTTCGGCAACGCTCTTGATGAAAGCATTGACAAATGAAGAGTCGGACGCAATGCAAGATTCATTGCCGATTTATGTTCACGGAATGCTCAAACAGGAAGCGATTTCCGGAATGATTGAGCCGATTGATTCCAGTTTCTCGGATAAGTTGGATGTTCTAACTTCAGAATCGATTCAAGATTCTCAAGAATCCAATGAAAAGCCTGAACGCTCCGAACCAATATCCGAATCAACCGAATCAATCGAATCGGGGGAAACGAAAGTTATTTCGAAAAATTCCGCTTTGTTTGAAATCATTGTTCCCGATGAACGCCGTCCCGAAGAGACGAAATTGACCATTCGTTTTTCGCCGACGCTTGCCGGAGCAATGATTGACGCGTTGCCTTATTTAACGTCTTATCCTTATGGCTGTACGGAACAGACGCTCAACCGTTTTCTGCCGACAATTTTGACGCAAAAAGTTCTTCTTGACAACGGAATTGATTTGGCAAATCTGGCGGAAAAAAGAGCCAATTTGAACGCTCAAGAGCTTGGTTTGCCGGAAGAACGTTCCGCTCAATGGCAAAAGAGCCTCAAAAATCGCTTCAAAGACGAGAAAAATCCGATTTTTGATATCGAAGAAGTTCGTAAAATGACGACTCAAGGAATCCAAAAACTGACGGAAATGCAATGTTCCGACGGCGGCTGGGGTTGGTTTAGCGGTTGGGGCGAAAAATCGTCGCCCCATTTGACCGCTTTAGTTGTTCATGGGCTGCTCCTGGCTCGGGAATGCGACGCAACGATTGATCCGAACGTTATTGACCGCGGCATAAACTGGCTTGCCCAATATCAAAAAGAACAAACGGTCAAATTGATTAACGGTCGAATTTTGCCATCAAAAGAAAAAGTCGATCTTCGTTATTACAATTACAAAGATGCTGCCGATAATAACGACGCGTTAGTCTATTTCGTTTTAACAGAAGCGGGGCGTAAACCTTCGGAAATTTTTGACCTGGGAACGGCAGTCAAACGACTCAATCTTTCCGAGGCCGATGCGGCTGAAATGAAAGATTCAACGGAAAGATTTCCGATTGATGACGCAATGCGTCAAAAACTTACGAAAATCAAATCGCAACTCTTAAATGAGGAAGCAAATAATGAGTCATTGGTTTCGAGTATGATGAAAGAATTCCTTTGGGATTCGCGAACCGATCTTTCTCTTTATTCCCTTGCGACTTTTGGCCTTGCATTAAACAACGAGATTTCAATTCAACCGAATAATCTTTCTGCAAAAACTCAAAATGCCCTTCAACAACAGTCGAAATCGCGTATCGAAACCATTTTGCGTATTCTTTCGCAATATTTGAAACAAGATAACGAAAATCAGACTGCCTGGCTTGATCTGAATTCGGGGCGAAACTGGTTTTGGTGGTCCTGGTTCGACAGCGAATTTGAAACGCAAGCTTATTATTTAAAACTGCTTGTCAACGTCAATCCGCAAGATCCGGTTGCGCCAAGAATGGTCAAATATCTTTTAAACAATCGCAAAAACGCGACTTATTGGAATTCGACCCGGGATACGGCTCTTTGTATTGAGGCTTTTTCCGATTACATTCAACAAACAGATGAATTTCAGCCGCAAACAACCGTTGAGATTTTATTTGACGGCGAAGTTCAAAAATCGGTTGAAATAACGCCGGAAAATCTTTTTTATATCGATAATTCGCTTGTTTTAACGGGCGAAGATGTTTCCAGCGGATCGCATCAAATTGAAATTCGGCAAACAGGAACCGGGCCAATTTATTATAATGCGTATCTCGAAAACTTTACGCTGGAAGATCCGATCGCAAAAACGGGACTCGAAGTTAAGGTTGAGCGTCGTTTTTATCGATTGGATCAAGATGAAACGGCCAAAGTTGACGTTGCGGGCAATCGCGGCCAGATTTATTCCCAGCGAATTGAGAAAAATCGACGAACGCCGCTTGAATCTTTTGCCGAAGTCCAGTCAGGCGATTTGATCGAAATTGAGTTAATTGTTGCAAGCAAAAACGATTATGAATCGATTTTGATCGAAGATATGAAAGTTGCCGGTTTGGAAGCGGTTGATTTGCAGAGCGGTTATAACGGCAATGCGTTAAACGCTTATGTCGAATATCGCGACGAACGAGTCTGTTTCTTTGTCGAACATTTGTCGCAAGGAACTCATTCGATAACCTATCGACTTCGAGCAGAACAGCCCGGCCAATTCAGCGCTCTCCCGACCCGAATTTGGGGAATGTATGCCCCTGAACTCAAGGGAAATTCCGACGAATTCAAGCTTCAGGTTCTTGACAAGAAATAAAGGGAAATTCTAAAACCCGCTGAGAACGCGGACGTTTCGTTTGCTTTTTCTTAAAAGAGTCATTGCGACTCTTTTATAAAAAACATCAACATCTGTTTGCAACGATTACTGTTTTGTGAATGTTATAAATAGGCGCCGGTTGATTTTTCCAAGAATCGAGACGACTCTTGGAATCTGAAGCGAACGGGACGCCCGCGTTCCAGGCCTGTTTGTTCGCGAAGAGGACAACCGATAAAGAGAAATTTAACAGAGCTCTTGAATAGCATTTGACGTTCTGGTTGAGCGAAATGAGTCGAACAAAAGTCAATCATTCTTTCTTTGACTTTTGTTCCCAATCAACGACTCTCTTCGATCTGGTCATTTGAATTCCCCCCTCAAAAAAACAAATGAATATTGTTGTCGATAATCTGCTGTTCCCGATCGCTTATGGTTTTTAATGAACGCAAACTTTTCGATGCGAAAAACTGATCCGAAAGGCCAATCGCTTCGCTTTAATTAAAAAAAGGCTTTTTTGCTCTTTTCAATCCCAATCTTTCAAAAAAAGCGTAAATTTCTTTTTGAGTCTTGCATTTTGCTTTTCTGTTGTTATATTAAATTGTTAATGAAATGAAGATAATCGATAATATGATTCATTTTGATTTCCCTGTTTCTTTATAAGTTAAAATAATAATCATTGGAGAAAAGCGATGAATCTCTCAGATCCGAAATACGGACAATTTGCTCTCGTTAAAGAAATGCTCGAAACGGTTGACGTCATTGGCAATTTCGATTTCAGTCAAACTCAAAAAACGGCTCAATTGATCAAGGATACTGGTCGACTTTTTTTGACCGGCGAAGGGTCTAGTCGAATTTTTCCTGCCAAAAGTTTTATTTATGGCATTCTTAAGAGCGGGCTTCCAATCGCCGTTGCAACGGACGGAAGTTTTCAAACGGCAGAATATGACTTAAAGAATTGGGTTGTTGCCGGAGCTTCCAATAGCGGTCAAACAAAAGAAATCATTCGCTTGTTCGACAATCTTGGCAAGGCAGGACATCAACGTCGAATCGGCATTACAGCCAATTCCGGCACAAAAATTTTTGATGTAACCGATCAATGTTATCTTCTTTCTTGCGGCAAAGAAAATGCCGTTGCGGCAACGAAAAGCGTTATCGAACAGGCTCTCATTTATCGTTCGATTCTTTGTAATCTGATTGATTGCGTTTGTCCTGCAACGAAAAAAGAAGCCGCTGCTTTGGCAAAAGAAATTATGGAAACGGAATACAATGCGAACCTGATCGATAAACTTGCTGCCGCGCCGGTTCTCTATTTTGCCGGTCGAAATGATGGCGTTGCGGAAGAGTTGACGCTTAAAACGAATGAAATTACTCGAAAAAAGAGCGATTTCCTCGAAGGAACTTATCTTCTTCATGGCGTCGAAGAAATTATGAATGCCGGAGAAGCTTGTATTCTGATTGATCCTTTCCCCTCCGAATGCGAAAAAATCAAAGAACTTATTGAAGGTCGCGCTGGTTTAACCGTCATTGCCATTTCTTCCGAAAATACTATTTTCCCGACCATCAAACTTCCGTCTCGCATTGGTTATGACCGCTTCTTCCAACTTATGGCGGGCTGGAACCTGCTTGTTCAGATCGGCGTTAAACTTGGAATTGATCTTGATCATCCAGCTCGAGCTCGAAAAATTGGAAATGAGTTCGTTGCTTAAAGATATTTGAGGTTGATTCTTAATGAGGTTCCGTCGATTTGACTCGGAAAATATGCGGTCAAAAACGAAAAACTGAATAGGAGCAACCTTTTGAAAAGGATCATTTTCAAAGCGTCTTTTCTCGTTTTCCAAACCTTTTATGTGACTCGGAAACAGAAAAAACGCTTCGGAATATTTTATTGTTTCAGTTTTATGTTATTGTGCTTTTTCAAAATAATAAAATGTCAAAGCGTTACAATATTAATAATTGAAAGGAAGTTCTAAAAATCCGGATGTTTCAACAAACTCAAATTGGAAGTTCCCGTTTACGGGAACTTCGTCGAATTCAAGAAACAGCGGCCGCGGTTAAATAGACAGCGCTTTCCCCAATTTTTGTAATGATATTGGAAATTTTTGCGCTGCGACGCGACGGAAACGCAAAGATGCTTTTCTTTTGAGAACTTCCGATTTCGTCGTTAATTTAAATCGCTTTAAAACGGCGGTTCCATTAAAAATATTCGTTTCCGTCGCTCGTTTGGGGAATTTTTATTCTCTTCGCCGCATCGCTGCGCGAAAATCTTTTTTAAAAGGAATTTCGAACTTGATCGCGCAAAAGGAAAAAACGTTGTGAACGGGGACAATTGGAAAATGACGCGAAAACCAGCTCTTGCGAACGAGACGTCTGTGCTCCTAAGGGGTTTTTAGAACTTCCTTGAACTTTCTCCGATTTTTTTGATATTAAGAAAAAAATCAAAAATAGCGATAACTCCAAAGAGACATTTTCTTATTTGGAGAAATCCTTGGAATAATATTTGGAATATTATAATGTCATTATGAAAAGGATGTCTCGTCCTCTTCAATAATGTCAACCGTTGTTATTCATAGCCAAAGGGGAGGGCGTAAGCCGACGTTATCAACGAAGGCTTTGGCGCCGGAGCAATTGAAGACGACGGTTCTGCTCTTTCTGCGGATATTTTGAAGACGCTCTCTGTTCGAAACAAACGAATGGTTTTTCCATCGCCAATTGAAAATCCGAGATTGTTGGGAACAATAACGACAAGAACGGGTTGTTTCTCAAAACGATTCAACTTGCCGCGCGTTATGACTTCAATACATTAATAGTTTTTATATAATCCAAAACCAGGGAATTAATTCATAAACAGAGGAAAAAATGAGTTCTGTAATATTTGATTGTCGAACGGACCAGGGAACAAAATCGTCGGGAAATCCAGCGGAAATTTTTGCCAATTGGCAGGGAGAAAATGAACGTTGGCTCTTTATGTCGCCTCATGATGACGATATTGTCTGCGGCTGCGGTCTAACGTTTATTTCTGCCATTCAAATAGGCGTCAAGACGTTTGCTGGCGTTGTAACAAACGGCAAAATGGGCTATTGTCATGAAGAACAAAAAGAAACAATCAGTCAGATTCGTCAGGAAGAATGCATCGAATCCTTTAAGGCAATGGGTCTTCCCAAAGAAAATCTTTATTTTCTTGGTTTTGACGACGGCGATTTGAATCGTCAAGCGGGACGTCGTTTTGCCTCATCGACGGCAGTCGGACCGATTCTTGCTGGCGCTGTCGGTCTTCAAAATTCGATCGTCTGGCTTTTGCGAATAATTCGACCGACGCGCGTTTTTGTTCCTTCCTTGACGGATCTTCATCCCGATCATAAATTTACGAACAGCGAAACCGTTATGAGCATTTATCATGCTCAGGGCAATATTTGGCCTGAACTTGGCGAACCGATTCCTGAGATTCCGGCTCTTTACGAATATGCGACTTACAGCAATTTTATAACGCCGCCGACGCATCGAATTCGCGTTTCTGAGGATCTTTTTGAACGCAAGATCAACAGCATTTTAGCTTATCGAAGTCAAGAACAGATTGAATTAACCGTTCAAATTCAACGAAATACCGGTTGCAAAGAATTTATTCGCGAAATGCGCTTTGACCTTTTCGATCCGGACGAGAGCAACAAACTTTTTTAGAAAAATCAATCGCGTTCTCTTTTCTTGATTCTCCCGCTTTCTCGATATCCAGGCGTTTGGAAACCGTCAACAGCCAGGCTAAACATTGAAATAGGAAGTTTTAAAAAAACTGAGGAGCAGGGACGTTTTGTCCGCAAAACGAGTTTTAACGACTTTATCCGAAATGCGTTTGTTGAAAAATCTCGGTTTTTAGAACTTCCTAAATATAAATCATTGACCAAACCGATGTTCATTATTTCAAAATTTCAAAGGGATTATTAACGGCAAAATCATCAAAAGCCGCAAATTAAAGCTTATGCGACGGCATTACAGATAATAATTGAAGCCTTTTTCAAAAATCTTAATCGTTTTATGCGTCGCTTTTTTATTTTTAACATTCCTTTTTTTCAGTTAAATTAATTATGGGTCTTTTAGAAAAAGTTTGTTATTTAGGCGACGATTCAATAGATCGGGCTGCCATTTATCTTGCTGGAATCATGACGCATTATGGCATCGATTTTGATCATATCGATAGCGATAAAAGTCCGTCGGATCATTTTACAGATCAGAATTATTCATTATATATTATAAGCGATTATCCTAGCAAAATGTTTCGTAACGGCCAAATGGAACATATTGCCCAATCGGTTGAAAAAGAAGGAAGCGGACTTCTTATGCTTGGCGGTTGGGAAAGTTTTCATGGTCGACTCGGCGAATATCAGGACTCGCCTTTGGTTCCTGTCTTGCCTGTTCAAATGTTGAATTCTGATGACCGACGCAATTTTTCTCTCCCCTTAATTGTTCGTCCGTCAAAACAACATCCGATTTTGGGCGACCTTCCCTGGCAAAATCCTTCTGCTGTCGGCGGAATCAATGAATTTTGTGCAAAGAAAGGGGCGCAAATCATTTTAGAGGGAATTGCGTTCGATATTCGCATTTTGGATGAGAATGTTGTTGATTGCTCTGAATCCAATTTTTGTAATATCGATGGAAACGCGGTTGTCGATCAGGTTACAATTCCAACCGCTTTTGGCGACTCTTTTGCGGTTCGACCTGTTCGACGTTATCCGTTGCTTGTCGTTGACAAATATGGAAGCGGTCGAACGGCGGCTTTTGCGTCTGACGTTGCTCCGCATTGGGTTGGCGGCTTTGTCGATTGGGGAAAAAAACGACTCTTTCAAAATGTTGGCGACGGTTTTATCGAAGTTGGCGAAGACTATGCCCAATTTTTCCGCAATTTGATTTTATGGACCGGAAAATTGGGAATATAATATTTCGTCATTTCAATAATTCCTCGAAAACTTTTTTAGTTGAGAGTTGATCGTTGAAAGTTTATAATGTTGAAGAATAATAACTTTCAACTAAAATTTGATTTTGATTTCTATAAAACTCCTTTTGTGCTGGGAATTCCTGTTTGACGCGGATCGTTTTCTAGCGCCATTCGAATGGATCGGGCAACGGATTTGAAAATTGCTTCGGAAATATGATGGCCATTGCTTCCGTATAAAACATTGATATGAAGATTACAGGCGGCGGCATTGGCGAATCCCTGCCAAAATTCGTGAACAAGTTCCAAATCGAAATGGCCAACCGTTGCAACAGGAAAATCGACCTGATAAATCAAACAGGGACGTCCCGAAAAATCAAGGGCGCTTTGCGCAAGCGTTTCGTCCATCGGAAGCAAAAAATGGCCGTATCGACGAATTCCTTTTTTATCGCCGAGAGCTGTTTGAAATGCCTGACCCAAAGCAATTCCAACGTCTTCGACTGTATGATGTCCGTCAACGTCCAAATCGCCGACGGCTTTCAGCGTTAGATCAATTAAGGAATGCGCCGAAAATGACGTTAGCATATGATTGAAGAAGCCGATTCCTGTTTCGATATCTGATTTCCCATTTCCGTCAAGATTGAGTTTAAGTTGGATATCGGTTTCTTTGGTTTTCCGGGAAATTGTTGCCGTTCGAGTCATTTTTTGCTCCGTTCGTTTTGATTTAAATAGAATTCGATCAAATTCAGACATTGATCAATCTGTTCGTCTGTTCCAACGCTGATTCGTAAGCCGTCTCCCCAATGAACATAATTCATATATCGGACAAGAATTTTATTTTGTTTTAAAAAATCATAAATTGATTTATGCGAAACGTTTGGATTGGAATGAACGTTCCATGTAAAATTAGCAAACGAATCAGGAACAATGAATCCGAGATTGCGCATTTTTTGAGTTAGTTTTTCGCGTCCAGCCAATAATTTTTTCCTGTTTTCGAGAAGCCAATCCTGATCGTTCATTGCGGCCGTTGCGGCGGCAATAGCCAAAGAATCGCAATTATAGGAATCCTTAACTTTAATCAATTGTTCAATCATTTCCGGCTGAGCAATGAGAAACCCAAATCGAAGTCCGGCAAGCGCATAAGATTTGCTCATTGTCCGCGAAATCATAATTTTGGGATTATTTTTGACTAAATCAATGCAATTTGAACCGGCGAAATCGGCATAAGCTTCATCAATGAGAAGAGGGCAGGGGAGAGAATCGGCCATTTTGGCAATTTGTTCCTGGGGAATAATCGTCCCGGACGGCGAATTGGGATTGGGCAGATAAACCAGTCCAAGTCGATGATTTTGGGCATCCGGGTTCGAATAATAACTTCCAGGAAAATTGGATCGAGGCGATTCGCCAAAATAGGGGGGAAGCGTCCAATCGTCGTTGAATCGAACTTCTTCGCTTTGAGCGCCTTGAATTTCAGCCAGCGATTTATATAAAATGTAACTCGGATAAGGAAGCCGAAGAAGTTCGCCGCTTCCGACAAAAGTTCGAGTTAAAATTGTTAAAATGTCATCGCTGCCATTGCCGCACAGAATCCAGTTGGGATCGACATGATAAACCTTTGCGGCGGCTTCTCGGAAGGGTTCTCCCAATGAATTGGGATATCGGGACAAACCTTTTGCCGCAACATTTCGAATCGCGTCAAAAACCTTTTCAGAAGCGCGATAAGGATTTTCGTTTGTATTCATTTTGACCGCTTGTCCCTCTTGAGGCTGTTCGCCGGGAACATATCCGCCCATTGCTGCTATTTCTGGTCTGACATATTTCATTTAATTGATCCAATGACTGTTTCTTTGTTTGGAAAATGATTCATTGTCGTTAAAAGATGCCCAAAGGAAGTTAACCCCTTAGGAACGCCGACGTCTCGTCCGCAAAAACTGGTTTTAACGACGTTATCCGAAATGCGTTTATTGATAATCAAGGGGTTTAGAACTTCCTCAAAACTGGCATGGACGACAGACTTTGCCGTTATTCATTCGTCTGACGTTGACAGGCTTGAAAACCAAATGAATACAAATATAATATCTTTTATGATTTTATAGGAAAATCGGAATGAGCGGCTGTTTTGCGTTTTTCTGATTCGCCGTTCGCTTGCTGGCTGTTGACCCAACGATCTCGAATTTTCAATTGGTTTGAGTCTTTTAATGGGTTGCCCTCTTTTTAACAAATCCTCTTTTATCGATTGTAAGAAACTTCTTCTTTTTGACAAGTCGATTTAAGTTGTTTAGAGAAATATTATTGACTCAAATCGTCATTTTCCGTTTGAGTTATTTTTATCATTATTTTGTTAGCGGGAGCCAAAATGAACGACAGGTTTTGCTTTTTCGGAATCTGGCCGCTGTCCGAGTTTGTCAACCGAATCATTCAGATTTATCATCAAACTTGAATCTATTTGGATTTTATGGCTTTCTTTGATCGAATTCCCATTGACGAATGATTTAAGTTTATTGGTTTTTTCGTTAAAAAGAATATAATCGTTACTCGTTATGGACAACCGGGCAAAGGGAATATTGAACAATAAATACTAAAAGGAGTTCTAAAAACTGTTTTTTACAAAAAATCAATTTGGAAAACGTCACGAAAACCAGTTCCTGCGAACAAGACATTCGCGCTTCCAGCGGGTTTTTAGAACTTCCTTAAAACCAAAACCAAATTATTGAACGTTAAGGTTTCTTATGATTAACAAGAACAATTTTGCAAAAGACATTTTTTCATTTTGGGGACAAAATCTGATTTTATTTCTTGTCATTTTATCAACAAACGGTTTGTTTGGAGAGGAATGGCAACTCGATTCGCAGTCGCCGATTTGGTCTCGAGATCAAAATTCGATTGCCATTTCCGAAGAGCCAGCAGAAATGTTTAAGAATCAACCGTCCACAAAAATCGTTCATTGGGGAAATCAAGATTGGGCGGTTCGACTTCCGCAACAGATCAAGGTTCAGCCGGGGGACGTTTTTGAACTCTCTTGTTCTGTAAAATTAGAGGGAAATGGTTCAACGGAAACCGGCGTTATTCTTTATGACGGCGAAAAACCGATTCATTGGAATTATGGCGGAAAAGGAATCAGCTCAACAAACGATCAATGGACGCATCTTCAATCGACCTTTATTGTTCCGCAAAACGTTTCCAAAATTGAACCGCGACTTATCGGTTATCAACCGGCGACAATTTGGTTTGCCCATTATCAAATCAAACGAACCGGAAGGTTGGAGTTCATAACCGAAAATCAAGAATTCAATCTTGAAAATGACTTTCTCAAATTGTCGTTTCAAACGCAAGACGGAAGTTTTTCTGTCTTTGATAAACGAACAAAACGCCTTTGGACGCAAACAAATCAAACGCAGAACGGTTTCATTCTTTCTGCTCAACAGCTGTCAAAAAATCAAATTTCTTTCGAAATGCTTGACGGGCAAACAATGATTCGCCTTAAGATTCTATTGACGCTCTGTGACGATAAACCAGAATTGACCGTTTCCCTTGACGGCGATCCAGAAGCGGAAATGAATGCCGCCCTTTTTTATCCGAATTCGTTTGCCAGTCGGAAAGGAGACCGCATTATTCTGCCGATTAATGAAGGAATTTCCTTTCCTGTTGAAGAAACATCAAATCCTGGCCCTGGCGTCAATTGGCTTTATACTTATGGCGGACACGGACTTTGTATGGCATTTTGGGGACAAATTGAAGATCAAATTGGAACAACCGGAGGACCAGGATTTTTGGGAATCATTGAAACGCCTGACGATGCTGCGGTTTTACTTAAGGACAATCCTCTGAATTCCCGGCAAATTTCGTCCGATTCATCAAATGCAAGTTCGCAAAACGAAACAAGTCAGCCGCTCCTTGTTTCTGCCCCAATTTGGGAAGCTCAGAAAGGACGCTTCGGTTATCAACGGCGTCTTCGATTCATTTTCTTCGATCAAGGCGGTCATGTCGCTCTTTGCAAACGATATCGAGAATACGCAAAAGAAATTGGGCTTTATGTTCCGTTTACCGAAAAAATTCGTAAGAATCCAAATTTGAAACAGGGAATTGACCTTCTCATTGGAGCTGTTAATATCTGGAATTGGGACGCCAATAAAATCAAACTCGTTCAAGAACTCCAGGAAAACGGCATCGAACGCATTCTTTGGAGCGCAAATGGAACCGCAGAAGAAATCAAGGCATTAAATGAAATCCCCAATGTTTTGACGAGTCGTTATGATATTTATCAGGATATAATGGATCCGGCTCGATTTGACGAAATTACTGAAGTTCATGGCGATTGGGTTACCGAAGCCTGGCCGCAAGATATCAACTGGCAATTTCCCAATGGCGTTTGGCGAAAAGGTTGGGCAATCGACTCAAAAGATCCAACTCAACCGCGAGTTCCTTGCGCCGTTATCTGCGATCGACAGGCGATCCCCTATGCGGAAAAACGAATCGAAAAAGATCTCGAAACAAAACCGTTTCGAGCCAGATTTCTCGATACAACGGTCGCCTCTCCCTGGCAGGAATGTTGGCATCCGGATCATCCAATGACAAGATCAGAGAGCAAATTCTGGAAAATGCAACTTCTGGCGCTCATCGGTCAACGGTTCAATCTCGTTTGCGGAAGCGAGACCGGTCATGAAGCGTCCGTTCCCTTTTGTGACTTTTATGAAGGAATGATGAGTTTGGGCCCCTATCGCGTTCCGGAATCGGGACGAAATATGATTGAACGTTGGGATTCCGTTCCTGAATTGGTTGAAAAATATCAAGTTGGCGAGGCGTTTCGGCTTCCGCTTTGGGAACTCGTTTATCATGATTGCACAGTTTCTTATTGGTATTGGGGCGATTATAACAACAAGCTTCCGCCGATCTGGAAAAAACGGGATTTGTTCAACGCTCTTTATGGCGTTCCGCCTATGTATCTGTTTGAATATGATTTTTGGAACAAAAACAAAGATCGTTTCATCGAAAGCTATCGAATTGCGGAACCGGTTTCAAGAGCAACCGGTTATTCTGAAATGACCGATCATCAGATTCTAACGTCAGACAGAACCGTTCAAAAAACGGTCTTTGCCAACGGCGTTGAAGTTGTTGTCAATTTTGGGTTGCAACCTTATCAACTTCCCAATGGCGTTGTTTTAAAGCAAAATGAGGTTTGGAACAATCTTGACCAATAATCTTGCCGAATAAAACTTATCGAATGAAACTTGCCCAATAAAACGCTGTTTTTCTCAAATGATTATTTTAACTTCTTATTTCAGCTTTTATTCAATAAAACGGCAACGCGAACCGCTTCAACCAAACTGGAAACCTCAGCGGTTCCTTGCCAGGCGCGATCAAATGCCGTTCCATGCGCGACGCTTGTTCGAATAATCGGGAGGCCGAGCGTTATATTGACCGCTTTATGCATTCCCAATAATTTAATGGCAATATGTCCCTGATCATGAATCATTGCAACAATGCCGTCAAAACGCCCATTTTTCGCGTCGACCATTAAAGTATCGGAAGGAAAAGGTCCTTCGATCAGAAGTCCTTCCTTTTGGGCTTGTTCAACCGCAGGACGAATCGTTTTGATTTCTTCGTCGCCAAACAGACCTTCTTCGCCGTTATGACAATTTAAGGCGCAAACGCCGATTTTCGGTTCTTCGCCTTTGATTTTGCGCATAAAATCCCGGATTAAATGACTTTTTTCCAAAACGCCTTCTTGAGTTATTTGTTGAAAAACGTTGCGCATTGCTGTGTGAAGCGTTACATGAACGACCGCCAAACCGGATTCTGAAGCGATATTTGGCTGAGAGCCCAAATAAAGCAACATTGCGTAATCGTCAACGGCGCAACGAGACGCCAGGATTTCCGTATGGCCGGGGAAATTATGTCCAGCCAAATTTAACGATTTTTTGTGCAACGGGGCTGTTACAATTCCGTCAACAGTTTGATCTAAAGCCAAATCAATCGCTCGATTCAAGCAATTAAACGCCGCTTCTCCCGCGATCGGATCAATTTGGCCTTCATGAATCCCCAAAACAGAATCGTCGCAGCAATTGACGCAAGGAATTCGAGTCGGACCAAAGCGATCAAAATAATGATCTGCAACCTTCGCAACGGATTCAAGCGAAATTGTTTCGAGTTCGAGGGGCAAGTTTCGTAACTGAATCGCTTTTTGCAAAATCGTTGGATGTCCAAAGACAAAAGGGCGGCAAGTTGGAAAATCTCTTTTTGTTTCCTTATTTGAATTTGAAGAAAGATTAATGCCGCAGCTTTCTTCTTGGGAGTTGGTTCGTTTTAAAGGATCGTTAAAAAGAAATGGCCAGGCTCCAACGACAACTTCCGGTCCGACTCCGGCCGGATCGCCCATTGTCAATGCCAGTTTAGGATTTTGCTTTTTCATCATTTTCTCCCGCTCTTATCTCTTGAGTCTATTTAAAGACATATTATAATGAAAATAACTAACTTGTTAAGTTGGATTGGGACGCAAAAATTGTTCATATCAACCAACAACGCAAAATATTTTTTCGAGCAGTTTGACTTTCCTGTCCGTTTCGATTTCTGATCTTCAATTTGTTGATTCAGGAAGCATTTTGGTTGACTCAGGAAACATTAAATCAGAAACAATAATCAAAAATGACCGAAAAAAAACCAGAAATTATTCGTGATCCGCAAGAACTTCAGCGGCGCTTGACTGAGCTTCGCAAACAGGGCAAAACAATTGGTCTCGTTCCAACAATGGGCGCTTTGCATTATGGCCATTTAAGCCTTGTCATTGCCGCTAAGGAAGAAAGCGATATTTCTGTTGTTTCTATTTTCGTCAATCCAACGCAATTTGCGCCAAACGAAGATTTTGACAAATATCCTCGAACTTTGGATGACGATGTCGATCTTCTTAGCCAAATTGGCGTCGATTTTATTTTTGCGCCAACGCCGGAAAAAATGTATCCGCGAGGGTTCAAATCGACTGTTCAGGTCGGAGGCCTGAGCGAAGTTCTTGAAGGATCGTTTCGCCCGACTCATTTCAACGGCGTTACAACCGTCGTTTTAAAACTGTTTAATATAACGGGCGCTGATTTCGCTTATTTTGGTCAAAAAGATTATCAACAGGTCGCGGTCGTTAAAAAAATGGTTCGCGATTTGAATTTGCCGATCGAGATTATTTCTTGTCCCATTATTCGAGAAGAAGACGGACTTGCTTTGAGCAGCCGCAATCGTTATCTTTCGCCGACCGATCGCAAAAATGCGATTATTCTTTCGCAGTCTTTACAAAAGGCCGAAAAGCTCATTCATTCCGGAGAGCGAAATGCTCAAACGGTTCGCGATGAAATTCGTCGAATGATTGAAACGGTTCCGAACGCTCAAATTGATTATATTGCTATTGTCGATCCTGATTCGCTTATCGAACTCGAAAATATCGCAGGAAATGTTGTTATTCTTCTCGCGGTTCGAATCGGTTCAACTCGTTTGATCGATAATTGGATTGTTCGACCCAAATAACGAACTTAACGAATTCGTTTCGCATTCGAATTCTTTCGTTAAAATCAAAATGAAGAAAAACTTGAACTTGCCCCCAATTTTAACTTGAAATATAACTCGAACTGAAATCCGATCAATTTGCCATTTCACAAAATCAGCTAACCCGGAATTCCTAATCTATGAAACAAACATTATTTTATATTCCGTCACAAATTTTCGGAATTGAGCTATTCGGGGTCGGCATTTTATTTTGGCTGATCATTGCGATAACCGGAATTAATCTGATTCGTTCCGTTTTGCAAAAGGGGAAATCAAATGACGTCGGGGGAACGATTTTGATGGGGCTGATCGCGGCAATGATTGTCGTTTTCGTTGTCCCGAACGTTTTGGAAGCTGACGGTTTTCCGATTCGCGGTTACGGCGTCTTTTTAACGATTGCGATAACGTTGGCTTCGTTTTTGGTTATTGTTCGAGGCAAGAAATTATGGAATATTCCGGCCGAAATATTGTTGTCGATTGCCGTTGTTGGCGTTATTTTTGGAATTATTGGCGCAAGAATATTTTATATTGTTGAATATTGGGATCAGGTTTCAACAGGAGAATTTCGTTCAACTTTTATCAATATGATCAATATGACAAGCGGCGGTTTGGTCGTTTATGGTTCAATTATTGGCGGCATTCTGGCGATTTTTGTCTATTTATTGATTAAAAAGATTCCGATTTGGGCAACCCTTGATCTTTTTGCGCCTGGGCTTATGCTTGGAATTGCTATTGGCCGAATCGGTTGTTTGATGAATGGTTGTTGTTTTGGGAGCGTTTGCGATCTTCCTTGGGCCATTCAATTTCCGACTGAAAGTCCAGCTCATTTTTATCAAATGGAACACGGAGAAGCGTCTCTTTTTGGTTTGACCTTAAAAATGCCCGAGTTGGAAAAATCGAAAACGCTTCTTGCCTTAAAATCGAATGAATCGCTTTGGAGCTTCGAAAATGCTCCGGTTATTATTGAGTCCGTTGATCTTGGAAGCAACGCCGAAAAAGCTGGACTCAAACCGGGAATGCAAATCAAAGAACTCGGATTTGAATATCGCGATCCTTCAGAAACATTGTCCCCCAATAACGCGGTCAATAATAATTCTCGTCCGGAAAATCAAGTTGCTCAAAATTCAAATTCTGTTTCCGTTCCCAAACGCGGCGTTTCAATGTTTGCCGTTCAAAACAACGCTCAAGTTTTTAACTTCTTTTTCAATGTTTGGAGAGCGTCTCCGTCGGAAAACGTTTTAATGGTTGCAGAAGAAATTTCCTCAGAAAATAATCAACCCGAAACAAAGATTATTGCCTTTCATCCCGAACCGTCAGCCGTCCGACCAGTTCATCCGACGCAGATTTACAGTTCGCTTTCCGCATTTTTTATCTGTTTGATTCTTATTGGATCCGCAAAATATTTCCAAAAAGACGGAATGGTTTTTGTGCTTCTGCTTGTTCTTTATCCGTTGAATCGATTTTGCCTCGAACTCATACGAACCGATGAAGCTTCTTTTTGGGGAACTGGCTTGACGGTTTCTCAATGCGTTAGCATTTTAGTTATCTGTTTTGCTTTTTGTTTATTTTGCTATTTAAATACTCAGCCCGCCAAACGAGCCTTTGAGGGAAGATTTCCTTCAAAAAATTAATGAATTTGTCCCGTTTTCATTTCTGGACTCCTTTCTTGACGGGCGGCTTCGGGGATATTTGATTTTGAAAAACAGGTTTTCCCAATAACAAAAGGTCTTGGGAACCCTTTGTTATGCATTTCTATTCGAGCTAAAAAAACCAAGATTTCAAAGTTCGCAAGCCTGTCAATGATTGGCGGAACAGGAAAGCTCAAAATCGGATGCCCATTAAGCCCGCCCGTTGTTGCAGAATCTGAAACGCCAAAAGTCAAGAATTTTCAAACGACTTGAGTTTACATAAAAGATAAAACGGATTCAATATCGTTATATTCGTTAAAAAGAGTTTGCCTGGAATTGTCGATCAATTGAGTTCCTGTTGATTCAACATTTTTATCGAAGATTAATGCTGAGTAATCCTTTCTATATGAATAAAACGCGATTATCAATTTGCGCAACTTAAAGATTTGTCGCGATTCCTGGCTTTTTCAAAAGCTTGAAGAATATGAGATTGAATCATTTCTCGACAGGCGGGATTAATTGGATGCGCAACATCAGTATACATTTTTTCTTGATTTTGTTCATTTTCCAGTTCCATTGAAGAATCAAGTTTCGTGCCGCAATTATTACAAAAGTTTGATTGAATTGCGTTTTTATGTCGACATTTTGGGCAATGAAATGATCGTTTCCGACTCGGCATTGCGACAAACGGCCCATTGGGCCCTTCAATAATTTTCAAATCGCGAATAATAAAGGAATTATCAATTGTAATAGCGCAAAACGCTCGAAGTCGTTCCTGGGATTCATCAACAAGTTTGATTTGAATTTCCGTAATAATCATTTGTTGTTTTCCGTTGAGGTTGCAAAATTCTGATTCCAGCAATTGTCAAAAAAAACAATAAAATCAAAATTCTTTAAGTTATTGCGAACAACTTTTTGCAACAATTATTTGCCCCATATTTTCCAATTTGAGAAGAAAAGCAATTTGATTCGCAGTTTCTCTGTTAGGACAAATGGCAAAAAGACAGCTTCCGCTTCCTGTCATTTGAACCCCCAGAACATTCAAAAGTTTCATCTTTTTTTTAATTTTTTCAATATTTTCCCAAATCAACGACGCCGCTTCTTCAAGTCGATTAAAGATCAGAGAAGGCCAATTATCGGATAAACCTGTTTGAGACTCGTTTAAAAGGGAATTTGCCTTTTTTATTTGATATTTTTCTGAATTTCGGATTTTTTCGCTTTGAGCATAAACAGCCGCCGTTGACAATCCCAAAGGCGGTTTTAAAAGAACAAAATAGCTTTCCTGGATATTATCAAGCGATTTGACGATTTCTCCGCGTCCTTTTCCTAAAACAATTCCAGAATCAACAAGAAAAAGAGGAACATCGCTGCCAAGTTTCGCGCCCAATTCCTGCAAATCCGGCTGACTTAATTGAGTTTGAAAAAGTTTGTTTAATCCCCAAAGCGTTGCCGCTGCGTCACTCGAACCGCCGCCCAAACCCGCTTGAGACGGAATTCTTTTAATTAACTGGATTGAAAGCGGTTCGATTCGACCTGTCTTTTTTTGGAAAAGTTCAACGGCCTTAAGAACAAGGTTTTTCTCATTTTTCGGAATTCCCAAATCAAGTTCCAAGCCATTGGAATCTTGGCAACGAAAATCAATTTTGTCAATTTTTGGATTGGACTCGCTAATAATCCTTGAGTTCTTATCCCTTATTTTGAAATTTTTATCCGAGTTTTGTTTTGTGATTCGCAATTCGTCATAAAGATCAATTAATGTCGTTATTGTTTCAATTTCATGATAATTATCCGAACGTTTATGAAGAACTTCAAAAAAAAGATTCAGTTTTGCTGGCGTTTGAATAATCAAACCATTTTGAATAATATTTGATTTCATAAATCTCTTTCAAAAAAATAAATAGGCACAAAGTTCAAAAAAACCGGATTTTGCAAAAACTCCAATTCGTTAAACGTTGTTAAAATGGGTCTTGCTGATAAGACGTCGCTCCAAAGGGGGGGTTAGAACTTCCTAGGCAATAATATCATTTTTAAAATGTAACCAATTTGAACAACAGCTTTCCGTTTCAACGATTCGTCTGTAATTTTGCCCTTAAACTTTTTTCTCGTTGATCTGTTTTCAATATTTTGAGGGGAAAAACAATAATAATCAAGCTGCTGAAGCCAGAATTCTGTTGTTTTTTGCAAAATAGAGCGATTGTAACGATTGAATCGTCATTATATTTCTTTTTATCGTTAAAACTAAAAATCATTCTCCTTTTTTTTTCTGGATTTATTCGATATAATATAACAAACAGATTGTCATGCTAGCTCGCTTTGTTGAATTAAAATGTTTTTTGATCTTTAATTGCAGATTTTATATTCGAGTCCATTGAACTCTTCTAATCCGCTGACGTTGTCAAACTGGCCGCCCGGCGATTTGGGTTTTTCAACAAGATTGAATAACAGAATAATTTTTAACAACGAAGCGACATTATTAATGACAATAATTATAAAATTGTGCGCTATATTCTATTATTTTCATTAATTCAATGAATGAGTCAATCGAGTTAAAACAAGGTTCTGTCTTTTCTGAAGAAATGTTGCTTTTGTCGTCTTATGACTATGAATTGCCGCCGCGCTTGATTGCGCAATCGCCAACGGTTCATCGGGAAGACGCGCGATTAATGTTCATTGATCGTCAAACGAACTCAATTCGTCATTTATTCATTCGCGATTTTCCGTCGTTATTGCAACCAAACGACGCGATTGTTTTGAATAATACAAAAGTTCTTCCGGCTCGTTTAATCGGTTTTCGAACGGCAACACAAGGTCAATGGGAAGGGCTGTTTTTGCGTTTTCTTCCAAATGGCAATTGGGAAATTATGTCAAAAACGCGAGGGAAACTTCGAAAAGGCGAAACAATAACCCTGGAACTTCCGAAATCAAATTGCCAAAATCCTAATGATTTCAACAAATCCAAACAAAAAAATAAATATCTGACTCATAAATCTGACAACTTCAGTCCAATAATTGCGAACAAAACCTTAAAAAAACAATCGGAAACAACTTTTTTCAAGGATTATCCGGAAAATGCGAACGTTGAATATTATCTTGAAATCGTTGAAAGAACAGAAGAAAAGACGCTTATTGTCAAACCGATTTTGCAAAAGTCAACTTTCTTGCCCGATCTTATCGAACAAAATTCATTGAAACAAGATATTTTAACAACAAAATCGGATGGTTCAAAATTCAACGATTTTGCAAATGGGACTCATCCAAATGTTTCGCCGCAAGGAAGTCACTCCGAAGCCGTTTTATCTGATTTTTTCCCTCATTCCAATCAATTGGAATCGTCATTGCTTTTTTTGGAAAAGGTTGGTTGGGTTCCGATCCCCCCTTATATTCGAGCCGGTCGAATGATTCCGTCAGACAGAAACGATTATCAGACCGTTTTTGCTCAGGAACCAGGCGCTGTCGCTGCTCCAACAGCCGGACTTCATTTTTCTGAAGAAATGCTTGAAACGATTCGTCAATCGGGCGTCGCAATCTGTTCTCTAACGCTTCATGTCGGAGCTGGAACCTTTAAACCGATCTCTGCCAAGCGTTTGGATGAACATCAAATGCATTCGGAATTTGCTTCCATTTCTGATGAAACGGTCAAATTATTAAAAGAACGTCGTCAAAAAGGGGGACGAATTATTGCGATTGGAACAACGTCTGTTCGAACTTTGGAGTCGGCCAGCAATTGCGATTCCGAAGGAAATATCGATTCAACAGGTCAAAACGATTTCTCTTTAAATGCGTTTCGGGGATATACAAATTTATTTATTCGACCTCCTTATCGATTTAAGTCGGTTGACGCAATGTTAACCAATTTTCATTTACCGAAATCAACCCTTCTTGTTTTGGTTCGAACATTTGGCGGAAATGAACTTCTCAAAAAAGCTTATCGGGACGCGATCGAACAAGAATATCGGTTTTATAGTTATGGCGACGCAATGATTATTTTTTGATTCATAAAACAATCTTTTCGCTTGAAATTCTTCGAGTTTGAACTTAACCTATTCGATATAAATAATAAACGAATTTCCGATCCTTTTGAAATATCGGAATAGATAGAAAACAAACAATGACAAAAGAGACAAAATATCAAAGCAAACAGGAAAAGACCTCTTCAAAAAGCTTTTCCATATTTTCAATCTTCCGAATAATCATTATAATCGGATTGCTAATATATCTCGGAATGGTCTATTGGTTGCCCAAAAAGCCAAAAATGGAAAACAATTTGATGATTGCAACCAATGGAACCTGTATGGGAACGACTTGGAATGTCTCAATTTGCGAATCTTCGTTTCAAGACGAGGCCAAACTCTTTGAGATCGTTCAAACCGTTTTGGATAACGTTGACGCAACAATGTCAACTTATAAATCTGATTCAGAAGTTTCGCGTTTCAATCGATCCCTTTCAACCGATTGGTTTCCTGTTTCGCCGCTGTTATTTGAAGTTGTTCAAAAGTCGCTCGAAATTTCTCAAAAAACCAACGGAGCCTTTGATATTACAGTTGGCCCCTTAGTTAATCTCTGGAAATTTGGTCCCGATAAAACGCAAATCTCGCAACTTCCAACAGAAGAAGAAATTGAATCAACCAGAAAATTTGTTGGTTATCGAAATTTGCAAACGGATTCGACGACTTCGGCCATTAAAAAAACGATTCCCGAACTTTATATTGACTTATCCGCCATTGCCAAAGGTTATGCTGTCGATCTGGTTGCTCGCGAACTCGAAAAAAATAACATTAACAATTATCTGGTCGAAGTTGGCGGAGAAACCCGCTGCAACGGCGAAAAAATGTTAAAAATTGAGTCAAACGAAACGGAAAAAAATCAAACGACAGACGATTCGATCGAAAAACGGCCTTGGGTTCTGGGGATTGAGAAACCTTATATTAAAAAAGACTTTGATGAAACGCCCATTTTCCTATATCGAAAAGTTATTATGAAAGACGGGCTTTCTCTTGCAACAAGCGGCGATTATCGCAATTATCGACTGGTTGACTCAACCCGTTTTTCTCATCTGATTGATCCAAGAACCGGAAAACCGACGATTATGATTAATGAAAACGCAAACGTTCCGATGAAACGCCTTGGATCTGTTTCGGTTATTCTCCCAAACTGCCTTGAAGCTGACGCTTACGCAACCGCTTTCTTTGTTTTGGGAGAAAATGAGGGAATCGAATTGGCCAATCGGCTCTATATTCCCGTTCTTTTCATTATAAGAAACGAACAAACGGATCCGCCTCAATTTGAAGAAGTTGCTTCGGATTCTTTTCTCAACAAAATCGAATCAACAAAATTTTAAGCCCAAACAAAATATGATTTTCCTTGCTGTAATCAATGTTTGTTTCAAATAAAATTTTTCGGCATCCCAAACGTTTATTGTCGACATCGAGAAATGAATATTGGTTGAACTTTAAGCCATTGATCCAAAAGTTTGGATCGACAATATCCTTTTCGCCCTTCGCAAAACATTATTGCAATCGAAAACAATAACCAACGGGGAATTTAGTGACAAATAACGATCCTTTTTCAAACGTTGTTATTCGAGCTTCAGCGGGGTCAGGCAAAACTTATCGTTTGACCAATCGCTATTTACAGCTTGCGCTTTGCGGCGTTCCGTTGGAAACGATTCTTGCAACAACATTTACGCGAAAAGCTGCCGGCGAAATTCTTGCTCGAATTCTGCTCCGATTGGGAAAGGCGGCATCCGATCCGAATGAATGTTCTCAACTTTCTGAAACCCTTTTCGGAACGAATTCGGCTATTTCGCTTTCGCAAGTTAACGAAGTTCTGACCAAAGCGGTTAAAAATATGAACCGCTTGCGAATTTGTACACTCGACGCCTTTTTTATGCAAATGGCAGGCAGTTTTTGTTTGGAATTGGGGCTTCTTCCCGGTTGGAAAATTATTGATGAAATTGAGAATCAACGAATCTTAACCCAAGCGACTCAACTTTCCTTTTTAAATACGAAAACAAATGACGCTCTTCGTTTGATGAACCTTCTTTTCAAGGGAGAAGTAAATCGTTCTGTTGCTCAACAGGTTAATGATATTGCTCAAAATTTAATGAACGTTTATCGTCAAACAAACGAATCGGCCTGGTCAAAACTTTCCCATCAAAAAGGACTTTCCAAAGACGAACTTCAAAAAGCGATTTTCCTTTTGAAATCGGCGAAACTTCCAGAAACCAAATCGGGAAAACCGCATGCCCTTTTTTTAAAATCATATAATAAAATCCTTGCTCTTGCCCAAAATGGCAGTTGGTCCGATTTCATTCATGAAAAGATTGTTCTCAATGTTGTAAACAACGAAAAAACTTATTATCAATTTTCGATTGAAGGAAATTTATTAACGTCCATCGAAGCATTGGCCAGGCATGCCAAAGCGGAAGTTATCAACCGAATTGTCGATCAAACAAAAGCGACTTGGACAACCTTGGATCATATAACGCATTATTTCAACGAAATCAAAAAAAATGAAGGTCATTTTCGGTTTGAGGATATAACCGATTTATTAGCCAACGAGAATTGGGAATCGCGACTTCAACAAATTGTTCAACGGCTCGATGCCCAAACGCGTCATCTTTTGCTCGACGAGTTTCAGGATACTTCATTTGCTCAATGGAATATTTTAAAACCGTTTGCCCATTCGATTATCAAAAAAACGAATCAATCTTGCTTTCAACCAACGATTCAACCGACATCTTTGACCGTTGAGTCATCGCCGGAAAAAGAAGAAACGAATTCAAAATCAGACTTATTACAAAACGATTTATCCTTTGGGGATCAGGCCGATCAACCTTTTGATGACGATTCCCTGGATTGGAATGAGCCGTTCGGGGTTGAAAATGAGTTGAATTCGCATAAATCTGTTGCCAACTCCGAATCGTTATTCCGCAAAACAAGCAATCCGATTATGAAAACCGAAGCGACAAACAAAGTTTTGACGCCTCATTTCGAACAAGATTTTTCAAAATCTGATTTCTTTAATCAAGAATTGATTGAAAACGGTTTGATATCGAATCGCCCTTATTTATCGAAAGAAATAAAATCGAAATCTTCTTTTTTTTGCGTCGGCGATGTTAAACAGGCTATTTATGGTTGGCGAGGCGGCGTTGCTGATATTTTTGACGCAATCGAACAAACATTTCCGCTCGAATCGGAAGAGCTCTCCTGCAATTTTCGCAGCAGTCCGGTTATAATGAATGTTGTCAATGAACTGTTTTCCAATATTTCCGAAAATGCCCTTTTTGTCATTGACGATTCGACTTCTGCGAACGGTTTTGAATTCAGAAAAAAAAAGGCAATACGAAAAGCGGTTCAACTTTGGCAACGCCGTTTCGTTAAACATATTTCCGCTCCCGAACGGAAAGAAATGCCAGGGTTTTGTTCCTTGGAACTTGCTCCGCTTTATGATAAAGAAGAATCGGAAAATCCTGATTCTCAAACCAGACAATCGATTATTCCTCAAGTTTCGAAACATTCAACCGACGTTCAAAAAAACGAAAAAGACAATAAATTTCAAAATCAGGAAAAAATCAGCGATTTTCAAAATCAACAGAAAACAGACAGCGAAAACAATCATTTTCGTTCGATTTCTGCTTTTGACGACATTGATTTTCTGGAGAACGAATCCGATTCAACGGAAAACGACTATTCCGAAGGAAAATCGCAACAGCAATTAACGCTTTCCTATGCGGTTCGACGCATAATTGAAATTCATCGTCAACATCCGGAAGAATCAATCGGCGTTTTATTTCGAACCAATAAATTGATCGGCAAAATGGTTGCGGCCCTTCGAAAAAAAGGAATCGAAGTTAGCGAAGAAGGGGGAACGCCCTTAACAAACGCGGCTTCTGTTGAAGCAATTCTTTCGGTTTTAACGCTGGCAGAACATCCAGAGAATATAGTTGCCCGTTTTCATATTGCCAATACGGAACCTTTTTCAAAATATTTTGGATTAACTTCCGATAATTATCGGGAAGATTCCTTATGTTGTTGCATTGCTCGAATTATTCGTCAACGAATAACAACTTTGGGATTGGGAAGAGTTCTGAATGATTTAAGTCAACTTTTATTTCCTATTTGTGACGCGCGGGAATCAGAGCGTTTGGAGCGACTTTTGGAATTGGCTTTTGTTTATCAGGAACAACAGCAAACAAATCGTTTGGATTCCTTTATCGAAATCGTTCGTCAAACCAAAATTGAGTCGCCAACCGCTTCTCGAATTCGAATCATGAGCATTCATAAATCGAAAGGACTTGAGTTTGACATTGTCGTTCTTCCTGAACTTGACGGTTATTTGGATCGCTTTCGAACTTCAGTCGTTGTTCATCGAAACGAACCAACCGCTCCGATTGATATGGTCATTCGAAATGTCAACAAAGAAGAACAGCAATTGCTTCCCGAAGCTTATCAAACAATGTTTGATAATTATTGGACGGCTCAATTTGAAGAATCGCTTTGCGTTTTATATGTCGCAATGACTCGAGCGGTTCGAGAACTTATTCTGATTGTTTCGCCCAAAAAAAAGAATTTATATCAAAGTTTAACCTGGGGACATCTTATTATTAACGGTTTATATGGAAAATCCTCAATTGACGAAGACGTTTCCGAATCGTCGAATACTTTTGACGTTTCCCGGAAAACAATAAGATATCCCAAAGTTATTAAAACCTGGAACCTGGCTGATTTCTCCTGACTCTTTGACTTATTTCTTCGAAATAAAAAAAGATTGGGACGTTTGTTTTTTGTGTTCCGAATAATGACGATATTTCAAAAAATTTTTTCTGTAATAATCAATCCTTAAAAGAGGTTATATGCAATTCTATTGAGAATCCCTGATTGTTGGGGACGCAAACTCGATAACGACGGACGGATATAAGGAAAGAGCAAAAGTTGTTGCTCGTTCCGAATTCGGCATAAAAACAACTGTTTGAATGGCGAAAATAAAGGAGTATTAAGATGAGAAAGCATTGGACAAGCTTTTTATGGATTATATTGGGCGTTGCCATCGGAATCGTCTTTGGCAAAGCATTACTCAATTCTTTATTACGCAATAACAGCAACTCCGTTTCTTTTGTTCAAACTGAACGATTAACTGAAGCGGCTTCCATTCCGCCCATTAATATTTCTTCTCAAAATCAAACAATTGCCCCTCATTCCGCTTTTTCATCAACATCAGAATTCGATCAAACTTTGCCGTTAACTCCTTTATCATCGTCGTCCAATTCGGACTCCTTAACGGATAATTTGAACTTGTCTTTGGATCATTCAACCTCTTTGGTTACAGAAGCGAAAACGCAAGCAAATCAAACGGCAGATTTCGAGGATATGAAAAAAAAGTTGGAGTCGTTGCAGGCAACCTTTTTAAAGGAGAGCAATCAAAATCTCTTGAAAAATCCGCCCAATTCGAGAAATATGATTGAAAATTTAAAAAACGCTGCAAAAACTGCGGACGAATACAAAACAGCTCTTGAGATTGAAAAACAATTTGAGCAATTGAAAACGGAGTTATTTCAAAGACGGCATAATCATATTATTAATGAAATGCAACGCATTCAACTCAAATTTGATGAATTGAAAAGCGTTCGCGCTAATTTGCCGGAATCGATTTTAGAACCGCTCAAATTATTGATTAGCGATTCTAAAATTTTGACAACAATTCCCGTTAATTTGCCTGAACTTGCCTGGAAACGCGAATCGCTTGTCAACGAATTAAATGGCTTTCTCAAACTTGTTCAAAATCGATCTGCTTTATTCAACGCTTTGAATAAATATGATCTCGTTTGTTTACGAACGCTTGAATCGCAAAAAAAACAACTTGATCTTGCCAAACGTTTTCCTGGAACTCCTTATGCGGCCGATTTTATCAATGTCGCTAATTCTATCGATTTTTATAAGGCTTTAGACGATTGGAATGATTTTATTATTGAGAACGGCAACGGCTTAAATCGTTTTGCCGTTTCTGATGAAATCGCTTTGAAATCTGTTTTGTTTTATCAACAACATAAAAACAATCTTTATTATATTGCGGAATGGTCGATATTGACCCAACGAATGCCGCAATGGACGATTCAATCCAAACAAGTTCCCATTCAAGAGCGAGTTTTAAAACTGATCAATCATTTATCGAAACAAGATTATTGGGGTTATAAAGAAAAAGATCAATGGTTTTATTTAATAAAAGCGCCAGTCGTTGGAGTCAATGAATATCAATCGGATTTGTTGGGCAATCGAAAGTCAATTAATATTGCGGAAAAAAATCTTGCTTCGATTGAACCGATGAAGCAAATTAATTTTTTTCGCGAACTGAAAAACGAAATATTATTGATTGACAATTCCCTGCGTCAAAATGATATCGGTCAATGGTATGCGAAATGGGGGAAATGCCTTGAAACCATTCGAGCCAATAAAGAGATTGATCCCATTGTTCAGTTTTTAGTTTTAAAAGATATTTGTTCGACGCTTGCAAACGGAGACGTTTTTTTTCAAAAACAACTTGTTCCCTGGTTAAAAATCTTGGAAAGTTCAAAATTTGATGCCAGAATCGACTGGTTTGAGGCTTCCAATTCTAACGTTCCAATTCAACGGAATATTGCGAAAGAACTGATGACGTTTCTTCCGGTCCAATATTTTGAGGTTAATAAAACGACCCAAGAGCTTGACGCTTCGATAAAAGCGTTGAATCATTGTTATCAACGCGTTGGTTGGCTTGATCTTGATTTGGCTGGTTGTTGGTTTTGTCGTCCGAAAATCGAATTCTGGGCATCAAATCAAACGGCAACGCGCCGATATTCATTGTTTCCGGAAAATGATTCAGTCGAACAGAACAACTTGTCAACCAATCAGGAAATTCAACCAAAGATTTCTTCTCAACGAAAAACGGGCAAAGCCGATTCGGAAGAATCGGTTATCAAACCGGCGTCTTATGATTTGCTCGGAACCGCAGGCGATTCTCAAAATTCCCCTTTTTTGCCTTTTCAGAATCGGGAAATGTCAGGCGATCTTTTTGTTCTTTTGGGCGAAACGTCAAGCAACAAAGTTCAATGGATTCGGGTCGGGCAAATGAATCGAAATCAAGCCGAAATTGAAATTGCGTCCTCGGAATTAAAGCGAGGAATGCCAGTTTTTTGTCGCGTTCCTATCATCCCATTCGAATCAAGGGAATTCTCTTCAAACCTTTCGGGAATTCCGTCTCTTGTTTCGGAAAAAAGCGGCCAACATTCAATTGAAGCCGAAGCGACAAGCAAAAGATTTTTCTCGAAACCTTAAAATGTCGAAAGTCTGCTTTTAATGAGTCGACGGTTTGGGCGGCAAAACAGAACGCGAATTGGGACGGGAAGTTGAGTCTGGTTGCGGCAGGGAATGAAGCGAGTTCGAAGAATAATTTTGCCCATATTGATTGTTTATTGACGCATTTTGAGACAAATTTGAATCCTGCGGATAATCGCCATAATATAACGGCAAATTCAACGGTTGATTAAAAGTCCCTTGGCTGAATCCTTGATCGAATCCGGAATAATTTGAATATTCGGCGTTTTGCCCCAAATAGCTGTTTTCATTCAAAGTCCCGTTGAACATCGGATTGAAAGAATTATTGGGGATAAAGGAAGCTCCGTCATTTAAATTCATTGTCGTTCCGTTCATTGATCCGGTTAATTGTTGTCCAATTTGAGAAGGATCAATTTTAACGCCGTTGGCATCGAACAAATTGCCTTTGCCGTCATCATAATATATTGGCGATCCGTCTTCTGCTATTGCTGAGCGTTGACCTGGCGGAAACGCATTCATTTGGGTCTGATAACCCGTTGTTGGAATGTTTTTGACAGAATTATATGCATTGGTTTGCTGCGAAACGATCTGAGATTCTTGTTGTTTGTTGAACAGGGCAAAGATTGATCGTCGTTTGGGCGGATCGGGAGTTTTATTGACCGAATTGAGTTCTGGATCAACGTTGGGAGACTGCGACGAATAGTTGCCCGATGACGGACTTTCAATATATCCGTTTGGATTTCTTGCCTGTTGCGCCTGAAAAATGACTCCCAATCCTTGCGTAAAAAGCGGATTGACGGAAAACTGTTGCGGATTCGTTGGCGGAGGAACGTTCGGTCGAACTTGTTGCGTTTGTTGGGAAAATTTAATATCAAATAATTTTCGTTTCGCGTTTTCCAAAGAATTCGTTGACGCAGAAGTCTTTTTCGAAACCGTTGTTGTCGTTTCGGAAGAATCGTTCGGTTCGCCTGATTGACTTTCTTCTAAATTTGAATGATTTTCCGGCGCTGGGATATCAGGAGGATCGCTCCAAGCTTGAATTTGATTCGGACGCTGACTTTCTTCCGTTTGGAGCGGAAGACTCAAACCGGAAATATCTGTTTGGGGTTGATCTGTCGATGTCTCATTGGAATTCGATTCGTCCAATGGCGATTGGGCTGTTTCGTTTCCAAACTTAAGAATTGATGCAAGTTCAATCAATTTGGGAAAAATATAAGTCCAATCTTTGCCATATTGATCTGTTGTTATGCTTTTCAAATAAAAAGGTTCGGCGTCATATTGGGTCGCAACCCATTGATAACCGGCTTCATTGCAATCGAGTTGATTGGCAATGATTTGCCAGGGACCTTCGAGAGATTTGGCGCGTTCGAGTTGAACAACTTCGCCATTTCCTTTTTCTTCGCCCATTTCTTGCGGCGTTATCCAACGAATTTTGATAACCGTTTGATTGTTTTGCGTGTATTCGTAAGCTATTGTTTTGATTGCCCCCGGAAAGGGTTCAATTGCAGTTGAATTTTCTAACTTGGACGCATTATTATCATTTGAACTGATTTCAAACGAATTAGACAAATTTTCTGATTTTGATTGATTGTTGATTGAATTATCTTTTAGCAATGAATTATTCTGAGCGATATTCAAAAGCGGCAACGGATTCTTTGACGGGTCGATTTCTTTTGCTTTTTCTGATTCAATTCTCGCAATATTAATTTTTAAAACGGGGCAAAAACGTTTTGATCCGTCTTTAAATGTCGTTTGTAAAACAAACGCAAATTCCCCGTCTTCCTGACTTTTAAAATGAAATACTTTTTCGGGGCTTCCTGTTTGGATTTTCCCAAAAGAAATCCAATTTGGATTTTGAACTTTTGTATAGAAAAGTTCTATTTCAATCGGCGGATTGATTGTATTTTCAGACGAAAGATCGAATGGAATTGGAAACTCATTTCGTTTAACAACAATCGCCGGAGAAGAAGGGATCGCTAATTGGGAAAGATCGTCTTTTATTGATATTTCCTGATCTTCTGATTTTGATAAATCTTCTGAATAATCTGGAATATTATTCAAATTTAATGCGATCAAGTTCTTGCTTATTTGTTCATTATTGATTATATTGGATGTTTGACTTAGACATTTATTATAATTTAGGCAAAACAGAACAGCAATTGAACTAGATAAAACGAAGTTAAAATATGTTTGATTTTTTTGGGGGGACATGATAATATTCCTTCAGGAGATATTCCTTTTTCCGTTATTGCTGTTCTCAATAAAATCCAATTCATTCTCAAAACTATTGAAAATTCCGGATCGTTGAGGTCGGCAAACCCGACAAAATTGATGAACTCGAAACTTGCTGTCCATTTCGGATTCGGAATAAACGGACTCATTTGGGCATAAAAAAGAACTCAATAAAAATCTTCTGTTTGGCAAAAATACAGAATCCTCATAAAATAAAACGAACGGGAGGAAACTGTAATTCAATTGAAATTATCGACCGACTTTATTGTCAATAATAAGTTTTGACCTAAAATTAACGTTCGTAACAATTAAAAAAAGTTTAACGATTTAGAAGACGGGAAATTGTTTCTTATTTTCATAAAATAAAAAACGGCTTCTATAATAAAAGAAGACTCAAGGAACGTTCTCATGAACAGCTTGACTTTTTCAATTGATTGTTTGTTATGGCTCTATTCCTTTGCAAATATTGAACAATTGATCCTCTCAATTGTTATCGCATTAATTATTATTGCGATTATGTTTTATATAATCATGTTAATTCGAGATTCAGCCAAACGGGAAACCTATTCAAAAGGATCTCATAAAAATTTGATTAATTTTGAAAAGATTTATGAAAACGGCGAATTGTCAAAAGTTGAATTTCAACGAATTAAACGATTATTGGCAGAACAATATCTTGAGGATTTACAAGAAAAAGAAGAGCAAAAAGAGTTGAAGAAGTCTGTTGGAATCAAAATACAAGATTCTGATTCCATTTTAAAAAAACTGCTTGCCGGAGCGGAAAAACGAGATTAGGAATTGTCCTTTCTTTCGATTGTTACCAATTGTTTAGAAAAGAGTACAAAACATTTTATCGGGGAAAAAACTCGATAAAACTCCCAGTTTGCTTTCCGATTTTAAGCGACTTGTTCGATTGAATGTTTATTGGCGAACCGTTGGCTTTAAAATGGGGGATTTGTGAAAAAATTAAGTTTTTGGGGGTTTATGTCAGGATTTAACGTTTTGTGAATAATAACGAATCAAATGACAGAATCAATTTTCCCAAAGATATTGCTTGTTTTGTTTCGATATAATTTATAATAAAATTTTTATATTGTTCCTTTTATTATGAATCTTTTTTGTTGGAGCAATCAACGGAATGAGACATTATTATTTAATGATTATCGAAAGGATTTATTATGCCGACTGATCGGGATTATGCTTCAGAGAAACGGGGAGGGGAAAAAAAGAATGCTTTTTGTTCTTTTTGCCGCAAAAGTTATCGAGAAGTTGGTCCTTTGGTTGAGGGCCCCGGCGAAGTTTATATTTGCAGCGAATGTATTGATCTTTGTCATTCGATTTTGGAACAGGAACGAAAACGACGCTCTTGCATGAAACCGCCATTTGCCCGCGTTCCGACTCCGCGCGAAATTGTCAATAAACTAAATGATTATGTTATTGGTCAAGATTATGCTAAAAAAATCCTGGCGGTTGCGGTTCATAATCATTATAAACGACTCATTTGCGATATTGAGAATGAATCCGTTTCCATCGACAAATCGAATGTCTTGCTTCTCGGTCCGACTGGTTGCGGCAAAACTCTTTTAGCGCAAGCGTTGGCAAAAATTTTGGATGTTCCGTTTGCTATTGGCGACGCGACAACGCTTACCGAAGCGGGATATGTCGGCGAAGACGTCGAAAATCTTTTGTTAAAACTTCTTTTTGCCGCTGATTTTGATATTGAAGCGGCGCAACGCGGCATTATTTATATTGATGAAATAGATAAAATAGGAAAAACAAATCAAAACGTTTCCATAACCCGCGATGTTTCCGGCGAAGGCGTTCAACAAGCGCTGTTAAAAATGTTGGAAGGAACCGTTGCCAATGTTCCTCCGCAAGGCGGACGCAAGCATCCAGAGCAACAATATATTCAGGTCAATACATCGAACATTCTCTTTATTTGCGGCGGAACTTTTGTTGGAATGGAAAACATTATATCCAATCGGCTCGGCAAAAAATCGATTGGCTTCAACATTAAACAAACGAATGAGGAAGATTTGGAAACCAAAATGCCAGTTGATTATCTTTCGATGGTTACTGCGGACGACATCAATCATTTCGGATTGATTCCGGAATTGGTTGGACGGCTTCCCGTTATTGCTTCGCTGAAAGAATTGGACGAAAACGATTTGATTAATGTTTTGCAACAACCGAAAAATGCCTTGATCAAACAATATCAAAAACTGTTTCAAATGGAATATGCGGAACTTGAATTTACTGATGACGCTCTTCATGCCATTGCTCAAAAAGCGTTGGAGCGAAAAACCGGCGCGCGGGGTCTTCGTTCGATTGTTGAATCGCTTATGTTGGAAACAATGTTTCATTTGCCCGATCATTCCAGCGGCGAACGATATATTATAACTGATGAAATGGTTCGCGGAACCAAACCGATTCTTCCGCTTCCTGAGTCCGTTCTACCGCAAGCGGCCAGCGCCTGAAAACGTTTTTTGAAACGACAATTCCAGAATGATATCTGATAAGTTATCAACGAGCTTAAATGATATTCCCTTGTTTGCCTGTTTTTAAAAGCTGTTTCGTAATCGGTTTTCCGACGATAAGTCAAATTAAATTGAATTGAAAAATTCAATGTTTAAAAATGAAGAACGGGTTATGAAACGATTTCTGGAACTTTCTTATTCGAATGAACAACGGGACGTTCCAGAGTTCTTTTGAGATAGTCTCAGGACTTTTGAACATTCTGATCGTTGAATTCGCAAATCCAGGCGGTTGGAATCCGGATTATTAAGGCTGTTGTTGCTGATTCCTGGCCAATTGGGTTAGGATATAACGTTAATTGCGTCCGGCTCTGGGCAAGAATAGAAACAGAGTCCGCAACCTGTACAATCTTCTGGCGAGGCGATTATTGTCGCTTCGTAACCCATTGAATTGATATGCTCGCCGCGGATCAAAACCTTTTTGGGGCAATGCGCAATACAAAGTCCGCAGGCTTTACAGTTTTCGCCATTTATTTGGACTTTTCGTTGACTTTGTTGACGTTTGGTTATATTATCCGTTTGACTATTCAAAACAACAGAATCTGAGGTCGAATAAATCATAATAAAGCTTTCTTTGAGGTTCAGGTCGATTGAAAATCCCGATTCTTATTTCCGCAAGAACTGAATAACAAACGATATTTAAGACAAAGCTCAAATTGCCTGTTTCAACGCAAAGCGTCAGAAACGGTCTGGCATTTTCGATTGATTTTTCTATTCGAAAAGGCAAATTAATTGATTAATTAATAACAGTGCGTTTTTCGAAAGAATCGTTGCTTATTCCTACAGAACAGATAAAAATTATAATCGCTTTGGCAAAATAAAACAAGAGGGATTGATCTCAATACAATTTCAGGAAATCTTAAAAATTTGCCGGAAACGCGGACGTCTTGTCCGCCTGAACTGGTTTTCGTGACGTTTTCCGAATTGGGGTTATTGTAAAAAACAGGTTTTCAGAACTTCCTTTTTGTTTTTCCCGGAAAACTTTATTGGCCTCTTTGGGCGATTTTTTGAAACGGAAACGTTCCTCCAAAAAAGCAAAATGTTATCATTGTCAACAATAACGACTTGAGCCTTTATCAATTTTAACATTTCAAACAATCAGGGAAAATCAAGACATATTTCAATCCCGTTGGATTTTTAAACCCATTCTTTAATCCCTATTAAATTATTGACAAACATTAACTCAAAGACAGCAGAACAATTCAACAATGATGAATTCTCATTTTGATTCTTCTTTTTCGAATTCAGAACAGAACCCCAATCGTTCAAATCGCCGTCGACGGCTCATTCCGCGCGAAACAGGTTTCTTGGATCGTCAGCATTCCTGGTTCGACTCTTTTTTGCAATATATAAGAATAGAATGCCAATTATCGACGAATTCCTGTCAGGCTTATCAACGGGATTTAAATCGTTTTTTTCAATGGTTGAATCAAAGAAATATTATTGACTTAACGATCCAGGAACTTTCCGATTATCTCTCCTGGCTTTCTCAATTTCAATTTGCTTCGGCAACTTTAGCGCGTCATATTGTCTCTTTGCGAATCTTTTTTCGTTATCTGCAATTGGAAGGAATCATTTCGTCAAACTTAGCGGAACTTCTCGGAAGTCAGCGACTATGGGACCGCCTTCCTTCGGTTTTGTCCGTTCAACAAGTTACTCAACTTCTTTCTGCGCCTCAAGACGGAACTGATCCTTATTCGATTCGAGATCGCGCTTTGCTTGAAATGTTATATGCAACCGGTTGTCGAGTTTCGGAAATCGCCAATATGAAATTGCAAGATATTCATCTTGATCAGCATTATTGCCGTTGCTTCGGAAAAGGAAATAAAGAGCGCATTGTTCCGTTGGGAGAAAATGCTATTGTCGCCTTTCGACGTTGGCTTGAAGAAGGACGTCCCAAAATCCTTTCTTTAATTGTTCGCGCTCAACACAAAAACCTGATTCATTCTCAGCAGATTTTCTCTTCAGACGCAAATGATCTTCGAGCCAAAACGGATTCTTCAGACGCTCCAAATCAAATCGATTATTACTTCAATAAGAATAATATTCATGAAATCAACGAAAAATCAAAAAATAATATCAAAATATATCGGGAATCAACCTTGGACGCTCCGATAAAAAACAATAAAGTTGAGGCGTCTGAAAAGCCTGTTTTTTTCAGTCGAAAATCGAACGAAAAGTCGCGCATTTTTAAAAACGATTCATTAAAGAATCCCCAAACAGCAAGAGTTCGAATAAGAAAAAATTCAAAAGAAACCGATTTTTATAAGACAATATTATCTCAACAATCTCCCCAATATTCTCAGGAAGATTGGGCTTTCATTTCTCGAACCGGCAAACAACTTCGTCGAGAGGCGATTTGGGAACTTGTTCGAAAATATGCGTTGCGCATTGGAGCTCCTTCGACAATCAGTCCGCATACGTTAAGGCATAGTTTTGCGACTCATCTTTTGACTGGCGGCGCTGACATTCGTCAGGTTCAAGAAATGCTTGGTCACGCAAGCATTGCAACGACTCAAATTTATACTCATGTCGATATGTCAAGACTTAAAGAAATCCATAAAAAATATCATCCGCGCGATTGATTGTTAAGGAGAAATCAATGATCTTTTATTGGGCGTTTGTTTATGAAAACGATGTTGAAAACTATGCAAAATCATTAACTCTCCCTTGTTATATGTCCCATTTATCAATGGAACCTTTTCGTTTTGAAGATCAGGTTCGAAATACAACAGGCAAAGAGTTACTTGTTATTCGATATGTCAGCGATGGTCGTTTGGAAGAATATTCGCTTCATCCCTTTGATCATGCAAATTCAATGATTGCCTCTCTTGATCCCAAAATTGATCCTTCCAAAATCAAAATTAATTCGGAAGACGCCATTTGGAATTGGGGAATTGCCAATCAGGAAAACGGTAACGAATTCGATGACGCAAAAAAAATTGGTATTGAAAAAGCGGTTTTGGAAGAAAAAAGTTCTTCTTCGATAGAAAAAAAAGCGGTTAATAAAAGAACAATGCGAATCTTTTTTGAACCGATTCCGAATCTTTTGTCCAAAGTTTCTTCTTATTCTTTTTCTCCTCAAGAAGCTTATGTCAGCGTTTCGCGATCTGAGCTTTTTATTTCCTTATTTGTTATCCGCCATTATTTATTGATGGGATGTTTGTCCATTCAAAAAAACGATCAAAATGTTCGTCCGTCCAATTTAACTGACGAACGGCCGACTTCAAAGGTTTCGCCGTTTCGACATTCGTTTCTCAAAACGGAAACCAGTTTAGAAGCTAATTCGAATCAGGATTCCAATCTCCTTTTATCCCAATTAAAACTGAAACAGACCAACGGCGGTTTTTGTTTTCGTTTTGGAAATATCGGCGGAAAATATCTTGTTGGCGACGAAAGCGTCTTTAATGATTTAATTGTTTTTGCGGGGTTGGATCGTTCCTTAAATTATGTCTCGGAATTCGTCAAAATAGATTTTTCAAAAGGAAAACCAAAGTTGGAGGCTGACGGTCTTCATTTTCGCCTTTCGACCATTTGATTTTTTTGAAAAATGGACTATTTCGTAAAATAGTCAAAAAAAATGACATCGAAAAAACTCAATCTTCAACAATAAAAATCTTTATTTTCCTATTTACTTGATTCTGGGGGCTCGACAATATTGAGTAAATCGTTCATAATAATAAGGATTCTTTTTATCTTTTCGGAAGCAGACCAAGACAAAACGCCAAGATCAATATTGCGAAAAAACATTGGTCGACAAGTTCGTTGTTTTCTTGGGATTGTCGATGTTGTTCCCTTGCGAAAAACTTGACCCCGCTTTGGAATGCAAACGCTTCTGGAAAAAACGTTTTAAAAGAATATAATATTGAGACTTGATAATATTTCGTCCTTATCGACTCAAACCAGCCAAATCCCATTCGTTGCATTCACAACTCTGTTGGCCAACGGAAGGATTACGAAAGGACGACGCCTGTTGTCTCGTTCGGCTTCGGTTTTCCCCCCATTTTTAGCTATGAAAATTATTTCAGTGTTTGTCTTTTGATTTAAGGAGATTGATCCGTTGAAAAGGGCCGTAATCAGTGATATTCACAGCAATCTTGAAGCATTTGACGCTGTGCTTGTTGATATGAAAAATCAAGGCATTGAAGATATTATTTGTTTGGGCGACCTTGTTGGATATGGCCCCAACCCCATTGAATGTATCGATAAAATGATGAATCTGGATTTTTCACAAAAAGTTTGTCTCCTTGGCAATCATGATCAGGCGACTCTTTTTGATCCCGATGGTTTCAATACTGTTGCCGAACAAGCTATTTTCTGGACTCGAGAAGTTCTCGAAACAGCCCGTGACCGAAACGCTCAAGAACGTTGGCAGTTTTTGGGGGAACTCCCTCGATATTATCGCGATAAAGAGTTCCTGTTTGTTCATGGGTCGCCGCGAAATCCTCTCAATGAATATGTCTTTGCGGAAGATATTCATGAACTGGAAAAAATGGAAAAACTCTTTGCTATCATTCCGCAATACTGTTTTCAGGGGCATACTCATGTCCCCGGCATTTTTACGGAAGATCTGAATTATTATGCCTTTGCTGATCTTGAGGATCATTGTTTCGAGCTCGGTCAGCAAAAATTAATGATTAATGTCGGATCCGTCGGTCAATCCAGAGACCGCGATCCGAGAGCTTGTTATGTTATTATTGACTCAGAAAAGGGATATATTGAATATCGTCGCGTTGAGTATGACATTGATATTACGCATAATAAAATTTGCGCTATTCCTGATCTGGCCGACTTTCTTGCCGAGCGAATTAAACTTGGAAAATAACGATTAACGCTTCTGATTTTTTAGAAAACGATATGTCCATACCAAAATTGCCCCCAATGCAACCGCCTCCGATTCCGTCCCGAAAAACCGCCCCCCCTGAAAAAAAAGGCGGAAGTTTTTGGACGGTTATGTTCATGACTTTTTTGATTCTCTGGCTCTTTCAGATTCTCAATCGAAAGCCGGAGCCGCCGCTTGTTCCTTTAGAAAATGAGCCAACCGTTTCCGAGATTGATTCGGATTCGGTCATTGATTCCAATGAAATCGAAAATCTTCCCGATGAGATTATTGAAGCGGCTCAAAAAAAGCAAGATTCTCAATTTATTTCTCTTGGTTCAATGGATCCGAAAAGTCCTTATCGAATGCTGATTACTTTGACAAATCGAGGGGCGGCTGTTGCTCGGATTGAATTAAACGAATTCGATTATAAGGATTCTCAAGATAAAACCGGTTATTTAGGTCAAATTGTTGTCGATGAATCGCTTGTTGAACAGGAAAGTTCAAGGGAATATCCTGGCTCGTCAATCAAATTAGGCGAAAAAGTTTATGAAAAGGGTCTGCCTGGCATTGGAGTTCAAGTTGTCGGACAGGGAACCCCTGCTCAGAAAGCCGGGTTAAATGTCGGCGACCGCATTATTGCTGTTGAACGTTCAAAGCAACCAACGGTTTGGATTGATTCTTTTGCGTCTTTGCGAAACGAACTTCTTCAAACCAGTCCAAATGAATCGATTGTTTTTAAAGTCATTCGCAAAAATGAGTTTGAAAAGGCAATGGACGCTTTTCTTTCTTCCGTTGAAAAAACAACAACGGATTCAGATACTGAAAGCTCGTCCGCAATCGTTTCGGAAATCTCTGTTGCTTCGGATTCTCAAAAGCTTGCTGAGTCGACGAATTCTTCGGAAAGTCAAGCATCTGATCTTTCGAATAACAAAACTGAATCCCAAAACGAACCGCTTGCGACAAACAACAATCAAATCGATTGGTCAACGCTTCCTCTGGAGTCCGTTGAAGTCGAATTGGGACGCGCGCCCATCAATATTGTTCGACCGGAAGGGATTATCCGAAACTATAACGATTATACAAATTTAAATGGTTTGCAAGGCGCTGTTTATAATGACGATCAGGGCGTTTATGAGCTTCTGGCTGATTATGACGATTCTGAACGCAAACATAATTGCGATCCGCTTTCTTTTTTAATGACTTTAGGAAGTTATGACGGAAACGAACAGCTTGATTGGACCCCTTCGACTGCAAAAAAAAGCTCAAATATTGATTTGCCTCGCAACAAAGATTTGCAAAAAGAGCTCAAAAACGTTGATTTGCGTAGCGGATTTTGGGAATATATTCCCGATCAATCAAATGAATCGCAAGCTGTCTTTCGTAAAATTCTGCTTCGTCGAAAGCTCGAAGTTCGAAAAATATATTCGTTGGTTGCTGCAAAAGATTTTGATCCGGAGAAGAAAAAAGGGAAAAACAATCCCGAATATCATTTGTCTTTGAAAATCGTGTTAAAAAATCTTGATCCAGACAATAAACATCAAGTTTCTTATCTTCTCGACGGTCCAACTGGTCTTCCGATCGAAGGCGGTTGGTATTCCGCTGGCCGCAAAACAGGACCTGGCTGGGGAAGTTATGGGTTGCGCGATTTAGTTCTGCAAATGAAAGGCAAAACGCCTCTTGTCCTTAAATGCTGGAATATTGCAAACGATCAATCCGAAGCAAGCGAACAGGTCAATTTGGATTATATTGGCGTTGATACTCAATATTTTCAGTGTACTTTTCTCCCGATTAAAAAAGACGAAAAAGAAGTTTGGCATGATTCTTATATTCCGATTCGCGTTGGAGCCAAAACCAAAGATCATCCAACGTTTACAAACGTTTCCTTTCGGCTGAAAAGTCTGGAAAAGGAACTTGCCCCTGCCGGTCAGGTCGGAGATTCCTTAGTTCATGAATATCAAATCTATTCCGGCCCGAAAGTTCCTAAAATTCTCGATCATTATGGCTTGGAGGATACAATCGTTTATGGCTGGTTTTGGTTTGTTGCGAAACCGCTTTTATGGATTCTGCATTTCTTCCATAATTATCTTCTTTTTAATTATGGACTGGCGATTATTTTGCTGACGATTCTTGTTCGACTTCTCATGTTTCCTTTGAGCATGAAACAGGTTGTCAGTTCGTTGAAAATGCAGAAGATTCAGCCGGAATTGGCCGCTTTGAAAAAACGTTATGAAGGGAAACCGCAGGAAATGATGCAAGCGCAACAAGCGTTATTCAAGAAGAATGGCGTTAATCCGTTGAGCGGTTGTTTGCCCATTTTTATTCAGCTTCCGATTTTCATTGGACTTTACAAAGCCCTGTCGCTGGACGTCAATCTTTATGGAGTTCCTCTATTTTCCGACAGCGTTCGTTGGTGTTCGAATTTAGCTGCGCCCGATATGCTTTGGGATTGGAGCGGTTTTTGGAATTCGATTGGTTGGCCTGGATTCAATTTCAGCGGACAGAGTTTCATGGCAATGTTTTGTTTGGGCCCTTATTTCAATTTGTTGCCTCTTTTGACAATCGCTTTATTTCTTTTGCAACAAAAGTTCTTGATGCCGCCTGTTGTCGGAGATGACGAAGCTGCTCAACAACAACGAATGATGCGTCGAATGATGACGTTTATGATGATTTTTATGGGTTTCATGTTTTTCAAGGTTCCAAGCGGTTTATGTATTTATTTTATCGTTTCGAGTCTTTGGGGAATTATTGAACGCCAGTTTCATCCGAAATTGGATGCGACTCCGGTTTCCAATGACGTCATTGATATTCCTTCCAGGCCGGTTCTTCAAACGAGCGCTGCCGTTTCTTCGACCGGAAAAGTCGGTTCCGTTTCCTCAACATCCGGATCGCCCAAACCCGCCGGAAAACATTCGAAAAATCGTCGAGGGAAGGGCAATTTAGTTCAAGAAGGACAAAAAAAGGGAAAAATCCGAGCTTGGTGGGACAATCTTGTCGAAAAAGCCAAGGAACAACAAAAATTGGCCAAAGCCGAAATGGAACGCCAAAAGAAAAAACAGGAAAAATATCAAAAACGTTGGAAATGATCTCCCTTTTTTCGGGATTGCCGTTCATAATTCGATTAAAAACGAGAATCGGGCGAGCAAAACCGGAATGATCCAAACGGTCAACGAAGCGGCAGCTTTGGAAAAACGCAAGTTTTTTCAACAAAAAAGTTCGAAAATTGCAGCGTTTTTCGAATTAAATATCTTCTGGGCAAAAACGACATTTTTCAACAGTTCTGTCGTTTTGCCTGACCTGAATTAAAGAACATCCCCTTTTTTTAAACCCGCCCGGATGCAGAGAATAAAAGGTTAAAAAAGAAAGAAAGTTCTAAAAACCCTTAGGAACGCTGACGTTTCGTTCGCAAGAACCAGAGTTTTAGAATTTCCTTCAACAATCAACTTTCAACTTCCAATTATCAACTAAAAAATGTCTGAAGAATTCAATAAAAAATATGGTTTGGGAACGCTTGCCATTCATGCAGGTCAAGTTGCCGATCCTGTAACGGGGTCAAGAGCGTTACCGATTCATCAAACGACCTGTTATACTTTTAAGAATGCTGAATATGCGGCTGAAATTTTTGCCTTAAATATTCCCGGTTGGATTTATACGCGATTGCAAAACCCGACCAATGACGCTTTTGAGCAACGAATGGCGGCGCTCGACGGCGGAATCGGCGCTGTTGCAACGGCCAGCGGAATGCAGGCCATTCTCGTTTCTTTATTAAATCTGGCCCGTTGCGGCGAACATATTGTTTCGGCTGCGGCTCTTTATGGCGGAACCGTTACATTATTGACCCAAACCTTTCCAAAATTTGGAATCCAATCGACTTTGGTTAACGCGACCGATCTTGCTCAAATCGAACAAGCGATTCGTCCCAATACTCGAGCGATTTATCTGGAATCGTTGGCCAATCCCAAAAACGACGTTCTTGAATATGACAAAATTGCCGATCTTGCCCATCAATATGACATTCCCGTCGTCATTGACAATACGGTTTTAACCCCCGCTCTTTTCAAACCATTTGATTACGGTTGCGATATCTCCGTCTCAAGCTGCACAAAATATATTTGCGGACACGGAACGTCGATGGGCGGCGTTATTGTTGATAGCGGAAATTTCGATTGGTCGAAAAATCCGGATAAATGGTATCAGTTTATGAAACCGGATCAAAGTTATCACGGATTGGTTTTTCATGAAAAATTTGGACAAAACTGTTATCTGGCAGCTTGTCGAACAAATTGGATGCGGGATTTAGGCGGCTGTATTAGTCCGTTCAATTCCTTTTTAATGCTTCAAGGACTAGAAACCCTTCATTTAAGAATGCCGGTTCATTCGCAGAATGCTCAAAAGCTTGCCGAATTTCTTGAGAGGCATCCCAAGGTTTCAACGGTCAATTATCCGGGTCTTCCGTCGCATCAATTTCATAATTTAGCGGCAAAATATTTCCCGAACGGATGCAGCGGAGTTTTAGGTTTCAATATTGTTGGCGGACGAGAAGCCGGTCAGAAGTTTATCGAGAACGTTAAATTGGCCTCTCATGTCGCTAATCTGGGCGATGCCAAAACGTTGGTCGTTCATCCCGCTTCAACAACGCATTCGCAATTGACCGACGAAGAGTTGATTCAAGCGGGCATTGGTCCCGACTTTGTTCGCGTCAGCGTCGGGATTGAAGATATTAATGACATTATTGCCGATATGGATCAAGCGCTGAACGCCTGATTTCAAACCGTTTGAAAATTTCTCTTTCGACTTTTAATAATCGTTCATTGTCTTCCCAAGTCAGAAAACGAGGAACGATTATTGAATTCCGTGCCGCTTAATTCTAAAAAACGGTTCTAGGATCGCTGATTGATCGTTAAAAAATCAATGGACAATCATTTCCATTGACTTTTCTGTTCCGTCCCGATTGATCCAACGAATCCGATAAGTTCCTTTAAATCCCCGAAATCGATATTCAACGGAATCGCTTTCCGCTTGAAATGAAAGTCGCGTTTTCCATTCTTCATTAATCAATTGATTGAGAGCAAAAAAGGACGGTTTGGGTTCCATTTGACGCGTAAAGAGGCCGGAAGTCGAAGGTTCGCCGGGCGCTCCGCAATCGTCAACGACGTTCCACCAAGTTATCCCGATCATACTCGGCCAGGAAAACCAGTATCGATAAAGATTTCGAGCAACTTCCGCCTGAATGGCCCGACCCTTTTCGTTGTCATTTGGGGCTGTAATTGTTATTTCGCTTAAATGAAGCGGTTTTCCTGTTTGATCGGCTGCGGAAAGTCGTTTCTTCTGGATTTCAGGCGTTTGAATATTCTTGCCTGCCGCGATATCCAACGTTTCTTGAGGATTGAACAAATGCATTTGAACGCCGACAAGATCAATTCGGCAACCGCGATCAATCAGATTCTGAACCTGATCTGCATAAAAGTCATCGACCGCATATTCATTAATATTGAATTGAACCGTTTCCGGAAAAGCGGCTTTCGCGGTTTGAAAGGCTTGGAACGCATAATCGGCAGGCATTAATCCATAGCTGCTGTTTTGATGAAAAGCGTCATTTTGTTCGAGTTTGCCGGTTTTTTGAAGTCGATAATCGGTTGCGCTTTCGTTGACGACATCCCAGCGATTCAAACGTCCTTGATAATATTCGGCGAGTTCTTTGATTCGTTTTTCGAACAGTTTTTCCATTTCCGCTATTTGATCCGGGTCTTTCGGAAGCCAGTCGGGATGTTGCCATTTACGATTTCCCCAAATGATTGTATGCCCATTCATTTGAATCCCTTTGGATTCACAAAATGCGACAACAGGATCGGTTGCCGGCCGACGCCAATGCGGTTGACTCTTCGGATCGCTTTGTTGATTCCAGAATTCGGCTGAATCTTCATAAGCCCCCTGAAAGCGAGTTTTTCCTGGTTCCGGTTCAAAGGTCTTCCAATAGAAAGCAATCGTTGCCGAATTGAAAAGTGTTCCATAAAGTTCTTTGTATTTCGCGTTTAAGTCATCGGAACCAAGTTGATCAAAGTTAAAAATATGGGCGCCGAAAAGAAATTCATGCCCAATCTGTTCGATTTGAACTTCGCTTCCCGGTTTGACATTCGTTAAAACAACCGTTGCGTCGGCTTTACGAAATTTTTCGATGCGAGCATCAATTTCGGATTGAATCTGGTCATTCCAAAATGCCCGATATTCTGAACTCATAACGTCTGGTTTCTCGATGGGCTTTGGAATGTCTGCGTCTTCTGCGGACACCGATTCCGAGAAACAGGTTATTGGAAGAGAGAGCAACAAAAACAGTATTAAAAAATGTAATGGGGACACAATTCGTTCCTTTCTGTTTATTTTTTTTCATTCAACACACATAACGCGAAAACCGACGTCATAAATATTATAATAAGCCGGAAAATGACGGTTCTGATCTAAAGAAGCCCGACGAATTGGCGTATACCAGGAGCCGCCGCAAACAACTTTTCGAACTTCGGATTCCGATTTCGAATCCTTTCCGTCTGACCCAATAACTTTTTTCGTTAAAAGAACTTCAGAGTCCGTCCATTCCGAAACATTTCCCTGCATATCGAACAGTCCAAACGGATTCGGAGAATAACTTCCAACCGGCGCTGAAACTCGACTTCGATCGTTGCGGTTCATATCGGCGGGACGCCAGGCGGGAAGAGTTTCAACGCGACCGGTCCAACCAAAGGGATCAATTGCTGCCAATGAAGAATCGCCAAGATTTTCGTGCGTCGAATAATCAAAATTCTCATCGCCAAACCAAAATGCCGAGTCCGTTCCGCCTGACGCGGCAAATTGCCATTGATCTTTGGTTGGAAGTTTGAACTGTTTTCCTGTCTTTTCTGAAAGCCAGACGCAAAACGCCTGGGCTTCATTCCAGGTTACTCGAACAACAGGCTGTTGAGCCCGAGACAGCAACCAGCCTTTTTCGCCTGGACTAAATTGAATAAAATCGCCATATTCAATCCCGCTGTCATGCGAAGGGTCATAAATCCGATATTGTTCATTTGTTATTTCAAATTGGCCAATGCTTATTGTTGTTCCTGGAATCGGAACCATTTTCAACTCAACTTTGTCTGAAAGCGGAACGGAGAAAGGCGTCCGATTTGTTTCTGCGCTTCCCTGACTGAGTTTCCAATTATTTGAATCTTCGTTCTGGGCTGCCGTTAAGGAAAAGGCTATTTTTTCTTCTGAATCGTCGAAAAGGGAAGGGGAACGTTCAAGCGTCGGATCATCGTCGAGAGGAATATCCAGGCCTGTATAGAGTTGACGCAATTCTTCTCGACGCGACCATTGTTGTTCAACATGATCGGCAATCGCATAATTGCGGATATCGCCCCAATTTCCGTAATACGGAGCGTTCAAGTCGATCCAGCTGATAAGTTTATCCCAGGATTCCTGATCAAGAGTAACGCCAAAATGATCTTTTTCAAGCAGTTGGATTAAATAATCGGTATCGGCATGAAATTCATAGGGGCGATGAATCGGCATTTGACTTTCTTTCGTTTGGGTTCGAACAAAACGGCGAAGTTGATAATAACTCTCGGAAAAACGAGAATTCTGATTGATATAATTATTCGTTTCCAAAAGCGGTTTGGGAGCCGTTTGGCGAAAATCGGGAACTCGATAAGTCGAAGAAACTGTTTCCTTTAATTCGTCTTCCGCGCTGTTATTGATCTCGTTTTTGATAAGTCCTTCCGTTATTAGTTTTTGAATCGTCGGACTGTTCGGCTGATGACAGTCGACGCAATAATGATCAAGAATCGGTTGAATTTCGCGATCAAAACTGAACCCGCGAGTTGATCCATAAAAAGGCGTTATTTCGACGGGAGCCGATTGCGCGCCGATTGTTCGTCCGATGGTTGGCGATGTCGAATTCTGTTTTTCGTGACATCCAATGCAAGAGACCGATTCGCCGGGCATTGCCGTTATCCAACTTCGCATGAGTTGAATCGCTTTGCCGTTTTTGTCCAACGGCTGAAGAGCGATCGGCGTATAAGCCGGGATTTTAAACGCGGCTGAACCGTCCTCATAAACGGGAACGGTTCCTAAAATCCGTTTCGGATCCCAAGGGCCATCCAAACCGACGCTATGAGGTTCGGCTCCCATTTCCTGATAACTGAATTGATAGCTGAAAATCCGAATGGATTTAACTTCCCCGCGAGGAACTCCGATTAAACCTTCGCCTTCATAAATGTCGGCAATAAAAACATCGGCCTCATTTTCTTTCAAACGAACTCGATCCGGAATAATCGGCTGACACTCGGTTTCCCGAAGCGGAATCGGTTCAAGTAACGCAAAATCCGATTCTTTCAGCAACGTTACAATATTATCAAACGAATCGACCAGACAAATTTCCCAGGGCGAAGTCTTGGAACGTTGACAGGAAACAATAAAATAATTTTCCGATAAAGGGAACGGATGAAGAAATTTCGGCCAGGTTTGCGCAATTGGTAAATCGATCATAACCGGTTCGACTTTTTTATCGAAACCGGGAATGCGTTGAATCGCGCCTTCCGCTTCGAAGCGGCCTAAAGCGGGGTCGAAAAGAACAAGGTCGCCCCGACGTTCAAGTTCATGATGACCGCCAACAATCGCAACGAACTTCGTTGGATGATCGGGAATCGGTCGCGCATAGAACATTGTTCCAGGCCAATAAGAGCCGCTTCCATAAAGTTCCGACTGATTTGTCCCGTCGGGATTGGCATGAAAAAGAATTCGGGAAAACGCGTGCGGCAAATCGGTATATTCCCAACGCAAATACATGATTCGGCCATTATTCATAACCGTTGGACACCAATCATGATCTTGTTCCAACGTCAACTGACGAATTGAGTTATCATGCTCTTTCAAATAAAGATTGCAAACATGCCCGGTTCCGTCAATACAGGGAACCCCGGTTTGGCAGGCTGTTGAGCAGAAAACGATTCGATCATCGGGAAGATAGCAACCGTCATAATTGTCGATATCGGGGTCATTAATCAGCGGAAGCAGAACAGGTTTTTCGGGCGAGTCGAGAAAAAGTTCCCAAAGTCGCCAACGGTTGCCGTTTTGAACGTCGGGCATAGAGAACATTAATTTATCGGCGTCATAATAAAGTTCGAGATCGCCGACAAATTCGTCGTTTTTCGGCTTATAAACAACCGATTTCGCTTCGGTTCGCAAATTAAACCGACAAACTTCATTTTGATAACCTGTCGGAGAAATAACCGAGTTGCTGTTATAATTCTGCGGAAGTCCTAAATGAGAAGGATGGCGACGCAAAAAAAGAATTTCATCAAAATCAACGATCGGATTCGCCAGCAAGGCTTCCCGTTGAAGTTGAGCAAAATCGGCGTCGAGTTGAGCCGCAGCCTCGGATGTTTCGATTTCCTGCGCTTGGTTTTGTAATTCTTCCAAACGTTGTTGAAATTCGTTGCCGCGCGGATAATCTTCCGGATCAAAATTCCCGATCATCCAGGAAAGGGAACGTTGAAGAGCATCAAAATCGGGAAGACGATAAGCCGGGGCGACAAAATCCTGGGACGCAATCGTTTGACCGGTTTGATTTAAAAGGTTGACAAAAAGCGTCTTCAGATTATTTTGAAAAAAGGTCGCTGCGTGATCGAATAACAGCGAAACTCGCCAACCAAACGCAATAACTTTCGCTCGAAGCTCTGTTCCTTCTTCGGCAACGCCAACCAGAAGCGGATTGGCCGGAGCTTCCGGCGTTTCAGCCAGGGTTTTAACAAGCGGCGACGTCGATTGAAAATGATTGAAAGCGGGAAAAGCGGCATTGGTTATCCAAAGAGTTCCCCGATCTTCCTGAACATTTTGAAAAGACGATGCTTGCGGTTGAACGGGAATCAATCCCGCCTGCGCTCGATCTTCGCCAAAAGTAACCGGAGCCGTCTGAATCGGCCCATAACCAAGCGAATCCATTAGGGCAACTGATCCGCCGCTGAGCAAAATGCCGCGATTCGAACGGGATTCGTTGAACTTTTGCAAGTCCAATCGACTTTTTTCGCAAAACAGAGGACTATTTTGAACGATTTCGTCTCCCTGATGAATCCAGAGCAGATCGAAAGAATCCAACGAAACCGGTTCGCCGTTCCTTAAAACGAAACCTTTTTCGGACGGATTCAAAATTGTTATGGCAAACGAATCATTTTGACGATCCAGTTCTGTGGCTATTTCCGCAACAATATCGGACTCGGTCAACATAACAACTTTTGCTGGCTGATCAAGAATCAACCCGATTTGTTTCTCAAATATCTCTTGCGAATAGACTTTCTGTTCTATTTTCTCGATGAATCCACAAAAACAAAAAAGAAAAACGCCGCAAAATATCATTAATCTCTTCATAATCAAAACCTTCCTGCCAAATTGGGAAATGTTGATTTTAGCAAAATAATAGTTTTCTATCATTTTCAATAAAGAGAATTATATCAAAAGGCAAGGGCGTTTTCAACAGAAAAAAAGTTTTTTTCTGTTGTATGTGTGTTGAATTCCATTATCAACTATTTTAAAGGATTGGGAAGCTCTTTCTTAATGGCATCGCCGACATCGAATTCTGTAATTGGATTCTCTCCCGCTTGAACTTCGAGCGATAATGGACTTGAAAATCGATCTTTAAATTGTTCATCAATAAGCGTATAGGTTATTGTTTCGCCCAAATCTTCGCCTTCCATTTGACGCTTGGCGTCTTCCTGATTTTGAACGCCCCCTTCTCGATCGGTTTTAGCAATGGTTACTTTGAACTGTCCAGCCGGGACGCCTGGAAAGCCATAAGTTTGCAAATGAGCGATTCCGTCCGCGCCGGTATTGCCTCCGATGGGCCAGCGGGCAAGCGCTGAATCCTGAGGAATCAAGGTAATATTTGCCTCTGCCAGAGGAGCTCCTCCTTGAATCACTTTGACCGGACAAGGATAAAGTTCCGGCAATCCGTCGGGACGACTCTCTTTTTTACAACCGCAAAAAAATAAAACAACCAATAATATCGATATAATTCCGGCAATTCGGCTCATTGGACCCTCTTGAAATAGAATAAGATTAATTGAACTCTTTCAAACTGTAAACAAACAACGATTCGTGTCGCACAGATGCGCAAAAGTCACGAAGAAAAGAAGGTTAAAATGATCCATTCCTGGTCGAACAAAACAAGAAAAACGATTCTTTGTCTTGATTTCAACTTTCTTTTTCCGCGACTTTATGGCGTTCTGTGTGAGAACAAAAAAACTTTTTGACCCTTTGAATAATCAAACCGTTATCCAAAGAAACGTCTTATAAAGCAACGCTTTCGCCGCCGGACGGAGTTGAAAGACCGCCCCAAATGCCCCAGGGACTTTTGCCGTCTTTAAGCTGAAACGCGTTGAGATCGCCGCAGTCAACCGTATCCGAAACAAAATGAACAGAACCGTCCATCATAGCGACATTAACGCCGCCCGAATGATAACTTTGGGCTCCGCCAGCGATCCAACGGTAAGAATCTCTCCAAATACAGGTCGGGGAATTCGGCGGAATGTTCGCAGTAAAAGCATTATTTTCCGTTCGTCCGTCATACCAGAGACCTCCTCGAATCGTATTCGAACCGCTAACGAGCATGGTTCGATCCGTTGGGCTGATCGCGCTGGTCAAACAGACGCCGGGGAAAACGCCGACTGTTCCGGGAGCGGCCGCAACGGTTGCCGCCATTCCTTCAACGATCGCAATTCCGCCTTTGACGCTTGTTGAATAATTATCGCCTGTACAGCCTTCGGCAAGTCCCATTGTATTGCTGGTTCCGTCGCTGCAAGCGGAGAAATTCTTCCATTCTTCCGGACGAAACATTCCGCGTTTCGCCGTTTTGCCATAAACGTTTCCTTCTCGAAGATCCGAACCTTGACAAGCCCAGGGAGCGTCTCCATAACAGAAGAAGATATTGGCTTTGCCCGTTTTAAGATAGGGAGTTGCCGAAAACGCGTTTTCCATGGTCGCAGCCCAGGAATCCGAAGGGCAAATGAACGATGTTATTTTGACTCCCGCGTTCCATTCCGCTCCTCCGTTGGCTAACGTTCCGATCCAGGGATAGGAATTGTTGGGAACCGCTTTCGATTCTGTGCAGAACAAATCCCAAATGGCTGATTGTTCAATATAGGGCAAGAGGGCAACTTTGCCGTCACACCAAGGCGTTCGCTCGATCCAATAGAAATTATAATTTCCATAATTGAAGCTGGCCGCGTTACAGGCATTATTGACGTCATGATAATTATGAACGGCCAACATAACCTGTTTCATATTATTTGTGCATTGCATTCGACGCGCTGCTTCTCGGGCTGCTTGAACTGCCGGAAGAAGAAGACCAATTAAAATACCAATAATGGCAATAACAACAAGAAGCTCAACAAGAGTAAAACCTTTTCGGATGATTTTACCCCCTCCAAAAAATTTAACATTGATAACTGACATAAGCATTCTCCTTTAAAAAACATTCAGCATAATTGAATTAATATTATACTGCCTTAATAGAGTAACAAATCCTATTACGAAAGGAACTTGAAAAAATCCCTTAAAACAAAAAAATTCTGATAACCAAAACATAAAACATAAAAAACAGCAACAACGAATTAAGGTTGTTATTAATCCGTTTCGTTCAAATTTCGAACCGTTTCGCCTTCGACGAAATGAGAGGGCAAAACAATTTGTTGAGGTTTATTTCCTGCTTCTTCAACGAGTTTATGAACGGAAGTTGCCAGGGTTTGACCGATATCCCGAATGGGAAGTTGAATTGTTGTTGGACGTTTTCCGCCCAAATAAAACGAAACTTGCGTTGCCTGATCAAAAGTAATGAGCGAAAGATCACGCGGAATTGATAATTCTCCTGAAATGATCAATTCTCGAAACCAGCTTACTGAATGATAGGATCCGCAAAGAACGGCGGTCGGTTGCGCTCGTTTCAAATAATGGCGAACGATTTCGGTTATATTTTGCGTTTGCAGAGGAAGCCAAAGCGCAAGCGATTCATCCTGATCGGCCCCTTCTAACTCTAACGCTTCTCGATAATATTCAAAACGGTCGATGCTCCACCAACCGGACTGACTCAAAATTTGAAAAAAACCGATTCGATGATGACCTCGTTCTGTGAGATAACGAATCGCTTCTTGACAAGCATTTCGCGAATCTTCATAAATATTGATCAAGCCATATTCTGGCGAACGAACAACAAGAATAACAACAATAATTCCCTGTCGTATTGCTTCGCCGATCGTTGTCATATAATTAATGGCTGGACCAATGCAGACGAGAAGATCAGGAGGCGAGACCTCGAAACGTTGTCGTACCAGTTCCGAATCAGCATTGATTTCGCTCATGATTTCAACCGTATAATTTTCTTCCAGCGAATAGTAACTCAGCTCTTGAAGAATCGTATCATAATACCAATGATTCAAACGTCGTTCTCGACTGTCTTGAGTGACCGTTATTCCTCCCATGATAACAGTCACTTTCAACAATTTCTTTTCTTTTGTATCGATTTTATGCGATGAAGATTGTTGATCCGGGATAATGGGACGCTTTTTAAGGTTTTTATAGTCGACAATTCGCTGGCCGACAAAAGTTCCGATTCCTCCCCGTCGTTCGATCAGACCTTTGTCTTGAAGAAGTTTGAGGGCTTGGCGAACTGAATAACGGCCTCGACCTATTGCTTTCATGATATCGCGATCTGAGGGAAATGTTTCTCCGGGATTCATGTCGGCTTGAACCATATATTCAATAAGACCCTGACTCAGCTTTTCGGCCGCTGCATATTTCGGAAGGGGGATATTCAATTCAAGCATAAACGTTCTTTCGGAAAATGAAAATGTTGTTTTCCCATATTAAAAGGGACAGAAGCAAAGGACAATACTAAAACCAAACATGTCCGGTTTGGTAAGTCTTGTTCGAATAACCGCATTGATGATTTCTCATTATAATTGAAAACGCTGCTTATGTCAAGAAAATTTTTAAATTTTTATCTGTTTTTATAAAAAAATATGGATCAGAGAACAAGGTCGAACAACAGAACATGTCTGGTTTTTTAAACGGCGATATCGCGATTGATTTATTGGGGAAAAGCTGAATAAAAGATTCAAGTTGCAAATATCTTCGCTTCTTCGATTCTAATTTGTCAACTGTAACGCTTTAGGGAGCGCAATGCTTTGGGATCGGCGATGCTTTGGAGTTACCCAAACGATTCCGGTCGATGTTTTTGTCCTGTTGGATTTTGACAATCAGAATCGTTCTTCTTAAATCCGAAATGGGAGGCGTCTTTCCGTTTCGTCGCAACAAAAGGATAACCTCGAAAATGCCTGATCAAAACGGGATTAGGACTGGACGCAAACGTCTTGTCCGCATTTCCTTTGAAGGAAAGACGCGACTCTTTGAATCTGTTGCGACGAGATATCCGCGTTCCAAGGGGGGTTAAGAACTTCCTTATATAATTCCTGATATAATATTGACAGTCGCGTTGATTGATGCTATCTTTTTTGCTGAATGACGGACTTCTGAAAGAAAAACTCAAACGATAAACGTTTTTATCGAAAGAAACGAGAAACTCAAATGGAGCAAAGCATGAAAAAGAATTCAGCGAAACTTGCGGTTCTGGTTTTATTATTAATTGGAGCAATCAGTTCCTGTTTTGCTCAACAGAACAGCTCAAACAATCTTTTCGATAAAATGGAGATTGCCTGGCAAACAATCTGGACCAAATTTTATTCTTCCGAAACAAAATTGTTTTATGATTTTATCGAAAGTTACGAAACGGGGCATGAACTGGATCATCTTCCAACCGAAGCGGAAGTTCAGGAGCAAAATCCAAACGAATGCGGATACGGAACCGCTATGGAGGACTGCATGATTTCTGCCGGAGTTCTTCTTTCCATGGTCATTGATCGTTATGCGGTAACTCAAGACGAGTCATTGAAAACAGCGGCGCGGGATATTTTTGAGGGAATTGAGCTTTGCGCTACAGTTCATGGAGCCTCCGGTTTTATTGCAAGGGGAGTGAGTCCCAAGGCGCCGAAACTGGTTTATATCAACTCGTCTCGAGATCAGGTTACTCATGCCGTTTATTCTCTTTGGGAGTATTATCACAGTTCCCTTGCCGATGACGAAGTCAAACCGCGTATCCGAAAACTTCTTTCCGAGGTCGCTGATCGAATGATTCGAAATGTTATTCCGGAAAACAATTATGATTTTCTTTGTGTTGACGGAACGCCCTGTCGTCGAGGAATCTGCAAAATGTATAATGTTATGGGACATGAAGCGGCCCGACTTCCGATGATTTATGCCGCCGCCTGGGATGCTACTGGAAAAACTCTTTATTTCGATCAATATCGCAAATATATTAACGAAGCGGTTGACATGTCCCTCAATTTGGAAAAAAATACTCCGTCGGTTACGACTTACGGACTTTTGCAAATGCAGTTATCGCTCAATCTTTTGCTGCAGCTTGAAACGGAAAACGAATTGAAAGATTCGATTCGGCAGGCAATGCAGATCGTTTGTCGTATTGCTTCCGAACGAAGCGCTGGCGTTCTCGAAACGATGAAAACAAGAGATTTAACCGAAGTTGCCCCCAATTGGCGAAAAGCGGGCGGACTCAATGGCGAATATCGTAAAACCTGGTATGCCGTTCGGGAAGCTGGAGAACTCGCCCTCATTCAACTCCTGGCAACCGAAAACCGTTCTTTTGACGAGAAACAAAAAAGCATTTTAATCGACTCACTCCTGATGCCCGATTACAAAAAAATATCAACCTGCGGCGTTTACGATCTCCTTGGCGCTTACTGGAAAGCCCGACGCCTCGACGTTTTGTAAGAGTTGAAGGGGGAAGGGGGAAACTGTTTCTCCTTCTCTCTATCAACTCTCAATTATCAACTTAACTAAAAGCAGTCTTTTTCCTCTTCAAAAATGGAATCGAAGAGTCGGGCTGTTTGAAAGGCGGAAGTCGCTTCAGGGACAAAGGTTGCGGAAACAAATGTTGCGCGAACGAAGCGGAATCTTTCGAAAAAGGAACGAACATTCCCAATGGCAACGATTTGTTGTCAATTGCCAAATCTTTGGGGTATTCATAAAACAAAATTCAAAACATAAACAATAAATAACTAAAATTTTCAAAAATTTGATTTCTCGCGCAATTATCCTGATACAATTAAATTAAAATTTGGAAAAAATTTCAATATTTTATTGCAAAAAGAAATAAATCGAGTATATTATATAGAGCATACGAAAATCATGCGACAAATATTTTTATAAAATCCTGTTCTTTAATTTTATTTTGGGAGAAATGATGAATTTTTGCGAAATGTTAAATTGGGGGGGGGGGTAAGATAGTCTCTCGTGAAAATGATGAATTAACCCCTAAAAACAATTTTTACGTCGAATCTCGCAAGCAATATTCTTTTGTTCTTGCCTATAATCTTAATGTGAATTACGCACAAAATTTGCTCTTCGCTCTTTTTCTCTTCTTCAAGCATAAAAGGCAAATACTCTTTCAGTTTTGTTAATGATTTCTCATTCTTAACGAAATTTAAGGAACGATAATTTATTAACGCTTTATTATTCTTGTTTTTTTGTTTTATACGATTTTATTTATCAGATATCAATCTATTACAAATTTTCTTTCATAAAACGTTTGTCAATTTTTTACTTTTATCGACAAAGGAGATTTATTATGAGTCTTGGTTACCGGGTTTTGTGGAGCGGGCTAATCTTTCCTGTCCTACGCGTGTGGGAATCCAATATTTAGAATCACAAGGCTTTTCATTTTGGGGGACTGTTGGGTTCTTCATTATGTTCGCCTTGTTTGCCTGCGATTTTTATCCGGCGCTTTCGGCGAACAATATCGGACGGCTGCGGCTTTGAAGAATTCGACGAGTTCTTCGAAAACCGTGCTATGATCGCTTTAAGTTTTTGAATTTCCGCCCAGTTCGGCGATGAGTTTGTCTTTTGGGTCATCTATACGATTTAAATCGGCTGCTATCAATCGATTTGTTGACTGTTTTTCGGACTTTTTTCATTCGATGGAAAACTTTCGATACAATCGTTAATGCCGCCGATTGTTTCTGGTATACAGTGGTTTGAGAATCGCGGTGTCTCTTTCGCGTGAAAGGGAAAATTCGCCGTGAACGGTTACTTTTTACATATTTAAGAAAGGATAAGTTTGATGGCAATATCGTTGGTAAAAGGGGAAAATGTTAAGTTTTCTTCAGGGTTAAAAGTTGTGCAGGTCGGTTTGGGTTGGACCGTTCGAGAGACAAACGGCGCTGATTTCGATCTTGACGCGTGTTGCTTTCTTGTCGGTGAAAACGGTAAAGTACGCAGCGATGACGATTTCATCTTTTATAATCAGCTCAAATCGAAGTGCGGAAGTGTTGAGCATATGGGCGACAATCAGATCGGCGGAGACGGCTGTTCGGACGCCGAAATGATCATGGTTCATCTTGAAAAAGTGCCGACCGACGTTGTGCGGCTCATTTTTACGGTTGCGATTCACGAAGCTCGCGAAAGAGGGCAGAATTTCGGTATGGTGAACGCGGCCTTTATTCGTGTGGTCGACAGTGAAACGAAAGAGGAAATCGCCCGTTTTGATCTTTCTGAAGACGCCAGTACGAATACGTCGATGATTTTCGGCGAAATCTATAAACGAAACAACGAATGGAAATTCAAGGCGATTGGTCAGGGATTTAATAATGGACTTTTAGAAGTCGCGCAGGGATTTGGTGTTCACGTCAGCAACTGAAGAGAGTAACCGAAAAAGGAAAAAGGGGTTTCATGAGAAAATTACCTGTATATCTTTTAATTGATATTTCCGGATCGATGATGGGGGATCCTATTGAAGCTGTAAAAAATGGGATGCAGATCATGCACTCCGCCCTTCGAAAAGATCCTTACGCACTGGAATCCGCTTATATCAGCATTATCACATTCGCTGACGATGTTGTGCAAGTTGTTCCTTTAACAGAAGTTGCAAGTTTTCGGCCACCAACAATTTCCGCCGGGGGAGGGACTTCACTTGGCGGAGCGTTGAGCAAAGTTTACGAATGCGCCACGAGGGAAGTTCAAAAATCAACCTCCTCAGAAAAAGGGGACTGGAAACCGCTGGTCTTTATCATGACCGACGGCGTTCCGACCGATGATCTGACGAAAGGGCTGAACATATTTAAACAGTATAAATGGGGAATTGTGGTTGCCTGCGATGCCGGAAACGGCGCTGGATTGTCCGCGCTTCTGCAGATTACTCAAAACGTTGTCTCGCTGGATATGACGGATTCAAGTTCGATTCAGGCCTATTTCAAGTGGGTCTCTTCGAGTATTTCGGCGAGCAGTCAAAAAGTGGAAGACGCCAATTTTGACGACAGCAGCGATTTGAACGAACTTCCCCCGCCTCCGCCGGAAATTTCCCTGATTATACCGTAACCTTAGATATTGTGACCATTGCGAATAATTTGCGCCTGGTATTTCGTTCCGTCCTCGTTACTCGCCGACCTTATTTTTTTCGCTTTTTCCCCGTTTATCTCTGGGAAACAGGGGAACCGTTTAACGAAAAAACTCATAAGGAATCGGCATACTTCGGATAATGGGGAGCAAGTACTTAACAAAAAAATCAAATAAAATTATTGTACATTGGTAAGAATTATGAGACGCCTTCCTATTTATATTCTCTTAGATACATCCGGCTCTATGCAGGGCGAACCGATTGAAGCGGTCAAGACCGGTCTGTTGTCGTTGTTATCAAGTTTGCGGAAAGACCCATACGCGCTGGAAACAGTTTGGGTGAGTATTATAACCTTCGATTTAGAGGCGGTCGTTCGAATCCCCTTGACGGAAGTGAGCGAGCTGACGCTCCCGGAAATTCCGGTTCCGGAGACGTCTCCCACTAATTTGGGAAGCGCAATCGAATTGCTCTGTGATCAATATCGGAAGGAAATCGTTATCTCAAACGCTCAACACAAAGGGGACTGGTTGCCGCTGGCGATTATCATGACCGACGGGGCGCCGTCCGATACGCAGCATTACAACCGAATGCTGGAACAGTTGAAAAATTACAAATTTGCTCGAATTATCTGTTGCGCCGCAGGTCCAAAAGCAAAAGTTGAACCGCTGAAATGTATGACAAAAGACGTTTTTACGCTCGACACAATGGACAGCGGCACGTTCTCAAAATTTTGGGTTTGGGTTTCAACTGCCGTCGAACGTCAAAGTCAGTTGGTCGATTTGCAGCCGAATGAACTTCCTCCGCCCCCAGAAGAAATCAAGTTAGTGATATGAAAATTGATTCATTCTATTGGTTACCTTATTCATCATTATTACTTTTGTTCGTTTTATTTTCATTCCTTTTGTTCGTTCTTTGGAGAAAACGTAAAATGAATCCCTCCCCCCAAAAAAATAGATTTGATACGACGTCATTAAATAAAAACAATATTAACCCCAAAAAGTCGCCCCCTTACGTTAACGACCCGTTGAAAGAAGGAAAAAATATTCCGTCTTGTGACCCAAGAAAAACCGTGCGGTCTAACCCCGGGTCGGTCGATTTTTCCAAGCAGACACAAAACGTGCCCCCTATTTCTGCGCCTCCAAAAGAGAGCAGAACAGACATTGCCGAAGAGGCGTCGCTTTGGTTGAACGTTGAATCTTCTCCGTTAGACAACTGTTATCAAATGCTGGAATCTCTTCGAAACCTGAAATTACATAATGGAAAAGTCGGTGAACCTTACTCCTGTGACTGTAATTTATTTCCTAACCGACATAATTTGAACAAAATCGTAAAGTTGGATATCTTAAAGGAACCTTTTCGAGAGTACGGTATTTCTGTTTCCTATGAGGATGGTTATCTGAAATTTAGGGGCGACCCCCACAAACCGTTCAGCGGTTCTCTGAAGATCAGCGTCGAGGCAGGGGTTTTAGATGCTGAGACGACAGCTCGCTTTTCTGGCTTACAAGGGGGGAGAAAAATCGAAATTTACGATAAATACGATAAAATTGAAGTTTGTGGTAGATTCGAAGGACGTTTTGAAGCAAAAGATTTGTTTCAAATTCAATTTTATATTATGCCCGACCCGTGGACTTTATGGAAAGAGTTGCCCCCTCCCCAGGACGCTCCTTATCAAAAAGAGGATACCGCTTCTGCCTGCATGACTTTTGCCGGAGAGGCAAAATCGGTTTGGGCGGCCAGTCGACGGGGACGTTCGCACGCCCAAGACGCAAAATTTCGCGATGATCACTTCGCGATTAAAATTTCCGAACAATCTGAAAACGCCTGGAATATCTTCGCTGTGGCTGACGGTGCCGGTTCAGCCCGTTATTCGCGGGAAGGATCAAAAATCGCCTGTGAAACCGTAACGCGAGAATTATCTGAACTTTTGAATAGCCCAGAATATTCCGTTCAAATTGATAAAGAAGTTGGCTGCATAACAGAACAAACCGCAGAGCAAACCGCAGAGCAAACGCCGGGTGAATTTGGAGAAATGAAAATCGTTTCGGAAACGATGACAAGAGCTTTTTATACAGCACTTTACGATGCGTGGACTGCGATTCACAAAGAAGCGCAAAAAGTTAATGATCGCAAAATCCAGGATTTCCATACAACGCTTTTATGTGCAGCAGTCAAAAAATATCCGGAATTTTGGGCGATCGCATCGTATTGGATCGGCGACGGGGGATTGGCTGTTTATCAGCCGAACAACAACAACGGCGTTCTGGTTTTGGGGAAACCGGATGGCGGGGATTACGCTGGACAAACTAAATTTTTCACAGTAACAGAGGAAATCAAAGCCGATCCGTTCCGACAACGTTTTTGTTTTTATCGACTTTCTGATTTCAGGGCTCTTTTTCTGATGACCGACGGGATTACGGATCCCTTTTTTCCAGCAGAATCGAAACTGCCTGACGTTACGTGTTGGAATAAATTTTGGAATGAGACACTTCCGAAAGAGTTTCCCGGGTTTTTTGAATCAACAACATTGGAAGAGAAGGAGAGTGCCCTATTGCAGGGATTGAATTTTAAAGTGGCTGGAAATCATGACGACCGCACATTAATGATTCTCGCCAATCCGCAAGATTTGAAAGCCGATAAAGCGGGAGAAGTTCAATGAGCAATGAAATCAATCCAAATGATATCGTAAAAACGAAAGCGAAAGACGGGTCGAACGTCGAATTTGTCTTTAAGGACCCGAAACAGGGAGGCGTCAAAGACGTCTATTTTGCGCCGGATCGAAGCGAAGTGGTCGCATTTTTTCGGAATCCTCTTGACGTTTCCGGTCGAGAACGCATCGAAAAAATAGTAACCGATTATCGGAGTAGAATTTACGAACAGGCCGGGGGGGAATACTGGAAAGAATGTTTTTGCTGGCCGGAAAAAATTGTGGAATACAACGGAATGACGGGAATCGTCGTTCCGACTTATCAAAACTGTTTTTTCTTCCAGACAGGAAATCTCGCCGGAACGGAAAAAGAGGGAAAATGGTTCGCTTCGCCCAAAATTTATAATCGGTTTGTTCCGATGGAAGAAAAGGGATCTCTCTTAGGTTATCTGCGACTCTGTCTTAAACTCAGCCGTGCCACGCGTCGTCTTCATGCTGCCGGATTGGCGCATAGCGATCTGTCATACAAAAACTGTCTTGTGGATCCGCAAAGCGGAAATGCCTGTATTATCGACATTGATGGTCTGGTCGTCCCAGGCGTTTTTCCGCCGGATGTGATTGGAACGCCTGATTTTATCGCGCCGGAAGTCGTGGCCTCGACGGGACGGCAGCGGGAAGACCGGATTTTACCGTCTCAAGCGACAGACCGTCATGCGCTGGCGGTTCTTATTTACCAATATCTTTTTCATCGGCATCCGTTACGTGGCGGGAAGATTTACAGCCAGGACAACGACGTTCAGGAAAAAATGGAAATGGGTGAAAAGGCTCTTTTTATCGAACATCCAAATGACAAGAGCAACCGTCCCATACTTGATGACAACGACGATATCTGTATGCCGTGGGTTGACGTCGAAAAGATTCCGTATACAACCGCCGGACCGATGTTAAAGACTCTTTTTGATCGCGCTTTTATAGAAGGTCTGCATGACCCGGCACAACGTCCAACGGCAGACGATTGGGAAGACGCTATTGTTAAAACCTCGGATATGATTCAACCTTGCTCGAATGAAAATTGCGTTAAAAAATGGTTCATTTTTGATAACTCAACCCGTCCCGTTTGTCCTTACTGCGGAACGCCTTACAAAGGAATTTTGCCGCTGCTCGATTTTTATTCCAGCCGTAACGGCAAAGATTATCGCCCGGACAATCATCGCTTGATGGTTTTTAGCGGTCAGTCGTTGTATCAGTGGCATACGAATCGTTCCGTAATTCCGAACGAAAAAATCAAAAAGGAACATACAACGCGAGTTGGTTATTTTTCCTTTTTTAAAGGAAAATGGCTGTTTGTTAATCAAACGCTTACTTCAATGAAAAATCTGACGACCGATCAGCCGGTTCCAATCGGAACAGGAGTGGAACTTGTGGATGGGCTGAAACTCCAGTTCTCGTCTGACACAAACGGACGAATTGCCTATATTCAAATTGCGAAAGGAACGTAATGCGAAAATTTGTTATGCGGGTTAGGAGCGTCTCAATCGTTTGAAGAAAATGGCTTTACGCCGCAGATTAGCGAACGGTCCTGTCGAAATCATCCGTTGTCCGAGAAACAGAAAAAATTGAATCGAAAAAAATCGCGCCAGCAAATCCGGATTGAACACATTTTTTCGTTTTACTGCGGTTTGGGAAACCTCTTATTGTTTTCCTGTAAATTTCATGACAAAATTATATCACATTTTGAAACGAGTGTAAAATCAATTTCTCTATTGCGTCAACGTGACCTGTCAAAAGGAATTAACCATATATGAGAAAATTTATTACAAAATTGTTTTCTTACGAAATGGAAATCGGTTTGTTGACGGCAACGATAATTCCGGTGGCCAGGCAGGGACGAAAACTCGCATTTTGGCTTGGTTGCGGACAATAAATGTTGTCTGTTTTTTCAAAAATACTTCAAGAATATCATATCAAAATTATCAGGAAAGGATTGTTTATGAGACGACTTCCCATTTACTTTGTTTTAGATTGTTCAGAATCGATGGTCGGCGAAGCGTTTGACGGTATGAAAAAGGGGCTCAAGTCACTTTTGGCTGAATTGACCCGTGATCCGGCTGCGATGGAGTTGGCCTATCTCAGTGTCATCTCGTTTGCATCGTCTGCCAAACAGGTGGTTCCGTTAACCGAATTGTGTCAGTTTCGAGTTCCGGAATTGACTTTAGGGTCGGGAACAGCCCTCGGTGCGGCATTACAGCTTTTGGAGAACAAAGTTAATCAGGAAGTGGTTCGCAGCACGATGACTCAAAAAGGGGATTATAAGCCGATTGTCTTTTTGATGACGGATGGAGAACCGACGGATTCATGGCTTCCGGTTGCCGGACGCTTGATGCATAATCATCATATACAGACGGTGGCCGTCGGCGTTGGTCCCGATGTGAACCTTCAAAGCCTGATGAGAATTTCGGAGAACGTCATTCATGCCCGTGTGCCGGAAGAAGAAAATTTTTCCCGATTTTTCAAGTTTGTGAGCAGTTCCGTTTCGACCGCCAGTCAACAGATTGATTCCGGCAACGAAGGAAAAATCGATTTACGCAAACTTCCTGAATCCGATAGTATTGTTATCGTGGACAATACGACTCCCATTCCGGAAGTAATTCCTGGTCGTTTGCTTTTCCTGCATCTGAAATGTTCCAGTAGTGACAAGTATGTGTTAATAAAATATGAGAAACGAGAACAATCCGGGTTCTTTTCCAGTAAAACATATTATGAACTGGTCGGCTCATTTCCTGTCGATGATTTCGACTTTTCAGGAAATGATAAGAAACTGACAATCTCGACGGAACAACTTCAGGGCGATTTTATCTGTCCTTACTGCGGTAACGAGTCATGGGCTCGTTGCAGTTGCGGCAGTATTTTCTGTTGTTGCGAAATTATCAACAACCAAGCCTGGTTGGAATGTCCTTGGTGCAACCAAACAGGCTATTATGCGCCGTCCAGTTTTAATCTTGGCGGCGGGGCTGGTTGAGTTGAAATCTCCTGTAAATTCCTGTGTGCTTTTACGTTGGAAATTCTCTGACGTAAAAGGCAAAAAATAACAAGCGTGTCGCCTTGATTTTACGTTAAATGTGGCAGTCCAGGATATTCAAAGAATTCGTGTATGAATTCCCCCGAATATTCCAACGATTTGATCTGACGAAAATTCTTAAAACCAAAATGAATTGACCGGCTTTGTTCGACCAGCGTATTTCGTGTCAACATGCTGAATCCCAATAAAGTCATGGACTTATTTCAAGAGTTGATTGACAGAATCCGACAGGAAAGTTGAAAGAGGAAGGTTGAATCCAACTCGCAACTCTCAACTCGCAACTCTCAAACGAATTATTTGCTTAAAAAGACGAAGGTTCCTTTTTTGTTGCCAACGATAATATCAGGAACGTTATCGCCGTTAAGATCATGAACGGTAACCTGAGTTCCAACGCCGGAATCGTCGTCGATAAGATGAGGAACGAATTCAACCGATCCGTCTGCTTTGCGTTTATTTTCAAACCAGAGTAAAAGCGCCGGGTCATTGGCAGCGATATCGCCTTTTGATCCGTGAGCCCAAAATCGTTTACCGGTCACAAAATCCAGAACGCCGTCGCCATTGAAATCGGCAAGTTCCATTGAGTGAAGCTGACTGACCTTAGGAAAGAAATCATCGTCCGGCTCTGTCGGAATGATGATATTTTTGACGAAATCAATTTTGCCGGTTTCATCTCGAACCTGTTTGAACCAGGCCAGTCCATACAAATGGCAGTGAAGGGCAGTAATGATATCATTCAAACCATCGTTATCGACATCGTAAACAAGAATATTGGAAGCGGCATCAGAGAATTTAAATGGATGAAATGGCCATTTGTCATTGACATTTTCCGGTTGTTCAAACCAGCCATCCATTTCGATAAGATCAACTCGGCCATCGCCATTGAGATCGCCGCAGCCGTTTCCGTGATAATAGCGTTGATATTTGTCGTTATACTCGCTGACGGGATGAAATGTCCAAGGCTCGGTTGCCTTATTTTGATCGAACGTTGCGAAACCGTAAAATCCGATTCGATTAAAAATGAGATCGTTTTGACCGTCGCCATCAATGTCCCGCCAAGTTTGAGATTCATTGCCAAGTTCGATTGATGCTTCATGAGCGGTCCAAAGTTTTTCTGCGTTTTGCGGATTCTCATACCAATAACCGGTAACGCCTGGATGAGGACAAATAAGAACGTCGGTCCAACCGTCGCCATTGAAATCGTCGGTAAAAAGAACAAATGAATTGGAATAGCCCTCTGGATCGAAATTGTCTTCCGCTTCGTAAATCTGATGTGACTTTTGGAAGTCCGGGCCTTCATACCAATAATGGCCGGAGACAATATCGAGTTGATTGTCTTGATTGAAATCGCCGACCGCTGCTCCTTCGCTGTGAAATTTTGTGCTGACAATAATTTTTTGATATTGGGGCTCTGAAGAAAATCCGTTCAAAACGCTTGAAAAAATCAATGTCGCTCCAAGGAGTAAAATTAAGTAATTTTTTTGAGTCATGGTTTGCCTCTGATTAAAATGTGAAACAAAATGCGAATCATTTGGCATGATTCTTGATCGTTACTCAATATTATAACCTCGATCCATTGAGTTGTAAATAAAAGTAAATCGATAATGAAATATTGAATTCTTTTGTTTGACGTTTCTTTTGATTTCGAGCATATATTTTCAGAAAGTTATAAAAACCTGTTTTGGGGAATAAACTCCATTCGTGAATGTCGTAAAAACCAGTTTAGCGGACGAAATTTCAGCGTTCGGCGTTCTAAAACTTCAATTATTTATATGAAATTATGAAATAGAGCAGGGGAGTATCTGTTGATCAAATCCCAAAATCTTAAAAATTGAAAATAATGAAAAATCAGTTTTTTTATATTATCTTATAAATAATTCCCAAAGTCAAGAATTAACCCAAATCAATTATTCCGTATTGTTTTAAGTTAATTCAGATAGAAATAGCAAACTTTTTTGATTGTCTCAATTTCATTGGTTGAAATAATAATTTCTTTTAGAAAAAAAGAGTTGTCCAGGCAGGAAAGAACCAGAAATGACTTGCATACGAACGTCCGATAATGTTTCTTATGTTCGGTTCAGAGGACGATCGTGAAACAATCGACCGTGAAACGTTCGAATTTGCAGAAATTGAATTTCGAAGTTGGGCGATGATGAATAAGATATATAGTCATTTACTTGACGCGATAGACGATGAAATGGCTTATCGCGGGGTTGCGTCGGAAGAACTTATTGAGATGCTGCCGTTCGATCAATCGGGCGACTTTGAAGAATCGGACAAGCCGGCGGATACCTTCGCCTTTGAAGGTGCCGGCGCGTCCGATTCGTTTGATCCCCCGATTACTAACAGGGGGTTAAAAAACGACCAAAAATCCCAATTGAACCGGAAAAAAACGAGTTCAACCCGCGAAATAGAAGATATTGAGTTGTTACGGTTGTGTTAAATCATTCGCGCCGCGACTCGTTCGGGGGCCCCTCCCCTTGCCGCTTGTTGCATGGATTGCTCAAGCGGCTTTTTTGATTATGTAACTAAAATAATGATAATAAAATATTTAATAAAATAATAACTAAATATCAAATAAGCTCTTGACAAAACAAGAGTTAACGCTATAACATACTATATAAATCAATGAGATTAAAATCTTGATTTTTTCGCTGTTCGTGCTATAATAAAAAGGAAAACGCCATGCAAAAGTTGAAAGTCTATCTGGATACCAGCGTATTCGGTTATTTGTACTTGACAAAATCTTCGGAAATAATGCAAATAACCCGGGATTTTGTTGAGTTACTTAAAAAAGATGATCATTATATATTGTGTACGTCTATAATAACGATACGCGAAATTGATTGTGCCCCGGAACCTCTTAAATCATATTTAAAGTGTGATTTGAGTAAATTAGGAACTATGCTATTAAAAGAGTCTAAAGAAATCAATCAATTACAAGCCGAATATCTTGAAAATAAACTTTTGACTCCCAAATCAATTGATGATTTAATGCATATATCCTTTGCCGTTTATTATCAGTGTGATATAATCGCAAGTTGGAATTTCAAACATTTTGTTAATGAAAATACAATTTATCATCTTAAAAGAATAAACCAACGTCTTGGATTGCCAATTGTTGATATTGTGTCTCCAAGAACATTTATGGAAAGGTTGACTGATGGAAACGGAATGGATGACATTATTAAGAGAAATCCGTCTTAAGAATCAAGAAGAAACAAAAGATATGACTATTGAACAACGGGTTGAGTATGATAATCGAAGAGCTTATGAAATCCTTAAAAGTTGGGGAATGGAATACATGATTGATTATCAAGACAAAAAACAAGATCAAGAAAAAGAGCTTGTTGAAGCGTAAAAAAAGGCGGTTTAATTACCGCCTTTTTTTATTGGAGTATAGGAGGGATACTGTTATTTTTTTTGACGATCTCTTCTAATAATTTTTTTGTGTTCATTTCTGTTTTAATGAGAGCTTATGGGACTTGTAGGATCGTCTTGCGCAATGGTTTGATTATTATCGATACAAGCGACGCCACAGCGCACTTGATTATCGAAGACCGGCGGAAGTTTACTTTAAGACTTGAGACGGACAGTCAGGTTTGCGAGGAAAAATTTCGTCAAAACGGAAAGCCTCTATTGTAATCGTCGGGAGGTTGACGATAATAGGAGAAGTGGGTCAAGAGAAGAGGAAAAGTATTGATTTATGAGTAATGTTTTTGCTTTGACCTGAGGAAAATGTCCTATAAAAACTCTCAGTGTTAGAAAACAGCACTCGTTTCAAATGCCCCCATGGAGGGCATGATTCAATCAAGAATCCTCTACGATACAACTCTATTTTTTGTCCAACAAACCAGAACCACCTTAATATTTCAAAAACAATTAAACAGGAGGGAATAGATTTTCTGCTTACTGGTTTTCGTTTGCTGCAATAATATTTCACACAGATTCAAAAACTGTTTCTGATTCTCATCCTCTTGTTTCGATCCTTTTTGGCATTCGCGAACAAGACGACCGAGTCCGTTTTTCAGATTGCAAATTTCCCGGTCTCGACGTTTATGTTTTTGTGCATGCGAATAACGTCCCGCCATGATCATTGCCTGTTTGGCTTTGCGCAAAGAACTCTGGCGGATGCGAATTCCGTATAACCGGGGCTGTTTTCCCGCTTTGACAATCGTTTTGTAAAGCTGTTTTTCAGGAGCGACTATTTAATCACGTTTGAAATGAAATAGGCAACAGCCAGAGCGGAAACAAGTCCAAGGGAAACATAAAAAAGCAACTTGATAACAAACTTCGTTGTAAACGACTTCAGTTTTTCCTCGACATATTGTTCTATTTCAGAAGAAACAGGCAAATTCAGAGATTGAATTTTAATGTTATATTCATTGTAAAGGTTTTTCAATTCTTCTTTTGTAGAGCAAGAATCGATGTTCTGAATAAAATCTTCTGTTGCGCTATTATATATTGAGATGTTTTTGCGATCTTCCGCAATTACAGTTATCCAGTTTTTCGCTTTTTGAACAATGATTTGCGTGTTCGCCGGAGGAATTAAATCCGTTTTGGACGCAATACATGAATCCCATTTTTCCAAACATTCTTTGACTTTCATTTCGTCAGAGTCATACAAGGAATCTTGAAGCTCTTTTCCAATCGAACAAAGTTCTTGATAAACCTTTTCGTTTTCGAGTTTTGAAATTTCCTTGGCACATTTTTTGGCTAAAGAAGAAGCAGCCCATTTCGGACGGCGACTTAGAATCTGGCTGAGTTTTTGCATTTCATCTAAGTTGCCCTCTTGCAGTATTTCTCTTCCTTCTGTTTCCAAAATGGAGAAATAATTTGTGTCAAAAAGATCGATATCTTGTTTCAATAAATTATTTTTTGGTTCAAGATTTAATATTTGGCACATGATACCGATTCGATATAAAATCGGAGCGCCAATCAAGGAATAAAATCTTAAGCGTTCATATAAAGGTTTTCTTTCTTGATATTTATGACAGGCATCTTTAACAGCCAAATAATAGTCGATAATGATTTCCTCGGGGGCTTTTAATCCCAAAGGGCGAATCATTTTTCGCCAATCATCCAATTCTGGAAAGAGTAACGCATTTATGAATTCGAACAAATTGGGCTCAATGCATACAAGACGTTCCATTTCAGAATAATTTTGCTTAAGCATGAAAAAGTAACATTTTTTCAAGCGTTGATTGGCTTGTTCGCATAATTGGGCATATTCTTCCGCTTTGCTACTGATTTCTTCTTCCGTAACAGCAACTTTAGTAATGACCAGAAGTCTCAATTCATCGATAAAGAGTTGATAGTTTACGGCCATATAAAATCTCCTTGAAACGGAATAGAAAACAGAACATTAGATATTGGCTTGTTTTGGGGTTGAATGGGATTATCAGCGCAATGTAATGAAACGGAAGACTTTGGGATTTGAATAGATTGTATTTGATGAGAAATAGAATGGTTCAATTGACAGGAAGTAAAAAACGAAAGCAAAAGAACAAAAAGAATAACAACAATGGCGATCCAAATAAAAAGAATCAGCGAATAAAATATTTTATTGAATAAAGACTTTTTATTCCTTTTAAGTTTCAATGACGCTGTTTTTAATTGATCAAAATGATTTTGACCAGGAATCGGCAACGGTTTTGGAATCCTGATGTCGTTGGGGGCGATTTCTGGTTTCAATTCGCCAAATGTATTATCCAAATCGTCAGAATACAATTCTTCGTAAGGATTATTGCCATAATCAAGAATACCCGTCAAATTTGAACTCTGTGATTGTTGCTGAGTCGGTTCTGTAAGAGGAAATTTTAAATGAGCGGAAGGAATGTTCAAAATTTTTGTTTCGTAAATGGAAACGGGATTATTCTCTGTTTTTTCAGGTTTCTCTACTTTCTCAAAACCGTAGGAATCAAGTCGAATAGAACCAGGAATCAGTTCGGGAGTATGTTGAAAATATTCCGGAAGGGATATGGTCAGATTGACAATATTGGCATTGGGAAACCAGGTTCTTTCGATATTCATCGATTCTTTGTAAACTCCCTGCCAAGTACATAATATATCGACAGGGAATTTTATGAAACAAGTACAAAACGGGATTTTCCAACGATCTTTCGGAACAAGAAGCGTCAAAGATTCGTCAAACAGTTGCAGAAGCGGAATATTTTGATCAATGACGACATAAGTTTTTCCTTTTTGTTTGAGCTTTTCAAAAAGCGAAAGACTCCAATAAGGATCGCCACTCCATTTTTGCCATAAAGGACAGGAAACCGTTTTTCGTGTTCCTGTTTCTTGAAAAAAAGACTTGTCTCGAAGCGGAAGATATTTGGGACCGGAGTCCCATTTGCTCAAAAAAGGAGCCGACATGAGAAAGGCCGCAGGGCCACAGGAAGGCAATTCGTCTTCGGTCAACACAAAATGATGCGCTAAATAATTGGTTCGACCAGTATAATCGAAACCGCAATCGACTATTCTCGATAAAACATGATAAGTCTGTGAACCAGACGAAAACCAAAGATGAAAGTAAACGCTTGGAGAAAACGATTGATCTTCTTCTGTATTGCGCCGAGGATAAAGGCTGAGATGTTCCAAACGCTGAATCAGTTGCGAACTCATTCCTTCCGTATGAGCTATTGTGCTGAAACCGACTCGACCGGAAACAAAATTTTTGTCTGAAGAAGTATAAATTGATTCAAAAATCATGTCTTTCCCCAATTTTATTCAAGACTTGATGCCATAATAGTTTGTGTGTCGGATGAACAGTCTTGTGAACCGGATCTGCCAAACGGAATGATATTTCCTATTTTAGTCAAGGCGTAAAATAAAGGAACTTCAGACCAGATTGGATCGATGGAATTGACGTCGAATTCCAGTTTTTGAACGCCCTGCTCCATTGTTGTTTCAATCGGCGAACAACCAGTTGCGCTGACGGGAAAATAGGTGACGTCGCTGGACAGATTCTCAATGGCCATAACAAACTCTGGAACATATTGGAACAGAATATCTCGAAGAAGATTGGACATATTTTGAATCCGTTGCGGTTTGACCGCATACATATTAACATTGTCGTTGACATTATTGCTCTGTATTCGCCCATAAGGCGGGTTGAAATTGGCGTCGCCCAAAAAAGTTTTCCAAACATCTGCTTTCGTTGCAATAACAAAAACCGGATTATTGACTTTTTGTGACGGATCCAGGCCTTTGGACTTTTTAATGCGATGAATCGTTTCGCTTAAAATGGAGTGTTGCAGCAAGGAATCAACCTTTTTTTCAAGTTGCGGATCTTTGGAATATTGACGGCATACAGTTCGAATGGGAACATATTGAAGCGGATCAAATATATAAAAAAAGACGCCGCATTGTTTCAAATGATCCGTTACCGGTTCCAGCGAACTTTCGCGTCCGGGAAGAAAGCTTTCCCCGGCGTTATCGTAAAGGCAAAGGACAGAAGGATTTATGCTTTTTGCAAAAATATGATTTTGCGACGGCGTCAATGTAAACATATAAGGTTGAGGATAACGCATAATCTGTCCGTTGACAATTGATGTATTATAACCTTCGCCATATTCGCGGGTTTTTTCAATAATAACTTTATTAACCCCTTCTTTTCTTAAAAAGAGCGTCTGTTCATAATCATTGATCTGATCGTTCATTTTCGCGTGAGTATCAATGACAGAAGTCTGAAAATGGGTCGATAACATAATTTTAGCCCGCCTGAGCATGGAAGCTAAAAAATATGATTTTCCAGAAGACGGAGCGCCAATAATGGAAATAAAGGAAACGGGAAACTCAATTAAATCCCTCGGAAGGATGAGATGACAGTTCGGACAGGCGTAATCCCGACAGACAATTCCCTCCGGATCCAATGGATGACCTTCTATATCGAACCGGCAAGGCAAAAAACGCATTTGAACATCCGTTCCGAGTTGTTCATCTCCGACATATTCTGTCGCAACAGCAATGGACAACAACTCATGCGGCTTAAAGGTCGTCCAACAATGCGGACAGGTTATCTTTTTTCGAAACTTGAGAAGTTTGGAAGAAAGTTCTTTTTTATAATCAGTAATACTCGTTTTAATCATAATAACAGTCTTAACTTTTCCTGTTTTTTCAATGGACGACGTTCTTTTGACCGGTCTCTTTTGAGGTTATTTTATATTCGAAGATTCAATTTTTGCCTCTCTTTCCTGAAAAATCATGAGAAACGTCATCGTTTGTTTTGATCTTTTTGCTCCGCCCCCCTATTTGGGGGACGGCCGCCTGAATGCAATTGCAAAAATCAAAAAAACGATGGAATAATGATTAACGACTGATTTCAATATCCGAAGGCGCTTTGATGGTCGTTTTGATGGAACCGTCCTTTGCCTTTTCGTGTCGAACAAAAATAGGGCCAAATGGCGTTGGGACGTTTCCTTCCGCCCAATCGAGATCGCCGAGAAATGGTTTGACCGACGCGACTTTAAATCCCGGTTCTATCGGATTGACTCCCAAAATATGAGCGCTGAGCCAAGCCGCCGGCCCAGACGCCCAACCATGACAAAGGGAATGACGAAATCCGATATAACAATAAGCCCCATGATCGCCATGCAAGCTCTTCAAACCGTCTGGCGTCAACTCGTCAATGCGTCCCGAACCTTCGAGCCATTTCAAATCGAAATCTTCCCAAAACGTTGTTGCTCCAACATCGATCATTGCGCCCCAATATTCGCGAATAATATCGAGAGCCGTCTGCTCTTCGCCTCCTGCGGCCAACGCTTCAAGCATATAATAGCCATAAAACGTCGAAAAATTTTCGCCGCCATTCTTGGCAATAACCGGAATATTGGGCGATTCCTTGCGTTCAAGTCCCGCCAATTCCATTAACGACGCGGCCTGTTTGTTGTTCGCATGATCTGGTTGGAATGTTCGAACTTTTTGCGCAATTTTGGTCGCTTTCGCCGCTAATTCCGCGTCATTCAAGTCTTGAGCCATTTCTGCAACGCGATTAAATGTCATCGCAAACATCGCATGAGTTCCCGCATCCAGCGCCGGGCGGTTGTCTGCCGTCGGCCAATCCAGAAACGGGTTAGGAAATCCCGCTTCCCCATTGTCCTTGACATAAGGTTCCAATTGATCGACAAGTTGCTTAATATAGGAATGCTGTTCTTTGAGGTCTTCCAAATTCCCTGAATATCGATAAAGGTCGCTGACGGCCAGGAGCCACCAAAGCGAATAATTCGGCATACTGTTCATCCATTTCGGCAACGGCCAGGTTTCCCGCGCATAATAGCCGAGCGTATCCCGCAGAACTTTCGGAGCTCCAAAGACTCGAAGCATTGTCATTGTTTGCGGATGAAAATCGCCATACCAAACAAGCCGGTCGCGTTTCGCCCCTTCAAAGACGAAATTTTGCATTGTCAAATGTTGCGTATGAGCGGCAACTTTCCAAATTTGATTGAGTCGTTCATCCGAGGATTTAAACGAACCAACCCAGGGAATATCTCGATAAGTAAAAACCGCTCGAATGGAATCGACACAAAGAACCGTTTCCGGATCAATTAAATCGAACCGGGCAAAACGAAACGCCGATTCGCCAAATTCAATTGCGCCAAGCCAGGGAACGTTGACAATCATATCGCGAACGGAATGTTCGTTGACCGATCCTTTTTCCCCTATTTCCGCCATTGCTTCGTCCGCCGATTCGCCCAATCGAACGCGAACTCGAACCGTTCGTCCGACGCTGTTTTCTCCCGGCTTTAGATCGCGTGCTTCAATTCGAACGCCGCCATGAATTTCCGCTCCAAAATCAAGAAGAATGGACGCCGGTTCGCCTTTGTTTTCCATTCGAAAACCGCTCGACATTTCCGAAGTTGACGTTTGTCCGAGCGGCTTTTCCAAAAGAAGTTCTTCATTTTCCAGGCCATTTTCCGACTTCCAAACGATTCGTTGGGGAATCAAAAACCGCCGAACTCTTTGATCCGCCGTCGTTCTCGCGTTCATTTCCTCATCCGCAACCCCTGGCGGCAATAAAGCGTCAATGAGTTCCCGTTCTTCCGACTGTCCCCAGGAAAACGACGTTAATAATAAAACAAACAATCCGGAAATCCAAAATTGTTTCATAAAATACTCCTTGAATTATTGAGTTAAAAAACGATAACAGAACCAAAAAGATCGCGAAAACGAGTCAATGTTCAAATTTGAATCAATTATTAAAATCGAACAAAATATTATTTGGACATTTTTTTCTCATTTCGCCAGACGAAACGACAAATCAGGTCCAAACAAAGCAACAATATTGAACTTGTCGTTATGATTAAAACCGAAGTGATCGGAAATGTAAAAACCCACTTTCCGTCATGAGTGTCTGGCGTAAAAGTTAAACAGGAAAACAGAATACAATAATAGAGAAATCCAAGAAAAAACGGAACAATATTTAATATCGATAATCGTTTCATTAACGATTTTAACATAAAAAGCGAAGAAAAAGCATAAAAATAGACGATAAATGTAACGATCTCAATAAAAAGCCAAGAATCTTTAAATGCGTAATATATTCCCCGATAACTCGAGAAAGAATCGAATAAATTGCATAAAAAGATAAAGAGTTGAAGTAATAATGGAAAAAAAATAAAAATGACGTTAATGACGACAAAAAGAATTTTAATGATAAAAGGCTGCTTTTCCCAACTCATGATTCAATCCCCTTTCTTTAAAGAAGAAACCGTTACGATAACAATTTCTTTTAGAAACATTTCTGTAATTACTGTCGATTGCATTCGCCGCCGTTTCGAATTCGATTATAAACAACCTTTGAAGAACGTTAATCGGCGTCTGTTTCAAGAAAAGAAAGTCCCATTCGATCCTTTTTTTTGAACAATCTTTTTCATATTAATGCCAAATCGCCGCGGCTCCGCAATACATTCATCGGCAACAGCGTTGTCGGGAAGAAGCGTTACATAAGTCGTTTCAAAACCAAAATTGAACCAACAAAATAGCAACGTTCGCCTCGCTGCCGCCAAAACAAGACTTTGAAAAAATCGCTCATCGCCGGGGAATTTATGTCGAAGCATTATTTCTCAAACGCAACAACATTCATTTAATTTTTCCTCAACGATTTCTGAATATTTCCTTATATTCCCCCGAATATGATTTATTGTTTTAAATATCAATAACAAACCTGTTTGATAATCGCTGCATCAAAGATTAAGAACTTTTTTTGACAACTTCGTCTAAAGTCGGAAGAGACGGTTGAGCGCCAAGTTTAGTAACGCTTAACGCCGCTGCGTCGGAAGCAAAACGAACGGCGTCCAATAACGATTGACCATTGGAAAGACCAACGGCCAAAGCGCCGGAAAAGGAATCGCCCGCCGCAGTTGAGTCGACCGCTTGAACTTTTTTCGCTGGAACTAACGTTCCCATTCCCGACGTTTCAACGACAAACGAACCTTCCGTTCCAAGCGTTATAATAACAGCCTGAACGCCGGTTGCCAAAAGTTTGTCGGCCATTTTTTGAACGTTTTCCAAATCGTTGGAAAGCGGCATTCCCGTTAAACGAGACGCTTCCGTTTCATTCGGTTTGACATAAGTTATTTTCTTCATCAATTCTGTCGGAAGAGCCCCATTCGGAGCAGGAGCCGGATCAAGAATGATCGGAACATTAGCTTCCTGGGCAAGTTGAGCTGTATACTCAATCGTTTCAAGAGGCGTTTCAAGCTGAACAATAATCATATCGGCAGACCGAATGACATCAGCGGCTTTTTTAACATCGTCGGGCGACAAAAAATAATTCGCGCCCGAAGCGACGGAAATTAGATTTTCCCCTTTTTCATCGACAAGAATCAAAGCAACTCCTGTTGCATGAAGACGATCTTTTTGAATATAAGTTGTATCGATTCCCTCTTTTTGATAATTGTCAATCGCTTGTTTTCCGAACATATCGTCGCCAACCCGCGCAACTAGGGTTACATCTGCCCCCAATCGAGCGGCAGCAACAGCCTGATTCGCTCCTTTGCCGCCCGCAGCAAGAACAAACGTTCCGCCAACAACTGTTTCGCCCGGAACAGGAATTCTGTCCGATTTGACGACCATATCTGTATTGGAACTTCCAACAACGACAATTTTTGATTTTCTTCGATTTTCAGTCATTTTATTTATTATTTATCTAAGA
>JAUNBG010000026.1 GCA_030527205.1 Planctomycetia bacterium
TCCGACGGGCAACCTATGCGGTTGCATCGCAGCAACGCAAGGGCGTTGCATCCCGCTTGGAGCTGCCGCTCCGTTAGCAGTTCGCCGCTCCCGTTGGTCGCTTGATCAACAGGAACTTTTGACTCTCCATTTTCAACTCTTTTAACATTTAAAGCAAAATGTCTAGTTTTACGAATTTATTCGAAATGTGTTTGTTGAAAAACCTGTTGTTGAACAAATATTCAATTAAACAATACTATAAAATATTTTTTGTCGAAAAACAAGGGTTAAAAAGAACGAAAGTATTGTTTTTGGAAAAAAGGAAAAAAAATCTTGCCTTTCAACCCAAAATTCGTTATACTGAATTTCTTAATTAAAAAACAGTAAGGAAGTTCTAAAAACCTGTTTTTTACAACAAACTTAATTTGAAAAACATTGCAAAAACCAGTTTCAGCGGGCGAGACGTTCGCGTTCCAAGGGGCTTTTAGAACTTCCTGTATATCTTTTGGTTTATTGAACCGTCATTTTAACCCCTTTGAGGAAATGATTATGCAAACGTTAAATGTTGGAATGTTGGGCTGCGGTTTTATGGGGCGAACTCATTCAAACGCTTACAATCAGGTTGGACATTTTTTTGATCTTCCGTTCAAACCGGTTTTAAAGGCCTGTTATGGTCGGGAAGAAGATATTGAAACCTTGAAGAAATTCCAAAAAGCCTGGGGATATGAGTCGATTGAAACAGATTGGCGAAAATTAATCGATCGCGATGATATTGATATTGTCGATGTTGTTGCTCCCAATTTTTTGCATCGGGATATGGTTCTGGCTGCCGCGGCCGCTGGCAAAAAAATCGTCTGCGAAAAACCGTTTGCGATGAGTTTGAGCGAAGCGCAAGAAATGGTTGAAGCCGTCGAAAAAGCGGGCGTTCCCAATATGGTTTCGTTTAATTATCGACGCGTTCCTGCCGTTTCGTTGTTTAAACAGATCGTTGATGAAGGCCGCATTGGACGCCCATTCCATTATCGGGCTGTTTATAATCAGGATTATACAATCAGTCAAAAAGTTCCTGCCGGCGGCGCTTCGCTTTGGAGACTTGACGCCAAAGTTGCAGGAAGCGGCGTTACCGGAGATCTGCTTGCTCATTCAATTGATACTGCGGAATGGATCAACGGCCCGATTAAAAAAGTTTGCGCCTATACAGAAATCTTTATTAAAGAACGTCGGAGCGCAGAAACCGGCGAAATGATTCCGATTACAATTGACGACGCCTGTATGTTTCTGGCCGTTTTTCAGAATGGTTCCATTGGAACTTTTGAAAGTTCCCGTTATGCTCGCGGACGGAAAAATTATAGCATTATGGAAATCAATGGCGAAAACGGAGCCGCATTTTTCAATCTCGAAGAACCGGAATATGTTCAGTTCTTCCGTTATGCTGATCCCGAAACCGGCAAAAAAATCGAAGATCATTTGACCGGTTGGCAACGCATTTTAGTAACGAACAGCGAACATCCTTATATGGACAAATATTGGGTTCCTGGCACAACAATTGGTTATGAGCATACTTTTATCAATCAGTTGTCCGATTTTCTGAAAAGTCTTGACGGCGGCCCGGCGTTTCATCCCAATATGCGGGAAGCAATGAGAACTCAAAAAGTTTGCGATGCCGTCATTCGAAGCGCGAAAGAAGAAAAATGGGTCGAAATTTAATTTTTGAGAACGGTTGATTCCTTTTATCTTTGATGAATTGAGAGTTCTTTTGAAAGCCGATCTGACAAATGATTCGTCCTTTTAATCCGTTTGTTTGCTTACGGAACTCCGAATTCATCGATTTCGGATTCAGAACCGGTTTGCGATTTAAAAGTTTTCGAATCGAAAGAAATGGTTCCGAAACAATAAATAATCTGACGCTTGGGAACAGACGCTTTGAAACAGGGATCGAAAGATTGCGGTCAGGACGTTTTGCGTCTTCGGAATTTTTTCGGAATCGCCTTGATAACAATTGGCAAAATTGATAATATTGACAAAATTTTTAATGCTGATAACGTTAATTATTGTCTGTAATATTCAAAACCAATAAAGTTTGAAAGAATGTTTGATAGCGATAAAACCGAAAAACCGACTCCGCGCCGACGTCAACAAGCGCGAGAAAAAGGACAGGTTGCCAAAAGTCCAGATTTGACGTCGGCGATTCTCCTTTTTGTTTCGCTTCTTCTGTTGATGTCGGTTGGAAAAAATCTTGCGGAATCCCTTTTTCATTTTTCGCAATCTCTTTATACGCAATCTCCTCATTTGCAATCTTCTTATTTGCAAAATAATGAAGCTTTTTTGGATTCCGACGTTTTTTCTTCGCAAGACCAACTCGAACAATTGCCCCTTTTTCTTTCTCAAACCATTTTCTATTTTCTCGGACAGTTCGCTTTTTTTATTGCAATGACTGTTCTGGCTGCAATCGGTATTCATTTGAGTCAGGCTGGTTGGCTTTTTCTCCCAGACAAAATAATGCCGAATTGGGAAAATTTGAGTCTTCTTCGCGGATTTCATCGCATTTTTTCCCTCGAAGGCGTTTTTCGAGTTGGAATCGGTTTGTTCAAAATATTTATTTGCCTGATCGTTGTCTCATGGACGTTTTGGGGACAAAAAGAAACAATTTTAACGATCTCTCAAAATGATTCCTGGAACATCTTTTTTATTATCATTGACCTAATCTATACAATTGCCTGGCGAGTTGCCTGGGCTTTACTGTTTTTGGCCATTTTAGATTTCTTTTATCAGCGCTGGAAACTTGAAAATGATTTGCGAATGACTCCTCAGGAAATTCGGGAAGAAATGCGCGAAACAATCGGCGATCCGCAAATTATTGCGCAAAGAAAACAACGTCAATTGCGACGCCCGGAGCGTTGACATTTTTCGATTTTTGAGAGTCGAACGGAAAAAATCGCCTGATTTAATGTCTTTTTTGAATCAAAACATCTTTTTGAGGGCCGGAATAAATTTGAACGGCGTTATGGGGACAAATCAAGTAACAGGAATTGCATTTTGTGCATTTTTCCTGAGTTATTTCATGTTTTCGATAAGGACGCGATTCAATAGCTTGAGTCGGACAAATTCCGCTGCAAAGAGAACAACCGTTGCAGGAATCAGAATTGATTCGATACTCAATCAACTCGCGACATTTTCCGGAAGGACAAACGCCGTCAAGATGAGCTTCATATTCCTTTCGAAAATATCGAATTGTTGAAAGAACCGGATTCGGAGCCGTTTTTCCTAAGCCGCAAAGACTTCCTGATTGAATACTTTTCGCTAATTTTTCCAGTTTTTGAATATCGTCTTTTTGACCTTGACCGGAACAGAGCCGATTAAGAATTTCAAGCATTCGTCGCGTTCCGATTCGGCAAAAAGTACATTTTCCGCAGGATTGTTCTTGCGTAAACTGAAGAAAATAACGGGCAATATCAACCATACAATCGTCTTCGTCCAAGACAACGAGACCGCCGGAGCCCATAATGGCGCCGACTTTTGAAAGCGATTCGAAATCGACCGAAGTATCGGCCAATTCCGCCGGGACGCAACCGCCGGAAGGCCCCCCAATTTGAACCGCCTTGAATTTTTTGTTATTGGCAACGCCGCCGCCGATATCTTCAACAATGGTCCGGATCGAAATTCCCATTGGAACCTCAATTAATCCGCCGCGTTGAATTTTTCCCGCCAAAGCGAAAACTTTCGTTCCAGAACTTTTTTCCGTTCCCAAAACGGCAAAATCAGCGCCGGAATGACGAAAAATCCAAGGAACAAGCGAATAGGTTTCGACGTTATTGACCAGAGTCGGTTGGTTCCAAAGTCCTCTTTGAGCCGGAAAAGGGGGTCTTAATCGAGGCATTCCGCGACGTCCTTCAATCGATTCGAGAAGAGCGGTTTCTTCGCCGCAAACGAATGCTCCGGCCCCTTCTTTAACTTGCAAAGACAAGGCAAAATCGGAACCAAGAATATGATCGCCCAAAAAATGACGTTCTTCCAAAATACGGATCGCCTGTTTGATTCGTTGAACAGCCAGGGGATATTCTGCTCGAATATAAAGGAATCCTTGAGACGCAGAAATCGTTTTGGCGGCAATCATCATTCCTTCGAGAACGCGAAATGGAAAAGATTCCAAAATCATTCGATCCATAAAAGCGCCTGGATCGCCTTCGTCGCCATTACAAACGATATATTTTTGCGAAGCGTTATTTTGTCGAACGGCGTCCCATTTTCGAAACGTTGGAAACCCGGCTCCTCCGCGTCCTCGTAATCCGGCGATTTTCATTTCTTGAATGATTTCATCGTTCGACATTGTCAAGACCCGGCGAAAAGCAGAAAAACCGTCAAAATGGATATATTCATCCAAATCAGTCGGATTAACCAAACCGCAGGTTTCAGTCGCAAGGCGTTTTTGACGTTCTAGAAACGAACAAACAGGTTTTTTGTCCAACTCAATTTGTCGCTCTTGAACGGGATTGGCTATTTCGTCGCTCCAACAATATTCCAAAAAACGAACGATATTGTATTTGATTCGCGAAATCCAGCTTTTTGATCGATATTCATTTTGGAAAATGGAACGAACTTCATCGGGTTGAACTCTCGCAAAATAAGAGGAATTTCCCTGCTTGGAGATTGTTTCCATTAAAGGAACCTGATGACACATTCCAATGCAACCGACAGGTTTGACGAGAATCGGCAAGTTTGTTTCTTGAACGATATCGAGAATCGAATCATAAATCTGTTTGCTTCCCTGGGCCTGGCAGCAAGACCCTAAACCGATACGAATTTCTCCGAGTTGATCTTCAGAAATAAAATGTTGAGATTGCGGTTTGGGCTCTGATTTTTGAGATCGGGCAAGAAAATCGTCGAGAATTTCCCTGACATTTGAAGGGGAAACATGCCCATAAGTTCGATTGTCAATGACAACAACCGGGGCAAGAGTACAGCAGCCCAAACAAGCGACTTTTTCAATTGTCCAAAGTTTTTGAGCGTCTGTATCTTCATCTTGAGCGAGTTTAAGCTCTTGACGAAATGCGTCCAATACAAGCGAAGCGCCCTTAACATGACAGGCCGTTCCAACGCAAACGCTGATTTTATGTCGACCGATCGGTTTAAGGCGAAATTGCGAATAAAATGTTGCAACCCCCAACAATTCACTTAATTTGATTTCAGTGTTTTCGCTGATTGCCTGAAGAATCGGTTGGGGAAGATAACGAAAGCGATTTTGAATTTCCTGAAGAATTGGAATAAGAGCCTCTTGAGTTCGACCGAATTTTTGAATCAATTCGGAAACAACAGAAGAAATTGAGAATTCCTCATTGGTTTGGGGGGACGATATTATATTGGAATGATCGTCAATAACCGTTTGCTCAAGGCTCATTAGAATAAATGTTTCCTGTTTTGAAAAAACAATCTATAATCTATATTTGAATAGTCAAACAGTTTCCTTTATGTTGAGTAATATTCTGTTTTCGATGGATAAAAAAGGAATATTCAAACAGATGAAAATGGAAAAATGATTTTGTTTGCAACCCCGACAACGATTGGCAAATCATTGAAGCCGAAAAGGAAAACTGCCGCTCATTTCGAGAAGCAAGCAAACCTCAATTCGGAGTTTTGTCGATTCAAACGCCACAAAAACGATTAAGTTTATTGATTCTTTTTCAAATTTCTCTCTCAAAACGAGAAAATTGATTTTAACTTCTGTATCTATTGCTTACAGATCAATAAAATGAATGATTGATAAAAATGATGAGAAGCAATTTTGAGGAAACGTCAAATTCGATCAATATTGAGCTTTGGGGTCACAATGTTTTTTGAACAGGCTGAAGGATAATGCCCCCAAATTAACGATTCATTTTTTGAGCCAACCGGATTTGAGAACGCGCTGTTTGAACCAATTTTTCTTTTAAGGCCAAAAGTTCAGGCGTTTTCGTTGAACGAGCTTGAGCGGTTTCAAGCTCGTTTTGAGCCTTTTCGAGACTTAATTCCCGACTGGGAACGGCAAAATTCGTTAATAATGTAATAACATTATCAAGAACCTCAACAAACCCCCCTTCGATATACCAAGATTCTGCGGTCTCATTTTCCGTTTTCAAACGAAGTTCTCCCGAGCCAAGGCGTCCAACGATCGGAGTATGATTGTTTCCTATTCCATATTCTCCATCGAAGAGCGGCAAAGCAACGAAAGCTGTCTCTTTATCAAAAACGGTTTTTTCCGGCGTTACAACAATACATTTCATAAAACAAAATCCTGTTTTAGTGAGAATAAGCAATGAGAGTCTTTTCCAGGGGAAACAAATGCAACAATTGCAAAAATTGAAAGGAACAAACAATCCGGAAGGTTGGAACAGCCGACGGCATTGTCCGCATTTATCCGTTCCTTGTCGCCGAAGGCAACTCCAACAATCCGATTTTCAACAGTCTTGAGGATTAAGGACTCAAGCAGAAGAAAGATATTTTGATCCTTCGATGGACAAAAGGGAATTATTTCATTTTGGCTTCCGCTTCCATTTTTTCCGCTTGTTCAGCGGCTTGTTCAACAGACCCGACATACATGAAGGCCTGTTCTGGAAGATGATCCCATTTTCCCGCTGAAATTTCTTCAAAAGACCGAATGGTATCGGCCAATGGCGTTATTTGTCCCGGTTTTCCTAGGAAGACTTCAGCAACAAGGAACGGTTGGGAAAGGAAACGTTCCATTCGACGGGCTCGATGAACGACGAGTTTGTCTTCTTCCGAAAGTTCATCGACGCCAAGAATCGCAATAATATCTTGAAGTTCGCGATATCGTTGAAGCGTTTGCTGAACCGTTCTGGCGCAATTATAATGACGTTCGCCGACATATTGCGGGTCAAGAACCCGACTGGACGAAGCAAGCGGATCGACGGCAGGATAAATTCCCTTTTCGGAAATGGCCCGTTCCAAATAAACAAAAGCATCTAATTGACCAAAAGCGGTTGCCGGGGCAGGATCGGTCGGGTCATCGGCGGGAACATAAACCGCTTGAACCGAAGTAATCGCGCCTCGACTCGTTGAGGCAATTCGCTCTTGAAGAGCGCCCATTTCCGAGGCTAAAGTCGGTTGATAACCGACAGCGGACGGCATTCGACCAAGAAGAGCGGAAACTTCTGAACCTGCTTGAGAAAAACGGAATATATTGTCGATAAAGAGCAAGACATCCGTTCCAAGATTGTCGCGAAAATATTCGGCCATTGTCAAAGCCGAAAGGGCGACTCGCAGACGAGCTCCCGGCGGTTCGTTCATCTGACCGAAGACCATTGTCGTTTGATCAATAACGGAGCGACCCGTATTTCCAATTTTGGCCTCTTTCATTTCTCGCCAGAGGTCATTTCCTTCGCGGGTTCGTTCGCCAACGCCAGCAAAAACGGAAGCGCCTCCGTGAGCGCTTGCTATTCGGGCAATGAGTTCCTGTAAAATAACGGTTTTTCCCAAGCCGGCTCCTCCAAAAAGTCCCGCTTTCCCGCCGCGGACAAAAGGAGTCAATAAGTCGATAACCTTAATTCCCGTTTCAAATATTTCCGTATTCGTCGAAAGGTCGGAAACCATCGGAGCGTCTTGATGGATCGGACGATATTCTTTCGCTTCAACAGGTCCTTTTTTATCGATTGGTTCGCCCAAAAGATTAAAAACGCGTCCCAAGGTTTCATTGCCAACAGGAACGCTTACAGGAGCTCCCGTATCCAGACAATCCATTCCGCGAACAAGACCGTCTGTGCTTCCAAGAGCAACGCAACGAACGCGACCGCCGCCAAGATGTTGTTGAACCTCGCCGGTCAAATGAATGATAATTCCATTCTTTTCGCTATCGATTTTTACAGCGTTATAAATGGCCGGAAGATTCTCATTGGAAAATTCCGCGTCAAATGTCGAACCGATGACCTGCGTGATTCGACCAATATTATTTGTCTTAAGGGTTTCGTTCATGATATTTTGGACACCTGATAGGGTTTTGGGTATTTTGTATCAATTAAACAAAATAATGATTCTTTTGTTTATTAAATTCGTTTGTTATTTCCGTTATAATGATTGAATTCAAGTTAACGTTGAAATTTTATGAATAACGTTTTTAATTCAATGCGTTTGCGCCGCTAATGACTTCGAGCATTTCGTTTGTGATCTGCGATTGTCGAGCGCGGTTATAAGTTGAAGTCAGGGTTGTAATCATCGAATCGGCGTTTTCCGTTGCGGATTTCATCGCAATCATTCGGGCAATTTGTTCGCTGACTGCGGCGTCAAGAAAGCATTTAAATAGTTTGACTTTAAAAGCGTTTGGAACAACTTCTTCAAGAATGCTTTGCGGCGAGGGAAGAAATTCATATTCGACGTTTGTTTTTTCCCCGCCCGGTTTGCTGGAATCGTCATCGGCATCCGATTTCATTTCTGTCATGGGGAGAAGCGTTTCAACAACCGGATATTGTTTTGACATCGAAATAAATTTGCAATAAGCGACTTCCAAACGATCAATTTCGCCAGCAAGATAAGCGTCCAGATATCGTTGCGCCATTTCATTGATTTCATCAAAAGCCGGTTTATGATCGAATTGATCAAATGATTGATCGATATCGATTTTTCGATATTTCATATAGGAAATTCCGCGTTTTCCAGAAACATCAATGTTAATGTTTGGAATCAAATCATTTAATTCCTGATATCGCTGCAGAGCAAGGCGAAGAATGCTGGAATTGTAACCGCCACACATTCCGCGATTGGCGGTCAAAACGAGCATTGTTGCGTTTTTCGGCTCCGAACGTTCTTCCAAAAGGGGATGAGAAACGTCCAAACCTGTTTTGGCAAGATCAGAAACCAAATGAACCATTCGTTTTGTATAGGAATCGGCGGCAACGGCGCGATCCATAGCGCGACGAAACTGGGCTGTTGAAACCAACTCCATTGTTCGCGTAATTTTTCGAATATTTTTTATCGATTTTCTGCGTTTATCGAGAGCGCGTGCTTTGGCCATTTTATTTATTATATTTTAAGGAAAGGAATTGGAATAATTTCGTCAAATCTCGTTTCGGCGTTAATCTTGACTTTGAACTCTTTTTGACAAACATTGATCAAATATTTTGAATATTTCTGTTTGTTTTACAAAGAACTTTTCTTTTGCAAAAAACTTGCCGTCTTCTCAATGACATTAATCAACGAAAATTCGGAATCTTTTTATCGAAACGGTTAAACGACAGGCTTCGCCGTTTTGTAATCGTCCCGATTTATTGATTAATAAGGAAACAAATTTTTTCATAAGTTTGAGGTTGAAAACAACGCTTGAGTTTTAAAGGTTCAACGATTTATCAAAGGTCATTGTTCGATCAATATTGGGAGGTTGAAAGATTAAAAAATCATTAAAACTTTAATATTCTGTGAATTAAAAGTTCAACGAAAAATCAAATTTCAACAAAAACGATTGATCGAACAAACTCAGAGGAAATCCGAAATCGGCAAAATTCAAAACATTCCGATGCGTTATTTAGCAAAATGCTCATTAAACTGATTCAATGCGGATTCAATCTCGGCATTCAATTCCGGATTCAATTTGCGAGCGTCATTAATCTTATTCCAGAGTTCCTGTTTGTTGTCATGAAACCAAACAAGGAATTCTTTTTCCCATTCGCGAATCTTTTTGAGCGGAATTTTGTCGAGAAAACCTTTGGTTCCCGCATAAATAACGAGAACTTGATCAATAACGTTCATCGGTTGGCAAATGCCCTGAATCAGAAGCTCATTCATTGCGTAACCCCGATCCAGACGGGCTTGCGTCGCCGCATCAAGATCGGTTCCCAATTGAGCGAACGCTTCCAATTCACGGAAAGCCGCCAAGTCGAGCCGAAGTCCGCCGGCAACCTGCTTCATGGCAGGAATTTGAGCGGAACCTCCAACGCGGCTAACGGAAATACCGGCGTTCATAGCTGGACGCTGACCGCGGAAAAACAAGTCTGGTTGCAAATAAACCTGTCCGTCTGTAATCGAAATGACGTTTGTCGGGATATAAGCGGAAACTTCGCCTTCCAACGTTTCGACAATCGGAAGCGAGGTCAACGATCCGCCGCCCAACTCATCGGACAATTTGGCGCTTCGTTCAAGCAATCGACTATGACAATAGAAAACATCGCCCGGATAAGCTTCCCGTCCCGGCGGACGTCGCATCAAAAGCGAAAGTTGTCGATAGGCAACGGCCTGCTTGGAAAGATCGTCATAAATAATCAAGGCATGTTGGCCATTATACATAAAATATTCGGCCATAGCCGTTCCGGCATACGGAGCGATATATTGTAAAGGAGCAGGAGAACTTGCCCCGGCGACAATAATCGTTGTATAGTCCATTGCTCCATTTTTACGAAGCGTTTCAATCAGTCCGGCAACGGTTGAATCTTTTTGGCCAATGGCGACATAAAAACATTTGACGCCGGTTCCTTTTTGATTGATAATTGTATCGATTCCGATTTGCGTTTTTCCGGTTTTGCGGTCGCCAATAATCAATTCGCGCTGGCCTCGTCCGATCGGCGTCATTGAGTCAATGGCCTTGATTCCCGTTTGAAGAGCTTCGCGAACCGGCTGACGTTCGGCAACGCCAGGGGCATTGCTTTCGACAAAACGATATTCTTTCGTAACAATGGGACCTTTTCCGTCAAGAGGATTTCCGAGCGGGTCAAGGACTCGTCCCAAAACGGCATCTCCAACGGGAACTTGAAGAAGTTGACCGGTTGTTCGGACTTCATCTCCTTCTTCTATTTTCAGGTAATCACCGAGAATGATGACTCCAACGCTATTTTCTTCGAGATTAAATGCTAACCCTTTAGTTCCGCCGGGAAATTCAAGCATCTCGCCCGACATAACGCCGGAAAGTCCATAAACTTGCGCGATCCCGTCTCCGACTTCGATGACGCGACCGACTTCCCGGACGTCGATTTGTGAATCAAACTCTTCAATTTCCTTCTGTATTACGGAAGCTATCTCGTCGGCTTTGAATTTCATGGATGCTCCTGTCAATCATCTGTTGACGCACATTTTTAAGTTGAGTTGCAATGGAAGCGTCGAATATTGTATCTCCGACGCGAACAATAATTCCGCCGATCGTTTCCGGATCGACAACGGTCTGCATAATCGGCTCGCCTCCGACAATGGAACGAAGTTTCGCTGTTAAAGTAGCAGACGTTGCCTCATCCAACGGAGCAGCAGTTGTAACCGTAACAGCAACCCGACCTTTTCTTTTATTATTAATCAAATGACATTGTCGATGAATGTCTCGCAAGAGATCAAGGCGTCCTCGTTTGGTCAATGTTTTAAGAAAACTCTTAAAAAGATCGCTCGCGTTTCCAAAAGTATCGTTAAGAATACGAATCTTGTCGTCCCCGGAAACCATTGCTGAAGCCAGAATGCCTTCCAGGCGAGGATAAGGTTGGAAAACGTCGTCGAGTAACGAATCATACTCTTCAAGCAGTCCATCCATCGAAACCGCTTTTGTATCACAGGCAGCGCTGAGAGCTTCGGCATAAACGGCAGCCAGTTGTTCCCTGGTTACATCCGCATAGAAATCAGCCGAAAATTGAGCGTCCTGTTCAGGATTATTCTTCATGGGTCGATTTCATCCTAATTTTTGGAAAATTGATGAATGGCGCCGTTAATTAATTGCGAATGCTTCGCAGGGTCTATTTGTTCCTTGAGGATTCGTCCCGCAAGAGTTGTTGCCAGACCAGCGCTTTTTGCCGCAAGTTCCTGTAAAGCAAAATCTGTCGCAGATTCAATTTCTTTCAACGCTTTTTGATGTTCGTTTTCTGCAGCAATTTTGGCTTTTTCAACGATTCCCTGGGCGACTTTTTCCGCGTCAGCGCGAGCTGTTTCGATCATATGGCGAACTTCCGCCTCGGAATCAGAAAGTTTTTGCTGATATTGTTGAAGCAGATCTCGAGCGTCTGCATTTGCTTTTTCGGCCGCCAGGACCTGATCCAGCATTGATTGTTCCCGATCATCAAGGGCTTTTACAATCGGTTTGAATGCAAATTTTCCCAAAATGAAAACGAGTCCAAGAAAAACGACCCCTGTCCAGATTGCCAAATCGGTTTTGAAGCTCAACGGATTGAGCGAGGCGCCGGCATGGCCTTCTTCGCCTGCGGCGCCAGAGGCCAATGCGACATTGGCAAACGCAAAGCAACAAATAACGGTAACGAGGCAAATCACAAACGCCGATGCCATCCAACCGGTCCGTTGTCGCAACGGAGCCATTTGAGGGTTGAAGTTGTTTCGCTTCATGTTTACATCACCTGTTTTGTATTTTAGGTTTTTATGCCGATTTGAAACGCATTCCGGCAATTCTTGCGGCAGCGATATTCAAAATCGGGTTGATTCATAAGCAAATTAATGATTTCAAACGGAATTATGAATTTATAGTCAAGGATTCAAAACAAGAACTTTTTCAGATCAGTTTTGTATCAAATCAACAATAATCATTTTGCAAAAAATTTTTTTAGCTTTATATTTATCGAGACAAACAACGATAATTCCGTTTTCGGTCAATATTTAATGAAGCAACTTATTAAAGGACCAAGGTCAGGAAGCAAACGATCAAAGCGAAAAACGTAACGCCTTCGATCAATGCGGCAGAAATGATCATCGCAGTTTGAATGGAACCAGCGGCTTCCGGTTGACGCGCCATCGAGTCAACAGCAGTTGCTCCGATTTTGCCAATGCCAAGCCCGGCAGCAAGAAGAACGAGACCAACGCCGAGAGTCATTGGATTGAATACAGCCGGAGCGGCAACGGCAGCAGATTCGGCTGCGGCGGTTGTTTCAGCAGGGGCTGTTGCTTCTTGAGCAAAGACGGTCAACGGAGCACAAACCAGAGCGAAAATGCAAAGAAACGTCGCAATACGAGCAAATTTGTTCACGAAAATTCTCCTTAATGTTTAAAGGGACATTTAAGTTTTGTTATTATTTTGAATAATCATTGAGTTGCAATAGAACTCAATTTTTAACATTTGGGTTTATTTGGAAAAAATCCAAAGATTATTTTCGAGTGTTTCGATAAAATTGTTTTAAAAAACGATAATCAATGTTGATGTTGAGCCATTCCAATGAAAATGGCGGACAAAAACATAAAGATATAAGCTTGCAAAAAGGCAACAAAAAGTTCCAGGCAACTTAGCGCGATACTCATTGCAACGCTGGCAAAAGTAACGCCGAGCCAAAGAATGAAAATCTGAGCCGTTCCAGCAATAAAGGAAAGGAAGACGGCGAGAACCAAATGGCCAGCGAACATATTAGCCAAAAGACGAACGGCCAAAACGATATGTTTAACGAACAAACCGACAATTTCAATTAAGAACATCATGGGTTTGAGCAAAATGGCCAAAGCGACCGGGAGATCCATATGAGGAACCTGACCGACCCAAAAACCGGTCAATCCAAATTTTTTCATGCCGGAACAAATGAGAACGAAAAAAGTCGAAAGAGCCATAACGGCAGTTACAGCCAAATTTCCTGTCGGCGAACCGAGCCAGGGAATCATTCCGGAGAGATTGCAAAAAAGAATGAAAAAGAATAATGTCCAAAGAAAGGGCGTAAATTTATTCGCGTCTTTTTTTCCGATTGAAGGGCGAATAACCTCATTCCGCAAAAAGAGCAGAAACGCTTCCAATAAATTCCAGAAACGACCTCGAACCGGTTTGCCCGTTTTAATTTTTTGAGCAAGCGGAACAAACAGGAAAACCAGTAAAACCGCTACAGCCAGTTCGATGACCATAAATTTGGTAATCTGAAATTCATAGCCCAAAATATTGATCGCGGGAAGCTCGGGAAGATGACCAAAATAATGCGGCAAATGGAACATATTTGAATCGGAAACATGTCCCCCTAATTCTTCAACATTAATCAGTTCTGAACTCATGATCGTCTTGGAAAGCAAAGGTTATAAACAATCGACGGGCGATTATTTTTAAATGAAATGATCGAAAATCTATTAGAATAAAGAATCATTTAACAATGAAGAAAAATCATTGAATAAAAAACTTTATTCGACATTTTATTGATCTTTATTTTTGACGGGAAGCGATATCCAAATTTCGCAGGGAAGCATTAAACAATAAATCGCGACCATACCAATAAAAATATGAATCAATATAATTTTATCGAAAACGAAAATTAATACAAGGGCTACTGTTAAAGGAATTCCGCTTCGACAGAATGAACCCAGCAGAAAAAAAACGTATTCGGAAATATTTTTCCTGCGTAAGAAAAATCGGGAAAAGATTGCAATCATTCCCGCGAAAAAACAGACTGACCAGGAAATAATCAGAGCAAAAATAAAAGTTGAAGTCGAGCAAAAAAGACTGATTATCATTCCTGAAAATAAAATGGTCAAAGCATAAAGAGAATAAACGACAGTCATTTGACAAATGGAACGATTTTGTGTCAATCGAATCCCATGTTTCTGATCATCGTTAGAATCCGTTTCGCGTTGAACGACTCTCTTTTCTTTATGATTTAATGACATTGCCTCATGATAACCGTTTCGTTGGAATATTTGTTATTTTAGGAAAACTTCCTATTTTTTATCAATATCCTTCAAATCGAGATTTTTATGAGGAGAAGGAACCGTCAGAGCAACAAGTCTCAAAATAAAAATAACCAATGCGAGAATCAACGAGATCAATATGAAAATGGGAAGAGTTTCCAATTGTCTATCGATCCAATAGCCAAAACAAACGATCAGAGCCGTTTCAATGGCCATCGAAAGAATCTTCGCGCTCCACATATAGCCGATTGCCAGGGGGGAAAGTCCGTCTGGGTTCTGGAACTTGTTCATCGCTCCATTCCTTTCATAAATTAGAATATACATAAAATAGGAGTTTTGCAAAGGGGAAAATCAAATATTTTTGCCAATTTATTTTAGAATTTTATAAGAATCGGGAAAAATGAGTTGACTTTGAACGGACAAATATTAAACTGAGAAAAGAGATAGCAGAAAAAGTTTGGGGGATAACGTCGTTTTTGGTCATTTTTTTGCGGCAAAATAATTGGGACGCGTCTTGTTGAACAAACGACTTTTTGAACTGTTCTCGCGCTGCATCAAAGTTCGCATTGAAAAAACAAGAGAGCAACTTCATTCTGTCAAGAGGACGGAAATTCTGTTTTTGTGTTCCATTTCGCTTTTTTAACGGGCATATATATTCGAATGAAATCTGTAGTCAGAACTTTTATTGCGGTTGATATCGCTTCAGGAATACGAAGCGAAATTCAAAAGACGATTCGTCCTTTCAAAACGCATTTTCCAGGGATTAAATGGGTTGATAATGCCAATTTTCATGTAACCTTGAAATTTTTGGGCGATGTTCCTGCCAACGAATTATATCATTTGATTCAAGCAGTTGAAAAAGGCTGTCAAAATATTGAACCGTTTGATCTCGTTTTTAACGGACTCGGCGCTTTTCCCGATTCCTTTTCGCCGCGAACTCTTTGGGTTGGCGTCAGCGACGGCGTTGAGGAAATTCGAACCTTGGGAAAGCAGATTGATGACGCGTTACATCAGATCGGATATCCATTGGAATCTCGATTCTTTACTCCGCATTTAACGATCGGGAGAGCTCGAAAAGAAGATCGTCAGAAGAATCCGCCTTTCAAAGATACTCTTGATCCTTCTTTTGGGCTTCTTTCCAAAATGATTTCAGAACAGAATGATCATTATTTCGGTTGTTGCGCTGTTGACGAAGTTGTCATTTATTCCAGCGAATTAAATCGTTTTGGCCCCAAATATGACATTCTTGCAGCCGTTGAACTGAAAGATCAATTATAATCAGGAAGTTCTAAAAAACCAGAAAACCAGATTTTTCAACAAACGCATTTCGAATAAAGTCGTTAAAACTCGTTTTTGCGGACGAGACGTCCTCGCTCCAGAGGGGATTTAGTATTTCCTAATCATATTATTCTCAATCTGCCTGATTGAAAATCCTGGTTTATCTGTTTTGAGAGGCCGATAACGTTGAGCGGCGGCAGGAAAGTCGAAGCCTTTTGCCCATTTTGTTTTCGATATAAATCAATTTAAAATTGATGAGGTTTTTATGTTGAAATTGTTCTTTCTGTTTAAATATGGAATAAAGCATTTGCTTTTGTTTGCAGTTCTTTTGACCAGCTCTGTTATTGTCAAGGGGCAAGAGCCAGAATCCGTTGAGGAACCCGAATCAACAGAAGAAGCATTGTTGACAACGAAATCGGTTGATTCGGATCAGTTGGGCTTGAAAGAATCTTTTTATTCTAAAGATTTCGATAAAAAATATCCTATTGTTCCAGAAGCGGAACAAATGGTTCTTGAGGTTCTGGTTCCAACGAAACAGCTTCATAATCTTCGCGTTTTGGACGCAGTTCGTCGAATTCCGCGGATTGAGTTTGTTCCCAAAGCCTATAAAGCCGCCGCTTATATGGATTATGCGTTGCCGATCGGCGAATCTCAAACGATCTCGCCGCCTTTTGTTGTCGCTTATATGACGGAACAATTGGATCCTCAACCGACCGATAAAGTTTTGGAAATCGGAACAGGAAGCGGTTATCAAGCGGCGGTTCTCAGTCCGCTTGTTCGCGACGTTTATACAATTGAGATTGTTCCGTCATTGGGACGAAATGCCGCAAAACTTCTTCGTAAGTTGGGATATTTGAATGTTCATGTCAAAGTTGGCGACGGTTATGAAGGTTGGCCGGAAGCTGCCCCTTTTGATAAAATCATTGTAACCTGTTCTCCGGAAGAAATCCCCCAACCGCTGATTGATCAACTTAAGGAAGGGGGGAAAATTCTTATTCCAACTGGCGAACGTTATAATCAACAATTTTATATTTGCGTTAAAAATAATGGCGAAATAACCAAACAAGCCTTAATTCCCGCTTTCTTTGTTCCAATGACAGGCGAAGCGGAAAAAAAGCGAATTAAATTGCCCGACCCATTAAATCCGACCATTAACGGCGGGACTTTTGAAGATACAATCGGGGAAAATAAGATTCCCAACGGTTGGTATTATTTGAGGAATGCCAAAGTTGAAAAAGCTCCGTATGCGCCAGAAGGACAAAATATTTTGGTTTTCGATAATCATATCATTTTGAAACAACAACGACTGAAAGAAGTTCGAGAAAAAATCGACCGTTATCAAAAAATGCAATATTATCGGAACTCTTTTGATTATCTCGACAATTATGTGACGGAAGAACAACGTCGAACAGAACGTCAGCGTCTGGAAGAGTTAACAGCTCACGCTTATCAGGGATTTCCAATTAATGGCCAGAAGGTTCGGAAAATTGATTTTTCCTGTTGGATGCGAGGCGAAGAACTTCAGGCTTTTGGAAATCGACAAACGGTCATAACCGTTGTTCTGAATTTCTTTGATGAGGATCGCAAATCATTAAACGAAATCGCCATTGTTTCGGTTCCCAATGGCAGTTTTGAATGGCGGGAAGTTCAGCAATATGATATTCAGGTTCCCCGTACAGCGGTTGACGTTTCGATTCGCATTGGCATTTTGAATGGAACCGGCCATTTGGAATTTGATGACATCAAAATCGAGAAATCTCCCAACCGACGTTGAGCTTAACAGACCAAATTGACAAACAGAAATTGGTTCTTTGGTCTTTAATACTCAGACTTTTCGGGTTCAAATTCTTAACGGAAGTTCTAAAAAACCAGATTTTTCAACAAATGCGTTTCGGATAAACTCTTTAAAACGAGTTCTTGCGGACGAGACGTCCGCGTTCCTAAGGGGGTTTTAGAACTTCCTTAAAGTCTTTTGAAAATTCAGAATCATTGGGGTTGCCAAATCGACAAAGTCGGCAGACAGGCAAGGGCGAAGAAAACCTTTGCTTTGGCTGACTTTGGCATATTGATCACTCAAAATGCAATTTAAAGCTTATCGGTTGAATTATGAAGAATTTTGTGTCAAATTATGATTCTTTATTAAAAGGTTATTTTGAACTTCCGATGGAATGTCAATTGATTCTTATTGCTTTATTGGGGTTAATTTTGGGAGCTTTTGTTAATTGGGCGGTTGATCATTTTGCCTGGACGCCCCGTTATCGGTCTCCCTGGCGACATTTCCCTCAGGAAATATCGAATATTCTTCAACGACGATTTGTCGATTTTATTCCTGTTTTCGGTTGGTTTTCAATGATTCGCTTCAATCGAATTCTTTTTGTGAAACAAAAATCCAAAACGAAAAAACAAAGGAAAAAATGTCGAAACAATGCTTTCAATTCCAATCAGACCTCGAACAATGACAAACATTTTTCGCAGAATAATGCGACTCCGTCAGTTCTTCAAATCGCCGGAATGGAAAACGGTTGGTTTTGGGTTCGGCCATTGTTTGTCGAATGCGGCCTTTCAATCTTTTTGGTTTGGTTTTATCAATATAAAATGACTTTTTTTGAAATGCCGACCGTTTTCGAGAATAATTCCCTGGCAAGCGTTTTTTTTATTGCTTTTCTGATTCAAACTTTTTTGATTGTCTTAATGTTGATTGCGTCTTTAATCGATTTTGACGATTATATTATTCCTGATCTCATTGTCATTCCCGGAACCGTTTTTGGAATTCTGTTGATGACCTTTTTCTTTCATTCGGAACTTTTTTTCAATGTTCGACTCGATTCGATTTCCCTTTTCAATCAACCGCGCAAGGCCGCTCTTTTTTATGGAACCTCGAAGGCGTTTTGGACTTTGTTTGGTTGTTGGACGCTTTGGGCTTTTGCTCTGCTTGATCGCCGTTGGTATTCCAAACTGAGTCGAAAAAAACGAATCCTGATTTTTCTGCGCTCTCTCAAACGTTCATTGCTGACTCCCATTCTTTTGATTCTCTGGATTATCGGCATTGGTTTTCTTTATTGTATTTGTTCGCCTTGTTGGACTCTTTCGGATCATTTAAACTCGGAATGGGAGAAACAATCTCAAGTCATTTTGAAATCGGAAGCCCAAAATAATAGACCGTTCAATCAAGCAGGAATAACTGGAAAAGTTCCAAAAGATAATCTCATTCTTTCAGACTTGATACGGAATTCCGAAAAGCAAAGTTTTTTTGAACCGTTCTCTTCTTTGACCGATTCGCAGAGCGTCGCATTAAAACGGGAAATTGCCCTTTTTCATGCCGTTTGGGGGCTAACGATCGGATTGTTACTCATTTGGTCCGTTCGATTAATGGGAAAATGGATTCTCAAACGCGAGGCAATGGGGTTCGGCGACGTTACTCTGCTCGGAATGATTGGCGTTTTTGTCGGTTGGCGAGGAACAATTATTGTTTTTTTTCTCGCTCCGTTTGCCGGTCTCATTTTTGGACTCTTTCGTTTGTTGTTTCGAACCGAGCGGGAGATTCCTTATGGACCTTTTCTCTGTTTGGCAACGCTTGTTGTTCTTACTGAATTGCCGATTCTCGAATTTGTTTTTCCTTTGTTTATTGATTCAGAAACTCTTCTTTTGATTTCTGGAATGGCCGCCGTTCTCTTCCTGGTTCTGCTTTTGATCTTGCAAGGAATCAAACGTTTGTTATTTCTTCGTTAGGCAATGATTTGATGGTTGATCGGAATCAATCAGGCCTGAGGAATCGTTATAATCGCTGAATTATATTGAGACAATAAAGAATACGGAGACGTTTATTTGATGTCGCGACAAAAAAGGCATTAAAAATCGAAACGCTTAGAATTTTGAAGTTGGCGAGAAAAACATCGAAACGATAAAAAGACCGTTTCGATGTTAAAAAAGAAGTTTAAGTTGAGAGCCGATTTCTTTCAGAAACAATTCAGAGGTTATTTCCTGACCGAAATCTCATAAAAGCGAAATTGAGCGGCATCGACCTCAAATTCGAGTTTGTCATTTTTCAGCATCAAGAGAACTTCGTCAACCAGTTCATCCTTTTGATTAAAACGAGACAAAATAATTTCCTGCGAATCGATCAACTCTTTTCCAAAAAATTTTGAATCCAATTGAACGCGAAAAACTGGTTCTTCAGGCAAAGGCGTCAAGGTCCAAACAGTTTGATTTTCTCCGTCGGAAACCTTTGAGGAATCTGATATTGCGGACTCATTTGTTTGAATGGAATGATTCGACAGAGTTGTTTTGCGTTCCAATCGAAAGGCGCCTTGAGTCAGGCAGTCATCAAACGCGATCGCTTTTTTGTTGGGAACCAAACGCAAATCAATTAAATCATCGTTAACGACTGGAGTCATCGTCAAAGAAACAGAATCGCCCTGATGACGAATTTCAAGATCGCCAATTCTAATTCGCAAATTTTCGGTTGAGGTTCCAAGAAGCGGAAGGCGTTTTCCCGATTTCTGATCAAAAAGTCCAACTAAAATCGAATAAACGCCGTCGGGAATATCGTCGGGAATTTCAAATTGATCGTTAACCTGCGAAGACATTGTTCCTTTCCATTGATTGGTTGGAACGACTGGTTCGCCGCCCCCGATTGGATATAATTTTGTTTTATCCGCCCACCAAAGCTTGGGACGCTCCAAATGAATGAAAATTGAATAGGGTTGATCGGTTGGTTCAAAAGCATTCCAATCAATGGAACATTGGAATTTCTTGCCGTCAGCGCGAAAATTCGTCAAAACCGGTCGAATCGGAACAACTTGTCCGGCGACTTTTTGACGGGCATTAACAAAATAAGAATCGTTCGTTCGGCAAAATTCTGCGATTTGTCCGTCAATCATTTCAATCGCGGCAATAAATCGATTTTCCAATTCTTTCGAGTCATTATAAGCAAGGAAACCGAATTTTGGAAGAAGATGTTTTTTGCCGTTTGAATCTTGAACTTCCCATTGTTCCTGGCCGCGGTTGACAAAAATCGTTGTTCCATTTTTCCAATGAATGCGCTGACGATGAATATTATTGTCAACGAATTCAAAATCTTCAATTTGATCCATTGCGACAGCTCGGGCAACAGTTTGAGCCAACCAATATTTTCGAACCATTCCGCGAACGTTCATTGGCAAATCGCCCATTAATGCGTGACCGGTTAATATTTCCGAAGAAATATAATCGTCGCTTTCAATGCCGCGAAGAGATCGGCTCATTCCGCCTTGATAACGGTCACTATAACCAACGCCATGCAAAATGAAGCGATCATGATTGACCATATCGAACCAGGGAACATATTCGAAATCGTCGCATTCCATAACATTGACAAAGTTTTCCGGTTTTGTTGTTATGCGTCGCAAAATGGCGTCGGCGCCATCCAAATGGCCAATTAAAACGTCGCTTCCGGATTCACTGATCGTTATTGCATTATTGTTAAAAGTTTCGCGAATCGTATCGAAACAATCATTCCAACAACGAAGGGAAACGTCTTTTGTGACGAAATTTCCGTCGCGTTCATAATAATCTGCGATATGAATCGAGGAAAAGACGTCGACAAAATAAGCGGTTTGCATCAAGTTTGGTTTGATCAGATTTAAGTTTCTTTCGAGCCAGGGTTTGAAATGAGTTGAATTCCAGCGATAACTTTGAATGTCCGGTCCGGGGTTATACCAAGCCTTTTGCGGCGACCCGTCCGGGTTAAAAAGGATATGATCATAAGAAAAACCGTCGGCATCGGGATAAAAATCGATATAATTGTCATGCAGCCCGAACGGAATATTATTTTCGTCACAGAATATTTGCGTTTCCTGAAGTTCGGCGAGGGTTCCTTGCTCGGAACGCGGGGGCCAAATATCGGGAAGACGAATATCGTAACCAAAATGTTGCCAAACATGCTGAATCAAAAGCGAATCCGTTAAGCCATAACGAACGAATTCTTTCATTCGATCCAGAACGCCTTGATAACTGCCGCCCCAAAAGTCGAAGACGAAACGTCCCGCTTTTTTGTGAACCAGCGGAGCGGCTTCTTTATCGAAAAGCGGTCGATAAAGTTTTGCGCATTCCATTGCGCCTTTGGGGCTGGCCAGAAGGGTCAGACAGGTTTCCGGATGCGAAGAAATCGAATAAATATTGAGTTCCGGATCAACTTTCAATGAATCAATGGGCAAGGTTGAGGCTTCCAAGATCGAAAGACCGTTTTCAAAATCAAAGCCGACATGAGAGGTCGAACAGGAAAACCCGTCTCCCGGTTCTTCAAACTTTTTCGGGTTGACAAGGCAATAACCGTGTCCGTAATAAATGCGGGACGCTTTTTCAGACATTGTTCCAAATTCGACCCTTTCAATAAATTCAGGCCGATTGGAAAGAAATTGAAATCGAATCGCTTCTTTTTCGGGATAACAAACGCAAGATAAAGTTGCCGGGCGATAAGGATTTTTTTGCCATTCTTTTCTTTGGTCGGCAATAAGTTTTTCAGCCGCAGATTTGTTGTCAACCGCAATCAAACCGCTCCATTTACAAGACCCCAAAAGCGGTTCGCGACCGATTCTTGTCCCATTAAACCGAATGAGCAAGCCGTCGATTTGTAAGAATTGATCTTTGGTTCCAATTGTAATAACGCAGTCCGCAAAGCCGTTTTTTCCTTCGGTAATCGCGACAAATTGATCATTGGCCAATTGATAACAATGGGTTGAATCTAAAAAGAGGCGTTCAAGTTCTTTTTTATTCTGAGACCAACGACGAACAGCAGCGGGATCGGGAGCAAACGGTTTTTGATTTGAAAAAAGATCAAGGTTAACAGAATATTGAATCTTTTTTTCTGCTAACGTTAATATTTGAGACGGCTGCGGGTTAGTCAAGAGAACGACGTCGCCCCAAAATCCGCCGTCACAAGTTGTATTTCGATTCGGACCCGGATCGTTTTCAAAAGTCAAAAGAATGGTTTTTCCTTTAAAAGAAGACAAATCGACTTCCGTAAATTCCCAATTTGTATTGTTAATATGACGCTCTGAAATAAGATTTTTCGCGTCGGGCATTTGTTTCAGAATTTCAAGAAAAGAATCTTGATTTTTCGTATCAATTTCTTGAACAAAAACGCGATAGGTAACGCCGTCAGTTGGGGGTTCCGGATCAAAAACGTCCCGCATTGCATTATAAAATCGAAGAACGACTGTTTGTTCTTTTGGAATTTCAACCGGAATACGAATTCCATTGACGCCAGCGCCGCCCGCATAAGGGGGATGAATCGACCAGGCAGAACGCATAATGCCGTTTCGCGTAAATTTGCAACGATTGAAACTCCCTTTTGACTGTTCTTCTGAACCGGCCCAACTAACGGGAAGCGAATTCATTGTCCCGTTATCATATCGCCAATAAGGGAGATAATTCGACGTTTCGCTCAACTTCAAAAAGTCATTGTTATTAAAAGATAATGTCAAAAGACTTTTTTCCGAATCAATGAAAGTTATTAAATTCGTTTCAATAACAGGTCGCAATTCAATCTTTTCAATTTGACCGTTCCATTCATATTCGATTTGACAATAGATCGGATAATGCGCTTGTCGATAAGCGCCGAGAACGGAAACGCCGAGCGCCGATTCATTTTTTCCGTTTGCCGTAACGACGACAGTTCGCTCAAATGAGTCGGGCGATTCAATTATTGTTTCGCCGTTATGAAGCCGAATCGTCTCAAGCGAATGAAAGGTTAATTTGAATGTTGCCTGTTGATTTGACCGATTATCGATAATGATCGGGATATCATAAATTTGACCTTCCGCTGTCAGCGCCGGAATTTTTTCGATCAAAAAAGAAAAAGGCTCTTGAGTTGCTTTGTTCGATGTAAACGCGAAGAGTTGCGAAAATGGGATGAATAGAAAGAATAGAAACAAGAGAATAAACATTGCTTTTTTCATAAATTGGTTTCCCTTATTATTTTGAAATCAAAATTGATTGTTGATTGAACCAAACGATTCATTGAGCTTTGCAACTTTACGCGATTTTAATAAAAAACGGAATATTGCGTTCGCAAGTTCGATAACGGCAGATGAAAGGCGAGACCTGGCGCTTCTTTCGTTTTGATAAAGCTCAAAACCGTAAAAGTTCGAATTTTTAACATTTGTATTGATTATGGAGAGAGAAAATCAAATCGGAATTGGATTAAGACTTTCGATCCATAAAAAAACCGGACAGCAATTGTCCGGTCTTAATTATAAAGGAATCTTTTGGTTAAATCAACTCTTTTTCAGGAAATCTTATTCAATAAGGCTCTCCGGCGATTCAAAGCAAAGGTCGGCTTGCTTTTCAAAATCATCGTTTTCAATGGAAAGCTCAACCCAAACTTTTGAATGATCGGTTTGATTTTTTGATTGAGAATTCTCAAAAATGAAATCGGTCAGACGCGACTGATTTTCGATCAGGGAAACATTATTGATATTGAGTCCCAGGGACAAAAGTTTTTGCGACAACTCTTTTTCCAACGTTATTTTTGAATGAAGATCGTTTGACTCAGAGAGCGTTATGATATCCGCAACAAAATTGTTGATAACGATCGCGGAAGTTGCAGAAGAGTCAAAAGTCGAATCGCTATTCGCAAAAGAATAGACGAAGGCGACGGTTTGGATGTCAAAATCGGACAGATTTTTTCTTTCTCCCGGATTGAGCGACTCAAACATAAGATCATTCGGGTCAGAGGAATGAGAACCGTCCAATTTGTCGGCAAATAAAGTCAAAACTTCTTGATAAGCGGAATAATTTTCGTCCATTCCGTAAAGATGACCGAGTTCATGCAACAAAACAGTATAAAGATCATAACGTTCGGTTCCAGGAAGAGGCGTTGCCAATTGGGCATACCAAAGATTTCCAGCCGCGTCGTCATCAAGATAAATGATTCCTTGGGTCGGTTGACCAGAGAGGGAATCAAGTTTCTGGATTTGAGCTTGAGCCAGTTCGTTATTTTCTAAATTTTTGACGACCAAAGCAACTTGAATGGGAGAAACATTTAATGATTGGCTCCAAGCAGCATTTGCGGCGTCAAGGATCGTTCCAATCCATTGCAAAGAATCGGCATTTAAAGTTGATCCGATATAACGTTGCGTAAATGTTTCAGGAAAATTGATTTCCTTTTGACCATTTAAAACATCAGAACGACTGACTCCATAAGTTTGGGCGAAATAATAATAATCGTCGAGAGTAACGCTGCCGCATTTATCAAAATCGAACATCATAGCCCAAATATTGTCGTCGGTTGACGATTTTCCATAAGCTTTCAAAAAAGCAGAATAATCGTCGATCGTAACCGAATGATCGTCGTCGCAGTCATAAGGAATAACCCAAAGTTCCGTTGTCGAGGAATTGCCCAAATAAGCGTTCTGCTCGCCAAGATTGGCAAAAACGGATTTTCCATTCAAAAGAGTCCAGTCAAGGGAATGCGGCGATAACGTTTCGCTCCAAGGAACATTGTTTTCGCCTTCAGAAACAAATGTAATCGTTGCCAACAAAATATATTCGTCCTGTTGAGGCGAGGAACTCGCAATCCTGGCAGAAATATTTGAAATCAGGCCTGTTTGATTATCGATTGAATAACTTCCGTTTGTGAATAGGGAACTGAATTGAAGATTCGATGCAGTAAAATAATCGGAGTTAAAGGAGAAATCAAGGGAAACGGAATCAAGGGACTCCATTGCCGAAGTTTTAACCCAAATTTCGGCATAATGTTTTTGCCATTCATGAATATATTCGGCGTTTTGCGGCAGAGTATTGAGATTCAAAGCCGGGGAATGTTCAAGGGTTGTTCGGACATAAATGCCGCCGTCCTTTTCTTGTTCCAGGGGGGCATTTCCCAACAAAGGAACCCCTTCATCTGATTCTTCGGGTTTTGCAATTGTTGACGAATAATCAATTTGTGAGGGATCTGTGATTTCGGAATCATTTAGCGTAAAGCGAATAACATTTTTGGGAATGCCAGTATCATTATCGCTGGAAGTATTGCCCAGGGAAAAAGTCGGCAGCGAACTCGGATCGGCAACGGAAACTTTTAAGACAGCAACCAGAAGAGCGGTTCCGTCAATGCCATAATTTGGCGCTGTTTCCGGGTCAAGCCATTCCAATCCGTAAAGGAACGAAAGCGAAAGCCCGGTCGACGAGGAATAGAGCTTCGGAGTATTCCCATATTTTGAATCCAATTCGATCGAGACATTTTCAGTCGAATCATAACAAATTTGGAAAGCAATTCCCTGAATCGTATGCGTTTGGCCGAAATATTCCTGAACGTTGTTTTTGGCCCAAATTTGGATATAAAACGTTTCTTGATCCGTTATTCCTTCATTGTCGGATTCTGGAATGGAATTGGCATAATATAACCGTTCGTTGGAATCATATTGGATATTGGAATCTTCAACCGGAGTTTGCGATGTTGTCGCAACAATAGCCAATTGCATTACATTTTTTTCGTTGAAATGAATTTGAAAAGCGACGGGTTGTTCCGCTTCCGATTGCGATTTAACGACGAGAGTCATTGAATTCAAATTCAGGTTTGTTGCATAATTTTCTTGTTTGAGAAAATTCAATTTCAATATATTTTCTTCAATGGAATAAGAAGAAAGGATATCCGATTCTTCGCCCTCAACCTCAACGATAAGCTGTTCTGTCGAATCGAAATATTCTGACAAATCGATTTCTTCTTCGGAATCAACAGAACCTTCAATGATTGGGATTTCATATTCTCCTTCAATCAAAAGCGAAATGATTCCTTCATTGAGGGAAATATTGTTTTCTGCGTTGCTTAAATCGACGGCCTTAAATTTGATCTCGTCATTTGCCTGCGTTCCTTGCGGCACACGATTGAAAATTCCATTTGATTTATAAATGAGGGCATAAGAATCGTCCTCGCCTTCAAATTGAACGGAGGCGCCGCTGTTTAAAATGACAACGGTATCGGAACCGGCTTCAAGAAGAATCCATTCGCCTTCAGCATTTTGAAGATAAACTTTCGATCGATCAATATTCGTTTTGCGGTCCGTTGAAGCTAAATTGGGATCGCCGTCAACATCATAAACGAATTGTTCAAGTTCGATGATTGTCATTTCATCAGAAGCGAAGATTGGTTCTTCAAACTGATCCGAAAGAGCGACAGGAGCGTTATTCTCTCCGTTTATTGAAACGATAATTGTTCCTTCGGTTGAAACGTTGTATTGATCGTCTGTAACCATATAACCAAACGCCAAAGTTAAAGTTTGGTCATGAGTCAAAAATTCAAACAACTTTTCTTCAAAAGTCAGCGAGAAATTGCCAAAGGATTCCGAAGTTTTATCCTTGTCAAGCGAAACCGCCTGAATGATCGCCGATAAAAGTTCTTCGGGCAACTCGTCCATAGAATAAGAACCGGAAACGTTCATTAATCTGACGTCGCCGAAAGAAAACCAATCAAATTTGCCTTCTCGATCTTGCGCTATTTCCGGAATATCGCCTGGATCAGAAACGTTCGTTTTCAAATCAACCGTTTCAGAATTCCGATCATTTTCGGTTATTTCTGTCATTGTTGTTTCAGAAACAACAGGCGAATCTTTTTCGATAACGTTGAGCGAAAAAGTCAAAGGATCGACATTGGAATCTTCATGAATTTCGCTTTCAATGGCATATTCAAAGGAGATCGAATAATTGCCCGTTGCCAAAAGGGGCGTTTCCCCTTCAAATGCGGCAATATTCAAAAGAATTTGGCCGGAAGGTTCAATTTTAATCAACGGCGTTTGATCATCGACCTTATTTTCAATTTCGTCTTCGCCCGAAAGAATTTTCAGAACGCTGAATAAATAGTTTTCCGAAGTTTCTTTTTGATGACTTAATTGTCCAACCGAAACCCAACCGTCAACGTCGCTTGCTTTATTTGAAACGACAAAGGACTGATTGTCTGCCATTTCCAATTTATCAAAGACTCCGGTTACAGTTATTTGAATCTCTGCTTCATTGCTTATCGCCTCATTTTGATCGATAACCTGCCAGGAAAATGGGACGACAAACGTTTCCCCTTCATTGAGCGACCATTTTAAATAATCTCCTGACGGATAATAAGTCAGAATTTGCGTTCCCTGTTCGTCGCAGGAAACGATAACTTTGCCAAGGTTTACTTCCAGTTCCGAGACGATTTCAATTGTTTGCGGGGTTTCCTGCGTTGCCGAAATTTCGACGCCGTTGATTTTGAATAACGAAATGACGTCGTTTTGTGAAATGGTATCCGGATCATTGACTTGAGTCGCCCAATCAATGACGACTCCTTCGCCCTGTTGAATGTTTTCATCGGCCAGATCAAGATTGATTTCAATATTTTGAGCAACCGGCGGTTCATTTTTTCCAATGATTGTTATTGTTATTGTTCGAATGCCGTCATCGCTTGATTCGTCCGCGTAAGCATTATGTTCGTCGGCAATTTTATAATCAATGGAAATGGTTGCCGTTGACCCTTGTTGCAAAGCTGTAAAATAATCGGCCAGATCAGACGCAACAGAAATCGTTCCATTTTCGTTTAAAACGATTTTGCCTTCAGGAAGCTCAAATTGGGGATCGCTTGTCAACGAAACCTGTTCCGCTTTAAATGTTGCCCCCCAATCGGGGTCTGTTATTGCGTCAAACAGGTTCAGTTCAATCGGTTGTTCTGAATCAAACGAACTCAAGTCTATTTCCGCTGTTTGATCAGCAATTCCCGTCGGATTTTGATTTGTTCCCGTTATCGTTAATGAGACGGTTATGACTTTATCCGCGACCGCATTTTCCATTCCGCTGTTGTCCTGAAGCTGAACGTTATAAGTCAAGACAACCGTAACGCCCAACGGAATTTCCTGAATAATTGAAGGGTCAACAAAAGTCAGAATTCCTGTCTCTTCATCAAAAGTCAATTCGGGATCGGCGGAAAACGCAAAGTCGCTCAGTTCTTCGTTTTCTGTAATAACTTCGTAAGGGGTCACAAGAACGATTCCGGATTCCGACGCTAAAAGCTGATCTTGCCAGTCAATGTCGTCAATATATTCCGGTTGCAAAATAATCGAAAGATCGTCAATGTCGTTCATTTCTTTTGTGACGTTTTCAACCGAAACAAGGGGACGATCGTTCAATCCGTTCATTTGAACGAAAAACGTTTTGGTCGTTGAAGAATGCGTTTCGTTATCTGTAACCTTAACGTCAAAAGCAATTAAAGCGATGTCTCCTTCAGACAGGAATTGAAATTCGTTGCTGAAGTTGAAAACAAAATGATTTTCTTCGTCAATCGAACAATTAAGAACGAGCGGACTTGCCTCAATTTCGGAAAACAGAGTTTCGTTGACTTTGGACAGAGAACGATTAAAAGACATTTCGACGGAATACCAAATTTCGTCGTTTTCCGTTTCCGTCTCGTCCGCTTTTTGGACGGTTAAGAAATCGGAAAGCGGGACAGAAACCGGATCGGTTGCGTCTTCATTGGTTTCCGCAATGGGGGTTTCCGGAACGATAACAATCGGCGGTTGAGAACGCAAAACAGTCAGAATAATGGTTGAGGATTCAACGGTCGTTTTGTCGTCCGTTGCCGAGACTTTTGCGGTTAACTCAACCGAATTAATCTCGTCGCTGGAAAAATAAGCTTCGAGAAAAGCAGCTTGCGATATTTCATCGATAAAGGAGATTTGACCCGTTTCGCCATTGAAGACGAAATAGTCATCCAGAACCGAAGACCCGTCATCAAGAGTCAAGTCGTTCAGGGTCCAGGCAATTTGATAACCTGCGTCAACATTTGCTTCCAGCGTTTTATTTGCATTAAGCGAACCAGAAGTTGGAATGATCAAACTCGTTGTTGTTATAACCGGTTCATCATAAACGCCAGAAATTAAACAATGAACATTAAAGGGGTCAGAAACGGCATTGTCTTCCGAACTGTTATCGCGGAGAGTCAATTTCAAATCGAAAGTCCAAGAGTCATTTTCATCCAAATCGCTGAGATTCCATTTCAACCAATCGGAAGCGGGATTGAAAACGATTTCTGTTCTGGAATCTTCCGCAAAAGCGATCGTTCCCATTAAATGACCGGAATCATCATAAACGGAAGCAGGCGTTTCTGAGATCAAAACGAACGATTCGCCGCTTTGAACGGAATAAAATTCATGCGAATCATTCAAATCCAAATCGGCAATGTCCGCTAATAAAATGGAAATGGGAACCGTTTCGCCATTGGCAACGGCCTCATCAATGTCAATATTCCAACTGACGGACGGTTTTGCATTAAGTCCTTGAATTGTAATCGGAAGTTTTGCGATTTCAGAAACGGCTCCATGCTGATCAACGGCTTGATAATAATATTGAATGACAATCGATTCATTGATGCCGAGAAACGAAAAATCAACGTTTGAATCGCTTATCTCAACAGAAGAACCGTTGGCCGAAATATAATTTGCTAAAATCAGGGGGTTGACTGCGTCATTAATTTTGGTCCAAGCTTCGCTTTCCGGTTCGCCTGCTCCGTTTATTGTCCAGATAATCGGATAATTTTCCGCGTCGTCGACAATTCGAATCGTCAGGGATTCAATATCGGAAGCGTTCGGGTCAGAAATATACTCAGCCAGATCAAACTCATTGGTTTCGCCTTCATTAAGAGAAACGATTCCCTCAGGAACATCGTTGGCTGTCGGATTGCTGTTTTCGCCAATAATTGTAATCGGGATTGAAGCCGTTGACGTTGCGCCCGAAGCATCGCTCATGACATAAACAATATTAAGGATTTCCTGATCGTCGTTTTCCAACGAACCGAACGCGTCATTCAGATCAATCATCAATTTGTAATGGGTCGTTTGTTCTTTTTGATCTGTTGTTATTGTCCCATTAAACGGGACGCGAATCAAACGGACATAAAACGGTTCTTCATCAGTTCCGACATTATATTTAATAACGGGACATTCGACTGTCTCGCCGTCAATGACGACATTTTCCGTATCCGAATCCTCGAAGAGGATTGTTTCTTCATTGATGACGATTCCAGTCAAAGTCAACGAGTCCCAACGGTCAACATCCTTGTCATTTTCAAGAAGATTAAGGGTTATTGATTCATTTTTGAGCAAAGTAATGGCCGACTCATCCATTGCTTCCGGGGCATTATTTGAAGGAGTAACAATGATTGTAACGGTTCCTTCAACCCAACTTTCTTCGTTTCCGAAAATACTGCGAACCCGATATTGAAGGGAATAAGAGTTCTCTTGTTCTCCAGTATAATTCTCGGTTAAATAATCAAAAGAGCCATTATTTTGAACGACAAGATTCCCCAAACGATCAATGGAATAGGAAAGGGAACCTGTTCCCGCCTCAAGCGTTCCAGATTCAACAACTTCAAAAATGAGCTGGTCGCCCAACGACAAGCTGTCCGAGGTTACCAGATCGCTTAAATCTCCTTCAAAGGAAATTTCTGTGCTGTATTGCTCAAGATCGGAGAAGTTGATTTTATTAATTTTAGGGGTTGTATCAGTTGTTGCGATATAAACGAGGGAGATTGTTTTTTGATTGATTGGCGTTTCTGTTTCTTCGGTCTGCGGATTTCCATATTCGTCAATCGCATTAAAAACAAGAGAATAAGACCCGTCTTCCGTAATGCCGAGATCGTCTTTGTTGAGAGTAACCGTTCCGGAATATTGGGTTTCATCTTTTTGAAAGTTAAATTTGTCCGTTATATCAATCAAGTTGCCATTGACGTTGACAGTAACCTTGGTTATTTGATTGGCGTCGGAAATGGTCAATTGCAGAGCAATATCGTTGACATAATAAATATCATTGTCTTGAGCAACAATTGATGTTTCCTCGACGGTTGGCTCAATTTCAGGCGGCGTTTGATCCGTTTTAAGAGCAATACTGGATGAAAGATCGCCCGCCATTTGATTTTTGTATGCGAGCAACGAATCTGTTTCGTCAATTGTTCCGTCCATATTGATATCAAAACGGGAATCATAATATTCCCGGCTGATATCGACACCAAAACGGGTTTGATAATATTGAATTGTCGCCGGAGTAATATAAGATTGACGCGAGGCGTCGGCAATAAATTGTCCTTGAACAACCCCTTGATATTCCGTATTCGAAAGAGTATCGTTCTGATCGATATCTCCGGGCAGAAAAATATCGCATGAAAATTCCCCGAACGAATGATTGGCTCCGTTTAATTTCAAAAGATAATTTCCCGGCGAAAGTTCGGCAATCAACAAGCTCGAAGAAAGATCAGAAACTTGTTGAAAAACGAAGCTGTTATCGATGGGCGTTTCGCTTCCTTCTGCATAAAGATTAATAATATCTGGATTAAAATTATCCGAAACAGAATTAGCCAGGAAACCGAGAACAACATTGGTTTCGCCGGATAATGTAAAGGACATTTCGACTGCCTGATCGGCGACTTCAACTTTGCCATTGATTGGTTCCGTCAGAAGGCTCCCTCCCCAGGGATTTGTCAGAGCTAAAAGTTGGCGTTCTTCCAACGGTTCAAAACGGAGTCCGAGTTGCCGATTTGATTTGATTCCCTTTGTCAAGGTTGATTGCGTAATTCTTTTGAAAATTTTTTTCATCATTCCCATTTTTATCTCTTTCTCGAAAAGAACCCGATCTGTCCAATGGACCGTTGATATTGAAAAACAGCGTTGCTTTGTCCATTACTTTTCATGAACGGCTCAAGCGTTTTTTATTCTCTGTTGATCTGTTTTGCTCAAAAGTGTCCTGAATCGCCAAGTTTATTGCAATATGAATTTTTGTTGCAATTTTTATGACGATTTAATGTTTCGTTCTGGCTAAATTCAAAACAAGTCAAACCTTATCTTAATTATCAGTTAAAAAGGCTCCTTAACTAAAATTTTTTTTAATGAATTATAATAAAATGAAATAACAATTTGATATTTGTTGTCTTGAATAGCAATTTTTGTACAAAGTTTATTTCAGCAGTTGAGAAATAATATTGAGTCTTTAACAACGTTCTTCGTTTTTTCTTTTAATTATTTTCTTTCATTATACACAAAACCCCCATTTTAAGTATCAAATTTTTTAAATATTTTTATTTGTTGGCAAATTCGATAAACTTTGTTCAATTTTATGACGAATAAATAGATAAAGTTTATCGTTTAAAGCGATTTTAAGGATTTTATGAATAGGCTTTTCAGAAATCTTTTCGAAAACATGAAGTTTAGGTTAAGTTGACAAGAAAGTCAACACAAAAATTGCAAGGAGGCAATATAATGGGCCATTCCTTAAATAAAATTTTTTTGACCGCAATATTATGGGGACTTTTTTCCATAGGAGCGTTTGGTCAGGAATTATTAATGGAAAGCGGTCAGATTCTTTCTGGCGATATCCAGAGAAATGAGATTCTGTCAACCGAGACAAATCTTGCGACTCAAGGGGATCATTTGACTAATATTGTTTCATCGCCATTGACGACAGATGAGAAAGCAGATCCGTCAGAGGCGACAATATCAACAACCAGCGATTTGTTGAAACAAGAGGACTCAATCATTCCTTTCGAACAAGGCTCGGGAATGGATCAAGGGGTTGGAGCATTGAACGAACAAGTTGTTGATTCAAATGGTTATTTCAGCGAAGAAGCATTTTATTATGACGCTAATAATTGTTGTTATGACGTCAATAATTGCAATGAATATTGCAATGACAATGCTGTTTGCGGTTCTTCTTTGAATGGCGGCCTTTTTTCCCGAAATCGAATGCCGGGAAGCCGTTTTTTTGTTGACGGTTGGGTTGAAACCGGAGCGAATTCCAATTCGACCTGGCCCATAACAACGGCAGCGGGCGGAACAGTCAACGATGAGGCGAGTTCATTTCAGATGAATCAGCTTTATTTATCGTTTGGATTGGAGACGATAAAATGCAATCAAATCAGTTTGGGAGGTCGCGTCGATTTGCTGTATGGAACCGATTATCTTTATACAAGCTCATTAGGTTTGGAAGTCGGGACGACCAATGCAGCGGGAATGCCAGTTGATTCAGTTTATGCAGCGAGGCCAAAATGGAATCGAAATTCCAAGGGCGGGTTTTCGCAATATGGCTTGGCAATGCCTCAGGCCTATGCGGAAGTTTATGTTCCTTCCGGAGAAGGTTTGACGGTTAAAATGGGTCATTTTTATTCTCCAATCGGTTATGAATCGGTTATGCCCGTTAGCAATTTTTTCTATACGCATTCCTATACGATGCTTTATGGAGAACCGCAAACGGTTACAGGTCTTATGGCAACCCAAAAGCTGAACGCCAATTGGTCGATATTAGGAGGATTTACGCAAGGTTGGAATGTTTGGGAGGATCCCAATGATAAAATGTCGTTTATTGCGGGAGCAAAATGGGAAGATTTTTGCAAACGAACCTCATTATCCTTTACAATAATGTCGGGCGATGAACTTTCGGGCGTCGAAGATTCAAAAGTAACGAATTACAGTTTGGTTTATCAGCAACAATTGAATCCTTGTATGCAATATGTTTTGCAGCATGATATGGGTTTTGCAGATAATGGCGGTTATGGATATAATGCCAATGGTCAATTGGAACGGATGAATGCCCGTTGGGCTTCTTTAGTGAACTATTTATATTGGCAATTAACGGAAGAAACAACGCTTGGGCTTCGTTTTGAATGGTTTCAGGATCAAAATTTGTCTCGAGTTCTCGCTCTTCCAGTTTACAATAATATTCCATTAATGCAGAACAAATGGGAAGGAGAAAACTTTTATAACTTGTCATTGGGACTCAATTGGAAGCCAACTTCCTGGTTGACTGTTCGCCCTGAAATTCGTTATGATTGGTCAGATTTGGAAAATGTTGATGAAAACGGCAATCCGATCGTCCAGGGCGTTTATGATGACTTTACGAAAAAAGAGCTCTTTACAGTTGGCGGCGATGTCGTTATTCGATTTTAATCAATGAGATTCGATTGATTGTTTTTTGATGAGCGTTCAGGCGTTTTGTCAAAAAGTTTGTTTCAACTCAAATTTTTCGAAAATCCGTAATCGTTGGAAAAGAAAGGGAGACAACGACGGATGAATAACGAAAAGGCGAAGCTTGTTGCTCTGCTGCTTCGATATTTCCTGAGCTTGGAATATCAAGTTTCGAGCTTTTCAACTTCTTTTAAATAAGACCGTTTCAATAATGATTTTTGAGACGGTCTTTTGTTGTTATTTCTTTAAGCGGTTGCCCTTTTTCTTATTTTGATCAGTCTTTGGAGGTTTTTATGGGGTTCAAGTCGACAAAGCGGAAAGGATGTTTTTCCGCGATATAAAGGGGAACAGCGATTTAGGAATAACGACTCATTAATCTTCATCCAGATCAAATAAAAACGGTTTGGAAACGATTCGGCAAAACGGAAATTCTTTGAAGCGCAAAACAGTCTCGATATGAGGTTCAAAAACCAATAAATCGATTTTTGTTTGCGGAAAAAGATTTGAAATCTTTTGAACCGTTTGGAAGAAATGATCGGAATTGAGGTCAATCGTATCGATAATAATTCGACAAGGAATGACAGAATCGTCGAGAACATTTTGAGAGGAATCGTTGAATAAATATTGAGACAAGGAATCGGTTGTCGAAGACTTGAATTGAAAGTTTTTCGCTTGAGCATAATGGATCCAGAATTGCCGCATTGCCTGATCATCAGAAACAATCCAGAGCATTTTGAACGAATTTTGAGAACGAGTCGTTAATTGGGAAACAGAACAGGCAGATTCATCAGAAAGGTTTGGCGTTGTCGAAACATTTTGTTGCAGAATCAAATAATCTTCATAAGAGGCGGTTTGAGGAAAAGAAAACCGGCTTTTTTTCCGAGCGATAAATGATTGAAACTCTTTTTTGCCCCAAGAAGGCCATTGATGCCAATACAGACGGATAACGCCAGAAATATCGAAGCCGGTTCGACGTTCTCCTTCACAAAAAGAACCGGCAATCAAGACGAATGAGGTTAAGGGGAACTTTTTGCGAAGAATGTCGATTCTTTGTTGGGAATATTGACCGGGATATTCTTGAAAGAAAAAAATGATATCGTTTTCTCGAATGTCGTTTTTAAGAACATTGATTTGGGGATTGCCAAACGAACTTGAGTCCGTTTGTTTAAGAATTATTTGTTCTGACGCAAGCTCTTCAATCGATTGAATAACAGAGCTGAATTCAAGATGTTTCAAATTGCCGACAAGTTGAATTCGTAACGGCGGCAATGTTTTTTTTTTAGGGTCAAAAACAATTTTCATTTTTGTTTTGCATCGATATTTGATTGAAAAACGATTCCGGTCTGCTCATTTAGCTGTTTTGAGTCGTTATAATGTTTTTTGTTTTCGAATGAGAAAATTAATTAAACCATTTTGATTTCAAAAGAATTTCAACCGACTCCGGCGCAAAAAACGACTCATTTTCAAGATTGAAAATGAACGATTGATCGCTATTAACCGGGGGCGGTTCAATAACTGTAAAAACGCGGTTAAAATGATCGAAACCGCGACTCATGATGTCCTCGGGATGTTCAGAATGCGGGAGTCCGAAAGTATGGCCGAGTTCATGATGAACGGCGCCCATTGTTGTTGCGGCAGCTCCCCAATAAGTTCCCCTGAAAGCGGAGTCGTCAAGGAATTTCTCGCCGTCAATCGGGGTTGTATTGGAAAAAGCGTCTTGAACTTGATCCAAAGAATCCGGCCAAGTAAAAAGATTGCCTCCGCCGAAGAGCGCGAGACCTCCGCCCCCTAGCGCCGTATGAGCTTTCGCCTTTTTTTCGACTTCATCAAATCGCGTGAAGCCCATAATAACAACGTTTCGAGCGTTTTCCGTTGGAAAAACGCGTTCGGTTTGATCATAAATTTCATTAAACAGTTCGTTGTCGGACATTGCTTCAAATTCAGCAGCCGTTTTGCGTCCTTTCAGGCAATGAATGATGACCTGATCATTTTCATCAAATTCCAGCGCAAAGGTTTTGCGGCCATTATTCGTATCGTTGAGTCGCTCCGCGGTCAAGGTTTGCATTAACAAAGCCAGGGTCTGCAATTTTCCGATATAATTTTGCGGATCGTTTTCAATCGGGGTTTGAAAAGAGGTTTGACCGGTTGAATCAGTCAGATAAATCATTCGAACGCGATTTCTGTTCTGTTTTTTTTCATAAAAAAGAGATAATTGGAGCTGTTCATTTGGCGTTGAGATCATCAAATAATTCATTCCGGGAACAAGTTCGGCCAGAATTTTAAATTTTTTTTCAACAATTTTTGTTTTAACAATGCGATTGGACCGTTTGGAAGAAAGGTTTTCGAGAAGAATTTCCTGGTCATCGGAATTGTCAACAGTTCCTCGAATTAACGCGATTGGATAATCCTGACCGTCGCAATCCTTATAATTTGAAATATGAATTTCAGCAAAAGCGGAATTTGTCAAAAAAACGAAAAGAAACGTCAGAATCCCAAGAATGAAGTTGAAGCCGAAATGGGCAGCAACCTTTGTTTTCTGTAATTCGGCAGTTGTTGATTCGACTGTCGTTGTCGGGCGCAAGGGGATAAATCCCGTTTTTTTCGATTGGTTTAAAAATAAAAGGCAAGAAAAAATGGATAAAGTTTTCATAGGAATTAGCTTAAATAAATGATTTTTGTTTTAATATTATTTTCGTAAAGTGTTTAATGGAGATAAAATGACAAAAATGATCGCTTTATGTCGAAGAGTATTTTCATTATATAAAATCCGGAATAGAGAGCAAGCATTGTCATTTCATTTTCCGGACTTTGGTTTGATCTCTTGCTGAATTTTGCCTATTGTTGACGGATTAACGCGTCAAATTTTGGGTTTGCCAATAGATTTATAATGCCGCCGCTTTGATTTTTCTGCTTCGCCGCCGCATAACCTTTGTTAACGCGGTTCGATAAATCGCGGCATTTCGGAAAAATTCAAGGAAAACGTCTATAAGATAGATATCCGTTGAAAATAAATTGAAAACCGGCTTCACAGGATCGTTTATTTTTGATTTTTATTGAGACGCCAGGGCGTCATGAGGCCGATTGTTTCTTCAATTTTCCTTTGAGTTTTTTATTGGGGACAGATGTCCCCTCCGATTTGAACGTTTGTCGTTTCAATGAATCAGCTTCATTTTGTTCTTAATGCTGAAACAGTTTAATGGACTTGTTGATTTTAATGTTCAAAGAAATGAATCTTCAAAGAAAAAAAGATTAAGCGTTGTCATTGTTTTCCGCTTTTTCTTTCAAAAGAACGCGACGACTCAATTTTACGCGATTCTGGTCGTCAATGGCAATGACTTTGACGCGAAGTTTGTCGCCGATTTTACAAACGTCATGAATATTATCGACATATTGATCGGAAAGTTCGCTAATATGACAAAGACCGTCGCGTCCAGGAAGAATCTCGATAAAAGCGCCGAAAGTCTGAATGCTCGAAACAACGCCGTCATAAATTTTGCCGACTTCAACCGTTGCCGTCAATCGATTGATTTCGTTCAGAGCGGCTTGCGCGCTTTCCTGATCAATAGACGCTATATTGACCGTTCCGTCATTCGCGACTTCAATCGAAGCGCCGGTTGATTCCTGAATTCCTCGAATTGTTTTTCCGCCAGGCCCGATCAGTATTCCAATTTTATCGGGATCAATTTTCGTTTTAAGCAGACGCGGAGCATAAGAGGAAATATTTTCGGCCGGTCGCGGAACGGCTTCAAGCATTTTGCGTAAAATGCCAATTCGAGCTTCCTTGGCTTGTTTAAGGGTTTTAAGAATAATTTCCTTGCTGATTCCGTCCGTTTTTAAATCGAGTTGAATTCCGGTAATTCCGTTTTGCGTTCCGGCAACTTTAAAGTCCATATCGCCGAAATGATCTTCATCGCCCATAATATCCGTAATCGTAATCCAACGCCCGTCTTCTTCTTTGACCAAACCGATTGAAATTCCAGCGACCGGATTGGAAATGGGAACGCCCGCCGACATTAATCCGAGGGTTGTTCCGCAAACCGTTGCCATTGAACTTGAGCCGTTTGACTCGAGAATGTCGGATATAATGCGAATTGTATAGGGGAATTCTTCCGGTTCGGGAAGAATCGGTTTGATGCTTCGCTCGGCAAGAGCTCCGTGCCCATATTCCCGGCGTCCTGTTCCGCGATTCGGTTTGCATTCGCCGACGGAAAAAGAGGGGAAATTGTAATCGAGCATAAATTTTTTCGTATATTCGTCAAAAAGACCTTCAACCCGTTGTTCATCTTTGGCTGTTCCAAGCGTTACAGTAATCAATGCCTGGGTTTCGCCCCGTTGGAAAATAGCGGATCCATGAACGCGAGGGAGAACATTGATTTGGCATTCGATTGGACGAACTTCTTCAATGCCGCGACCGTCGAGACGCTCTTGGGATAAAATGATATCTCGAACAACGCGTTCTTCGAATTCATGCCAGGAGACTTCAAAAAGCTCCGAAGTAAAAACTTTGCCTTCGTTGTAAGCATTTTCATCGAACGTTCCGTTGGCTAAATCTTCGACTTTTGCAATCAAATCCGATTCGGCTTCTTTTTTAACGGCAGCGCAAGCTTCAGCGCGGGCAAGTTTTCCTGACGTTTTCTTGGCGTCATGATATTGATCATAATATTTTTGATAAATGGCCTGATAAAGAAGGTTGGTTGGAAGCGGCTTAAAGTCCATTTTTTCTGGTTTTGCCTTTTCCATCATTTCTGTTTGAAGTTCGCATATTTCCCGAATATATTGATGAGCGGTCAAAATGGCTTGATACATTTTGGGTTCAGGAAGTTCGCGGGCAAAACCTTCAATCATTAGAACGGAGTCTCTGTTTCCGGAAATAACGAGATCAAGTTCGCTATTTTCAAGTTGTTCAACCGCGGGGAAGGGGACGAATTCATTGTCGATCAAACCGAGTCGAACCGAAGCAAGCGGCCCGTTAAACGGAAGCGGACTTAACTCAACGGCCATTGCGGAACCATTCATTGCGAGAATATCTGGATCAATTGTCTGATCGGAAGCTAAAACGAGCGCTTGAATCTGAACCTCATTAAAAAAACCTTTGGGGAACAGAGGACGCATTGGGCGATCCATTAAGCGGGAGGTTAAGATTTCTTTCAGACCAGGGCGTCCTTCTCTTTTGATAAAACCGCCAGGAAATTTTCCTGCGGCGGCTGGGCGTTCTCGATAATCGCAGGTCAATGGAAAGAAGTCCGAGCCGGGTTTCGACGGCGCTGTTGTTGCCGCGCAAAGAACGACTGTATCGTCATAGCCAATGACGCAGCTTCCATGCGCTTGTTTGGCCCATTCTCCCGTTTCGATCCATAAAAGTCGACCGCCGATTTTTTTTTCAACTCTAATTTTCAAATTTTTACCTTTTCCTATGCAAAGGGGAATTGTCTTTATATTTTATCTATTTTGTTTTGTTTGTTTTTATATTTTATTATAATGTATTGCGACAAAAAAGAACAGGACGGAAAACGGGCATCGCAAAAATATTTTTGTTTTTATTATGAATTCTTGTTCATTTCAGCTTTGGGATATCTATTTTTGATCAAAAAAACAATAAAGCGATGAGTCGGAATGATTTTGAGTATTATTTCGCTTGACCAAATAATCTTTAAAGATTGTCATTGGGATAATTGAACGGAAAAAATCGTTATTATTGTTTATCGTCAAGCCTTTTGAAAATCCGGGTTCTTTGCTTGCAAACGCGACAACGACGCTCGGTTTACTGAGGGGAAACCCGTTTGTTCGGCTTAATTAAAAATAATAAAAAGGTTCCGGGACTTGAAACGGTTCAAAAATTGGAACCCGGTTATGACAAGGATTACTGAACCAGAATTTCAAATTGGAGAGAATGCTATTTCAAGACCGTTTTTATCATCCTGTTTTCTTGCATTGAATTATGTTACGAAAACATGAAAGAAAACAGGATTAACCAATAAAACATAGCATTGGTTTAAAGAATATTGTCAACAATGAAAAAATAACTTTCAATTAATAGGAGCGGAAGAATCCTTTGGATTCAAATTATTTTCTGATTCCGAGACGTTTAATGACGTCAACATAACGGGATTGATCAATTCGTTTCAAGAAATCCAGCAAACGACGGCGGCGACTGACCATTTGAAGAAGACCGCGACGGGTTGAAAAATCTTTTTTGTTTATTTTCATATGTTCTGTCAGAACGTTGATTTTTTTGGTCAAAAGCGCGATTTGAACTTCGGGACTTCCGGTATCTCTTTCGTTTTTTCGATATTCAACGATAATGCTTTGTTTTTCGTCTTTGTTCATAATAGTCATTGAGGTCATCCTTTTCTTCGATTCTTGTCCGTCGCGAAATAAAAAATTTCAAACGACGTCTGAATCCGTTATGAGTTTTGTCTTTTGTTCCCTTTGTAACAAATGAAATTGAAACTAAATTTAAACAAATTTAATTCTATCGAAAAGACTTCCTTTAACAAGGGGGCATTTTAAAAGTTTGCGAAAATCATTGTTTATTCGGTTTGCAAAATGACAGACGAACAAACGAAAAATTGCGGACAGGGTTTGATTGATCCAATCATTTGAGTTTTGAATAACAATTGAAAGAAACTTGTCTGGTTTGATCTCGATCTTTTCTCTGGAAATAATTTGAAAGCAGACGTTTTTTCGAATCATTTGAATGTTTTTGTTGCTTCCTCTTGTAATGATTATTGAAGCTTGTTATAATTTTAATGTTATTTTGACATCTTAACTTTAAGTTGGTTCGTTTGGGAGACAATTTTATTGTTGGAACAACGGAATAATAAAACAAAATATAAAAAACAGGAGTTTTATCAATGACAGAATCAATAGCGGAGCGTCTTTCCGTTGCGGATGCCCGCAAAGCGGACGCAATTGGCAAGACCGTTTTGCTCAAAGGTTGGGTTCGAACTCGACGCGATTCCAAAGTCGGATTTAGTTTTATTGAATTGAATGACGGGTCATCGTTCGGGAATATTCAAGTTCTTGCCTCGAAATCGCTCAATAATTATGATTCTGTTGTTAAAAATTTGAATACGGGTTGCAGTATTCGCGTTGTTGGGCTTGTTAAAGAGTCTCCCGGCGCAGGTCAGGCAACAGAAGTTGAAGCAACGGAAATAGAGCTTTATGGCGCCGCTCCGTCCTCATATCCGCTTCAAAAGAAACGTCATTCGCTCGAATTTTTGAGGACAATTGCTCATCTTCGCTCTCGAACGAATACATTTGGTGCCGTTGAACGAATTCGGAATCGGGTTAGCTTTTCGATTCATCAATATTTTCAAGAGCGCGGTTTCTTTTATGTTCATACGCCATTGATAACCGCAAGCGATTGCGAAGGCGCAGGGCAAATGTTTCGCGTTTCAACAATCGATCCGTCCAATCCGCCTCGCAATGAGCAGGGAGAAATAGACTATTCGCAGGATTTTTTTGGCAAGCCAACTTATTTAACAGTCAGCGGACAGCTTGAAGGCGAGACTTTTGCTTGCGGCCTGGGGAAAATTTATACATTTGGCCCAACATTTCGCGCAGAAAATTCCAATACAACGCGTCATTTGGCCGAATTTTGGATGATTGAACCAGAAGCCGCGTTTTATGAACTCGAAGATAATATGGAATTGGCCGAAGGGCTTCTCAAACGAATCTTTTCTGACGTTCTTGAGTTTTGTCCGGAAGAGATGGCCTTTTTCAACAAGCAATTCGATACAACGCTCACAGAAACGCTTCAGCATATTATTCAGAGCGATTTTGTTCGCTTGACTTATACGGAAGCGGTTGACATTTTAAAAACAAGCGGCAATTCTTTTGAATATAAAGTTGAATGGGGCATTGACCTTCAAAGCGAACATGAGCGTTATTTAACGGAAGAACATTTCAAAAAGCCGGTTATTCTATATAATTATCCGCGTTCGATTAAACCGTTTTATATGCGAGTCAACGAAGACGGAAAAACTGTCCGCGCAATGGATGTTCTTGTTCCGAAAATTGGAGAAATCATTGGCGGAAGCGAACGGGAAACGGACTTGGAAACCCTGCAAATCCGTATGGACGAACAAGGTCTTGAGAAAGCGAACTATTCCTGGTATGAAGATCTTCGACGTTACGGAACCGTTCCGCATAGCGGGTTTGGGCTCGGTTTTGAACGCGTAATTCAATTTGTAACCGGAATTGCAAATATTCGGGACGTTATTCCGTTTCCAAGAACTCCCGGCTCTTGCGAATTTTAATCCGTTTGAACTTTGTTTTCCGTTCAAAACGAAAGAAATGAATTCCCAATCAAACGTTGAAATTTAAAAATTTGTTCGAAAACGTCTATATTTTAAAATCTGTTGCAAGTTCCAACTCATTTGATTTGCAAGTCCGTCAAGCGAGGGCGAATTTTCCCCTTTTGTCGTCAATTGTTCGCTGATTTGCCTGAGTATGACTTTAATTGGGTCGAAAAGAGATGACTTTTATTCACTTTTTTCATTTTTTTCAAAAAAAACGCTTTATTTTGCGGGAAATTGCAAAAAAACTATTGACAATTTCCCTTGTTTATACGCATAATTAAACATTATCTGTCAAAGGATATATTGGGTAAATTATGTTTTTCAATTTTTATTAAAGAAATCTGTTTTATTTTGAAGACAGTTATTAATTTCCCCAAACTGTATTTTTACAAACTCGTAATTTAAAGGAACGAAAAATGGCCAAAGAAAAAAAATGTTGCGGTTGCGCTAAAAAAGTTGAAGTTAAACCGTTAACGAAAACGCAAATCATTGCAGGAATTGCAGAAAAGGCAGAAATGACCAAAAAAGATGCAGCCAAAGCGTTGGATGCTCTTGCTGTCGTTATTGAAGAAAGCCTTTCCGAAGAAGGCGCTGGAAGTTTTACATTGCCAGGGCTTTTCAAAATAGAGAAGAAGCGCGTTGAAGCTCAACCAGCGAAAAAAGGAATTCGCAATCCTTTCAAACCGGGCGAATTAATGGATCGGCCTGCCAAACCAGCTCATAACAAAATCAAGGTCAAAGCTCTTAAGGGTTTGAAAGAAATGGCTTAAACCGATGAGGTTTAATTTGTTTATCCTGTTCTTCTTCCTTTTTTCTTCTTTTGTTGCCGCGAACGAACCTGAATGCAATCGTTTTGAGTTCCTTGAATCTAAAATGGGCGTTCCGGTTCGGATTGTTTTATTTGCAGAAAATGAAGCGTTGGCGCAACAAGGGGCCGATGCGGTTTATCGTCGTTTTGATGAGCTTAATGCGATCATGAGCGATTATGATCCGGAAAGCGAAATTGTTCAATTATGTCGAAAAAGCGACAGCGAAAATCGGGCGATTTTCGTTAGCCCGGAACTTCAAACAGTTTTAACGGCTTCTCGAGCTTTTAATGAATTGTCGGAGGGAGCGTTTGATATTACGGTTAGCCCTGTTGTCAAACTCTGGCGAAGAAGTCGAATGTTTAAAACGTTGCCTCCTTCGGCGAATCTTGAGCGAGCAAAAGAATTGGTCGGAAATAATAACTGGACGATTTCTGATAATCAGGTTCGAATATTGAAAAAAGGAGTTCGGTTTGATTTGGGAGGAATCGCGAAAGGTTTTGCTTTGGACGAAGCGTTAAAAGTTCTCGAAGATTTGGGAATCAACAGCGTTTTAGTCGATGCGGGCGGCGATGTTCGCGTCGGGAATTCGCCTCCGGATAAAGAAGGTTGGACGATTGGAATCGCTTCTCTGGACGACGACGCAAAACCTGCTTTTTATATTTCGCTGAAAAATGCCGCTGTCGCAACTTCTGGCGATACATTTCAGTTCTTTGAAATCGACTCGGTTCGATATTCGCATATCATTGACCCTCGTTCCGGAGAACCTTTGACTGGTCATTCCGTTATTTCTGTCATTGCTCCGAATGCGATAACGGCTGACGCGTTGGCTTCGGCTATGAATGTTCTCGAACCCGAAAAGAGTCTTTCGCTTGCTGAAAAGTTAGATCAAGTTGAGGTTTTGATTTTTCGTTTGAAAAATAATGAATTGTCGACAACCGATTTTGAGGTCTATTCAACTGATTTTTTTCATTCCTATTTGTCGGATAAAAATATAGAGGAATCCAATGGCATTGAAAATAATCGTTCGGTTGAAATAACTCCTTGAATAAAATTGATTTTCAACAGCGTTTGCTTTTCTGATGACGAATAAATTTCGTTGCGGCCTGTGAATTTTTGTAGCAAATAAGTTATTCGTAATTTATTTCAACTTTTTTATCTCAAAAGGAGATTAATGCTTTATGCCGATTGAACGAGAATGGATTGATCGAGCGGAACAGATTCGCGAAGCCCTTGTCCAGTTAAAGGACTCTCTTTGACTATGACAGCAAAAAATCAGATATTTCGTCAATAGAAAAGGAGATGACCGCAGCAGGATTCTGGGATGATCCGGAAAAGTCGCAAAATGTCGTTGGACGATTGAAAGCGCTTAAATCGTTAATCAAACCGATGGACGAAATTCTTGCGGAACTTGATGATCTCGCCATTTTAATTGAATTGGGGGACGAAGATGCGGAAATGGCATCGGAAATCCCATCGAAATTGCAAGAAGTTGAAAAAACGCTGGAAAATCTTCAAATTTCGGCATTGTTAAATGGGCCATTCGATACCAATAACGCCATTGTAACGATTAACGCTCGAGACGGCGGAACTGACGCCAATGATTGGGCGGAAATGTTGCTTCGTATGTATATCAATTGGGCGCAAAGTCAGGATTTTTCCGTTGAAATTCTGGATCGTCAGGATAATGAGGAAGCCGGAATCAACAGCGCCAGCATTCTTGTTAAAGGACCAATGGCTTATGGGTATTTGAAGGGCGAAATTGGCATTCATCGTTTGGTTCGAATCAGTCCTTACAACGCCGAGCATAAACGACAAACCAGTTTTGCTGCCGTTGACGTTTCGCCTGAAATTGATGATTCGATTAATGTTGAGCTTCGAGATGAGGATATTCGAGAGGACGTTTTTCGCGCGAGCGGCGCAGGCGGGCAGCATGTCAATAAAACATCGAGCGCCATTCGTTTAACTCATATTCCGACCAATACAGTTGTTCAATGTCAGAACGAACGAAGTCAACATAAAAATCGAGCAATGGCGTTAAAAATGTTGAGAGCTCGAATTCTTCAACGAGAAGAAGAAAAGCGAGAACAAAAAATGGCCGAAAAATATAAAAATATGGCGAAGGTCGGTTTTGGTTCTCAAATACGCAACTATTTTCTTCATCCAGAGCAGCGGGTCAAGGATTCGCGAACAGGTTTTGCAAACGGAAATTTTCATGACGTTCTCGGCGGAAATATTCAACCGTTTATGGATGAATATTTGCGTTGGCGCGTTAAAACCGATTGACGTTTCTTTTGGAGAACGCCAGTTTTCAAAACGGGGCGAATTGTCCCGTTTGACTGGTTGTTTTTTTTTGTTTTATGTTACAGAAAGGGAATCGTTATGATAAAACGATTTTTGGACTTGTTATTCTTTTTTTTGTTGGGAATATTATTGAACGAAACAATTTTGGCGCAAGACCAAACGGATCAGGAACCGCAGACCGTTACTGAAACGCTGGAATTATTCAATGGTCAGGATTTGAGCGGCTGGTATCCGTTTCTTAAAGGCCGTCAGCCTGGCGAAGATCCGAATGGCGTTTTTTCTGTTCAAGACGGGTTGATTCGCGTTTCAGGAGAAGAGTTCGGCTGCATAACGACAAACAACGCTTTTGAGAATTATCGGATTATTCTTGAATTCAAATGGGGCGAAAAGACTTGTTTGGGACGGGAACTTAAGGCTCGCGATTCCGGTTTGCTGATTCATTCTGTTGGAAAAGACGGCGCTTTTGGCGGAAGTTGGAAATATTCCATTGAATGCAATATTATTGAAGGGGGCTTGGGCGATTTCATTGTCGTCGGTAATCAAAGCGACGATTATTCCATTTCAGCCAATGCGGCGCCGGAAAAAGTTGAAGGTTGCTTTGTTTGGCAGAAAGACGGTCAACCGCAGACAATCAATGCCGGTCGCATTAACTGGTTCGGACGCGATCCGGATTGGAAAGACATCAAAGATTTTCGAGGTCGAAATGATTTGGATCGTCCGCATGGCGATTGGAACAAGATCGAATTAATTGCTCAAAACGACAAAATTGATATTTATGTCAACGACATCCTTGTTAATCAATGTTTTAATGCGAAGCCTTCCGCCGGGCAAATACAGATTCAATCGGAAGGAGCCGAAATCTTTTTTCGTCGCATAACGCTTCTTCCGCTTGAAAATTGATCGAGAGCAAGACGTTTGTTGATTGACAAGTTTTCATGATTAATGACAAAATGAAAAGGGAAAGTTTTTGACTTTTTGAAATGCTTATTGTTTTATCAATAGTTTGGGGGTTGTTGATATTGATATTGACTTTCCAGGGGTTCTGTGTCCTCAAGCGCAAACGTCTTATTTTCGATACGCCGACTTCGAAAACCTTAGGCGTTTTTATTGGATTTGTCGAATTGAAGGGAGCGGCGGAAGCCGAACAGGGAGAGTCGTTGACCTGTTAGTTTTTTGGCGGATTTGCCTTCCGTTTATTATCATGCGACCGTTGAAGAACATTGGAGCCGGACCGATACGGAAACCGTAATTGTTAACGGAAAACCGCCGATCAGAACTCGCTCGGAATTGAAATCGAACGAACTGTTTATCAATCTCCAGCAGAATCTCATTTATTCCGAAGAACGAATTGCATTAGCTCGAAATTATTATAACGATTCAGTCGAAGCGTTTCATAATCGTCGGGAAATATTTCCGGACTGTTGCGTCGCTCCGCTTTTAAGATTGTCTGTTCATCAATATATAACGGCGGATCATTTTGAAATCAAGCCGATTTCTGTTTATTTTGAATAGGTTGAGTCTTGTCAAATTTTGAAATTTTTAGAACTTTCCTTCATTTCAAAATTTAGAGAAAAATCCCCCATTTTCTCAAAGAGAGAAATTGGGAAGATTTTTATTGATAATCGAAGAACTTATTTAACGGCATAAAATTCGAGTTCCCAAACTCTTGCCAAATTGCCGGGCGTTTTTGTTATGAATAACCGAAATGTCTTGGCGCGAACAGCAGGAAAGCGAAGAGCGATCGTTGGCGATTCATTATTTTGAACGATCGTTTCGGGAATATCAACGAATTTTCCCTCTTTTTCGTATTGCAAAACAAAATCCTGAATTGGCGTTTGGGCGAACGCCTGTCCGGAAATGACTTGAAAAGCGTTGATCTCCGTTGGATGATCAAACGTCAATTGAACCCAATGCGAAGAATGTTCTGAACTGCTGACCCAACGGCAGGCATTATCGTTCAAATCATATTTTCCGTCATTGATGAATTTCGCCGGATAATCAACCTCAGGATATAAACTTGAAACGGCGACTTGAGCTTTTAAGGCAAGATTTTCGCCGGAATCATTCAACCAATCAGGCCGGGATTGCAACAAGCTTGCCCTTGTTGGCTCTGCAACTCCTTTTCGCATTAACTCTTTCAACTCATCTAAATATTGATGATAAACGTCGCGAGGAAGACATTGATTTTTTCGGCAAAGGGAAGCGGCCATTCCGACAACTTCGCCCATCATTCCGCCGGTTCTCATAACGCGAATGGAACCGAGAGCGATATGCGTAACGCTGATATTCCGGCCAGCCATAAAAAGATTATTGACGTTTCGAGAATAAAAGCAGCGATAAGGAATCGCATAGGGATAAATATTGACATATCGGGCAATCGATCGAAATTCTTCGTTCGGGAAGAACTTTGAGTTGGATTCTTCCGGATAATGAAGATCGATATGCCAAGTTGTCGTTACGGAAGCGTCATCCCATTCCGTTCGATCGACCAAATCCTCTTCTTTAAGAATAACGTCGCCCAAAAGACGTCGGGATTCCCGTTTTCCGGCGAGAAACGAAACCCAGGCCAATTTTCGATTTTTGACGCGATCTGCCCATTCGCCTTTCATCTGATTTTTCATATAAGACCAATGTCCGTAAGCCGCGCGAAGGCCGTTGTCGCGAATTCGTTCAATATCGTTGATTTGATCCAGATTCATTCCGGTTTCCCAATCCCAATCGCCATGAATCATTGGACGGATTGTTTCTTCATTGAATTGTATTGCCCAGGGAAGAACGGGAAATGTTGACGGTTCTGCTTCTTCGACTGTATTCCATTGAATGGAAGCGCCCATAGTCATTTTGTCGGCCATTTCCGGAGCATGAGCTTCATTCGTTTCCGATTTCGATTCGCGTCCCATTCGCCAATCGGCTCCGGCAAGAAAACCGAGAGAACCGTCGCCTGAACAATCGGCAAATAAATGACCTTTGAATCTTGTTATTTTGCCTGTTTCAATATTTTGGCCATAAATCGCCGTTATTAACTGTTGATCGCCTTTCTTTTCAACGTCTGCCCGATTGACTTGCGTATTGAGAAAAAGAGTCAACGATTTTTCCGCCTGAACCAACTCAAGTCGTTCCTGATCTTTGTAATGAGCGGCTTCTCGCGCGTTTCCGCCGGCATGCGGCCCCATTAAATAAGTCAAATTGCCAAGATTCGGATAAGGTTCTTTATTAATATTGCCGTTAAGATGAACGCGAACTTCCGCGCTGCCGTTTCCGCCCAAAACGGGACGATTTTGAATCAGAGCGACGTCTAAACCGAGCCTTGCGGCAGAAATGGCCGAACAAATTCCTGCAAGTCCGCCGCCGACAACAACGAGATCAAACGGTTCGCTTCGAGCGTCCGGAATCTCTTGCGGCAAATTTTGAGATTGTCGGCGGAGCGGAGCCAGCGATTGAAGATCGTTAGGCGGAACAAAATCGTTTTGCGCCGTCAAACAAATGGCATCAACGCGACCGTCAAACCCGGTTAAATCGTTAATTTCAATCGTTATTTCTCGATTCAATAAAGATTTATCGATAACGATATTGTTGCCTTGTTGCCAAGCCCAATCGGCAGATTCCGTTCCGAAAATTGTTTCGATTTTTTGATTGTCAACAGTTAATTGGAATTGGCCGGGCGCATATTCCGTTGTCCAAGGCGAAACCCAGTTTCGAGTTCGAACGAAAACTCGATATTCGCCCTCTTTGGGAAAAAAGACTTTTGTCGAAGCCGGTTCAACCGGGGTTCCCCAGCCATGCGCCAATAAAACAGGCGATCCCATTTGATCCATATATTGATTATCGAGCGTCCAACCGCCCCGATCAAGAAAGCTTTCAGCTTCCAGAAAAATCGTATTCGGAATATCTTTTAAATATTGGGAAAAAACGATATTGTTTTCCCAGCAACCGCTTAAAAAAGCTAAAATCAACAGCAAAAAATGGTTCAATCGATTTGGCGATCTTTTTCGATTTTGAAAAGACATTGATATCTCCTAAGAATATTAAAAAGGAATTTATCCAAATGAAGAAATTTGCGAACAACTGATTATTATATACTCAAAGCAATTGCAATTCCAGATCGTTGAGGGGATTCTCCTCGCAATAAAGAATGATTATTGAGCGACAAACAGTTGGCCAAACGTTTCGGAAGATTTTCGCGTCAAGACGTTTCTGTGAGGAATAAAATCTAACAAGAAAAAACAATATAAGCCGATATTTCCTAAAAAATATCGGCTTTGCTTTGAATGATCAATTGTTATTCAAAAAAAGGTTGACAAAAGATCAATCGACATTTGACCATTACAAAGAACGCGTTATTGAGGCGTCGAGCGTTTGCGTTATTCGTGTTTCCAATTCGCTTAAATGAGCCTTTGTATAAGGATCAAGTTCCGCATTTCCAGAGAGAACGGCTTGAATGTTTGTTCGAATTCGGCTTAATTGAAGTCGGGCCAAGGCATAAAAATCGGCTTCTCCGGCAGTTGAGCTGGTCGAATTTAATGCGGCATCGGCCAACATTTCATAATAAATTCGCTGGAGATTGCGTCGAACCGAACGAATCGCCTGATTTTGAATGGAGAACTTTCCTTCTTTGAGCGATTCAAGTTCTTTGAAAATGGCTGTCGTTAAGGATTCAACCAGTTCAGCGCTTGTAAAAACGTCTTGATCGGGGCCGACTCTGAGTTGAGAATCGGCAAGGCGACTCAACGTTGCCGACGAGAAAAGTCGCCCTAAGATCGCTGTTTGCCAACTCAAAACGGAACCATGAATATCGAGATCATATCGACTCGAGACTTTGGATCCCCAATGACGCCAACGATTCGGAGCCAAATAATTATAAATATTGGCTGGAATATTATAGCTGTCAACGCCAAAAACTTCTTCGTTCAGGAATGCCAATGCGTCTCGTTGGTCTTGAGCAGCGACAACTTCAAAGGGCGGACGGCTGTTCGGGTCGCCTTTAAAATCTCGATTGACATGAATTCCGCCGATATATCGAGCGGCAAACGTCATTCCGCTTCCATGCCAGGAAAGAAGGGCGGCGAATCGGGCTCGCATTTTGCTATAACTTTCGCCTTCTTTAATAATGCGATCATTCAAACCGGGCAAAATTTCCTTGACAAGTCTCGCTCGCAGTTTTGCATATTCGAGCGGACTTTTGCCGAGATCAAAAACGTTGACCAACGGGTCGGCGGACATTCCATAACAATCTTCGTCCGTTGCGTAATTCAGTTCCGGTCTGGTTTGTTGTTCCGCGATTTTTTTCAAATCTTCAAGTTCGCCATCCGTTCCTTTTCCAAACGGTTTATAACCATATTCAATAACCCAATAATCATATTGACCGAGTTTGGTTGGCGAATAATCGCCCTGCGGCATTCCTTTGGGCATAATATTGACGGGAAGATATTCCATTATCGAACCGGCATAACCATATTCAGCCGTTTTAACCGGATCATTTAACTCATCCAATGAATAAAGAGAACTCAATTTAAAATTGTGACGAAGCCCGAGCGTATGCCCAACTTCATGAGTTGCTAAAAACTGCAATCCTTGTTTAATAAGCTTTTGACGTTCTTCGTCATAATTTTTCTTGGGAACTTCCGGCTCTTTGGGTTCTTCGGCTTTCGCTTCTTCTGTTTTGGCTTC